>NZ_BAGM01000083.1 GCF_000308855.1 Nocardia veterana NBRC 100344 | reverse complement strand
CGCGGGCGGCTCCCGCGGCGAGCGGACCGACCGCTCGACCGGACGGGCGGGAGTGGATCCGCGGCCGGGTGCGTCCGGCTCGGACACGAGTCGAGGGTCCGCGCAAGGCCGCCGGGGCCGGTCGGGTCGAGACTCGGACGGTCCGCGCGGCTTCTCCCGGAACGACGAATCCCGGCGGCCCGGCGAGCCGGTCCGGCGTCGGTCCGGCGCCCGCAGTGGTGCCGGCGTCGTCGACGTGCCGCGGCTGGTGGCGCGGGATGTGCTGCGCGCGGTCCGGGAACGCGATGCGTACGCCAACCTCGTCTTGCCCGTGCTGTTGCGCGAGTACGGATTGTCCGGCCGCGATGCCGCGTTCGCGACCGAACTCGCCTACGGCGCCTGCCGGGCGCTCGGGGTACTGGACGCTGTGATCGCGGAATGCGCCGGTCGGCCGGTCGCCGACATCGACGGCCCGCTGCTGGATGTCTTGCGGCTGGGCGTCTATCAGTTGCTGCGCACCCGGGTCGGGGCGCATGCCGCGGTGGACACCGCGGTGGATCTCGTGCGTAGCGAATTCGGCAGCGGCAAGGCCGGTTTCGTCAACGCGGTCCTGCGCCGAGCGGCTGGGCGATCGGCCGAGCAGTGGGTCGAAACGCTCGCGCCGGCGGATCCGGTGGGCCGCGCGGCCTTCGAGTTCGGCCATCCGGTCTGGGTCGCGCAGGCCTTCGCCGATGCACTGGGCGCGCGGGCGGGGGAGTTGCGCGATCTGCTCGCCGCCGATGATCAGCGGCCGATCGTGCATCTGGTGGCCCGGCCCGGCGAGATCACCGCCGAGGAATTGGCCCTGGTCAGCGGGGGCGAGGAGGGACGTTGGTCGCCCTATGCGGTGTATCTCGGCAGCGGCGACCCGGCGCAACTGGAAGCGGTGCGCGAAGGGATGGCCGCGGTTCAGGACGAGGGCAGTCAGCTGGTCGCGCTGTCGTTGACCCGGGCGCGGCTGCTCGGCCCGGATTCCGGCCGCTGGCTGGATCTGTGCGCCGGACCCGGTGGCAAGACCGCCCTGCTCGCAGCGCTGGCCGATATCGACGGCTACCACATCGATGCGGTCGAACCGGCGGAACACCGAGCCGAACTGGTACGCAAGGCCACTCGCGGCCTGCCGGTCACGGTGCACGTGGCCGACGGCCGCGCCGCGGGATTGACCCCCGGCTACGATCGCATCCTGGTCGACGCACCCTGCACCGGTCTGGGAGCTCTACGGCGTCGTCCCGAGGCGCGGTGGCGGCGCACGCCCGCCGACGTCCGCGATCTGACCGTTCTGCAGAGCGAATTGCTCGGCGCCGCATGGGATCTGCTGCGCCCGGGCGGGGTGGTGGTGTACTCCACCTGCTCGCCCCACCTGCCCGAAACCGTCTCGGTGGTCGCCGATTTCGCGCGTCGATCGCAGGCGGAGCAGCTCGACACCCGCGAACTGCTGCCCGGCGTGAGCGATATCGGTGACGGTCCCGCGGCACAACTGTGGCCGCATCGCCACGGCACCGACGCGATGTTCCTGGCCGCCCTGCGCAAACCGGTCTGAGCCCGGCCGGTGCTCCGCTCAGGACGCGAGCAGAGCACCGGCGAGCGCCACGCTCGATACCCACACCGTCGACAGCAGGGCCAGGATCAGCGGGCGCGGGCCGACTCGGCGCAATGCGGCCACCCGCACCCCCGCGCCCAGCGCGAACATCGCCGCGGTGAGCAGTGCGGTCTGGACCAGTTTCGCCGTGCCGAGCACGGCCTCCGGCAGGACGCCCGTGGTGCGCAGTGCCGCGCAGACCACGAAGGCGATGACGAACAGCGGGATCAGCGGGGGACGCCGATCTCCGGGCTCGCTGTCCGCGCGTCGGCGAACCTGCCAGCCGATCACCGCGAGTACCGGCGCGAGCAACACCACCCGGGCGAGTTTGACGACGACCGCGACGGTCAAGGCGGTCCCGCCGAGTGCCCCACCCGTGGCGACGACCTGGGCGACCTCGTGGACCGCGCCGCCGGCCCAGATACCCGCGGCCCGGTTACCGAGCCCGAACGCTCCGGACAGCAGCGGGACGAGGCCGATCATCGCGGTCCCGAAGACAACCACCAGTGCGACAGTGGTGAGCACCTCCTCGTCCTCGGCATCGACGACGCCGTCGACCGCGGCCGCCGCGGCCGCGCCGCAGATGGAGAATCCGCAGGCGATGAGCAGGCGCTGCGTCCACGTCATCCGCAGCAGCCGGCCCAGCAGCATGGTGACGCCGATCCCGAGCACGACGATCGCGACGACCACCGCGATGACCGCGGGTCCGAGCCCGATGATGTCGGCGAAGGTGAGCTGCAGACCCAGCAGTGCCACGCCGAGTCGCAGCAACTTCTTCGCCGAGAACTGCAACCCCGGTTGCACCCGCTGGGGCAGCGTGACGGCGTTGGCGAGTACGGCGCCGACCACGATCGCGATGAGCAGCGGACTGACCGCCGGGACGAACCGCGCGATGCCGAGCGCGACCACGGTCGCTGCGACCGTCACCGCCAACCCGGGACCGAGGTCGCTACCGAGCTCCCGCGCCCGATGCCTCGAAAAGTCTGCAGGCCGGCCACCGTGCGGCGGTACCCGGGGGCCGGCCGCCACGGACCCGTGCGCGTGGCTGTCGGATCGGCCGCGGTCCTCGAACGACGTGGCCGGATCCGCAGCAGCGGGTTGGTATCGCGGTTCGTCGCCGGATGCGGCCGCCCGCGAGAGGTCGAGGCTTGTCATATCCGCTACGGTGCCGTGTGCCGACCCTGCCCGGTAGCCGCGCAAACGCTATGGGGGCATATCAGAATGATATGTGAGTGCGGCAGGCCATATGATTCGGGTATGGCCGATACCCGACCGGACCTGGGATTTCTCGAATTATTGGTGGCCATCGACGATCACGGCAGTCTCGGTGCTGCCGCACGCGCGATCGGCATGGCGCAGCCGAATGCCAGCCGGGCGATGCGGCTGTGGGAGCACCGCCTCGGGCTCGCGCTGGTGCGTCGATCGCCGCGCGGCTCGAAGCTCACGCCGTCGGGCACGGTTCTGGTGCACTGGGCGCGGGAGGTGCTGGCCGATCTGGATCGACTGGTCGACGCCGCCGCCGGGTTGCGCACCGATCAGGAGGCGGAGTTGACCGTCGCCGCCAGTATGACGGTGGCCGAGTGCCTGCTGCCCGGCTGGCTCGGCGACTTCCGTCGTTCCCGGCCCGATGTGAAAGTCCATCTGCAGGTGCACAATTCGCGCCAGGTGTGCGATCGGCTGCTGGCCGGCGAATGCGATCTGGGGTTCGTCGAATCACCCTCGGTCCCCGATGGCCTGCCGCATGTGACCGTCGCACACGACCGGCTGGTCGTGGTCGTGCACCCGGGACACGCCTGGGCGCGGCGCCGGAAACCGCTCACGGTCGCCGAACTCGCCGCTACCGCTCTGGTGGTCCGCGAGCCCGGCTCCGGTACCCGCAGCACTCTCGACGCGGCGCTCGCCGAATATCCGCGCGCGGAACCGCTGCTCGAACTCGGCAGTGCCGCCGCGATCCGCACCAGCGTGCTGGGCGGGGTCGGCCCGGCGGTGCTCAGCACTCTCGCCGTCGGCGACCAACTCGACCGTGGTGAGCTGCGCGCCGTCCCGGTCGCCGGACTCGACCTGCGGCGCACCCTGCGGGCGGTCTGGCGGCCGCCGCGCACCCTCGGCGGCCCGGCGGGGGAACTGGTCGCGGCGGTCGTGCACGGACGCCGCGCTGCCGCGGTGGCCGGCGACGAGCGCTGAACGCGACTACTCGCGGGCGCTCTGTTCGCGCAGCCGGGCAAGGGTTTTCGCGAGGATGCGGGAGACGTGCATCTGCGAGATCCCCATCCGCTGCGCGATCTGCGTTTGGGTCATCGATTCGAAGAACCGCATGGTGAGGATGCGGCGCTCGCGTTCGGGCAGCCCGGCCAGCAGCGGCCGGATCGCCACATATTCCTCGACCCGGTCGAACTGCGACTCCTCCTCACCCAGAGTGTCGAGCAGGGAGGCCTCGGTATCGCGGCCCACCGACACCGCGTCGATCGAGCTGGGCTGATAGGCATTGCCCGCGATGACCGCCTGTGTCACCTCGTCGGGATGGATGTCGAGTTCGGCGGCGATCTCCTTGGCGGTGGGAGAGCGGCCCAACGACTGCGACAGTGAATCGATCGCCGATCCGATGCGCAGATGAGTTTCCTTGACCCGCCGGGGAACTCGCATCGCCCAGGTGTTGTCGCGGAAGTAGCGACGCACCTCGCCCATGATGGTGGGCACGGCGAAGGACAGGAAGTTCGATCCGCGTGACACATCGAACCGGTCCACGGCGTGGACCAACCCGACGCGCGCAACCTGCGTCAGATCGTCGAACGGCTCGCCGCGACCGCTGAATTTGCGAGCGATATGGTCCGCCAACGGAATGCAGCGGTTGATCAGCTCGTCCCGCAGCTCGGCGCGCCGGTCGTCCCCTGCCTGTGACAAGGCCTGGAACAGGGCGTTGACGTCGTCGTATCCGGACACCGAATCGGCGACATCGTCCACATCGTCGCCGGCGTCGGGTTCGGGCGGGGTGGCATCGGTGTCGTGGGTGTGCTCGGCACCGGCATCGTCTCGGGGTCCGCTCGCGGCCGTACCACCGGTGTCCGCGGCCTCGTCGGCCTCGAACACGCCGTCTTCGTCGACCACTACGCCTTCCCCCGGACCCGCCGGAACTCCACGACCGTCGGGTATCCGGAGATCGCCGAATCGAACGGGTCCTGGGTGACCTCGATCCCGTCGGTCAGGGTACGCAGCACATGCCAGCCGAAGCTGCGCTGATCGGGCAGTTTCGACGTGGCCGCGATACCGGCCACGCGCACGAGCAGATCGGTGTCGCCGACGGTGAACCGGCACTGCAGGGTGCTGCCGGGGACGGCCAGCTCGATCAGCGTCGAGCAGGCCTCGTCGACGGCCAGCCGGATGTCGGCGACCTCGTCGAGTGTGAAATCACTGAGCAGGACCAGTGTTTCGGCCAATCCGCGCACGATCGGCAGCTGCGACACGGTGGCCGCGACGCCGATTTCGACGGGTGTGCTGCGCAGTCCCTCTTCAGCCGACATGTTGATCACCCTACGAAGGCTACCCAACTTCGCGCCGCACAATCGCCGACAGTGCCGATTTCGGCTGTCGGCGACCCAGTACACTCACGCGCTGTGTCCACCTCGAATCCCCCTTTCCACCGGCCGTCGCCGATGATCGCGCCGTCCATCCTGTCCGCCGACTTCGCCCGGCTCGCCGACGAGGTCCGGGCGGTCGAGGGTGCCGACTGGCTGCACGTCGACGTCATGGACAACCACTTCGTGCCGAATCTGACGCTGGGCCTGCCGGTGGTGCAGAGTCTGCTGAAAACCACCGACATTCCGCTGGACTGCCATTTGATGATCGAGGACCCGGCTCGCTGGGCGCCGCCGTACGCCGAGGCCGGAGCCTACAACGTGACCTTTCATGCCGAGGCGACCGAGGACCCGGTCGCGGTGGCCCGCGATATCCGAGCGGCCGGCGCCAAGGCGGGCCTGTCCGTGAAGCCGAATACGCCGATCGAGCCGTATCTGGAAATCCTGCGCAACTTCGACACCCTGCTGGTGATGAGTGTCGAGCCCGGATTCGGCGGGCAGTCCTTCATCCCGCATGTTCTGGACAAGGCGCGGGCGGTTCGCCGCCTGGTCGACAGCGGGGAATTGCGTCTGGTCGTCGAAATCGACGGCGGCATCAATATGGACACGATCGAGGCCGCCGCCGAAGCGGGAGTGGACTGCTTCGTCGCGGGCTCCGCGGTCTACGGCACCGACGATCCGGCCGCGACCGTGGAAGCGTTGCGCGAGAAGGTTATCGAGACCGAGCAGGCGGCGTCGCGCTGATCCGCACGGCCTCCACGACCGCCGCCATGGGGACGACCGCGTCGAGGTGTTCGGGCGCCTGCACCCAGATGCGATAGCCGGTCCGTTCGTCCGCTGCCGACGGCAGGACTACGTGACTACCGGTGCAGGCGACGGTTGTGTAGAGCCGAAACAGTTCGGCCGCAACGGATGCGCTCACTCCGGCCGCGCGGGCGGGGCCGGTGATGAAGGTCCAGCGCCGGGCGCGCGGGTGGTGGACGACCGGCGTCACCAGGCCGGACCGGGTCAACTGGCGGAGGACTCGTTCGCCGAGGTCGGCCGGCATGGTGACGGCTCCGAACTGCGCCCCGATCTCGAGCACGATGTGCTGGGAGGCGTCGTCGACCAGGGCGGGGAGATGGAATACCCGGCGATACCGCTCGCAGCGATCGCCGAGAGACGTATCGATCAATGTGGTCACGCCGCACCCCCATAGGTGTTGTCGTCCGACGTAATCCGTTGGCGGATCGCTCCGATCCCGGACGCCGTCGGAACACGATGTCGAAACGGTATTGCTCGAAACGCATAGTGCAGAAATGCGGCAGCGCATACGGCTGTGTGCGGTCGCGAACAGCCGGTACGAGCTGCGGTGGTACGTGATACGCAATCAAGCGCTGTGCTGATGAACTGGCGCTGCTGGTAATGAACCGTTGGAATCAACTACATAACAATATTGCTACCGGAATCGTCATCACGCAAGGGTGAGAGTTGAATTCGCAGGCAGGTGGGTAACGGTTCGGATTCGGCCGCAAAATGAGCCCGTTCTCACGGGTTTCGAGTCCGGACACGGTATTTCTTTTGCAACACATATCAGAATATTGCGCAGTGTTCCTTTTCCTGACCCACTGTTGCCCGGTAATTGCCGGGTGGTGGACTCTTGCGCTCGGCGTGCCGCCGATACCGCGCCGGGTTTCCGCCCCCTTTCCGGTCCCACGGTCTCGATTCGGCGGTTCGGACCGGTCCGTAGGACAGCCGGATGTGGCCTGCTACCGCGCGTCGTTACCCTGATGACACTGCGGCTCCTCGGGGAATACCACGAGCGGCCGGCACCGTTTGCGCTAGCGGACGCCCCGAACGCGGGCGCCGGGTGACAGGAGATAAGGATGTTCACAGGCATCGTCGAGGAGCTGGGTGAGATCGTCGCCGTCGAGCGATCCGCGGATGCGGCGCGACTCACGATTCGCGGTGCGCTGGTCACCTCCGATGCCCGCCATGGCGACTCGATCGCGGTCAACGGCGTCTGCCTGACGGTGGTCGACGTGGTCGGCGGCGACAGCTTCACCACCGATGTGATGGGCGAGACGCTCAACCGCTCGGGCATCGGCAAACTCGACGTCGGTTCGCCGGTGAATCTGGAGCGTGCCGCGGCCGTGGACAGCCGGCTGGGCGGGCACATCGTGCAGGGCCACGTCGACGGCACCGGAACCGTGCTCTCCCGCACCCCATCCGACAACTGGGAGGTGGTGCGAATCTCGTTGCCCGACAATCTCGCTCGCTACGTGGTCGAGAAGGGGTCGATCACCGTGGACGGGATCTCGCTGACCGTCTCCGGCCTGGGGGTCGACGAAGCCGCCGAGCCCGGACATCGCGACTGGTTCGAGGTGTCACTGATCCCCACCACCCGCGAACTCACCACCCTCGGTGCCGCACCGGTCGGTGCCACCGTGAATCTGGAGGTCGACATCATCGCCAAATATGTCGAGCGCCTCCAGCAGCGCGGGTGAGCCCACCCTCGCGACCCACAACGCCACACAGGTCCACACCACAGACAACGGGTAGCGCCCGACTGCCGATGTCAGCCTCCACCGGACCGTCCACTGCGATCTCCTCGGCCGGACGGGCCGAGAACACGCCGGAGCGAAGCGGAGGCGATCGACACAGTAGGCTCGAGTCGCACCTATTCCGAGATGGAGCACAGCAGACGTGACCAGGTTCGACACCATCGAGCGCGCAGTCGCCGATATCGCCGCCGGTAAGGCGGTCGTCGTCGTCGACGACGAGGGCCGGGAGAACGAGGGCGACCTCATCTTCGCCGCGGAGAAGGCGACCCCCGAGCTGGTGGCCTTCATGATCCGATACACCTCCGGCTACATCTGCGTGCCGCTGACCGGTGCGGACTGCGATCGGCTGGGCCTGCCGCCGATGTACTCCATGAATCAGGACAAGCACGGCACCGCCTACACCGTGTCGGTGGACGCCCGCGAAGGGATCAGCACCGGCATCTCGGCCGCGGATCGGGCGACCACGATGCGGTTGCTGGCCGATCCGGCGGCGCGCGCCGACGAATTCACCCGGCCGGGTCACGTCGTTCCGCTGCGGGCCAAGGACGGTGGCGTGCTGCGCCGGCCCGGACATACCGAGGCCGCGGTGGATCTGGCGCGCATGGCCGGACTCAGCCCGGCGGGCGTGATCTGCGAGATCGTGAGCCAGAAGAACGAAGGCGATATGGCCCGCACCGAGGAGCTGCGGGTGTTCGCCGACGAGCACGAGCTGGCCTTGATCTCGATCGCCGACATGATCGCCTGGCGCCGCAAGCACGAGAAGCAGGTGGAGCGGATCGCCGAGGCGCGGATCCCCACCAAGCACGGCGAATTCAAGGCCGTCGGCTACAAGAGCATCTACGACGACGTCGAACATGTGGCGCTGGTCCGCGGTGATCTGAGCGTCGACGGCGGCGACGATGTACTGGTGCGGGTGCATTCGGAATGCCTGACCGGCGACGTGTTCGGGTCCCTGCGCTGTGACTGCGGCCCGCAGTTGGACGCGGCACTCGAGATGGTCGCCGCCGAGGGCCGGGGCGTCGTGCTCTACATGCGTGGTCACGAGGGCCGCGGAATCGGCCTGATGCACAAATTGCAGGCCTATCAGCTGCAGGACTCCGGGCACGACACCGTCGACGCGAACATCGAACTCGGCCTGCCCGCCGATGCCCGCGACTACGGCACCGGGGCGCAGATCCTGGTCGATCTGGGCATCAAGTCGATGCGGCTGCTGACCAACAACCCCGCCAAGCGGGTGGGCCTGGACGGATACGGTCTCAGCATTACCGAGCGGGTGCCGATGCCGGTGCGGGCCAATGCCGAGAATCTGCGCTACCTGCGCACCAAGCGGGACCGGATGGGCCACGATCTGGTCGGCCTGGACGATCTGGATCTGGGCGAGACGGCGCAGTAGTGGAGACGGTGAGCGATTCGGTGAGAAGGGGTAACGGTCGATGAGCGGTACGGGTGTACCGGAGTTCGCGCTGTCGGATGCCAAGGATTTGACGGTCGGAATCGTCGCGTCCCGCTGGCACAGCACCATCTGCGATACGTTGCTCGCCAATGCCGAGCGGGTGGCCCGGGAGGCCGGCGTCGAGCAGATCACCGTGGTGCGGTGCGCGGGCGCGATGGAGTTGCCGGTGGTCGCGCAGGCGCTGGCCCGCACCCACGACGCGGTGGTGGCGCTGGGTGTCGTGATCCGTGGTGAGACACCGCATTTCGAGTACGTCTGCGACGCGGTGACCGCCGGACTGACCCGGGTGTCGCTGGACGAGGGCACCCCGGTGACCAACGGCGTGCTCACCGTGAACACCGAGGCGCAGGCGCTCGATCGCGCGGGTCTGCCCGATTCGGCCGAGAACAAGGGCGAGCAGGCGAGCGCGGCGGCGCTGGACGCGGCCTTGACCCTGCGCGCGCTGCGGCGAGAAGCCTGAGCCGATGGCACCGGTCTCCCGCGGTACCCGATCGGCCGCCGAGCAGCCGCAGTGGGATCTCGAGGTGCGGCCGCGCCGGGCGGTGCGGACCGCGCGCATCGTGGCCGCGGTGATCGCGATCTTGTTCGTCGTGGCCGGTGTGTTGTCGAGCAACTCCACGACCGGCGTCAATTTCCGGGGCGCCGATCAGGTGGCGATCGTCTGTTTCGGTCTGCTGCTCGCCGGCGCGGTGCTGCTGCTGACCCGGCCGCGGGTCCGGGTCGGTGCGCAGGGTGTGGTGGTCCGCAACATTCTGGGCGACAACGAGTTCCGCTGGGCGGATATCCGCGGCATCTCGATCCCGGACAAGAAGGCTTGGGCGCGCCTGGAATTGGTCGGCGACGAGTACGTGCCGATGCTCGCGATCCGGGTCAACGACAAGGATCATGCCGCCCGCGCGATGGATCGCTTTCGCGAACTCGGCGCGAAGTACACTGCGGCGCAACAGGACTGAGGTACCGCTCAGCGAGCATCGCCGAGCACGATGCCCTCCCGGCGCGGGTCCGCGCCGCCGATCCAGCCGTCCGGTGTGCGCTGCAGCGCGCTGAGCCCACTGGACTGGTCGGCGACCGACACCTGATGCCCCATCGCGCGCAGTCGCTGCACCAGCGGATCGTGTGCGCCGTCGGCGGTGGCGTCGACCGCGGGATGTTCGCCCCCGACGCCGGTGACCGGAGTATTGGCGGCGCCGAATGCCACCTGGGAGACCGCCTGTTGCGGATCGAGCTGCCAATCCAGCAGGCCCACCAGCGTTTTCACCACGAACTGGATGATCACCGACCCACCCGGCGAACCGGTGACGTCGATCAGCTGCCCGCGCGTACCGTCGGGTGCGCGGTCGAACACCAGCGTGGGGCTCATCGAACTGCGTGGGCGTTTACCGGGTTGGACCCGGTTGGCCAGCGGTGTGCCCGTGGCGTCGGCGGGTTCGGCGCTGAAGTCGGTGAGTTGATTGTTGAGGACGAAGCCGTCGACCAGGTGGAAGGACCCGAAGGCCGATTCGACCGTGGTGGTCATCGCGGCGGCGTTGCCGTACCGGTCCACCACGGAGATATGGCTGGTTCCGTGCTCGGGCTGGGGCCCACCGGCGCCGAGTGGCACCGGGCCGAAGTCCCCCGGTTGGGCGGTACCCATCGCACGGTCCGGGTTGATCAGTCCGGCTCGCTGCTTCAGATAGTCCTTGTTCAGCAAGGCGTCGGCCGAGCCGCCGGGCAACGGCACGAAATCGCTGTCGGCGACGTATTTGTCCCGATCGGCGTAGGCCAACCGTTCGGCCTCCGAAATCAGATGGACGGCTTCGGCTTTCGGTTTTCCCCCGTTGCGATCGGGATGGTCGGGGCCGAGGGCGGCCAGGTCGAAGTTGGCGAGGATGCCCAGCGTCGCGGCGACGGTGATGCCGCCCGATGACGGATTGGGCATCCCGCAGATCTGCTTGCCCCGGTACTCGGTGCACAGCGCCGTCCGTTTCGCGGCGTGATAGCCGGCCAGATCGTCGAGCGAGAGCGCCCCGGGGGTGCGGCCGCCGCTGGTGGTCGCGGTGGCCTCGACGATGTCGTGGGCGACGGCGCCGGTATAGAAGGCATCCGGGCCGTCGGCCGCGATGGCGCTCAGTGTTTTGGCCATGGCGGGATTGGTCAGGTGGTAGCCCCGGGGTTTGGGGGTACCGTCCGGCTGCAGGAAGTACGCCTTCGCATTCTCGTCGCGGGCGAGCTCCGGTGCGGACTGCGCGATCTGGCTCGCCAGGCGCGCACTGATGTCGAAGCCGTTGTCCGCCAGGTCGATTGCCGGGTCGAACAGATCGCGCCAGGGTTGTTTGCCGTGGTCGTGATGGGCGGATTCGAGCAGGCGCAGGACCCCGGGAACGCCGATGGAACGACCACTGGCCCGGGTGTTCGGTTGCGGCGGCGCGTGATCGGTATCGCTGATCCAGCGCAGGTAGTTCTCGGTCGCCGCGGCGGGGGCGATTTCCCGGCCGTCGTACGCGTCGATCGAGCGGGAACCGGCGTCGTAGTAGAGCAGGAATGCTCCGCCACCGATGCCGGAGGCCTGGGGTTCCACCAGGCCCAGCACCGTCTGGGCGGCGATCAGTGCATTGGCGGCGGTGCCGCCGTCGGCGAGTACCCGGCAGGCGGCGCGGGTGGCGACCGGGTTGGCGGTGGAGACCGCGAAGCTGTGCGTCCGCACCGGCGTCATATCGCTGCGATAACCGGTGGCGATTTCCGGGTTGGTCGCCAGATTCGTCGCGGTCGCCGTCGGTGCCGCGGCGGCGCTGACCGGGGTGCCGTTCGGAGTGTCGGCGCAGGTGCGATCGGATTCGGAGGTGTTGGACGCGCAACCGGTGAGCAGCGTCGTGCTCAGCAGGACGGCGGCGCTCGCGCCGGCCAAGATCGCTCGCGTGCGCCTCATGCGGGCACTTTAACCCGCACCGGCCCCACCGCGCCGGGCTTCGTTCCCACACCGGGTAACGTCGAGCCGCCCCGACCTCGACCAAGGAAACCCCCGACCGATGAGCGAGATGAGCGAGATACCAGCGCAGACGCACCTCAGCGCCGAGGACAGCGGCTATCACAAGAGCCTCAAGCCGCGGCAGCTGCAGATGATCGCGATCGGCGGCGCGATCGGCACCGGCCTGTTCCTGGGGGCCGGTGGACGGCTCGCCGATGCCGGGCCCGGGCTGTTCCTGGTCTACGCGGTCTGTGGTGTCTTCGTCTTCTTCATCCTGCGCGCCCTGGGGGAGCTGGTGTTGCACCGGCCGTCCTCGGGGTCGTTCGTCTCCTACGCTCGCGAGTTCTACGGGGAGAAGGCGGCCTTCGTCGCCGGATGGGCATACTTCCTGAACTGGTCGATGACCGGCATCGTCGATACCACCGCCATCGCGACCTATCTGCACTACTGGGGCGCCTTCGGCGCGATCCCGCAGTGGGTGCTGGCGCTGATCGCGCTGTGTCTGGTGCTCGCGGTGAACCTGGTCTCGGTGAAATGGTTCGGCGAACTGGAGTTCTGGGCGGCGCTGATCAAGGTCGTGGCGCTGGTGTCGTTCCTGATCATCGGCATCGTATTCCTCGGTGGCCGATTCCGGATCGACGGTGCGGCAACGGGTTTCGGTTTGGTCGGCCATGCCGGCGGCTGGTTCCCCACGGGCGTGTTGCCCCTGGTGACGGTCGCCTCGGGGGTGGTGTTCGCCTATGCGGCGGTCGAGATGGTCGGCACGGCGGCGGGCGAGACGGAGAATCCGCAGCAGATCATGCCGCGGGCGATCAATTCGGTGATTCTGCGGATCGCGGTGTTCTACGTCGGCTCGCTGATCCTGTTGGCCCTGCTGCTGCCTTATACCGCCTACCGCGCCGACGAAAGTCCCTTCGTCACGTTCTTCACCAAGCTGGGTGTGGCCCATGCCGGTTCGGTGATGAATCTCGTCGTGTTGACCGCGGCCTTCTCCAGTCTCAACGCCGGGCTGTACTCCACCGGGCGGATCCTGCGTTCGATGGCGGTCAACGGCAGCGCGCCGGCGTTCACGGCCCGGATGAGCAGCCGCGGCGTGCCCTACGGTGGCATCGTGCTGACCAGCCTGATCGCGCTGGTCGGCATCTGGCTCAACTACATCGTCCCGGCACGTGCCTTCGAGATCGTGCTCAATGTGGCCTCGCTGGGCATTCTGGCCTCGTGGGCGACCATCGTGCTGTGCCAGCTGGCCCTGTGGCGGCGTTGGCGGCGCGGTGAGATGGAGCGTCCGGCCTTCCGGATGTTCGGGGCGCCCTACACCGGCATCGCGACGCTGGTGTTTCTCGCCGCGATGCTGGTACTGATGGCATTCGACCGCCCGGTCGGCACCTGGACGGTGGCGAGCCTCGTGGTGTTGATACCCGCCCTGATCGTCGGCTGGTTCGCGGCCCGCTCGCGGGTGCTCGAGGTGGCGCGGCTGCGCGAGCCGCCGGACGGGCAACCGGCGCGGCCGACACAGCCGGTCCCCGTCGAGGACTGATCTGCGCGATCTGGCCTCACGAGGCCGCTGTGCGGCTGGGATTCTCGCGCTCGGCGGCGATGCGGCGCTGCGCCTCGGGCCAGCCGATCGGCAGCTCGGCCGCGGGGGCGGACCAGAAGACGAAGGTCGATTCGCGCATCACGGCTCGGGCCCGCACGATCGCGGAGGCGTGCGGATCGGTCCGCGCATAGGCGGTGATCGCGTCGGCGTCGGCCCACGCCGACAGCGTCCAGAAGGTCCGGCGGGTGAGGTCGGCTTTCAGCGTGATGCCGATGGCGCCGGGGGAGCGGCGAGCCTGTCGCCACAGCACCATCGAGGTCGCGAAGAAGCGGGGGACGTGCCACAGCGATCGGACCTCGAGCCGCGAGGCCATGACCTGGACGGTGTCGTTACCGGGCCGATCGATGGTGAGCCAGGGCAAGGTGGGCATGGCGAGAGCTTTCGACGAGGCGAGTAGAGCGTGGCGCCTGTCGAACATCGCATGCCGCACTAATCTTGTCAACGGAAAGATTGGTGTCTGTCGCTGGGATCAGGCGCGCACGCTGCGTTCGGTCCGCACATGCCACCGGCCGTCGTCGGTCCGGGTCAGCCGGATCGGGTGGTCGAAGCAGGTGCTGATGTTGGCGCTGGTGAGCACCTGGTCCACCGGCCCGCTCGCGACGCAGCGACCGGCCCGCAGGAGCAGCACATGGGTGGTGGCCGGCGGCAGCTCCTCCAGATGATGGGTGACCAAAACCGACGCCAGCTCCGGATGGGTCGCCTGCAACAGGTCGATCCGCTCGATGAGCTGCTCGCGCCCGCCCACGTCCAGCCCCGTCGAGGGTTCGTCGAGCAGGAGCAGACGCGGTTCCGCGATGAGCGCGCGGGCGATGAGAGCGCGGCCGCGTTCCCCCTGGGAGAGGGTGGGCCAGCGAGCCTCGCGGCGGTGGGTGAGGCCCATGAGTTCGATGAGCCGGTCGGCCTCGGCATCCTGTTCCGGGGTGGGCGACCAGCGCTGCTTGATATCGGCGGTGTTGGTGAGTCCGGTCAGCACCACCTCGTGGGCGGTGAGCGGATACGGCGGGTTGTGTCGCGGGTCGACATGGCCGATGAGCGTCCGCAGTTCGCGCATGTCGACGCGCCCGAGCCGGTGGCCGAGTACGTGCACACTGCCGTGCGTGGGATGTTCGAAGGCGCCCAGCATTTTCAGCAGGGTGGTTTTGCCGGCGCCGTTGGGCCCGAGCAGTGCCCAGTGTTCGCCCGCGCGGACCGTCAGCGAGACGTCGGCGAGGATCGGGGTGCGGTTGCGCACGAAATCTACGGCGTCCACCTGGAGGATGGGGGAGTCGACCATGCGGTCAACGGTAGCAAACTCCTCAGACAAGCTGATAGGTGAAGGGGTGGCGCCGGAACCCCGCTCGCGGTCGGGTGAATGCTCCGCAACCATCGACCCGCAGGTGAGACAGGCCGCCGCCGATTCGCCGGTGCAGTGGCGGCAGTGGTGGTGGATCTGCCTGATCGCCCAGGTGTTGTTCCTGCCGTTTGTGTTCCTGATGGCCGGACGGTGGAGTCCGAAGCGAGCAGCCGCCGACGCCGCCGAACACGACCGCCGGGTGAGCGCGGAACTCGCGGCGCTGGGCGCGGGCGCGGAGCCGGGCCTCGCGCCGGATACCGGCAGTTCGTCGGCGGCTGGACGTGAACCCGAGGCGTCGCCGCCGGAGCCCGCCGCGGCCGAGTAGGGATCGCGCCGGTGGCCCCGGGCGGGACGCGGGAACGGCCGCGTCCCGCCCGTCTCGGTCGGATCGGATCGTGGGTATCGACCCATTGGTGTGATCTGGATAACATCAGTGGAACGGGGTCGAACTTGTGGACACGGGTCCGCGCCGCGTTCGAACGGCTGCCGACGTCCGGGCCCGGATGGGAGCCGAACATGCAGAGCCGTACCGACGAAATCGCCGACCACATCTACCGGATATCCACCTTCATGCCGGAGGTCGGCCCGACCGGGTTCACCATCAACCAGTTCCTCGTGGTCGATGACGAACCACTGCTGTTCCATTGCGGTATGCGGGCGTTGTATCCGCTGGTCAGCGAACAGATCGGCGCCATCGTCCCGGTGCAGAGGCTGCGCTGGATCACCTTCGGCCACGTCGAGGCCGACGAATGCGGCGCGATGAACCTGTTCCTCGCCGCGGCGCCGCATGCCCAGGTGGCCCACGGGGCGCTGGGGTGCGAGGTGTCGATCAACGATCTGGCCGACCGCCCTCCGCGGCCCCTGGCCGACGGTGAGGTCCTCGAATTGGGCGAGCACCGCATCCGGCATCTCGACACGCCCCATGCTCCACACAACTGGGAGGCGCGGGTGCTCTACGACGAGACCACCGGGGTGTTGTTCTGCGGTGACCTGATGACTCAGGTCGGGGACGGGCCGGCCCTCACCGAATCCGACGTCGTCGGACCCGCCGCCTTTGCCGAAGACGTCTTCCACGCCACCTCGCTCGGTCCGGCCGTGCCGGCGGCGCTGCATCGACTGGCCGATCTCCGGCCCGCCACGCTGGCGGTCATGCACGGCTCGAGTTTCGCCGGCGACGGGGCGGCCGCCCTGCGCGATCTGGCCGCTGAATACGAAAGGCGTTTGGCACCTGCGTGATTCGCCGATGACCGGCGTCGGTCCGGGGCGTTTCGCCGGCCCGGGCCCCGGCCTGCCGCGTGTCGTTCGGGCGTCGCCGGCCGCGGTGCGGCCCTAGACTCGGCAGACACATTCACGACGGAGGTGATCGGCGGTGTATCCACAGGACCCGCGCGAGCAGCACACCGCGCGGTACGAGAGCGGTTATCAGCCGGGTGGCTATCAGGATCCCGGCTACCAGCAGTCCTATCGATCGCCGGGGCAGCCGGCGCAGCAGCGGCAGCCCGAGGTGAATCTCGGCATGTTCGCCGGAGGCGTACTCGCCACGGCGGTCGTCACCGCTCTCGCGGCCTGGCTGTGCGCGTGGATCATCGACGTCATCGCCACCCGCGCCACCGAGAGCGGCAAGTTCGGCGTGTGGAACCCGATGGCCGAGCAGGGGTACTGGTTCGCCGTCGTGGCCTTCTTCTGCGCCCTCCTGGCCGGCGTGCTGTGGTACGTCCTGCATCTGGGCACACCGTCGCCGGATATGTTCTTCGCCTGGATCGTCGGAATCCTCATCGCCGCGTCGGTGATCATCCCGCTGACCCTGTCGAGCGACCTGTGGGTGGGCGCCTCCACGGCGATCGAACATCTCGTGATCGGATTGCCGATCTTCAGCCTGATCCGGGCGGTGGGTGCCAAGAGCCTCGAACCGCGCTGATCAGCGCGGCAGCCGCGCCATCGCCCGGCCCGCGACCCGGCCGGAGAAGATACAGCCGCCGAGGAAGGTGCCCTCGAGCGCGTTGTAGCCGTGGACGCCGCCGCCACCGAAACCGGCCACCTCGCCGGCCGCGTACAGACCCGGGAACGGTGTGCCGTCCTCTCGCACGACCTGCGCGTCCAGATTGGTCTGCAGGCCGCCCAAGGTCTTCCGGGTCAGGATGTTCAGTCGCACGGCGATCAACGGCCCGTGCGCGGGGTCGAGGATACGGTGCGGCGCCGCGACCCGGCCCAGCTTGTCGCCCAGCGATCGGCGGGCATTGGCGACGGCCATCAGCTGGGCATCCTTGCTGTACTTGTTGTCCAGTTCGCGGTCGCGGGCGATGATCTGGCGCTCGAGATCGGCGAGCTCCAGTTGGGGGCCGCGAGCGATGTCGTTCATCCCGCGGACCAGCTCCGGCAGCGTATCGGCGACGACGAAATCGACGCCGTGTCGTTTGAACGCCTCGACCGGTCCGGGCGCGCCCTTGGCGGCGCGGCTCTTGAGGGTGAGTTTGAGGTCCTTACCGGTGATGTCGGGATTCTGTTCGGATCCGGAGAGGGCGAATTCCTTCTCGATGATCGACTGGGTCAGGACGAACCACGAGTAGTCGTAACCGGTGGCGAGGATCGCCTTCATCGTGGCGTTGGTGTCGAAGCCCGGGAAACATGGTGCGGGCAAACGCTTTCCCTGGGCGTCGAACCACAGCGACGAGGGCCCGGGGATGATCCGGATGGCATGGTCGGGCCAGATCGGATCCCAATTGTGAATGCCCTCGGTGTAGTGCCACATCCGGTCCCGATTCACGATTCGGCCGCCGGCGGCTTCGGTGATCGCGAGCATGCGCCCGTCGACGTGGGCGGGAACGCCGGAGATCATCGTCTGCGGGCAGGGACCGAGGCGTTCGGTCGGCCAGTTCCGACGGATCAGCTCGTGGTTGTGGCCGATGCCGCCCGAGGAGACCAGGACGGCGGGCGCGCGGAACTCGAACTCGCCCACCGTGTTTCGCGAAGACGCCACGCCACGGTCGAGCTCGCTCGGCTCCAGCACGCTGCCGCGCACACCCACCACCGCATCGTTGTCGACGATCAACTCGTCGACGCGGTGCCGGAACGCGAAATCGACCAGGCCCCGTTTCTCCGCGTCCAGAACGGGTTCGAGGAAGACCCGCAACACCTCCGGCCCGGTGCCCCAGGTGAGGTGGAAGCGAGGCACCGAGTTGCCGTGCCCGTCCGCGGTGGCGCCGCCGCGCTCGGCCCAGCCGACCAGGGGAGTGACGCGCAGGCCGAGATCGTGCAGGTAGCGACGCTTCTCGCCGGCGGCGAACTCGACGTAGGCGCGGGCCCACTGTCGTGCCCAGTGATCCTCGTCCTCCCGGTCGAAGCCGGCCGAGCCCTCCCAGTCCTGCCAGGCCAGGGCGAAGGAGTCTTTGATGCCGAGGCGGCGCTGTTCCGGGCTGTCGACGAAGAACAACCCGCCCAGCGACCAGAAGGCCTGCCCGCCGAGATTGTTGCGATTCTCCTGATCGAGTACCAGGACGCGGCGACCGGCGCGGGTGAGCTCGTAGGTGGCGACCAGCCCGGCCAGTCCGGCTCCGACGACGATGACATCCGGCTGTGCTGACGGCGCCACGGGCACTCCTCCGCATTCTGCGAAATGGATACATTGGTGTATCGAACGTGTTCAACGTAGCAGATGCGGGGGCGGTGCGCCTGCCCGCGGAATATCTGTCGGTGGTCCATGGCAGATTCGGGGAGTGCGCACCATCACTGCCGCCGCGGCCCGTCGCGCCGCGCTCGCCGCCCAGGGATTCGCCGGACCCGCCCGTGACCGCGCCACCGGTCCTGCGCTCGCCTCGTCGCGCCGCGCTGTTCTCGGCGTCGTGCGCAATACTCAGCTGTTGCAATTGGATTCGGTCGCGGCGGTGGTGCGCGCGCATTACGCTCCGGTGTTCGCGCGGATCGGTGCGTACGATCCCGCCGCGCTGGACGAGGCGGCGTGGGGACACAGCGCTCGACGGCCGCGGCGTCTGGTCGAGTACTGGGCGCACGAGGCCGCGCTGATCCCGGTGGCGGATTGGCCGTTGCTGCGGTGGCGGATGGCCGGTTACGAGCACGGCCGCTGGGGTGGCGCCCGTAGGGTGCTCGAGGAGAACCCACGGCTGCCCGAGCAGGTCCTCGCCGTGATCGCGGAGGTCGGTGCCTGCACCGCCGCCGAGGTGGAGCGGCAGCTGGAACTGAATCGCCCACGGCGCAAGGATCATTGGGGCTGGAATCACAGCGACACCAAGGTGGTGTGTGAGATGTTGTTCGCCACCGGCGAGCTGTCGGTGGACAAACGGGTCGGATTCCAGCGTCATTACGACCTCACCGAGCGGGTGTTGCCGGCCGAGATCGTGCGCCGGCGGGTCGAGGAGCCGGACGCGGTGCGGGAATTGGTCCGGCGGGCCGCCGCGGCCCTCGGCGTCGCCACCGAGGCCGATCTGCGCGACTACTACCGGCTGCACCGGCGTCAGTGCGAACCGGCGGTGGCCGAATTGGTCGACGCGGGCGAACTGGAACCGGTGCAGGTGGATGGGTGGGATCGCCCGGCCTATCTGCGCACGGATGTCCGGATTCCGCGTCGGATCGAGCGGCGCGCGCTGCTGTGCCCGTTCGATCCGCTGATCTTCTTCCGTCCGCGAACCGAGCGGCTGTTCGATTTCCACTATCGCATCGAGATCTACACCCCCGAACACAAGCGGGTGCACGGGTACTACGTCTTCCCGTTCCTGCTCGACGGAGAACTGGTCGCGCGGGTCGACCTGCGCGCCGACCGCGCCACCGGCCGGCTGCGAGTCCTGGGCGCCTTCGCCGAACCCGACCGGCCGCATGCGCGGATCGCGCACGAGCTGGCCGCGGAGCTGGAAGCCATGGCCGAATGGCTGGGCCTGGACGATGTCGTCGTCGGTGAGCGGGGCGATCTCGCGGCGACATTGCACGCCGAAGTGGCCGCGCGCGAAGGGTTCTCGTCGTCCGGTGCGGTCAGGCTCGCGGAATCCGGGTGACGCCGGCGGTGGCGGTCCCGTCCGCGGCGGCGGCGAGCCGGGCCGCCTCGGCTTCGTCGGCCGCCCGGCCCCAGCGCCCGGAGAGGGCGGCGCAGGTGATCAGCTGGATCTGATGGAAGATCATGAGCGGCAGCACGATCAGGCCCACCGGATGTCCGGCGAACAGGACGGTGGCCATCGGGAGGCCGGTCGCCAGGCTCTTCTTGGACCCGCAGAAGATCACCACGATGCGATCGGCACGGTCGAACCCCAGCAGCCGGGCCACGCCCGCGGTCACCCCGAGCACCACCGCCAGTAGGACGATCGCTACGCCCACGACCGCCAGCAGGCGTCCCACGGCGAGCCCCTGCCAGACGTGTTCGACCATGCCGGCGCTGAAGGCCGCGTACACCACCAGGTACACCGAGCCGCGGTCGACGATCTTGGTGACCGTGGTGTGTGCCAGCAGCCAGTGCAGCTTCGGGCGCAACAGCTGACCGGCGATGAACGGCAGCAGCAGTTGCACCACGATCTCGACGATGGACATCGGCGAGACCGTGGCGTTGCCGGTGGTCTGCATCAGCAACATCACCAGTAACGGTGTGAGGAAGACGCCCAGCAGATTCGACACCGAGGCGCTGACCACCGCGGCCGCGACGTTGCCCCTGGCGATGGCGGTGAACGCGATCGAGGACTGCACGGTCGACGGCAGCAGGCACAGATACAACATGCCGGTGTAGAGGTCGTCGGTCAGCACCGACGGAACCAGCAAGCGCATCGCCAGTCCGAGAAGCGGGAACAGCACATATGTCGCGGCCAGCACCGTGGTGTGCAACCGCCAGTGCCGCAGCCCGGCGAGTGCCTCTCGCGGTTCCAGCCGGGTGCCGTACAGCAGGAACAACACCGCGATCGCTACCTTGGTGGCCCAGTCCAGGACGTCGGCCGCGCCGCCACGCGCGGGCAGGAGCAGGCCGATCGCCATCGCGGCGAACAGTCCCAGCAGGAATCCATCGATGCGGAGTTTGGCCAGCAGCGTCACCACGCCACGGTACGACCCACGCCACTGATCATGAAAGTCGATGGGTGCGATATCTAGGAACGCGTAGTGTGATGAATATGTTCGATCCGGAACTGCTGCGTACCTTCCTCGCCGTCGAGCGGGCCGGCGGATTCACCGCCGCCGGCCGCATTCTGGGATTGCGGCAGTCGACGGTCAGCGGTCATATCGCCCGGCTCGAGCAGGCCGCGGGTCGTGAACTGATCCGCCGCGACACCCGCAATCTGGCGCTCACCGCCGACGGGGCCGCCATGGTGGGCTTCGCCCGCGCCATTCTCGACGCCCAGGCCGAGGCGGACCGGTACTTCTCCGATTCCCGGCTGACCGGATTGATCCGCCTGGGCGCCTCCGACGACCTGGTCGCCCGCGAACTGCCGGATATGTTGCTCGAGTTCCAGCGCTCCCACCCCGGTGTCGATCTGGAGCTGACCGTGGGGCTCAGCGAGAATCTCAAGACCCGCATGGCCGCCGGCGAACTGGACCTGATGGTGGCCAAGCGGCTCACCGGTGAACGACACGGGGAACTGCTGTGGCGGGATCGGCTGGTGTGGGCCGGGCGTCCCGGTCTCGGTCGTATCGCCGACCCCGTCCCGGTGGTCACCTACCCGCCGCCGAGTCTCACCCGCCACGTTGCGCTGCGGGCACTCGAACGGGAGGGCCGCAGCTGGCGGATCGCCTGCGTGAGCGACAGTCAGCTCGGCCTGCGGGCGGCGGTGCTGGCTGGGCTGGGCGTGGTGGCGCATGCCGAAACCTTGCTTCCGCCCGGTCTTTTCGCGGTCGACGACGACAAGCTGCCCGAACTCGGGGAGCTCGAATTCGTGCTGCTGCGCCGGCACAGCCGGTTGTCGGAACCCGAGCGGGCGCTGTGCGACGCGATCGTCGCGGGTGCGCACCGGATGCATCGGTGACGGCGGTGCCGTCCGCTCGCTCCCGGGCCGGCACCGCTGTCGGTGCCGGTCGTTAACCTGGTTCCCGTGGCAGATCCCGCGACCTATCGGCCCGCACCGGGCACCATTCCCGTCGAACCCGGCGTCTACAAGTTCCGGGACTCCTACGGGCAGGTGATCTATGTCGGTAAGGCCAAGAGTCTGCGCAGCCGCCTGAATTCCTACTTCGCCGACGTCTCCTCGCTGCACCCGCGCACGCGCCAGATGGTCACCACGGCCGCGAGCGTCGAATGGACGGTGGTGTCCACCGAGGTCGAGGCGCTGCAGCTGGAGTACAACTGGATCAAGGAATTCGATCCGCGCTTCAACGTGCGCTACCGCGACGACAAGACCTATCCGATGCTCGCGGTGAGTATGAACGAGGAATATCCCCGCGTCTTCGTCTATCGCGGTGCGCGCAAGAAGGGGGTGCGCTACTTCGGACCGTATGCCCACGCCTGGGCCATCCGCGAAACCGTGGACCTGCTGTTGCGGGTGTTCCCCGTGCGCACCTGTTCGGCCGGAGTGTTCAAGCGGCACAGGCAGATCGGGCGTCCGTGCCTCCTCGGCTACATCGACAAATGTTCGGCGCCCTGCGTCGGCCGGGTGGACGCCGCGGAACACCGCCGGATCGCCGAGGATTTCTGCGACTTCCTGTCCGGTCGTACGGATCGGATGGTGCGTGAGCTGGAACGCCGGATGCAGGCGGCCGCGGCGGATCTGGACTTCGAGACCGCGGCACGCCTGCGCGACGACGTGGCCGCCCTGAAACGGGCGCTGGAGAAGCAGGCGGTGGTGCTGGGGACCGGTACCGACGCCGATGTCATCGCCTTCGCCGCCGACGAACTCGAGGTCGCGGTGCAGATCTTCCACGTGCGCGACGGCCGGGTGCGCGGTCAGCGTGGTTGGGTCGTCGACAAATCCGGCGACGCGGCCGATCTGAATTGGGCGGCCGCCGAGGATGCCGCGGGTGCCGCGGCCCTCGACGAGGGCGCCCGGGGTCCGAGCGAGCTGGCCGCGCTCGTCGAACAGTTCGTCACCCAGTTCTACGGCGAGCAGGCCGCCTTCGCCGAACACACCGATACCGAGACCCCCGCGACCGCGGTCCCGCGGGAGGTGCTGGTGCCGGAATTGCCCGGTGATCCGGATCAGGTCCAGGGCTGGCTGTCGAGGTTGCGCGGTTCGTCGGTAGCGCTGCGGGTGCCGCAACGCGGCGACAAGAAGGCCTTGATGGAGACGGTGCAGCGCAATGCACAGGAGGCCCTGGCTCAGCACAAACTCAAGCGCGCGGGCGACTTGACCGCGAGATCGGCTGCGCTGCAAGGCATTCAGGACGCCCTCGACCTCGACAGCGCGCCGCTGCGGATCGAATGTGTCGACATCAGCCACGTCCAGGGCACCGATGTGGTCGCCTCGCTGGTGGTCTTCGAGGACGGGTTGCCGCGCAAATCCGAATACCGCCACTACACGATCAAGGAGGCCGCGGGGGAGGGCCGATCCGACGATGTGGCGAGTATCGCCGAGGTCACCCGGCGGCGGTTTTATCGGTTGCGCCGGGAACTGGACGAGATGAGTGCGGCGGCGAAGAGCGCGGCACACGCCCCGGCCGATCCCGCGGACGGTGCCGGCGCAGGCGGGCCGGACACCGCGGCGATCGCGACCGCGGAGGCCGAGCCCGCCGACCTGCCGCCCGGTATCGACCCCGCGACCGGTCGCCCGCGCAAATTCTCCTACCCGCCGAATTTGTACGTGGTCGACGGCGGCGCCCCGCAGGTGGCGGCCGCGGCCGAGGTGCTCGACGATCTGGGCATCACCGATGTGGCGGTGATCGGCCTGGCCAAACGCCTGGAGGAGGTGTGGGTCCCGGGGGAGCCCGATCCGGTGATCATGCCGCGCAACAGCGAGTCGCTGTTCCTGTTGCAGCGGGTGCGCGACGAGGCGCACCGCTTCGCCATCACCTTCCATCGCAGTAAGCGTTCGCGCCGGATGACGGCCTCCGCGCTGGATTCGGTGCGCGGTCTCGGTGAAGCGCGGCGCACCGCGTTGGTGACCCACTTCGGATCGGTGGCCAAACTCAAGCAGGCTACGGTGGAGGAAATCACCGAGGTGCCCGGGATCGGGGTGGCGACGGCCAAGGCCGTACTCGCGGCGCTCAACTCGGAATGACGTCTCGATCACGGCTCGGTTGCGCCGGCGGTGTGCGCGCGGCCGGCGCCGGTCGGGACGGGCAGGATGATCGAATGGCAGCCATGGACGGACCCGATAGGACATGACGAGCGTCGAATCCAACCCCAGTGCGAGTGCCGGCAACCGGTCCTCGGCGGCGGCCCACCCGGTCGAGGTGGTCATCGTCACCGGCCTGTCCGGAGCGGGCCGCGGCACCGCAGCCCGGGTCCTCGAGGACCTGGGCTGGTACGTCGCCGACAATCTGCCGCCCGAACTGATCGGACGGCTGATCGAACTCGGCGCCGCCGCCGACCCGCCGATCACCAAATTGGCCCTGGTCATGGACGTGCGCAGCCGCTTCTTCACCGGTGATCTGTCCGGCGTGACCGATCAGTTGCGGGCCAGCGGCGTCGGTACCCGGCTGCTGTTTCTGGAGGCCTCCGACGATGTGCTGATCCGGCGCTTCGGCTACGCCCGCCGTCGCCATCCGCTGCAGAGCGAAAGCGCCGACGGGACGCTGTCGGCCGGTATCGCCGCCGAGCGCCGCGCGCTGTCCAAGGTCAAGACCGCCGCCGACCTCGTGATCGACACGACGGCACTGTCGGTGCATCAGCTGCATCGCAAACTCGAAGAGGCCTACGGCGGTGGAGCTCCGGCCGCGCTGCAGGTGACGATCCAATCCTTCGGATTCAAATACGGCGTTCCCCTGGATGCCGACATGGTTTTCGACGTGCGTTTTCTCCCGAACCCGCATTGGATCCCGGAACTGCGGGAACATACCGGGCAGGACTCGGTGGTGAGCGAGTACGTTTTGTCGCGACCCGGCGCCGAGGACTATGTGAACACCTGCCGCCATCTGGTCGACGTGACCACCAGCGGCTACCGCCAGGAGGGTAAGCGATATATGACCGTGGCAGTGGGGTGCACGGGCGGTAAACACCGCAGTGTGGCCATCGCCGAGGAGCTCGGCCAGTTGCTGGGACGGCCCGACAGCGCATCGACCGACGTGGTCCGGGTGGTTCACCGAGATCTGGGGCGCGAATGAGCGGCGGGGAGCATAGCGGCGACACCTCCGCCGTGGGCGATAGCTCTGCCCCGGCGAAATCCGGCGAGGCCGACGAGACCGCGCTGGTGGCACTCGGCGGAGGCCACGGCCTCTACGCCACCCTGACCGCGGCGCGGCGGCTCACCCGGCGGATCACCGCGGTCGTCACGGTCGCCGACGACGGCGGGTCCTCCGGCCGGCTGCGATCGGAACTGGGAATGCTGCCGCCCGGTGATCTCCGGATGGCCCTCGCCGCGCTGGCGGAGGATCCCGAGGGCCTGTGGGCGCGCACGGCCCAGCACCGCTTCGGCGGAACCGGCGCTCTGGCCGGGCATTCGGTGGGCAATCTGGTTCTCGCCGGCCTGGCCGAAGTGCTGGGCGACCCGATCGCCGCACTCGACGAGATGGCTGCGATCCTGCGCTGCACGGGACGGGTGCTACCCATGTCGCCGACCGCGCTGACCATCGAGGCCGACGTCTCCGGGCTGGAGGCCGATCCGCGGGTGAGCCGCTGTATCCGCGGTCAGGTGGCGGTCGCCACCACTCCGGGCAAGGTGCGCCGGGTCCGGTTGATTCCGTCCGACCCGCCGGCCAGCCCGGAGGCCACCGCGGCGATCGAACATGCCGACGTGGTGGTGCTGGGCCCGGGATCGTGGTTCACCAGCGTCATTCCGCACATGCTGGTGCCGGATCTGCGGGAGGCGCTGATGCATACCCGGGCGGTGAAAGTGCTGGTCCTGAACCTGGCGGCCGAGCCGGGCGAGACCACGGGATTCTCCGCCGAACGGCATCTGCATGTATTGTCCCAGCACGCACCGGATTTCGCCGTGGACCACGTGCTGGTGGACTCCGGGTCCGTACCCGAGGGTAGGGAACGTGAACATGTGGCAAGAGCTGCCGAACAGCTGCGTGCACGAGTAACCTTCGCTGATGTCGCCGAGGCGGGGACGGACCGGCACCACCCTGGAAAGCTAGCCGCCGCACTGGATCAGGTGATCCGCCAACCTCGGCCGGAATTGGCAGGGCTTCGAGTCGAAGGACGGCATCCGGTCCAGCAGGTGCGGTCCGTGTTGGGTGGAAAGGAGCGGGTCTCGTGGCGATGACAGCCGAGGTGAAAGACGAGTTGAGCCGTCTGACCGTCTCGCAGGTGAGCGCACGCAAGGCGGAACTGTCGGCACTACTCCGGTTCGCCGGTGGCCTGCACATCGTCGGCGGTCGGGTGATCGTCGAGGCCGAGGTCGACATGGGTTCGATCGCGCGGCGACTACGGCGCGAGATCTTCGAGCTCTACGGCTACGGATCGGATGTGCACGTGCTCGGCGCGGGCGGTTTGCGGAAAACCTCCCGCTACGTCGTGCGCGTGTCCAAGGAGGGCGAAGCACTAGCCCGCCAGACCGGATTGCTCGACGTGCGCGGCCGTCCGGTCCGGGGCCTGCCGGCCCAGGTCGTCGGCGGCAGTATCGGTGACTCCGAAGCGGCCTGGCGCGGCGCCTTCCTGGCACACGGCTCGCTGACCGAACCCGGACGCTCCTCCGCACTAGAGGTGAGCTGCCCTGGCCCGGAGGCGGCGCTGGCGCTCGTGGGTGCCGCCCGGCGAATGGGTATTTCGGCCAAGGCTCGCGAGGTACGCGGCACCGACCGGGTCGTGGTGCGCGACGGCGAGGCGATCGGCGCGCTGCTGACTCGCATGGGCGCTCAGGACACCCGGCTGACCTGGGAGGAGCGGCGCATGCGCCGCGAGGTCCGCGCCACCGCGAACCGCCTGGCCAATTTCGACGATGCCAATCTGCGACGCTCGGCGCGGGCCGCGGTCGCCGCCGCGGCGCGGGTCGAACGCGCGCTCGAGATCCTCGGTGAGGATGTGCCCGACCATCTGGCCGCCGCCGGTCGGCTGCGGGTCCAGCATCGCCAGGCGTCGCTGGAAGAGCTCGGCCAGCTGGCCGACCCGCCGATGACCAAGGATGCCGTCGCCGGCCGGATTCGCCGGCTGTTGTCCATGGCGGACCGGCGCGCCAAGGAACTGGGCGTTCCGGATACCGAATCGGCGGTCACCGCCGAACTTCTCGAAGACGCATGAGTCGCGCGATCCCGGGCCGCCCGAACCGGCCCGGGATCGGGTAGCCGGCCGCCGAACGGGGACGAGCCGGCGGCCGATGTCGCGAATGTCCTTGTGGCGCAGGACCGATGGTTTCTCCACAGGCTCATGGTTGTCCACAACCGGCGCTCGGCACGGCTTCGGCGGCGATCGTCGTGCGATAGGCTCTCGCTACCGAACCCCCGGCGGTCGCTGGTCCTCGGCGGGCGGAGCATCCGGATTTCGGAGTAACCGGATTTCCTGCGCCGAGTTCGGTGAAAGCCGCGTAGGTGGGTACCCCGGCCGCGACGGGCAAGCCCGGGCGGCGGCAACGACGCCGGTCGCGGGCGGCATCTGCACGCTCACCGGCGCAGCGCCGGGTCGGTGAGGTCGCGGCAGGGGCGTGTCCGTGATGTTATGGCCGGGCATTAGGGTGGTCTGGCATCGGAATGAATCCGCTTGAAAGCTGAGGAGCGATAACGTGACTGTCCGGGTAGGCATCAACGGCTTCGGTCGTATCGGACGTAACTTCTTCCGTGCGGTGGAGGCGCAGAAAGCGCTGGGCACCACCGACATCGAGATCGTCGCGGTCAACGACCTCACCGACAACGCGACCCTGGCCACGCTGCTGAAGTACGACTCGATCCTCGGCCGGCTGCCGCAGGACGTGTCGCTCGACGGTGACGACACCATCGTGGTCGGCGACCAGCGGATCAAGGCACTGGCCATCAAGGAGGGCCCGTCCGCGCTGCCGTGGGGCGACCTGGGTGTGGACGTGGTCGTCGAATCGACGGGCATCTTCACCGACGCCACCAAGGCCAAGGGACACCTGGCCGCCGGCGCCAAGAAGGTCATCATCTCCGCGCCCGCCAAGGGCGAGGACCTGACCGTGGTCATGGGCGTCAACGACAACCAGTACGACGGCAGCCAGAACATCATCTCCAACGCGTCGTGCACCACCAACTGCCTCGGCCCGCTGGCCAAGGTCCTGAACGACGAATTCGGCATCGAGCGTGGCCTGATGACCACGATCCACGCCTACACCCAGGACCAGAACCTGCAGGACGGCCCGCACAAGGATCTGCGCCGCGCCCGCGCCGCCGCGCTGAACATCGTGCCCACCGGCACCGGTGCGGCCAAGGCCATCGGCCTGGTCCTGCCGGAGCTGAACGGCAAGCTCGACGGTTACGCGCTGCGCGTGCCGGTGCCGACCGGTTCGGTCACCGACCTGACCGCCACTCTGCGCAAGTCGGCCACCGTCGAGGAGATCAACGCCGCCTACCAGGCCGCCGCCGAGGGACCGCTCAAGGGCATCCTGAAGTACAACGTCGACCCGATCGTCTCCAGCGACATCGTGACCGACCCGCACTCGTCGATCTACGACGCGCCGCTGACCAAGGTGATCGACGACCAGGTGAAGGTCGTGTCGTGGTACGACAACGAGTGGGGCTACTCCAACCGTCTCGCCGACCTGATCGGCCTCGTCGGCAAGTCGCTGTAAACCCATGGCAGTCAAGACCCTTCAGGATCTGCTGGCCGAGGGTGTCGAAGGCCGGGGCGTCCTCGTACGCTCCGACCTGAACGTCCCCCTCGACAACGGACAGATCACCGATCCGGGCCGGATCATCGCCTCCGTGCCCACCATCAAGGCGCTCGCCGAGGCCGGCGCCAAGGTCGTCGTCACCGCGCACCTCGGCCGTCCCAAGGGCGAGCCGGATCCGACGCTCTCCCTCGCGCCGGTCGCGGCGAAACTGAGCGAAGAGCTGGGCCGCAACGTCCAGCTCGCCGGCGATGTCGTGGGCCAGGACGCGCTCGCGCGTTCGGAAGGCCTCACCGACGGTGACGTGCTGCTGCTGGAGAACATCCGCTTCGATCCCCGTGAGACCAGCAAGGACGATGCGCAGCGGCAGAAGCTGGCTCGTGCTCTGGTCGAGCTGGTCGGTGACGACGGCGCCTTCGTCTCCGACGGTTTCGGCGTCGTGCACCGCAAGCAGGCCTCCGTCTACGACGTGGCCCAGCTGCTGCCGCACTACGCCGGCACGCTGGTGGCCGCGGAAGTCGACGTGCTGCGCAAGCTGACCACCGACACCGAACGCCCCTACGCGGTGGTGCTCGGCGGCTCGAAGGTCTCCGACAAGCTCGCCGTCATCGAGGCGCTGGCCCCCAAGGTCGACACTCTCGTCATCGGCGGCGGCATGTGCTTCACCTTTCTTGTCGCTCAGGGCCTTTCGGTCGGATCCTCGCTGCTCCAGGAGGAGATGGTCGACACCTGCAAGGATCTGCTCGAGCGCTACGCCGACGTGATCCATCTGCCGGTCGACATCGTGGTGGCCGACAAGTTCGCGGCCGACGCGGAGTCGAAGACGGTGTCCGCCAACGAGATTCCCGATGGCTGGATGGGCCTTGACATCGGTCCGGAGTCGGCCAAGCGGTTCGCCGCGCTGCTGACCGAGGCACGGACGGTGTTCTGGAACGGCCCGATGGGCGTGTTCGAGTTCGAGGCCTTCGCGGCCGGCACCCGCGCGGTGGCCGAGGCTCTGGTCACGGCGACCGGTAAGGGCGCGTTCACCGTGGTCGGCGGCGGCGACTCGGCCGCGGCCGTGCGCACCCTCGGCCTGCCGGAGGACGGTTTCTCCCATATCTCCACCGGTGGTGGCGCCTCGCTGGAATACCTGGAGGGCAAACAGCTTCCGGGGATCAGCGTTCTGGAAGACGGGGAGGCTTGAGCATGGCACGCAAACCGTTGATCGCCGGCAACTGGAAGATGAACCTCAATCACCTCGAGGCCATCGCCCTGGTGCAGAAGATCGCGTTCGCCCTGCCGGACAAGTACTTCGACAAGGTCGACGTCACCGTCCTTCCACCGTTCACCGATATTCGCAGCATCCAGACGCTGATCGAGGGCGACCGGCTCCGGCTCACCTTCGGCGCCCAGGACGTCTCGGTGCACGATTCGGGTGCCTACACCGGTGAGATCAGTGCGGCGATGCTGGCGAAGCTGTCCTGCAGCTTCGTCGTGGTCGGGCACTCCGAACGGCGGCAGTACCACAACGAGGACGACGCCACGGTGCTGGCGAAGGCCAAGAAGGTGCTGCAGTACGACATGACCCCGATCGTGTGCATCGGCGAAGGTCTCGGGGTCCGCGAGGCGCAGACCCACGTGGAGTACAACCTCGAGCAATTGCGCGGTTCGCTCAAGGGCCTGTCCGCCGAGCAGATCGCCAAGGTGGTCATCGCCTATGAACCGGTGTGGGCGATCGGCACGGGCCGGGTCGCCACGCCGGCCGATGCGCAGGAGGTCTGCGGCGCGCTGCGTACCGAACTGGCGGAACTCGCCGGTCCGGAGGTTGCGGCGGGTGTGCGCATCCTCTACGGCGGTTCGGTCAATGCCAAGAATGTCGGCGAGCTGATCGCGGCCCCCGACATCGACGGTGCGCTCGTCGGCGGTGCCTCGCTCAAGGGCGACGAGTTCGCGACGCTCTCGGCGATCGCCGCGGGCGGCCCGCTGCCCTGATCGGCGACGACGCGTAATCGCCCGCGACACAACGCGAATCGGCCCCGGTACCGCTGGTGCGGTATCGGGGCCGCATCGTCGCTGCGCACGGCGGTGACCGTCGAGCCGCGGAGCGGCACTCGGTCCGGCACCGAAGCCATGAGCCGGATGCGGGTCGGGTCAGGGTTTGCGGGCGACGGCGCCGAGCATCGAGACGGCCTCGGGTCGCGGATGCGCGCGATGAGATTCGGTGGGCCAGTTGATGATCGAGACGATGCCGGGCTCCACCAGCTCCAGGCCGGTGAAGAATCGGCTGAATTCGACGGTCGACCGCAACCGGAACGGGATACCGCTGCGCTTGTTCGCCCGCTCGCTGTCGGCCAGATCCTCTTCGGACAGATGGTCACTGGTGGCATGTGACATCACCAGATAGCTGCCCGGCGCCAGGGCCTCGATCAGCTGTTCGACCACGTCGTAGGGCCGGTCGTCGTCGGGGAGGAAATGCATGACCGCGAGCATGATCAGCGCCACCGGGTGCGACAGATCCAGGGTGGCGAGCAGGTCCGGATGGGTCAGGATCGTCTCCGGCCGGCGGGCATCGGCCTCGAGATACCTGGTCGCCCCCTCGGGCGCGCTGTCGAGCAGGCTGCGTGCGTGCAGGGCGACGATGGGGTCGTTGTCGACGTAGACGATCCGCGACTCCGGAGCGACGGCCTGCGCGATCTCGTGCACGTTCCCGGCGGTAGGCAGACCGGCGCCCAGATCGAGGAACTGACGAATCCCGGCCTCGGCGGCCAGGTAGCCGACGACGCGACGCAGGAACGCGCGATTCTCCAACGCCGCGATCTGCACGCTGGGAAACGCCTCGGCCACGGCTTCCGCGGAGGCGCGGTCGGCCTCGAAATTGTCCACGCCGCCCAGCCAGTAGTCGTAACGCCGGGCCGGGTGCGGCGTGGTCACGTCGATCCCGGGGGGAGCCACCGGATCCGCATGTCGGTCGTGTGATCCGGTCAGCGGGTCCATCACACCACTCCTCTCTTCGACGATGACGCTCGATTATCGTCTACTGTCATCCTGTCAGCTCGGATGACGAACCGGCGCGGCCCCCTGCCGTGCGGCTGGGGAGGCTCGATATGTCAGTGCAGTTCAGTCCGTACGATTTCGGGGTTCACGAGGATCCCTATCCGATCTACGCCCGGTTGCGCACCGAAGCCCCGGTCTACCGCAATGCCGACGACGACTTCTGGGCGCTGTCGAGGTACTCCGATGTGATTGCGGCACTGCGCGATTCGGATCGCTTCTCGAGCGCCAACGGGTTGCGGATGGAGCCGGCGTTCTGGGGCCCGCAGGCCGAACGGTTCTTCTCGTTCGTCGCGATGGACCCGCCGAAGCACACCCGGATGCGGGGCCTGGTCGCCCGTGCGTTCACCGCCCGGCGGGTCCAGGCCCTGGCGCCACGACTGCGCGAGATTGCCACGGGCCTGCTGGCGCCGCTGCTCGAGCGGGGCAGTTTCGATCTGATGAGCGAGTTCGCCGGGCCGTACCCGACCGAAGTCATCTCCGAACTGGTGGGGGTGCCGAGCGCGGACCGTGACCTGGTGCGCAAACTCGGCATGGAGATCATGTACACCGAGGAGGAATCGACCGATCTGCGGCCCGAGGCGATGCAGGCCATCGGCGCACTGGTCGGCTACTACACCGAACTGACCATCGAACGCAGTAAGAACCGCGCCGACGACCTGCTGTCCGGTCTGCTCGATGCCGCCGACGGCGACGACCGGCTCACCCCGGAAGAGATCGTGGGCGTTCTCATCCTGCTGGTCGGTGCCGGTATCGAGACGACCATGCTCACCCTCGGCAACATCTGGTACGCGGGTTGGACGCACCCGCAGCAACGCGCCGCGGCGCTCGGCGGTCGGCTCGACGACTGGATCGCGGAGGGGATGCGCTACGACCCGGCCACCCAGTCGCAACTGCGGACCACCACCGAAGCCGTGGAATTGCACGGGGTCACGATCCCGGCGGGGGCGCGGATGCTGCTGCTGACCGGTTCGGCGAATCGGGATCCAGAGGTCTTCGACCGGCCCGACGCATTCGACCTCGATCGTGACACCCGCGACGCGCTGGTGTTCGGCAGCGGCCGTCACCACTGCCTCGGCTCGAACCTCGGATTGCTGGAACTGCGCACCGCGCTCGGCGAGATCAGCACGCGCATCAGCGATTACGAGATCGATCCGGCGGGTCTGCGGCGCATCCATTCGTCGAACAATCGCGGGTTCGCGGCGCTCCCGACGACGGTCACGCTGCGCTGAGTGACAGCGTCCGTCGACTGACCAGCGTCGTGTGCACCGCTGCCGCGGCGCGCGTCATTTCCGCACGGGTGCCCCGGACTCCAGCAGTCGGCGCGCGGCGGACTCGATCGCGGCTTCGGTCAGCAGGACCGAATTGGCGGCGGGCCCGAGCGGTACGAAACTGTCGTCACTGGTGACGCGACCGAGGCGACCGTCGAAACCGTGATCGACCAGGGCGGTGCACACCGATTCCGACACCCCGCCGCTGCGCCGGGTTTCGTCGGCGATCAGGACGGCTCCGGTGGCGTGCGCGTGGTGCAGCAGATCGTCGATCGGAAGCGGAGCGAGCCAGCGCAGGTCGAGGACGCGGGCGTGAATCCCGCTGTCGGCCAGGCGTTGTGCGGCGCGCAGGCTCATCGGCACCCCGTTGGCGAAGGTGACGATCGTCAGATGGGCGCCGTCCCCGTGGATTCGGCCCCGGGCGATCGCGGCCGGGCCCTCGCTCGGCGTGGCCAGCCAGCCCTCGTCGCCGGGACGGTGCAGATCCCGGGTGTGGTACAGCGCGATGGGTTCGAGGAAGAGGCAGACCCGGCCGTCGGTGCGCGCGGCCTCGACACAGCTGCGCAGCATGGCCGCGGCATCGTCGGCTCGCGCCGGCGCGGCAACCACGACACCGGGGATGTCCCGCAGTGCCGCAACGGAATTGTCGTTGTGGAAATGCCCGCCGAAGCCGCGCTGGTAGGCGAATGCGGCGATCCGCACCACCATCGGGTTGCGGTACTGTCCCGCGGAGAAGAACGACAGAGTGGCCGCTTCGCCGCGGATCTGATCGAGCGCATTGTGCAGATAGGCCAGATACTGGATCTCCGGGACGGGAAGAAGGCCGGCCAGACCCGCGCCCAATGCGGTGCCGAGGACGCTCTGCTCGTCCAGCAGAGTGTCGAAGACGCGCCGGGCGCCGAACCGCCGCTGCAAGCCCTTGGTCACGCCGTACACGCCGCCCTTGCGGCCGACGTCCTCGCCGAAGACCAGGATGTCGGCATCGCGGTCGAGCAGGGCGGCGAGCGTGTGGTTGACGGCCTGCGCCAGCGTCATCGGTCCCGGACGACCGGCCTCGTCCGCGCCGGGCTCCGAGCGCGCGGGTTCGGGGGCGACGGACCCGCCGCCCTCCGGGCCGGAGTGTGTCACGAAGTCGGCGGGCCCGGACTCGGTGACTCGGTCAGGAGCCGGACGCGCGTCGGAAAATGACCTGGTCACCGACGTTCGATCGCTCGGCCGGCTGCCGCGCGGGGTGACCGGCCGGCTGCTATCGAACCGCAGGGGCGCCCGAACCGCCTCGGCCGAATCGAGATGTGGCTCGTTCACCACCCGGGCCGCCGCCGCCTCGACCTGTGCTCCGATGGCGTCGTAGCGGGCGAGGATTTCCTCGGCCGTCCCCGCGCCGATCTCGACCAGCAGGCGCGCGGTCGCCGCGACCGGGTCCCGCCGCCGGTCGGCATCGATATCCTCCGGCCGCCGGTATGCTGCCTCGACATCCGATCCGGCGTGACCGAGCAACCGCACCGTGCGCAACCGCAGGAGGGCGGGCCGCCGCCGCGCGCGCACCGATTCCGCGGCCGCGGACGCCACCGACAGCGACTGCAGCAGATCGGACCCGTCGGCATCGTAGTAGCGCAGGCCCGGCCGGGACCCGAAGGCCGACTCGATCCAGTCCGGCGGAGTGGGCACGCTGATGCCGAGCCCGTTGTCCTCGCAGACGAACAGCAGCGGCATCGCGATGCCCTGGTGCGCGGTGTGGATCGCGGCGTTGATCGCACCGAGCGCGGTCGAATGATTGGCCGAGGCGTCACCGAAAGTGCACAGCACCACGGCATCTCGCGGCCACGGTGTGCTCAGGTTCAGGCGGCGTGCCCGGTCGAGCGCGAAGGCGAGTCCCATCGCACGGGGAAGATGGGAGGCGATGGTGGAGGTTTGCGGTATCACCCCCGCGGGCGCACTGCCGAAAACCTTGTGTCGTCCACCGGAGATCGGGTCGGCGGCCGCGGCGACGACACCCAGCAGCACATCGCGAATCGGATCCAGACCGGGAACCTGCCGGCAGCGATGGACGAACAAGGCGCCCGAACGGTAGTGCAGCAGAGCCGGATCGGTGCTGCGCAACGTGTGCCCCAACACCACATTGCCCTCGTGTCCGCTGGACCCGATGCTGTAGTAGCCGCGTCTGGCCGTGCCCAGCCGCCGCGCCGCCAGATCCAGATGCCGGCTCGCCGCCTGCGCGTCGAACAGCTCGAGACAGGTGCCGACGGTGATCGAACTGTCGTGGCCGATCGGTTCGGTGCTGCCGCGCTTCGGGCCCGGCGTCACCTCCCGAACCGAGGCGCGCAAGTGGTGGTCGAGAAGTACTTCGGGGGCAGGTGTCACCCCTCCATCATGTTGCCTGTGGCCGCCCGCGCACGGGATTTCCCCGCTGCGAGCGGCCGCGGGCCTGCGTGGGTGGGAATTCCCTACCGCTCGGCCGTTCGATGCGGGCGTTCGACATGGCCGGTATGCCCGGCCAGCAATTGGGCGAACGGTGTCACTCCGCCGACATGATTACCGGACTGGCGCGCACGAGTCGGCTCCGGCAGGAATCCGTCCACGCCGGTCGGCACCGCGACCACCAGGGTGGCGAATTCGGCGGCCGCCCGCTGGATTCGTTCGCCGAGACCGGCCGATCCGAAATCCTCCGTTGCCGCGAAGACGCCGGTCGGAACGACGACCGCACGAAGATAGGTGAACAGCGGCCGCATCGCGTGTTCGAGCACCAGGGCGTGCCGGGCCGTACCGGCCGTGGCGGCGATGAGGACCGGCATCGCGTTGAGCGCCTCGGTGTCGAGCACGTCGATGAACATCTTGAACAAGCCGGAATAGCTCGCGGCGAAGACCGGGGTGACGGCGATGAGGCCGTCGGCCGCCGACACCTTCTCCCGTGCCGCGGCCACCGCGGGCGTGGGCAGGCCACCCGACACCATGGTGGCAGCGAGATCGCTTGCCAGATCGCGTAATTCGATAACCTCGAATTCGACGGCCTCGCCGCGGGCGCCGACGGCGGCGGCCACCGCATCGGCGAGCTGGTCGGCGAGCAGCCGGGTGCTCGAGGGTTGCGACAATCCGGCGGTGAGTACGACGACGGTATGCGACATCGGTGCGCTCCTCGTTCGATGCGGTGGTGGACGAATCAGGCCTGGTCGGCGGCGGCGAGCAGCCGCTCGCGCGCCGGCTCGACCAGATGGTGCGGGGCGTCCGGTCCGGCCGCCACCAGCGTGGCGTGGGTCGGCGGATCGCTGGGAACGTGAGCCGGACGGCGCAATTCGAACTCCTTGCGCAATACCGGCACCACCTCGGTGCCGAGGATCCGGATCTGTTCGAGCGCCACCTCCAGGGGCAGGCCGGCATGGTCGATCAGGAAGAGCTGGCGCTGGTAGTCGCCGGCATAGTCGGCGAAGCCGAGGGTGCGCTCGATGACCTGTTCAGGGGTGCCGACGGTCAGCGGCGTCATCTCGGTGAAATCCTCGAGCGAGGGACCGTGGCCGTAGACGGGCGCGTTGTCGAAGTACGGGCGGAAGAACTTCTTGGCCGCGGCCTCGGTTTCGGCCATGAATACCTGGCCGCCCAGGCCGACGATGGCCTGGTCGGCGGCGCCGTGACCGTAGTGCTCGAAGCGCTGCCGGTACAGCCGCACCATCTCCTGGGTGTGCTCCTTGTTCCAGAAGATGTTGTTGTGGAAGAAGCCGTCGCCGTAGTACGCGGCCTGTTCGGCGATCTCCGGGGACCGGATCGAGCCGTGCCAGACGAACGGCGGGGTGCCGTCCAGCGGAGCGGGGGTGGACGTGAATCCCTGCAGCGGCGTACGGAATTGCCCCTGCCAATCGACCACCGGTTCACGCCACAGTCGGCGCAGCAGATGGTAGTTCTCGATCGCCAGCTCCACGCCCTTGCGAATGTCCTTCCCGAACCACGGATAGACCGGCCCGGTATTGCCACGACCCATCATCAGGTCGACCCGGCCGCCGGCCAGATGCTGCAGCATCGCGTAGTCCTCGGCGATCTTCACCGGATCGTTGGTGGTGATCAGCGTGGTCGAGGTCGACAGCAGCAACTTCTCGGTGCGGGCCGCGACCCAGCCGAGCATGGTGGTCGGGGAGGACGGGACGAACGGGGGATTGTGGTGCTCGCCGGTCGCGAACACGTCGAGGCCGACCTTCTCGGCCTCGAGCGCGAGCCGCATCATTGCCTGGATGCGCTCGCCCTCGGTGGGCGCGACGCCCGTCGTCGGATCGACGGTGACGTCGCCGACGGTGAAGATGCCGAACTGCATGGCCGCCTCCTGCGGATCTGATCAAAAGTTCAATCACCTGAACGAGTGAGAGTCCCCCAGTATTCCTTGACATGTCCACTACTGCAGATGTGCCGATCGAGCTCCGGTTTGTCTCACTGATTCAATCAATGATTGAAACCTGTTCTGTGTCGTGGTTCACTAGCGGGCATGAGTGAGAAGGTGGCGACGAGCACCCGCGAGAAACTCCTGGCGGCCGCCGAGCGGCTCCTGCTCACCGAGCGCTACGAGGAGGTCTCGGTGCGGGCGATCTGCGTGGCCGCGGGCGCCAATCCGGCGGCGGTGCACTACCACTTCGGTTCCAAGGAGGCGCTGATCGCCGCGTTGATCGAGGACCGGCTCGGACCGCTGTGGGCCGAGGGGCTGGCGGCGGCCACGGCCACCGAACCGCGGTCGGTCCCGGCGGTGGTCGACGCGGTACTCGAGCCGTTCGTCGGGCTGGCCGCCGATCCGATGGGCCGGCTGCATCTGCGGCTGCTGGCCGGGCTGATCCTTCGCCGCCGCCCGATGTCGTGGCAACACCAGTGGTTCCGGATGGAGTCGTGGTCGCAGCTGCTGCCGGAATTGACGCCCGGTGAGGCCCGCCGACGCTGGCAGCTGGCCTTCGATCTGATCATCGTGCGCTTCGGCAGCACCGAGGACTACGACATCGCAGCGCCCGCGGTCGCGACGCTGCGCGAATTCGTCGTCGCCGGGCTCACCGCGCCATCACCCACTTCCGCCGGATCGCAGCCGGCCGTACAGGAGTAGCAGTGAACGATATCTTCGAACCCGTCGATCTGGGCCCGATCACCCTGCGTAACCGGGTGATCAAGGCGGCGACCTTCGAGGGCCGCACGCCCGATGCCCTGGTCACCGACGAACTGATCGAGTTCCACCGCGAGATCGCGGCGGGTGGCGTGGGAATGAGCACCATCGCCTACTGCGCCGTCGCGCCGGGCGGCCGCACCGACCGCCATCAGATCTGGATGCGCCCCGAGGCGGTGCCGGGGCTGCGGCGGCTGACCGACGCCATTCATGCCGAAGGGGCGAAGGTCAGCGCGCAGATCGGACATGCGGGGCCGGTGGCCAACGCGGCCTCGAACCGGGCACCCGCGCTCGCGCCGACGCGGCTGTGGTCGCCGCTGAGTATGAAGATGATGCGGTCACCCTCGGTGGCCGAGATCCAGGACCTGGTGGCCGCGCACGTGCGGGCGGTGCTGCTGGCCGAGGAGGCCGGATTCGACGCTGTGGAGCTGCATTTCGGTCACAACTACCTGGTCAGCTCGTTTCTGAGCCCGCTGCTGAATCGGCGCAAGGACGGCTACGGCGGACCGCTGGCCAATCGGGCCCGACTGGCCCGGGAGATCGCGCTCGCGGTGCGCGAAGCGGTCGGCGGCCGACTCGCGATCCTGGCCAAGCTGAATATGGAAGACGGTGTGCGCGGTGGCTTTTCGCTTGCCGAATCGCTGCGGGTGGCGTCCTGGCTGGAAGCCGACGGCGGATTGGACGCGCTCGAACTGACCGCCGGCAGCTCGCTGCTCAATCCCATGCTGCTGTTCCACGGTGACGCGCCGCGGAAGGCCTTCGCGGAAACGCTGCCGGCGCCCACCCGGCTCGGTTTCACGGTGGTCGGCCGGGCCTTCCTGCGCGAATACCCGTACCACGGCACCTATCTGCTGGAGCGCGCGCGCCAGTTCCGCCGTGAACTGTCGATGCCGCTGGTGTTGCTGGGCGGCGTCACCGACCTCGAGGATATGCGCCGGGCTCGGCGCGAGGGGTTCGAATTCGTGGCGATGGGCCGGGCCCTGCTGCGCGAACCGGATCTGTTGCAGCACATCCGTTCCGAGTCGGACACCCGCTCGGCCTGCATTCACTGCAACGCGTGCATGCCCAGCATCTACACCGGAACCCGATGTGTGCTTCGGCTGGACGGCCCGGCCGTACCGGCGCACTGATCGGGTCATCGACGAGAGAAACGAGAGACGGATACATGAGTGGACGGTTGACGGGACGAGTCGCCCTGATCAGCGGCGGTGCGTCGGGAATGGGCGCCGCTCATGCGCGCGCCTTCGTCGCCGAGGGTGCGAGCGTGATGCTGGGCGATATCGCCGACGACGCCGGGCGCGCCCTCGCGGAGGAATTGGGCGAGCGGGCCGCCTATGTTCACCTCGACGTGACCGAAGCGGCCGACTGGCAGGCCGCTGTCGCCGCGACCGTGCAGCGATTCGGCCTGCTGAACGTGCTGGTCAACAATGCCGGGGTGCTCGACGGCGGACCACTGGGGACCTATACCGAAAAGCAGTGGCAGCGGGTCATCGATATCAACCTCACCGGCCCGTTCCTGGGACTGAGCGCGGCCCGCGATGCCCTGGTCGCCGCCCGCCCCGCCGCGGTGGTCAATATTTCCTCCGCCGCGGGCATCCAGGGGGTGAGCGGCATGCACGCCTATACGGCCTCGAAATTCGGTGTGCGTGGACTGACCAAGTCGGCCGCGCTGGAACTCGCTCCGGAGGGCGTGCGCGTCAACTCGGTGCATCCCGGCGGGATCCTGACGCCGATGATCGGGGTCACCGAGGAGGTCGAGGTCGATCGCGGTGCGAATGTGCGGGCCCGGCTGGGTCTGCCCGCCGAGGTGTCGGATCTGGTGGTTTTCCTCGCCAGTACCGAATCCAGCTACTGCACCGGCGCGGAATTCGTCGTCGACGGCGGGATGACGGCCGGTTCGGTGGTGGGCTGAGCATCCGCATAAACTGTCGGCATGCAAATGTTCCTGGATATCCTCCTGGTGATCACCAGCGTGCTGCTGGTGCTGCTGGTGCTGCTGCACCGCGCGAAGGGTGGAGGCTTGTCCAGCCTGTTCGGTGGTGGGGTGCAGTCGAGTCTGTCCGGATCCACGGTGGTCGAGAAGAACCTCGACCGAATCACCATTTTCGTGGGCCTGATCTGGTTCATCGCCGTGCTGGGCATCGGCTTCGAGATCAAGTTCTCCTGATCGGATACGGCGGTTCGGCCTGGGCCGGGCCGCCGTTTTCGTGGGTGCGGCGCGGCACGATCGCCAGCGCCCCCGCCGCGGCCACGGCGAGGATCACCGCCGCGATGGTGAAGGCGGCGTCGTAACTGTCGCCCAGTACCGGAGCGACCACCAGCGGGCCGAGCATCTGGCCGAGCCCGTAACCCGCGGTCAGGGTTGCCGCCGCGCCCGCCCCCGCCAGATCGTCCCCAATTTCCAGGGCCAGCAGCGTGATACCCATGAAGGTCGCGCCGAACAGTGCCGCCGAGGCGACCGCGGGCCACACCCCCGTCCACAGCGTCGGCAGCAACGCCGAGGCACATTGCAGAATCAGGGCGCTGACCAGGGCGAGCGCGGGCATCATCCGGCGGGCGAGCGCACCCCACACCAGCGTCGCCGGTGCCGCGGCCAGCCCCACCACGATCCACACGGCCGTCCCGGCGGTCCGGTGGCCGGCGGCGTCGACGGCGGCGACCAGGAAGGTGCCGAGCACGATATAGCCGAGACCTTCCAGGAAATAGGTCGCCAGTAACAGGCGCCAGGACCGCGGCGACCGGACCGTGGCGGTGCCCGCGCGGGTACCCGCGCGAACCTCGAGTCCGAGCGCCGGCCAGACCAGCAGCGCGGTGAGGGCGGCGGCGGCGAGCCACAGCGCCTGCCAGGACAGCGCGGTCTGCGCGATCATTACCAGCGCGCCGGTCGCGGCGATGCCGGTGCCGACCCCGGCGAAGGCGATACCCGCTGCGCGCCTTCGGTTCTCGTGCCGGGCGGCGATCTGTGCACAGCCGATGAACAGCACCGCGCTGGCCACGCCCGCCACCGTGCGCAACACGACCGGAACCACGGCCGGTGCGGGTACGGCCATCGCCGCCTCGCTGACGATCAACGCCGCCGCGGCGGTCCGGAAGACGGTGCGGCCGTTGAATTCCGGGAATCGCGCCAATGCCACCGCGCCGAGCAGATACCCCGCGTAGTTGGCCGCGGCGATCACCGCGCCGGTGTGGGCGCTGAACCGGCCGGCATCGATCATCACCGGCAGCAACGGGGTGAAGGCGAACCGGCCGATGCCCATGGCCGCGGCCAGTCCGGCCGCGGCGCGCAACGCCGGAGCCCAGGAGGTCTGTCGAGCGGGTGCGATGGTCACATCCGTGCACGTTACGGGGCCGGGTCCGGCGCTGTGAAATGCTTCCTGCGCACGGTGTATACGCTGAACGTATGGATCTGGAGCTGCGTCATCTGCGCGCTTTCGTGGTGCTGAGCGAGGAACGCAACTACACCCGGGCCGCGGCGCGACTGCACACCACCCAACCCTCGCTGACGCGCACCGTGCAGCAGGCCGAGCGGATTCTGGACTGCCGGTTGATCGAGCGCAGTGCGCGCCGCTTCGCCCTCACCGCCGAGGGGGAGTACCTGCTCGCCGCGGCGACCCGCATCATCGCCGAGGCGGATGCGGTCACCGCCGATCTGCGCCTGCGCGCGCGGGTATCGGTCGGCTTCTCCTGGCTACTTCCCGACGACTGGTTCACCGAGGTGCGCACCCGATTCGAAGCCCTGGGCGGACGGGTGGGGATTCATCGCATCGACGATCCGGTCGCCGCCGTAGCGGCGGGCCGGATCGATATCGCGCTGTACCGCAAGGATATTCGGCTGCCGGCGACGCTGACGAGCCGAATCATCGGCACCGAGCGACGAGTGGCGGCGGTTTCGAACCGCTCCACCCTCGCGACGACGCCCGGGCTGCGGTGGCGCGACCTCGCGCCCTACCCGCTGGTGGTCAATACCGTGTCCGGCACCACCGACGAATCCAGTTGGGCTACGGCCGATCCCGCGCGCGAGATCGTCACCTGCACGAATTTCGACGAATGGATCGAGTTGATCGCCGCCGATCGCGGTATCGGCGCGGTGCCCGAACTGGCACGCGTCCGGGCTCCGCATCCCGGGGTGGCGTATCTCGACATTCCGGATGCCCCCGCCTCCGCGTTGCGGCTGGCCTGGCGTACTCGACCGGCGCCGGGACGCTCGGTGCAAAGCTTCCTGGATATCGCCCTGAACGCCCCCGATCCTCGGATCAGGCCGGATGCCCGGGGGTGAGATCGGCGAGGTCGCGGTAGCGCAGTCCGACGGTGTGCTCGGGCGGCGCGGCGCCCTCCAGTGGGGCGACCAGCAGCCCGAGATGATCACCGAAATCGTGCCGCTCGAGGATCCGGGCGGCGAACCACGCGGTCGCGTCGTCGAGCACCACGACCTGTTCGGGTCCGCGATGCCAGCGGCACCAGCTGAACTTGTCGACGTCGTCGCCGGTTTCCGCGCCGAACAGCTGGGCCAGCGCCCGCGCTCCGGAATCGATGAGGTGGACCGCGACATGTGTGGCATCGGCGGCCACCCGGTAGGTGTGGTTCAGTTCGGACAGGCACAGCAGGAATCGCCGCGGTTCGATGCCGACCTGGGAGGCGAATCCGACCACGCATCCGGCGCGTGCGGATTCGGTGGCCACAGTCACCACGTAGATCGGGGCATCGGCCGCTGCCATCACCGCATCGAAAGTCGCCGTGGCGTCCATCCACCCTCCTTCGCTGCGGGCCGCGCCCTGCGACCCGCCGCCCAGGTTAGGGGAAAGCGCGACCGATATGTGCCTATCCGGTCCGCGGCACGCGGCCGTCGATATCGGTGAAGCCGTAGGCCTCGGCGAGATCGGCGACCCGCCACGCTCGGCCGGTGCGGGCCCGGCGATCCGGATCGGCGGCGAGAGCCACCACCGCCCGGCCGGCGAAGCGCGGGGTTTCGGCCTGGGCGAGGTCGAAGGTGCCCTCGCCGGGCAGCGTGATCAACCGGCGTCCGTTCGCGTCGGCGGGAACGAGCTGGAGCAGCTCGGTGTCGACGATTCCCGGCCACAGCGACACCACGGTGACGTCGGTCTCGGCGAGGTCGTGCGCCATATCGGCGGTAAGCCGGTCGACCGCGGCCTTGCCCACACCGTAGACGACGTTGTGGGTGAAACGGTCGGCGCCCGGTGAGGAGATGTCGACGATCAGTCCGCCGGATTCGATCAGTAGCGGCGCCGCGAAATGCGCTGCGGCGTAATGCGATCGGACGCCGATGTCGAAGCCCTCGTCCCAGGCGCGCGGCGGGACCTCCCAGAACGGCTTGCCCAGCCAGCGCGCCGACGCGGGCGAGTTGTAGACGTTGTTGACCAGCACATCCAGGCGGCCGTGGTCGGCCCGTACGGTCTCGAACAGCCGGGCGACCGCATCGTCGTCGCGGTGATCGCAGACGAACGGCACTCCGCGCCCGCCCAGCGCATCGATCTCGGCAGCCGTGCCGGCGACCGTACCCGGCAGGCGCCCGGGACGGTCGGACCGCCCGGTGACGTAGACCGTCGCACCGGCGGCCCCCAGCTCCAGCGCGATGCCCTTGCCGATCCCGCGGCTCGCCCCGGTGACGACGGCGACTCGATCGGTCAGTATTCCGTTCACGACTCCGGGACACTACCGTGAAACGAGAACGTGTTCTAGTACCAGGGAGGCGCGGTGGAGCCGGCACATCGGTTCGTGGAAACCAACGGGATTCGGCTGCACATCGCCGAAGCAGGCGAGGGGGCTCCGGTGGTGTTCTGCCACGGGTTCCCGCACGGCTGGTTCGTGTGGCATCGGCAACTGCGGGCCCTGGCGGCGGCCGGATATCACGCGATCGCCCCGGACCTGCGCGGCTACGGCCGGACCGAGGCTCCCGGCGGGGTCGAGTCGTGCACCAATCGTGCGGTGATCGGCGACCTGCTGGGACTGCTCGACGACCTCGGCGCCGAGCGGGCGGTGTTCGTCGGCTTGGATTTCGGCGCGCAGCTGGTGTGGGAACTGGCGTTGCGAGCGCCCGAGCGGGTGGCCGCCATCATGGTGCTGAACAATCCCTACGCTCCACGTCCGCCCAAAGCGCCCTCGGCATTCTGGACCCGCGCCGCCGAGCGGCATTTCCTGCATCTGTCGTACTTCCAGGAACCGGGCGTGGCCGATGCCGAACTCGCCGCGCGTCCCCGCGAATTCCTCGCTCGCGTCTACTACGCGCTGAGCGGGGACTTCCACTACCTCGACACCTGGAAGAATCCGCCCGGCATCGGGTATCTCGACGCCCTGCCCGCGGCGCCGTCGTTGCCGTGGCCGTGGCTGTCGGAATCCGAATTCGATACGCTCGCTGCCGAATTCGAACACACCGGGTTCACCGGCGGGCTGACCTGGTACCGCGCCCTGGATCGGAATTGGGAGCTGACCGAGGGATTGCCCAGCACCGTCGCGGTGCCGACATATTTCCTCTACGGCGAGAACGATCCCGATATGGAGGGCTTCAGCGGCCGCGATCCGCTCGCCGTCCTGCGAGCCCACGTCCCCGACCTGCGCGCGGTCCAGGAAGTGCCGGGAGCCGGACATCTGGTTCAGCTCGAACGGACCGACGCGGTCGACGCATTCCTGCTGCGTGGGCTCGCGGATCTGGCCGAGCGCGAGGCGCAGTGGAATTCGGTGGGGCAGTAGGGGTTACGCTGCGTCGTCACCGGTCCGGAGGTCCGCCGACCGGATCTGGCATGCTTGCCGGGTGCCTCTCGTCGACATCACCTGCGCCCATCGTGTGACCGACGATGCCACACGACGGCTGGTCGCGGAACTGCCGCATATCGTCTCGGTCGCGGTCGCCTGCGCGGACGAACCGTACGACGGTTGCCTGCAACCGGGCGATGTCCTGGTGCGGTGCCGGGCCGCCGGACCGTTCGACCGGTTCGATCTCGATGTGCTGATCGAAGTGCACTCGAAATGGTTTCCCGACCGCGCGGCCGACCGCCAACGACGGGCGGAGCAGATCCACGACGCGGCGGTGCGGCTGCTGCCCGCCGGGTACCTCGTCGGGGTCTATCTGAGCCTGCCCGTGGCGGCCTGGGCGCAGACCGAGACCGCCACCTCCTGAAACCGACCTCAGGGCAGTTTCGCCGCCGCGGCCTCGTCCAGCAGCCAGGTGGTGGATTCGCTGCCGTGCGCTCCGGCCGCCGGGACCTCCAGCGGGGAGGCACCGGCTAGGGCGGCAGCCACCGCCTCGGCCTTCGACTCGCCACCGACCACCAGCACCACGTGCCGGGCGCGGGCGACCGCGGGCAGGGTCAGCGTGACCCGCACCGGGGGCGGTTTCGGCGAATCGGTCACGGCCACCACGAGTTCGTGTTCCTCGGCGACCGCCGGAGTATGCGGGAACAGCGAATTGATGTGGCCTTCGCCGCCCATGCCGAGCAGATGCAGATCGAAGGCGCCGTAGGTGGTGAGGTGGGCGTGAACGGCCGCCGAATACTCCGCCGCCGCTTCGACCGGATCGGGATATTCGCCGTCGGAGGTCGCGACCGGATGGACACGCGCGGGATCCACCGGGACGTGGTCGAGGAGGGCCTGGCGGGCCTGCAGCTCGTTGCGTTCGGGATCGCCCGCGGGCACGAAGCGCTCATCACCCCAGAAGATATCCAGCCGCCCGAAGTCGATCGCACCGGGCGCCTTGCGCACCTGCTCCAGCAGCCCGATCCCGGTGCCGCCGCCGGTGAGCACGACCGAGGCCGATCCGCGTTCGGCCTGTGCCCGGGTCACGACCCGGACGAAGTGCACGGCCGCGGCCGTGACCAGTTCCTCGGTTCCGGGAAAAACCTCGATCCGGGGCTTACTCATAGATCACCTTCCCGATTCCGGCCAGGGCCTCGGCGTACACTTCGTCGGCGTCGAGGCGCCGTAGCTCCTCGGCCAGGCAGTCCTTGGTTTCGCGGCGGGCGAGCGCGAACCGCTGGTCGGGCTCACCCGTACGGGTCAGCGTCGCGGTCCGGCCGGTTTGCGGGCGGGCGATGCCGATCGAGACCGTCGGCCGGTGCACTTCGACCTTCAGTTCCCCGGTCTGCCGGCGGATCGGGCAGTCCAGCTTCGCCGCCAGCCAGCCGGCCAGGATATCGAGCGCCGGCTCCTCGGCCAGTCCGGAGACCGTCACCGACTCGATCGGTTCGTACGGCGGCACATCGAGAGCCGAGGCCAGCAGCGCGCGCCAGAAGGTGATCCGGCTCCAGGCCAGGTCGGTGTCACCGGGTGCGTAGGAATCGAGCCGCCGGGTGATCGCCGCACGTGGATCGGGCGCATAGGTGGAATCGGTAATGCGCCGAATCGCCAAGCGTCCCACCGAGTCCCGCGACGGGAATTCCGGCGCGCCGCGCGGCCACCAGGCGACCACCGGAGTGTCGGGCAGCAGGAACGGGATGACGACACTGCTTTCGTTGTTGACCAGTTCACCCTGCAACCGCAGCACTATCACCTCGGCCGCCCCCGCATCGCCGCCGACCCGGATCTGCGCGTCCAGCTTGGTCTCGGCGAACCGATCGCCACGCGCCAGCACGATCACGCGACAGGGATGTTCGCGACTGGCATCGTTGGCCGCGTCGATCGCGTCCTCCGCCTCGGAGGAGTCCAGTGTGCACACCACCAGGGTGAGCACCCGGCCCATCGCGATCACGCCGTTGGATTCCCGCAAGCTGACCAGCCGCTTGGTCACGTCCCGCGTGCTGGTGTCGGGCATGTCGACGATCACGGCCGCCGCCATTCCCGCCCGGTGCGGGCGAGCATCTCGTCGGCGGAGGACGGACCCCAGGTCCCGGCCTCGTAGGGTTCGGGCTTCCCGCCCGCCGCCCAGTGCTCGAGCACGGGATCGAGGATGCGCCAGGCCAATTCGACCTCCTCGTTGACGGGGAACAGCGACGGCTCGCCCAGCAGCACATCGAGGATGAGCCGCTCGTAGGCCTCGGGGGAGGATTCGGTGAACGACTCGCCGTAGCTGAAATCCATGTTGACGTCGCGGACCTCCATGCTGGAGCCGGGCACCTTCGACCCGAACCGCATGGTGATGCCCTCATCCGGCTGTACCCGGATGACCAGCGCGTTCTGCCCCAGTTCCTCGGTCATCGTCTGATCGAAGGGCAGATGCGGCGCCCGCTTGAACATGACGGCGATCTCGGTGACCCTGCGGCCCAGGCGTTTTCCGGTGCGCAGGTAGAACGGCACCCCGGCCCAGCGCCGGGTGTCGACGTTGAGGGTGATGGCGGCGTAGGTTTCGGTGCGCGAATGCGGGTCGAAACCTTCCTCCTCGAGCAGGCCCACCACCCGTTCGCTGCCCTGCCATCCGGCCGCGTACTGCCCGCGAGCCGTGGTCTCCTCCAGCGGTTCGACCAGTTTCGTCGCCGAGAGGACCTTGATCTTCTCGATCTGCAGCTGCCGCGGCTGGAAACTGACCGGATCCTCCATCGCGGTCAACGCCAGCAACTGCAGCAGATGGTTCTGGATCACATCGCGCGCGGCGCCGATGCCGTCGTAATAGCCTGCGCGCCCGCCCAATCCGATGTCCTCGGCCATCGTGATCTGCACGTGGTCGACGAAGTTGGCGTTCCAGATCGGCTCGAACAGTTCGTTCGCGAACCGTAGTGCCAACAGGTTCTGCACCGTCTCCTTGCCGAGGTAGTGGTCGATGCGGAACACCGTCTCCTCGGGGAAGACCCGATTGACCAGCGCGTTGAGTTCCTGCGCACTCTGCAGATCGTGACCGAAGGGCTTTTCGATGACCACCCGCCGCCAGGGCTGCGGTTTACCCGGCCCGGACTCCGGCGGTTTGGCCAGTCCGGTGCGCGAAAGCTGTTCCAGCACAACCGGAAAGGCGTTCGGCGGAATCGACAGGTAGAAGGCGTGGTTGCCGCCGGTGCCGCGTTCGGCGTCGAGCTTCTTCAGCGTCTGCGCGAGCGTGCCGAAGGCGGCATCGTCGTCGAAGGTGCCCTGGACGAAGCGAATGCCCTCCGACAGCTGATCCCACACTTCCTGACGGAACGGGGTGCGCGCGTGCGTCTTGACCGCATCCAGGACGACCTCGGCGAAATCCTCGTCGGCGTAGTCGCGCCGGGCGAAACCGACCAGCGCGAAGCCCGGCGGCAGCAGCCCCCGGTTCGCGAGGTCGTAGATGGCCGGCATCAGCTTCTTGCGCGACAGATCGCCTGTCACCCCGAAGATCACCATGCTGCACGGGCCGGCGATCCGGGGAAGCCGCTTGTCGCGCTCCTCGCGCAGCGGATTCCCCGGGGCGGCCGTCTTCTTCTGGCCGGCCATCGCGGTCAGTTGCTTCCGGTGCTCTTCAATTCGGTGGCCGTCGCGGTGAGCAGCTCGTCCCACGACTTCTCGAACTTCTCCACGCCCTCGCGCTCGAGCACCACGAAGACGTCGTCGAGATCGACCCCGACGTCGCGGAGCGCGTCGAAGACACCCTGCGCCTCGGCCGCGGTGCCCGAGACGGTGTCGCCGCGCAGCTCACCGTGGTCGGCGAAGGCTTCGAGGGTCTTCTCCGGCAGCGTGTTCACCGTATTCGGCGCCACCAGTTCGGTGATGTACATGGTGTCGGGGTAGTCCGGATTCTTCACACCCGTCGACGCCCACAGCGGCCGCTGCCGGTTGGCGCCGGAGGAGGCCAGATGCGAATAGGTCGAGGTGTGCTTACCGCCGTCGAAGACGTCCTGATACGCGGCGTAGGCCAGGCGCGCGTTGGCGATACCCGCCTTACCGCGCAGCGCCAGCGCCTCCGGCGTCCCGATCTGCTCGAGCCGCTTGTCGATCTCGGTGTCCACCCGGGAGACGAAGAACGATGCCACCGAGTGGATGTGGGCCAGATCGTGGCCGGCGATGCGCGCCTTGCGCAGGCCGTCCAGGTAGGCGCCCATCACGCTGCGGTAGCGCTCCACCGAGAAGATCAGCGTGACGTTGACGCTGATACCCTCCGCGATCACCTTGGTGATCGCCGGCAGTCCTTCCTCGGTGGCCGGGATCTTGATGAACAGATTCGGCCGGTCGACGATCTTCCACAGCTCGACCGCCTGGGCGACGGTCTTGTCGGTGTCGAACGCCAGCCGCGGGTCGACCTCGATCGACACCCGGCCGTCGACGCCGCCGGTGGCCTCGAACACCTCGGCCAGCACGTCACACGCCGAGCGGACGTCGTCGGTGGTGATCGTGCGGATGGCGGCGTCGGCGTCGGCGCCCTGGGCGGCCAGTTCCTTGACCTGGTCGTCGTAGGCGTGACCGTCGCTCAGCGCGACCTGGAAGATGGTCGGGTTGGTGGTGACGCCGACGACGCTGCGGGTGGCCACCAGCTCGGCCAGATTGCCCGAGCGAATTCGATTGCGTGACAGGTCGTCGAGCCAGACCGATACGCCGGCCTGCGACAGTTCGGCGAGATTCTCGTTCTGTGCCATTGCTTATCCCTTCACCTTGGCGAGTGAGCGCTGCGCGGCATCGACGACGGCCTCGGCGGTGATGCCGAATTCCTCGAACAGGACCTTGAACGGCGCCGAGGCACCGAAGTGCTCGATCGACACGTTCTCGCCGTCGCTGCCGGTGAAGCGGTGCCAGGGCATCGCGATCCCGGCCTCGACCGTGACGCGAGCGGTGATCTGCGGGGGCAGCACCTCGTCGCGGTAGGACTGGTCCTGCGCGTCGAACCACTCCACGCACGGCATGGACACCACCCGGGTGCCGATGCCCTGCTCCTCCAGCGTAGTGCGCGCGGCGACAGCGAGCTGTAGTTCGGATCCGGTGGCGATCAGGATCACCTGCGGTGTGCCGGTGGAGGATTCGGCCAGGATGTAGCCGCCCCGGGACACGCCCTCGTAGCTGGTGCCCTCCAGGGTCGGCACGTCCTGACGGGTCAGCGCCAGCGCGGACGGGCCGTCGGTGTGCGGGTGGTCGGCCGGCACGAAATGCGAATGCTGCTCGGCGCTTTCGAGTTCGAGGATGGTCCGCCAGGCGTACACGGTCTCGTTGGCGTCGCCGGGACGGACCACGTTCAGACCCGGAATGGCGCGCAGCGCCGCCAGGTGCTCGATCGGCTGATGGGTCGGGCCGTCCTCGCCGAGGCCGATGGAGTCGTGGGTCCACACGTAGATCGCCGGAACCCGCATGAGCGCGGCCAGTCGCACCGCCGGACGCATGTAGTCGGAGAACACCAGGAAGGTGCCGCCGTAGGGCCGGGTCGGTCCGTGCAGGGCGATGCCGTTGAGGATCGAGCCCATCGCATGCTCACGCACGCCGAAGTGCAGCGTCCGGCCGTAGGGCTCGGCCTTCCACATTCCGGTGGAGATCGTCGACGGCCCGAAGCTGGGGACGTTCGGCATCGTGGTGTTGTTGGATTCGGCCAGGTCGGCCGAGCCACCCCAGAGCTCCGGCAGCACCGGCGCCAGCGCGGCCAGCACCTTGCCGGAGGCCTTGCGGGTGGCCATCCCCTTCGGGTCGGTCTCGAACGACGGCAGGGCCTCGGTCCAGCCCTTGGGCAGCCGACGCTGCGCCAGCCGGTCGAACAGTTCCTTGTTCTCGGGGTTGCCCTGCGCCCACGCGTCGAAGCGTTCCTGCCAGGCGGCGCGGGCGGCCTTGGCGCGGGAGGCTGCGTTGCCGCGGGTGTGCGCGATCACCTCGTCGTCGACCACGAAGCTCTGGTCCGGGTCGAAGCCGAGCGCCTTCTTCACCTCGGCCACCTCGTCGGCGCCGAGCGCGGCGCCGTGCGCGGCCCCGGTGTTCATCTTGTTCGGCGCCGGATAGCCGATGACGGTCCGCAGCAGGATGAACGACGGCTTGTCGGTCACCGCCTTGGCGGCCTCGATCGCCTCCAGGATGCCGGTGACGTTCTCGCCGCCCTCGACGGTCTGCACATGCCAGCCGTAGGCGCGGTAGCGCTCGGCGGTGTCCTCGGTGAGCGCGATCGAGGTGTCGTCCTCGATGGAGATCCGGTTGTCGTCGTAGAAGACGATCAGGTTGCCCAGCTGCTGTGTGCCGGCCAGCGACGACGCCTCGGAGGTCACACCCTCTTCGATGTCACCGTCGGAGGCGATGACGTAGATGTAGTGGTCGAACGGGCTCGCGCCGTGCGGGGCGGACGGGTCGAACAGGCCACGCTCCCGACGCGAAGCCATCGCCATACCGACCGCCGAGGCCAGACCCTGGCCGAGCGGGCCGGTGGTGATCTCCACACCGCGGGTGTGCCGGAACTCGGGGTGGCCGGGGGTCAGCGAACCCCACTGGCGCAGATGCTTCAGATCGTCGAGCTCGAGTCCGATACCCGCCAAATACAGCTGGATGTACTGGGTGAGGCTGGAGTGACCGCAGGAGAGCACGAAGCGGTCGCGGCCGGTCCAGTCCGGGTCGCTGGGGTCGTAGTTCATCACCCGCTGGTAGAGCGTGTAGGCCAGCGGCGCCAAGCTCATCGCGGTGCCGGGATGGCCGTTGCCCGCGTTCTGCACCGCGTCGGCGGCCAGGACACGAACGGTATCGACCGCTCTGGTGTCCAGTTCGGTCCAGTCGGCGGGGTGGACGGGCTGAGTGAGGGCGCGGATGTCGTCTGTGACTGACACGACCGAGGTTCTCCTGACCTTCTCGTGTGGGGTACAACGGCGGCTTGCGGGCTGTGTACCCACCACCCTAGAGGTCACGCTCTCCATGTGAGCGGGGAACCCGCCGTCCGCACCCCGTGCCGCACCACGGCGTTACGGTGAACGATTCCGCCTGTCGATCCGGTGACCGGCGCCGTCCCGGAACGGCCCCCCTCGCGCGTCCGTCCACGCCGCGGCTGTGGGTCGCGCCACTGCCGTGGACGCCCTGACCACGCCGATCGCCTGGGGCACGGGCGGTTTCGCGGCGGGTGGGTGCCGGAGCCCAACCCGCGGGGGTCTACCATCGTCTGTAGTAGAGGCTGCGCCGCCCGCGCCGCACTCTGCGGTGACAGCGGAAACGGCTGCGCGCGGCAGGCTCGCCACGCCGCCGGACCCGCTGCTTCCCTACCGGATCGATGCACCACCTGCGAGGAGAGACAGTGCGGATTGGGCAACAGCCGGGTGATGCGCATGGCTCCTCCGCGACGGCGCTCGCCGACCGTGTCCAGGGCAGCGGCCCGCTGTCGGCACTGACCCGCCGAGTGCTCGCCTACATCGCCCTCACCAAGCCGCGAGTGATCGAACTGCTGCTGGTCGCCACCATCCCGACCATGCTGCTGGCCGACCGCGGCCACGTCGACATCCGGCTGATCGTGGCCACCCTCTTCGGCGGGTGGATGGGCGCGGCGAGCGCGAACACGCTCAACTGCGTCGCCGACGCCGACATCGACAAGGTCATGAAACGGACCTCCAAGCGGCCGCTGGCCCGCGAGGCGGTGCCGACGCGGAACGCCTTCGTCTTCGGCGTCGTCCTGGGTGCGGGGTCGTTCGCGTGGCTGTGGTGGCAGGCGAATCTGCTGTCCGGCCTGCTGGTCGTGGCGACGATTCTGTTCTACGTCTTCGTCTACACCCTCGGCCTGAAACGCCGGACCTCGCAGAACGTGGTCTGGGGCGGTGCCGCGGGATGTATGCCCGCTCTGGTCGGCTGGTCGGCGGTCACCGGCAGCATCGGCTGGCCCGCGATCGCGCTGTTCGCGGTCATCTTCTTCTGGACGCCGCCGCACACCTGGGCGCTGGCCATGCGCTACAAGGACGACTACCGCGCGGCCGGGGTGCCGATGCTGCCGGTGGTGGCCACCGAGCGGACCGTCACCAAGCAGATCGTCGTCTACACCTGGCTGACCGTGCTCGCGACCCTGGCGCTGATTCCGGCGACCGGCGTCGTGTACGCGGCGGTCGCTCTGGTCGCGGGCGCGTGGTTCCTGTTGATGGCGCATCAGCTGTATTCGGGTGTGCGCCGCGGTGCGTCGGTGAAACCGTTGCGGCTCTTCCTGCAGTCCAACAACTACCTCGCGGTGGTGTTCTGCGGTCTGGCCGTGGATTCGGTTCTGGGCTGGCACACCATCGGCTCGACCCTGTTCGGCTGACGTCTGGGCCGCCGATCCCGACTGCGACGATGTTCCGGCCGCGTCCGGCACGGCGAGCTTCGGCCCGCGCCCGCTCGGATCAGCCGGGGCAGCCGGGCTGGAACGGGTAGCACGCCTTGCCTGGGGTCTGGGTCGGAACGCTGCGTTCGGGCGCGGGAGTGTAGTGCGTCGTGGTGGTCCGCTCGGGGGCCGGTGCGTGCGATGGTCCGGATCCGGCCTTGCCGCCCGCGGTGCACGTCGCGGCGAGCCCCAGCACGACCACCAGCAGGGCCAGCAGAATCAGCGGCACCACGCCGCGGTTGCGGCGCCGCGGCGGCGCCGGCGGCCGCGGATCGAAGGGCACGGAATACGGTTGGGCGCTACCGCCGTACGTGGGTTGCGGTCCGGTCGCGGGGGCGCCGGGGCCGAATCCCGATGTCGCCGTGGCCGATACGGGTTGCGGGACCGGCCCGGGCGGTGCGGCCGGTTGCGGGCGGGCCATCGAGACCGGAGCACCCCCTGCGGAGATCGGCGCGCTCGCCGGGGCGGGTCCGGCACCGGGCAGCGGTGCACCAGCCGGCACGCGCGGTGGGCGCGCGCTCGGTACCGGATCGGCGGGTGGGGGAGTCCGGTCCAAGCGGGCGGGAAAGCCCTCCGCGGTCAGATCGGAATGTGTTGCGGCCGCCGCGAATCCGAGGGTGCCCAAGGCCTGACCGACCTGCGTGGCGTCCCAGGTGTCGGGCGCGTCGGCGGTGATCCGGGTGAAGTAGGCGCGCAGCGCGGCCGGACCGTCCCCCAGGACCACATCGATGCCGTCGGGCAATTCGCCCTGTTCGAGGGTGACCCGGCTGCCCAGTTGCGGCATCACCAGCACCATGCCGGTCACGCCGACGCGTTCCCGTCCCGGCGCGCCGCGCAGCAGTTCGGCGATCTCCCCGGTGCGGGCGCGGATCTCGGTCATCGGCTCGGTGCCGGCCTCGGTGCCGGTGAGGGGCGCGATGCGCTCGTCGATGGTCCAGGGTCGATATCCCGACACCGCCAGCGTGCCGCTGGCCCGCTCGGTGAAATCCTTGATGACGATCACGACACAGGTTTTCGGCGTCCACACGATGACGTCGGCGGCCCCGGCGGCCACCACCGCGATACCCGGTAGGCCGTGCGCGCCGGTCCAGGTCTTCAGCCAGTTCGCCACCGTCCGTTCGGAATTGGACAGCCGCGACGGGTCGTCGTTGCGAACCTTCACCAACATCTGGATCAACCCCTGACCGATGCCTGTTCTGCCGGCCGGCCCGAGCGGCCGTCCGATCACCGTACGACGGTACGGCGAAGCGGGCGAATCGGCTTGGGCGGCAGCACAGATCATCCACTATGGCATGGCCCGGTTCGTCGGCGGGTCACCTCTGCCGGCGCCAGGCGAGGTGTCCGTCCGGCCGCACCAGCACTTCGGTCCCGGCTGTGGCGGCGTAGGCGGCGAAGGCATGCCCGTCGACCGCGACCAATTGCCCGGTCGCGACCTGTCGGCCGGGCTCGACGATGGAGTAGGCGCGGATGCCCGGCTCTGCGGCGGTGGTGACGGGCGTGCCGAACGACAACCGCGTCGCGTGCGGCCCCCGGAACAGATCGAACAGTCGCACGACGGTGCCGTCGCCGCGGCGCAGCGGTGCGTCCGGCGCGCGATCGCCGGCGGTGAGGGCGCCGTTGTCGGCGGGGGAGCGGTACGTGATGCCGAGTTGCCGGGTCTGCGGTCCGCGTTCGAGGGCGTCCTCGCGACCGGCGAGATGTCTGGTCAGGAGCTCGGAGCTCAGTCCGAGTACCTGCAGGGCGACGCCCCGGCGTTCGGGCTCGTAGCTGTCGAGCGGACGGTCGTCGCCGTCGAGGGCCGCGGCCAGTTTCCAACCGAGGTTGTAGGCGTCCTGGATCCCGGTGTTCATGCCCTGGCCGCCGGTCGGCGGATGGACGTGCGCGGCATCGCCGGCCAGCAGCACCCGACCCACCCGGAATCGTTCGGCGAGCCGGAGATTCGGCCGCCACACCGTCGACCAGACCGGCTCCGCGAGGACGATGTCCGCGCGCCCCGACACCTGCTCGAGCCGGCGCTGCAGCAGCTCCCGGGTCGGTTCGGCATCCCGGCTCAGCGGCGTCGCGAACTGGAACAGGGCGCCACCGGGCAGTGGGGTCAGCGAGATGCCCTCCGCCGGTGCGTCGGCGGGTGCGAACCAGTAGCCGAATTCGTGGTCGAGTCCGGTGGCCGTCACATCGCCGAGCAGCATCCGGATCGATTCGTCGGTGGTTCCCGCGAACGCGACACCGAGAGTTCGGCGGACGGCGCTCGCGCCGCCGTCGGCGCCGACCAGATAGGCCACCCGCGCCGTCTCGATGCCCGCCGGGCCGGCCAGAGTGACGGTGACCCCCTCCGCATCCTGCGCGAAATCGGCCACGGCCGTGCCGAATTCGACCGCCACCCCGAAATCGGCGAGCCGGGCACGCAGCAGCCGTTCGGTATCGGACTGTCCGAGCACCCACGGATTCGGATACGGCACCGCCGGGGTCGGGTCGCACATTTCGCTCATCCGGCGTTCGGCGACCGGCTCGCCACCGAGATGGATGCGGATGAGCGGCATCGGCGAACCCGCCGCCAGCACTGCGTCCAGCACGCCCAGGTCGTCGAAGACCTCCAGGGTGCGGGGCTGGATCCCGTCCCCCCGGGAGCCGGCGAACGGGGTCGCGGCACGGTCCACGATCCGCAGGTCGATGCCGCGACGGGCCAGATCGATGGCGAGGGTGAGTCCGGTCGGGCCGGCTCCGGCGATGAGTACACGTGCTGACATGAGGACTCCATTGCTGAATTAAAATTCACTGAATGTAGATTCAGTGTGCGGGTTGCTAATGTCCGGAGTCAAGGAGGTGTGATGGCGACCGGACGCGAGCGGGGCGGCAGTCGCAAGGAACGGTCCGCGGAGACCGAGCAGGCGCTCAAGGACGCGGCGCGGCGCCTGTTCGCCGAACGCGGGTACCTGAACACCAAGATCGTCGACATCACCGCCGCGGCGGGCCGATCGGCGGGGTCGTTCTACAACCACTTCGCCGGGAAGGAGCAGTTGCTGCAGGCGCTGCTGGAAGATTTCGCCGCCGAGGGGGACACCTCCGCGGAGACGGGAGCCCACGATCCCGACTTCACCCGGCCCGAGGCGGTCGCCTTTCACGTCGAGGCGTTCTGGAGGTTCTCGCGCGACCATTGGCCGGTCCTGCGGGCGGTCGCGCAGGCCGCGCTCGTCGACGAGGACTTCGCCCGGATCGCCCGTCGATTCTCGGCGGATCAACTGGCCGAGATCGTCGACCATGTCGACGGCTTCGACGCGGCCGGACTACGGCTGCCCGCGACCCCGGGATTCAGTGTGGCACTGATGTTTCTGCTCGTGCGAGCCGCCGTCGACGCGGTCCAGGAGGGCGTGCTCGACATCGACGACGAGCAGGCGATGGCGGGCTTGACCCGGTTCGTCTACCGGGGGCTCACCGGCCGCGACTACTGATCCCGGTCAGGGCACCAGCACGATCGACCCGGTGGTCTTGCGGGCCTGCAGGTCGCGATGCGCCTGCGCAGCCTCGGCCAGTGGATATTCCGCACCGATGCGCACCCGCAGCGTTCCGTCCGCGATCGCGTTCATGACATCGCCTGCGCGCCAGGTCAATTCGGCGCGGTCGCGGGTGTAGTGCGCGAGCGTCGGGCGGGTGACGAACAGTGACCCCGCCGGGTTGAGCCGCTGCAGATCGAACGGGGGAACCTGACCGCTGGCGGCGCCGAACAGGGCCAGCATGCCGCGAATCCGCAACGACGCCAGGCTCGCCTCGAAGGTCGCCGCGCCCACACCGTCGTAGACCGCCGCCACGCCTTCACCGGCGGTGAGCTCGCGCACCCGCTGCGCCAGATCGTCGCCGTAGCGCAGCACATGTGTAGCCCCGGCCTCGCGCGACAACTCCTCCTTGGCATCGGTGGATACGGTGGTGATGACGCGGATATCGCGGGCCGCCGCGAGCTGGGTCAACAACAGTCCCACCCCGCCGGCGCCGGCATGCACCAGAATCGTTTCCCCCGGCGCCGGCTTGTAGACCGATTCGATCAGATAGTGCGCGGTCATTCCCTGCAGCAGTGCCGAGGCCGCCACCGCCGCCGGGACCCTGTCCGGAACCGCGACCGCCACCGCCGTATCCACCGCGACTCGCTCGGCGTAACTACCGGGGGCGGCCGCCCACGCCACGCGGTCGCCGACGGTGAAATCGGTCACCTCGGCGCCGACCGCGGCCACCACGCCGGTGCCTTCCGACCCCGGAATGTAGGGCACCGGCTGCGGATAGGTGCCGGTGCGGATATAGGTGTCGATGAAATTGACACCCGCCGCCTCGGTGTCGACGAGCAGCTGATTCGGACCGATGACGGGATCGTCGACCTCCGTGGCGACGAGCACCTCGGGACCACCGTGTTCGCTGACCTGAATGGCGCGCATGGAATCCAGTTCTACACCCGGCGCCGCCCGGGCCCGCCGACAGGGCGGTCGCGGCCACACTACCGGGCGGTAAACTCGCCGCCATGAGCGAAACCGCCACCGTGGCCCCGGCGAAGCCGTCGGCCGCCGTCATCGATTCGGTCAAGAAGTTCGTCGCCGAACACGGCGGTTCGGGCATGGCCGTGCTGCAGCCGATCGGACGCATCGGCGTGCGGATCACCCTGGTCGGCGCCGACGGCGTTCTCGGCGACCGGGTCGTCGACGATCTGCCCACCGCCAAGGCCGTGGTCGAGGCCGTCGACGGACTGGCCGAGACCGAGCACTGGGACCGCGATCTGAGCGCCGCGGCCAACCCCGCCAAGGGGCATTGGGCCAAGATGGCCGGCTGGGTAGCCCGGCAGAGCAGGTACCCGAAGGCTCGCAACGAGCGGTGACCGCATGGGGAAGGCGATTCCGCGCCGAATCCCGGCCGTCGCGGCGGCTGTTGCGGCCACGCTCCTGGCTGTTGCCGCCCCGGCGCGTGCCGATGCGCCCGAGGCGATGCGCGTCTGCACCACCGGCGACTATCCGCCGTATTCGGTCGCGGACGGTCGGGGCGGCTATCGGGGCATCGATATCGACCTGGTGCGAGACATGGCCGAGCTGCTGCATCGGCCGCTTCGATTCGTGCCCACCACCTGGTCGTCGATGAGCGCCGATTTCGCCGCGCGCAGCTGCGATCTCGCCGTCGGCGGGATCTCCGATTCCGCCGCACGGCGCGCCTACGCGGACTTCTCGCTGAGCTACGGTACCGACGGCAAGACACCGATCGTGCGCGCCGCGGACGCCGACGCCTACGCCACGATCGCCCAGATCGATCAACCGCAGGTGCGGGTGATAGTCAATCGGGGCGGAACCAACGAACAATTCGCGCGCACCCATTTCCCGCACGCCCAGCTGACCGTGTGGCCGGACAACGTGACCATCTTCGACCAGATCTCGGCCGGTCGCGCCGATGTGTTCGTCACCGACTCGGTCGAGGGCCGCTATCGCGCCCGGCAACATCCGGATCTGCGCGTGCTGCACCCCGAGAAACCGTTCGATTCGTTCGGCAAGGTATTCCTGCTGCCGAAGAACGAGCCCGTGACCGCGGCCGTGGTGAACGGTTGGCTCGCGAGTCAGCTGGCCACCGGCGGAATCGAGCGCCGCTTCGCGGAGTGGATCGGGCCCGGCGCCACGGCCTGACCGGTCCGCCGAGGGGCCATAATCGGCGGGGTAGCGGATAAAGCGGCGAGCCGGACCGCGGTCCTGGTCTGTCAGGGCCGGGCGGTGGCCGACGACCGGCCGGCAGTCGGATTCTTCTCCGATCCCGTTGCCGGACAACTACTTCGGGAGGGCGTGCTGCCGTATCTGACGCAGCCGCAGGTCGATTCGCCGCCGGCGGTGGTCGCGGCGCGCAGTGCCGGCGGCAGCCGGCTCATCGCCACCTACCCGACGCCGAATCGGCTCGCCGGGCTCGGCCGGATAGGGATGAGGATCTCCAGCAGACTCACCGGCGCCCGGGACCCGCTCGCCGACGACCCGCACCTGTCCGCTTGGACACCGTCAGCCGCAACATCCGCCGCCGCAGCAGCCACCCCCGGCAGCCGCCGGCGCCGGTGCGGCCGAACCGGCCGCCTTGCCGGTCAGGGCGACCGTGGTGAGGAGTTTGACGGTGTCGGAGTGGCCGCCCGGGCAGATCGCCGGGGCGGCGGATTCGCTCATCGGCCGGGTCAGCTCGAACGATTCCGTGCATTCCCGGCAGCGGTACGCATAGGTCGGCATGGGTGAATTATGACCCGGCACGGGCGATCTCGGGAATCCCGGATCGAGCGAGCCTGGCTCAGGAGGTACGGGCGGTCTCCGGGGCGGGTGCGCTGACGCGTTCGCGGGTCCGCATGGCCGCCCACAGTGCCGCGGTTGCGGCGATGCACGCGGTCGCGCCGCCGACGTGGACCACCACCAGGGCCGCCGGAACATGGGTGAAGTACTGCACGATGCCGACCAGCGCCTGCCCGCATACGGTCGCGATCACCACGATCAGCCGAATCCGGATCGCGCGCGTCATGCCCACCGCGGCCAGCCCGAAGCCGAGCCCGATCAGCAGCGCCAGATAGGCCACCAGCAACTCCGCGTGGGCGTGGACCAGCGTCACGATCTCCACCTGCAGGCGGGCGACGGGCCGTTCGACGCTCTTGTCCCCGGCGTGCGGTCCGGCGCCGGTGACGAGTGTTCCGGCGATCAGCGTTCCGGTCATCGCGACGGCGCTGAGCGCGGTGAGCCAGCGCAGCGGCGCCGGCACCTGCACCACGTCGACACCGTCGTCGGGCTCGCCGATCTTGGCGAACAGCAGGGTCGCCAGCCACACCATCAACATCGAGGCCAGCAGATGCACCGACACCGTCCACCACAGCAGGCCGCTGCGGACGGTGATTCCACCGATGACGGCCTGCAGCACCGTGCCGCCGGGCATCAGCCACGCGTAGCCGATCACTTCACGGCGCCGGCGCGCGCGGACGACCGCCAGCACCACCAGCGCGGCGCACAGGGTCACGGCGAAGGTGAGCAGCCGGTTGGAGAACTCCACCGCCTGATGCAGCGCCGGAACCTCGGCGTGCGCGACGGGGGTGAAGCTGCCCGGGAAGCACTGCGGCCAGGTCGGGCAGCCCAGTCCGGAGGAGGTGACGCGCACGATCGAACCGGTCACCGAGATCCCGGCCTGGGACAGGATGACCGCCAGCGCGATGATGCGCTGCACCCGGAGCGAGGGCAGCGGAAGAAAATCGACGAGTCGCACAAATGCGCGTGTCAGCACGAAACGATGGTAGACGCAGCCGAATCTGCCCCCGCACGGGGGCTACTACGTTGTGTCGTTGCTCTCGCCTGCCGGCTTCGGTGCGTCTCAGTCGAATCGGAAGAATCGGGTGGCCAGCCAGCCGGTCACCACACCCCAGACCACGAGGACGACGATCCCGTACCAGTCCACGCCGGTGTGCAGGGCCCGATCGAGGGCCTCGGCCAGCGCACCGGACGGAATCAGGCGGGCGATCACCGTGACCGCCTCCGGCAGATTGTCCGAGGCGAAGACCAGGCTGGCGACGCCGAGCATCACGAACCAGAGGATATTGGCGAGCGCGAGCACGATCTCGGCCTTCAGTGTGCCGCCCAGCAGCAGCCCCATGGCCGCGAAGGAGGCGGTGCCGAGGGCGATGACCAGCGCGCCGAGCAGCAGCCCGCCGATCGCGGGCCGCCAGCCCAGCGCGACGCCGATCAGCCCGAGCAGCACCGACTGGAGGACGACCACGATCAGCACGGCCGCGCATTTGCCGCCGACGATGCCCCAGCGCGGTAACGCGGTGGCGCCCAGGCGTTTCAACGCTCCGTAGCGGCGGTCGAAGCCGACGGCGATGGCCTGGCCGGTGAAGGCGGTGGACATGATCGCGACCATCATCACCGCGGGCACGATGCGGTCCACCTTGTGGTGTTCACCGAGACTGGAACCCAACGGCAGCAGGGTCAGTCCGATCAGCAGCGTGATCGGGATGAACATGGTGAGCAGCAGCTGTTCGCCGTTGCGCAGCAACAGGATCAGTTCCATGCGGGTCTGGGCGGCCAGCATCGCCGCGCGCGGGGCGGGGCGCGGCGCGGGGGTGAAGGTGCCGGGGGCGAAACGATCGGCGGTCCGGGTCATGCTGCGTCCTTCGGCGAATGCCCGAGGGGCCCTCCGTGGTTACGCACGCTGCCTCCTCCGGGCCGTGACTCGGTCATCCGCGCAACTCCCGTCCGGTCAGTTCGAGGAATACATCCTCCAGCCGGCGCTGGTCGATGCGAATATCGGTGGGCAGCACGTCGATTCGTGCGCACCAGGCGGTCACGGTGGCCAGCACCTGCGGGGTGATGTCGCCGCGCAGCAGATAGGAACCCGGCGCGGTCTCGGTGGGCGAGAAGCCTTCCGGCAGTGCGCTTTCCAGCAGCGACAGATCGAGTTTCGGCGGTGCGCTGAAACGCAACTGCCCCTCGGCGCCGGCGGAGGTGACCTCGGCCGGGGTGCCGGCGGCGACGATCCGGCCGTGATCGATGATGACCAGCCGGTCGGCCAGCTGTTCGGCCTCGTCCATCATGTGCGTGGTGAGCAGGACGCCGACGCCGTCGCGGCGCAGCGCATCGATCAGCTCCCACACCAGATGCCGGGCCTGGGCATCCATCCCGGCGGTCGGCTCGTCGAGAAACACCAGCTCCGGGCGCCCGACCAGCGCGCAGGCCAGGGCCAGTCGCTGCTGCTGACCGCCGGAGAGCCGCCGGTAGGGGGTGCGGCGGGCGTCGTGCAGGCCGAGGGTGTCGAGCAGCCACTGCGGATCGAGCGGATCGGCCGCGTAGGAGGCGACCAGGTCGAGCATCTCCCCGGCGCGTGACCCCGGATACGCGCCGCCGCCCTGCAGCATCACGCCGATGCGCGGGCGCAGCCGGTCGGAATCGGCGACCGGGTCCAGGCCCAGCACCCGCACCGAACCCGCGTCCGGCGACAGGAAGCCCTCGCACATCTCCACGGTGGTGGTCTTGCCGGCGCCGTTCGGGCCGAGCAGCGCGAGCACCTCCGCGCGGCCGACCTCGAACGCGATGCCGTCGACGGCGGTGGTCTCGCCGTAGCGTTTCACGACGCCGTCGATGCGGACGGCTGGCTGCGCTGCGGTGGTCACGGTGTCGCCTCGCCGGCGTAGGGCGCACTCACGAGGAGACACCGTATGCCGGGCCCGGCTGTGACGGAGCAGACACCCCTGTCCGGTTGCGCCACGGCAGCATATTCCGGGTCACGGCGATGAAACCGAGCGCGACGACGACGACCGCGACGGCCGCCTCGATGATCTGGAAAACGCCGAAGTCGGCGCCGCGAGGCATCAGCATCACGCTCACCACCGCGGAGAAGATCACCGCCGGCACCCGGAAGGCGGCCGTCGTCGCCCAGGCCGCGAGCGGCACGATCGCCCACAGCAGATACCACGGCTGCACCACCGGGAAGAGCAGGACGATCGCGGCCAGTGATACGCCCATGGCACCCACCGGCTGCAGCCGGCCGGTCCAGGTGGCGATGAGCATCCGCAGCGTGATCATCGCGGCCACCGCGCCCGCGATCGGGCGGGTGATGCTCAGCAGCGCGGTGGTGTGATCGCCCAGACCCAGGAGCACGCCGCCGAATCCGGTGATGATGCCGATCGCGGTCGGCAGCGACATCCAACTGCGCACGGCGCTGGCGGTATTGAGCGTATGCGTCCAGCCGAACCCGAGTCCGGAGGCGTAGCTGACGAACAGGGTGGTGACGATCGTGATGGCGCCGAGGACCGCGGCCGAGGTCAGCAGTGGCTTCCACCCCCGCCCCCAGCGCCGGGCCAGCGCCATGCCCACGAATCCGAGCGCGATGATCGAGGTGAACTTCACCGACGACGACAGGGTGATCACCACGGTTCCGAAGATCAGCAGCATCCAGCCGCGCTGATCGAAACCGCCCAGACCGGGAGCGTGCTCGGTGGCCAGCGCGCGCAGGCAGAACTCCGTGCCGGCGAGCATCAGGCCCAGCATCAGCGCGTCGTTGTGCACGCCACCGACCAGGTGGAACAGCACGAGGGGATTGGCCGCGCCGAGCCACAGCGCACTGACCGGCGCGACCCCGCAACGCCGCGACAGCCGCGGCAGGGCCCAGACGATCAAGGCCACGCCGGCCAGTGCCAGCAACCGGTGCGCCCATACCCCGAGAATGATGTTGTCGCCGGTCAGGTGCGCGATTCCGCGGCCCATCCACAGAAACAGCGGCCCGTAGGGGGCGGGGGTGTCGCGCCAGATGTTGGGCACGTTGTAGGTGAGCACGTTGTGCAGGCCCAGGCCGGTGGCGGGACCGACCTCGTACGGATCCAGGCCGCGGGCGGCGATCTCGCTCTGAGCCAGATACGAATAGACGTCGTTGGAGAACAGCGGCGGCGCCACCGAGAGCGGGATGATCCACAGCAGGAGCGTGCGGTCGAGCTGGGAGCGACTGAGCCGGTGGACCGGGGAGCCGCCGAATCCGCCGACCGCGAACCGGCCGAGCAGCAGCCAGGCCATCACGACGAAGACCGTGCCGATCATGCAGAGCGCGAGCGAGGAGGTCTGCCAGCGTGCGAACACGCCGATCACCCGGACCCCTGAGACCGGATTCTGCAGCACCGGCTGGGCGGCGACCCCGAGAGCGCTGATCGCCATCAGCACCGATCCGGTCGCCCCGAGCAGCCGGATGCGGGCGAACTGCGCGGTCTCGCGCGCATCCAGGCCCGGCGCGTCGGGCTCGACGGTGTGTAGGACCGCGATGGTGTGATCGGCGGGCGGGACGTCCAGGCCGAGTGCCCGGCGTCCGATCTCGATGCTCCTACGCCATGCGCCTTCCACAACCGCCACGGATGCCAAGCGTAGCCGGGGTGCGTGCCGGGGCGGGCGCGCCGTCGGGGAGCGGACTGTGGTGCATCGCACGGGCCGCGCAGGCCCAGGTGGGAGCCGCGCCGAGCCGCTAATCAGGGGACCCTTACTAGAATGCGGGAAATAATTCCGTCACACTGATGTTGTGAAAACCGTGGGTTTGCGGGAGAACGAGGTGAAAACCGAGCGTCAGCAGGGCGCCCGGTCCGTCGCCGCGTCCCCGGCCGCCACCGGTGAGGGACATACCCGGGCCGCCGTCGTCCAGCTGTTGCTGGAGGAGGGACCGATCACCGCCACCGCGATCGGTCAGCGGCTGGGCCTGAGTCCGGCCGGTGTGCGCCGGCACCTGGATGCGCTGATCGAATCCGGCGAGGCGCGGGCGATGCGCTCGGCCCCGTGGCAGCAGCAGGGCCGCGGGCGTCCCGCCAAGCAGTTCCAGCTGACCGCGGCCGGTCGTGGCCGGCTGGGGCACGCTTACGACGATCTGGCCGGTGCCGCGATGCGGCAGCTGCGTGAACTCGGTGGCGATTCGGCGATCATGGAATTCGCCCGGCGCCGGGTGGGTTCCATCGTTGCCGGTATCGACCGCCTGGCCCAGCACACCCCGGTGGAGATCGAGGCCAAGGCCGACGAGATCGCCGAGGCGTTCAGCGATGCGGGATTCGCCGCGACCACCCGCAAGGTCGGTTCCGGCGTGCAGATATGCCAGCATCATTGCCCGGTCTCGCATGTCGCCGAGGAATTCCCGGAGCTGTGCGCGGCCGAACTGGAGGCGTTTCGCGAGTTGCTCGGCACCCATGTGCAGCGACTGGCGACCATCGCCAACGGTGATTGCGCCTGCACCACCCACGTCCCCCTGTCCGTTCCCCCTACGAGCACCGCTCAGCCCACCCGCCCCGTTGCCCAGCCCGCAACGGCCGCTCGAAACGACTCCGGAAGGAGTGCCGAATGACGTCGACCACCACGGCGAGCCGTGAATCCGATGCGCCCCAGAATCAGCCGCTGACCCAAGAGGAGACCATCGCCTCGCTGGGTAATTACGGCTACGGCTGGGCGGATTCGGATATCGCCGGCGCCAGCGCCAAGCGCGGCCTGTCCGAGGACGTCGTGCGCGATATCTCGGCGAAGAAGAACGAGCCGGAGTGGATGCTCGACATCCGCCTCAAGGCGCTGCGGATCTTCGACCGCAAGCCGATGCCGAACTGGGGCTCCAATCTCGAGGGCATCGACTTCGACAACATCAAGTACTTCGTGCGCTCGACCGAGAAGCAGGCCGAGAGCTGGGAAGATCTGCCCGAGGACATCAAGAACACCTACGACAAGCTGGGCATCCCGGAGGCGGAGAAGCAGCGCCTGGTCGCCGGTGTGGCCGCCCAGTACGAGTCGGAGGTGGTCTACCACCAGATCCGCGAAGACCTCGAGTCTCAGGGCGTGATCTTCCTCGACACCGACACCGGTCTGCGCGAGCACCCGGAGATCTTCCAGCAGTACTTCGGTTCGGTCATTCCGGCCGGTGACAACAAGTTCTCCGCGCTGAACACCGCGGTGTGGTCGGGTGGCTCGTTCATCTACGTGCCGCCGGGCGTGCACGTCGACATCCCGCTGCAGGCCTACTTCCGGATCAACACCGAGAACATGGGCCAGTTCGAGCGCACACTGATCATCGTCGACGAGGGCGCGTACGTGCACTACGTCGAGGGTTGTACCGCGCCGATCTACAAGTCGGACTCGCTGCACTCGGCGGTCGTGGAGATCATCGTCAAGGACGGGGGCCGCTGCCGCTACACCACCATCCAGAACTGGTCGAACAACGTCTACAACCTGGTCACCAAGCGGGCCAAGGCGGGCGCGGGCGCGACCATGGAGTGGATCGACGGCAATATCGGTTCCAAGGTCACCATGAAGTACCCCGCGGTGTGGATGACCGGTGAGCACGCCAAGGGCGAGGTGCTCTCGGTGGCGTTCGCCGGTGAGGGCCAGCACCAGGACACCGGCGCCAAGATGCTGCACCTGGCGCCGCACACCTCGTCGACCATCGTGTCGAAGTCGGTCGCGCGCGGTGGCGGCCGGGCCTCCTATCGTGGCCTGGTCCAGGTCAACAAGGGTGCGCACGGCTCCAAGTCGACCGTGAAATGCGATGCGCTGCTGGTGGATACGATCAGCCGCTCCGACACCTACCCCTATGTCGACATCCGCGAGGACGACGTGACGATGGGCCACGAGGCCACCGTCTCGAAGGTGTCCGAGGATCAGCTGTTCTACCTGATGAGCCGCGGCCTCACCGAGGACGAGGCGATGGCGATGGTGGTGCGCGGCTTCGTCGAGCCGATCGCCAAGGAATTGCCGATGGAGTACGCGCTGGAACTGAACCGGCTCATCGAGCTGCAGATGGAAGGAGCGGTCGGCTGATGCCGGTCGAGAACGTTGCTGTCGCGGGCGAGGCCCGCGTGCCGGCCGTCAACAAGGGTGAGCTGTTCGCCTCGTTCGACGTGGCCGCCTTCGAGGTGCCCTCGGCCCACGACGAGGCGTGGCGGTTCACCCCGCTGCGCCGGCTGCGCGGTCTGCACGACGGCACCGCCGTGCGTGACGGCCGGGCCGGCATCGAGGTGGGCGCCGTCGACGGCGCCGCGATCGACGGTGTGACGGTCGAGACCGTCGGCCGCGACGACCCCCGGCTCGGCGCCGGCGGCGTGCCCACCGATCGCGTTGCCGCCCAGGCTTATTCGGGCTTCGAGCAGGCGACCGTGGTGTCGGTCGGCGCCGAGACCGAGGTGGACCGCCCGGTCGTCGTCCGGGTCACCGGTCCCGGTGCGGACAAGACGGCGTTCGGTCATCTGCAGATCCGGCTCGGCAACTTCGCGGTCGCGACCGTGGTGATCGATCAGCGTGGCAGCGGAACCTACGCCGAGAATGTGGAATTCGTGCTCGGTGACAGCGCCAAGCTGACCGTGGTCGCGGTCCAGGACTGGGCCGACGACGCCGTGCACGTCACCGCCCATCACGCCAAGCTGGGTCGCGATGCCGTGCTGCGGCACACCGACGTCACCCTCGGTGGTGATCTGGTGCGCCTGACCGCGACCGTGCGCTACGACGGCCCCGGCGGCGACGCCGAACTGCTCGGCCTGTACTTCGCCGACGACGGCCAGCATTTCGAGCAGCGCCTGCTGGTCGACCACGCGCAGCCGCACTGCAAGTCCAATGTGCTGTACAAGGGTGCGCTGCAGGGCGATCCCAGTTCGGACAAGCCCGACGCGCACACCGTCTGGGTCGGCGACGTGCTGATCCGTGCCGAGGCCGAGGGCACCGACACCTACGAGGCCAATCGCAATCTGGTCCTCACCGACGGCGCCCGCGCCGACTCGGTGCCGAACCTCGAGATCGAGACCGGCGAGATCCTCGGCGCCGGACACGCCTCGGCGACGGGCCGATTCGACGATGAGCAGCTGTTCTACCTGCGTGCTCGCGGTATTCCGGAGGAGGCCGCCCGCCGTCTGGTGGTGCGTGGTTTCTTCCACGAGATCATCCAGAAGATCGCGGTCGTCGAGATCCGGGAGCGGCTGGAGTCGGCCATCGAGGCCGAACTCGCCGCCATCGGTGCGTAGCACCGACGCGTCCCGGCAGCCCGAAACCTCCATCAGCCCAGAAGGAATGCAATGACCACCCTCGAAATCAAGGACCTGCACGCCGAAGTCGCCAATCCGGACGGCAACGGCGAGCCCATCAAGATCCTCAAGGGCGTGAACCTCACCGTGAAATCGGGCGAGACCCACGCCATCATGGGCCCGAACGGCTCCGGCAAGTCCACCCTGTCCTACGCCATCGCGGGGCACCCGAAGTACACCGTGACCCAGGGCTCGATCACCCTCGACGGCGAGGACGTCCTGGCGATGTCCGTCGACGAGCGCGCCCGCGCCGGGCTGTTCCTGGCCATGCAGTACCCCGTCGAGGTGCCGGGCGTGTCCATGTCGAACTTCCTGCGCACCGCCGCCACCGCCGTGCGCGGCGAGGCCCCGAAGCTGCGCCACTGGGTCAAGGAAGTCAAGGAATCGATGGGCGAGCTGGAGATCGACGCCGCCTTCGCCGACCGCAGCGTCAACGAAGGCTTCTCCGGCGGTGAGAAGAAGCGCCACGAAATCCTGCAGCTGGGCCTGCTCAAGCCGAAGATCGCGATCCTCGACGAGACCGACTCCGGTCTGGACGTCGACGCGCTGCGCATCGTCTCCGAGGGCGTCAACCGCTACAAGGAGCGCGAGAACGGCGGCATCCTGCTGATCACCCACTACACCCGGATCCTGCGCTACATCCAGCCGCAGTTCGTGCACGTGTTCGTGGGCGGCCGCATCGTCGCCGAGGGTGGCTCCGAGCTGGCCGACGAACTCGATGCCAACGGCTACGTCCGCTTCACACAGACCGCGACCGCGGGAGCCTGATATGACCGCTGTGCCACGCACACTCGACGTCGCCAGGATCCGGGCCGATTTCCCGATCCTGAACCGGACGGTGCGTGACGGAAAACCGTTGGTGTACCTGGATTCCGGGGCCACCTCGCAGCGACCGCTGGCCGTCCTGGACGCCGAACGCGAATTCCTCACCCACACCAACGCCGCCGTACACCGCGGCGCGCATCAGCTCGCCGAGGAGGCGACCGACGCCTACGAGGGCGCACGGGCCGATATCGCGCGCTTCGTGGGGGTGGACGCGAACGAGATCGTGTTCACCAAGAACGCGACCGAATCGCTGAACCTGGTGACGTATTCGTTCTCCGACGACCGTTTCCCGTACCACGTGGGACCGGGCGACGAGATCGTGATCACCGAACTGGAGCATCACGCGAATCTCGTTCCGTGGCAGGAACTCGCGCGTCGGACCGGCGCGACCCTGAAGTGGTACGGCATCACCGACGACGGTCGTATCGATCTGGATTCGCTGGAGCTCTCGCCCGCGACCAAGGTCGTCGCCTTCACCCATCAGTCGAATGTGACCGGTGCGGTCGCCGACGTGCAGGAGATGGTGCGCCGCGCCAAGGCGGTCGGCGCGCTGGTGGTGCTCGACGCCTGCCAGTCGGTCCCGCACATGCCGGTGAACTTCCGTGAGCTCGGCGTCGACTTCGCCGCGTTCTCCGGGCACAAGATGCTGGGTCCGTCCGGTGTCGGCGTGCTCTACGGCCGCTACGCCCTGCTCGAGGAGACCCCGCCGTTCATCACCGGTGGGTCGATGATCGAGACGGTCACCATGGAGGCCACCACCTACGCGGCGCCGCCGCAGCGGTTCGAGGCCGGCGTGCCGATGACCTCGCAGGTGGTCGGATTGGGCGCGGCCGTGCGGTATCTCGACGCGATCGGGATGGAAGCCGTTGCCGCGCACGAACATACGCTGGTCGGCGCCGCCCTGGAGGGACTCGGCGCGATCGACGGCGTGCACATCGTCGGACCGACCGAGAACGTGGATCGCGGTGGTGCGGTGTCGTTCGTGGTCGACGGTATCCACCCGCACGACGTCGGGCAGATCCTGGACGACGAGGGTGTCGCCATCCGGGTCGGGCACCACTGCGCCTGGCCCCTGATGCGCCGACTCGGCGTCCCCGCCACCGCCCGGGCCTCCTTCGCGGTCTACAACACCCTCGACGAGGTGGAGGCGCTGGTGGCCGCGGTCCGTAAGGCACAGAAATTCTTCGGTGTGGCCGACCGTTGAATCCGGTGAGCGCGAGCGACCAGTGAACGGGGCGTGAGATTTCGCAATGCGTATGGAACAGATGTACCAGGAAGTGATCCTGGACCACTACAAGCATCCGCATCACCGCGGGTTGCGGGAGCCGTTCGGTGCCGAAGTGCATCACGTCAACCCGACCTGCGGTGACGAGGTGACGCTCCGGGTGCACATCGACGACAACGGTGATGTGGCCGATGTGTCCTACGACGGGCAGGGCTGTTCGATCAGCCAGGCCGCGACCTCGATCCTCACCGATCAGGTCATCGGCCAGCCCGTGCAGCAGGCGCTGAAGGTGGTCGACTCCTACAACGAGATGATCTCGAGCCGCGGCACGGTCGAGGGCGACGAGGACGTCATCGGCGACGGTATCGCCCTGGCGGGGGTCTCGAAGTATCCCGCGCGCGTGAAATGCGCGCTGCTGGGCTGGATGGCATTCAAGGATGCGGTGGTCCGGATCACCTCGGCCGAAGAGACCAAGCGGACCATGGGCAACGGGTCCGGAAACGATGGGGAACGTCATGAGTGAGACGCCGGCAACCGAACAGCCGAGCACCGAGCAGCCGACGAACACGGAGGCTCCGCAGCAGGAGCTCAGCCAGGAACAGATCGCCCTGCTCGAGGATATGGAAGAGGCGATGCGCGATGTCGTCGACCCCGAACTCGGGATCAATGTGGTGGATCTCGGTCTGGTCTACGGTATGCGCCTCGAGGACGAGGTCGCGGTGCTCGATATGACTCTCACGTCCGCGGCCTGCCCGCTGACCGACGTGATCGAGGATCAGTCGCGCAACGCGCTGGTGCGCAGCGGTCTGGTGGAGGACCTGAAGATCAACTGGGTCTGGATGCCGCCGTGGGGCCCGGACAAGATCACCGACGACGGCCGCGAACAGTTGCGTGCCCTGGGCTTCACCGTCTGATACGACAACGCGAAACCGGCCGTCCGGTTCACGAATTGGACATACGAGGCCCTCGTGGAGCAGGATCGGCTGCGTCGGTTACGCAGAGTTGATCGGGGTGGATTCACGGATGTCTCAGATGTTTTCGCGGCGAGCGCAGGCGGCGGCCGCCGCGGCACTCGCCGGTGCGGCGCTCACGGTGGGCGCTGCCGGCTCGGCGCAGGCCGCCGGCGACCTGCACGGCGCGATCGCGTTCTCCGACAGCACCGGAGTGGTGGCCGCGGCCGCCAACTACGCGGACGCGCCGAGCGCGGATGCGGCGGCCAAGGCGCATTGCGGTCGCGGTGACTGCCGGGTCATTCTCGACTTCAGCAATGGCTGTGGCGCGGTGGCGCAGGGCGCCGACGGCCGGATCGCCGTCGGCTGGGGTCCGACCCAGACCGAAGCCGAGAAGCAAGCTCGGGATTTTCTGGGTTTGAGCGCTCCGCCGTTCCCGGATCTGGGCAGTGCCAGCCCGCGCCCGGCCACCATCGCCTTGAGCAGCTGCACCGCCAACGCACGCTGATCTCGATTCGATTCCTTCGGTCTCGACGGCCGGCCCGGATATCCGGGCCGGCCGTCGGCCTGTCCGGCACGAGTTCGAAATCCCGCTGCTCCTCCCGTTGTTCAGCACCGACACCCGGCCGGGCACGTTATCGTGAGTTCCGCGAACGACAACCGCGAGCGGCCACCGGAACGCATGTGCCGTCCGGCTCCGCGCGAAACGGTAGGAGCGGCAGTGGATTTCGATATTCCCCGAGAGCTGACCGACTATCTCGCCGAACTCGATGCCTTCATCGAGAGCGAAATCGTGCCGCTCGAGCGCGAGAACGACAACATCCGCTTCTTCGATCACCGCCGCGAGGACGCCCGCACCGACTGGGACCGGGGCGGTTTACCCAGCGCCGAGTGGGAGGAGCTACTGGCACGGGCGCGGCGGCGCGCCGACGCCGCCGGACACTACCGCTACGCCTTCCCACCCGAATACGGCGGCCGCGGCGGAACCAATCTCGATATGGCCGTCATCCGGGAACACCTGGCCCGCCGCGGACTGGGGCTGCACTGCGATCTGCAGAACGAACATGCCGTCGTCGCCAACAACGTCGGCCTGATGTTGATGCTCGAATACGGTTCGTCTCAGCAGAAATCCGAGTGGGTGGAGGGTTTGGCGGCCGGGACGAAATTCTTCGCCTTCGGCATCACCGAACCCGAGCACGGCTCCGACGCCACGCATATGGAAACCCGGGCGGTGCGCGACGGTAGCGGCTGGGTCCTGAACGGCGAAAAGACCTGGAACACCGGCATTCACAGCGCGGACGCCGATCTGATCTTCGCGCGGACCGCCGGTCAACCGGGTGACGCCATCGGCATCACCGCCTTCCTGGTGCCGCCGGACACCCGCGGGTTCACAGTCGAGGAGTATTTGTGGACGTTCAACATGCCGACCGACCACGGGCGAGTCACGTTGCGGGATGTGCGTGTCGGCGAGGATGCGGTTTTCGGACCCGAAGGGCGCGGGCTGGCCGTGGTTCAGCATTTCTTCAACGAGAACCGCATCCGCCAGGCGGCGTCGAGCCTGGGCGCGGCGCAGTACTGCATCGATCGAGCCGTGGAATATGCCAAGCAGCGCAAGCCTTTCGGTAAGGCGCTGGCCGAGAACCAGGCGATCCAGTTCCCCTTGGTCGAATTGCACACCCAGTGCGAGATGCTGCGCACCCTCGTGCACAAGACGGCGTGGACGATGGACCGCTACGGCACCTTCGCCGCGTCGGAACAGGTCTCGATGTGCAACTACTGGGCCAATCGATTGTGTTGTGAGGCGGCCGACCGCGCCATGCAGATCTACGGCGGGCTCGGATATTCGCGCCATCAGCCGTTCGAACACATCTACCGTCACCACCGCCGGTATCGAATCACCGAGGGGGCGGAGGAGATTCAGATGCGCCGGGTGGCGGGCTACCTGTTCGGGTACATGCCGTCGCAGGCGCCGAAGGGGATCTGAAAAACAACGGCCCCGCCGCTCGTGACCGAGCAACGGGGCCGTCGGAGCTGCCGGCTACTGCGGCGGCGCCTGCACCACGATGGTGCCGATGATCTTGTCGGCGAAGGTCTGCTTCTTCTCGTCCCACAGCGGCCAGAGGTAGCCGAGACCGCACAGGGCGTTGTCGAGGATGTGGCAGAGCTTGCGCACGAACGCCATTCCGAAGCCGAGAACCTGGCCGTCGACCTCCTTGATCACGCGGATGCCGACGAGCTTCTTACCCGGCGTCTGGCCGGTGGTTCCCTCGAGATAGATCAGATACAGGCCGATCGCCGCCCACAGCACGACCGCGATCAACATCATCGCGATGCCGAGCCCGGTGAAACCGCCACCGGTACAACTCGAATCGACGGAATAGCTGCTGCTGTACGAACTGTCGTCGAAGGTGCAGTGCACATCGGAGGTCCCCGCCAGGGCGGCGACCAGATAGAAGATGCCGCCCGGAACGCCGATGATCAGTCCGTCGACCAGGTAGCCGCCGACCCGCTGAAACCAGCTCGCGTACGGTGCCTGCGGCCCGAATCCGGGTTGCGGATATCCGTAGCCGGGTCCGGCGGGCGGATAGCCGGCCGGCGGCTGCGCACCGTAATTGGGTTGTCCCGCACCGTATCCCGGCGGCGGGGTGCCGTATCCGGGCTGCCCGTAGCCGGGCTGCGGGGCACCGTAGGCCGGCTGCGGCGCTCCGTACCCGGGCGGGGGAGCGCCGTATCCCGGCTGCGGGCCCGGGGGCGGGTACCCGTAGCCCGGCTGCCCTGGCTGCTGGCCGTACGGGTCCGACGGGTTGGTCATATGTGGTTCCTCCGGAAGCTGGTGGTACGGGGACGATCCGGGCCCCGACCGGGTCGAACTGTGATTGCACCGTACGGTAACCGCCAGGCCCCGCCAAAGTATGGCCGACCCGCGCGCGATCGGCGCGCCGAATCAGTCGGATATCTCACGATTGCCGGAATCGGCGACCACGGGGCGGTTGATCCCGATCCCGCATCGGTGGGCGGGATTTCGCCCTAAGCGCCCTTGCGAGTCTGCTTGGTAGCCTTGGGAGCCGCCTTCTTCGCGGTCGATTTGGTGCCGGATCGCGTGCTCGAGGATTTCGCCGCCGCGCGCTTCGTCGTCGCCTTGGCCGTGGATTTCGACGTGGATTTCGCCGCACGCCCACCGCGGCCGGACTTTCCGCCGGATTCGCCGCCACGCCCGGTCGCCTCCAGACTGCGCTGCAACGCCGCCACCAGATCGACAACCTCGGCATCCATCTGGGCGGGTTCGGCCTCTTCGTGCCGGGTCACCCGATCCGAACCCGATTCGATCGCCTCGTCGAGCAGCTTCTTCAGCTCGATCTGATATTCGTCGGTGTACTGGTCGGGGTCGAAATCCTCGGACATACTGTCGACCAGCGTGGTCGCCATCGCGACCTCCTGAGACCGCGGGGCCGCGACATCGTCCAGCGATTCGAACTCCGCGGCCCGCACCTCGTCCGGCCACAGCAGCGTCTGCAACACCAGCACGCCGTCGCGCACCCGCAGCGCCGCCAAGCGCGTCTTCTGCCGCAGTGTGAAATGCACCAACGCCACCCGGTCGACCTGATCGAGCGTCTTCGCCAGCAGCACGTAGGCCTTCGGCGTAGTGGAATCGGGCTCGAGGTAATAGCTGCGATCGAACAGGATCGGATCGATCTGTTCGGACGGCACGAACTGCAACACCGGAATCTCGTGCTTCTCGGCGACCGGCAGCTTCGCGAAATCCTCGTCCGTCAGAATGACCTTGTCGCCCTCCGGCGATTCGTAGGCCTTGTCGATATCGGCAAAGGCAACCGACTGCCCGCACACGGTGCAGACACGGTCGTATTTGATCCGTCCGCCGTCCTTGGCGTGGACCTGATGAAACCTGATGTCATGGTCCTCGGTGGCGGTGTAAACCTTCACCGGGACATTCACCAGCCCGAACGCGATGGAACCCTTCCAGATCGATCGCATCCTTCGATGCTACTGATGACCGGTTGGTTTTGTCCGGCGAAGCGGCGCGACCTGCGGGTTCGTGGTTGTTGATGAGTGTTGCCGGTTGCTGTTTGTTGTCGTTTGTGGACCTGTGACGTCCTGTGGACGTCCTGTAGGGCGACTGATTTTGCCGTTCGGGCTAGCTCCTGAGGATCGGTTGCAGGCACACCTTTCGCCCGTGTGGACGGGTTTGGGTGGCGTGTGTTGCGTGCCCAGTGGCCGGCACCGGCGACTGGCGCTGTGGCAGTCGGGGAGCGGAACGGAGCATAGTCGTGGATGAGCCGGCTTCTAGTTCGATGTCCCCTTTTTGGAGGAATGGGCCGCCGGGTGTTCTGTCGCCTTCTTTGGGGCGGATGCCCGGCGGCATGGAGTTGCTGTGCTGTTGACGCGACACACCGATCCGGCGTTGCGGCCGCCGGGAGGCTGCCGGACGGCTCGGGTGAACGCGCGCCCAGCGGCATGAGCGGATGTCCTTCGATACCCGACCTGCGGCCGGAGCTGCGCCGGGTGCAGCCCTTTGCTCGTCTGAACAAGCCCGCGGCCCCTGTGGAAGAG
>NZ_BAGM01000084.1 GCF_000308855.1 Nocardia veterana NBRC 100344 | reverse complement strand
GGCGCTGCGGCGGATGCGGCCCGACCGCGAATGTGCCATTGCCCCACCGGGTTTCGCTGCGGCCCCGGGCCCGTTCTCGGCGGTGGCGGGCGCCGGACGGGGCGATGCGGTCAGGTCCGTGGCGGGATCGGACGGCGGCGCCGCCCGATGACGTGTGTGCCTGCGCCCGCCGCGACGGGACCGGCGGGCCCGCCGGCGGGGCTGCGGCCGCTCGGTCTCGGGCGAATCCGCCTGCGTCGCCGGTAGTTCGGCGGTCGGCTCGGTCGCCTCCGATGCCCGGTTGCCACCGGTCGCGTCGCTCGGCGCGGCAGCGGCCGGGCGCGACCGCCGTCGCCGGCCGCGGGATCGCGAGCGGCGGGATCCGGTGCCCTCGGCTCGGCTCGAATCCGGTTGTGGCGCCGACGGTTCGGTGGGTTCGATGCCGAGCTTTCCGAGGATGGCCCGCACGACGCGGCCGGGGCTGCGGCCGTCGGTGCGGATGCGGATCGAGGCGACCTCCCGGTACAGCGGCCGCCGTACGCGCATGAGCTCGCGATATTTCGCGCTCGGGTCGTCGCCGTTGAGCAGCGGACGGTTCGTGGAGGCGCCGGTTCGGCGCAGCCCCTCGGCGATGCTGATTTCGAGGTACACCACGGTGCGCCCACGCAGCAGGTCACGGGTGCGCTCGGACAGCACGGCACCACCGCCGAGCGAGACGACGCCGTGTTCGGCGAGGATCGCGCGCCGGACGACGCGTTCCTCGATCCGCCGGAATTCCGGTTCGCCGTCGGTGGCGAAGATATCGGGGATGCTGCGCCCGGTCTCCTCCTCGATACCGGCATCGGTGTCGTAGAGCGAGACGCCGAGTTCGCGGGCGAGTTTGCGGCCGATCGTGGATTTGCCGGCGCCCGGCGGACCGATGAGGATCACACTGGGGCGCGCGGGGTCGCTGCGGACGATCACGACCGCTGTCCCGGGCGCCGGACCCGGGCGGTGCCGCGCGCGGGATCAGCCATTCATGCCTCCGACGCGACGGCGCCCGGAATATGGGGGCGGGCGTGGACTCGCTTCTGATAGCCGGCGATGTTGTCGACTGTTTCGGGCAGCGAGTCGCCACCGAACTTGTCCAGCACGGCCTGGGCCACGACCAGAGCGACCATGGCCTCGGCGACGACGCCCGCCGCGGGGACGGCGCAGACGTCGGAGCGCTGGTGGATGGCCACGGCCTCGCCGCCGGTCGCCATATCCACTGTGGACAGGGCGCGGGGCACGGTGGAGATCGGCTTCATCGCCGCCCGCACACGCAGCGCCTCGCCGTTGGTCATACCGCCTTCGAGACCGCCGGCGCGGTTGGTCGAGCGCAGCACCCCGTCTGGGCCCGGACGCATCTCGTCGTGGGCGGCGCTGCCGCGGCGGCGGGCGGTTTCGAAACCGTCGCCGACCTCGACCCCCTTGATCGCCTGGATGCCCATGAGCGCGGCCGCCAGGCGGGAGTCGAGGCGCTGTTCCCCGCTGACGAACGAACCGAGGCCGACCGGCAGCCCGGTGACGACGACCTCGACCACGCCACCGAGGGTGTCACCGTCCTTCTTGGCGGCTTCGATCTCGGCGATCATCGCGGCCTCCGCCTCGGGATCGAAGGCACGCACCGGGCTGGCGTCGACGGCCTCCAGATCGGTGGGTCCGGGGATGTAGCCCGCGCGCGCGGTGGCGGTACCGATCGAGACCACGTGGGAGACGACCTCGACACCGAGCGCCTGGCGCAGGAACTGCCGGGCCACGGTCCCGGCCGCGACCCGCGCCGCGGTTTCCCGGGCACTGGCGCGTTCGAGGACGTTGCGGGCGTCGTCGAAGCCGTATTTGAGCATGCCGGAGTAGTCGGCATGGCCCGGCCGGGGCCGGGTCAGAGGCGCATTGCGAGCCAACTCCGCCAGCTCGGCCTCGTCGACCGGATCCGCGGCCATCACCTCGGTCCATTTCGGCCATTCGGAGTTCGCGATCTCGATGGCCACCGGGCCACCCATCGTGCGGCCGTGGCGGATGCCGCCGATGACGGTGACCTTGTCGGCCTCGAACTTCATCCGGGCGCCGCGGCCGTAGCCGAGCCGGCGGCGCGCCAGTTGCGCGGCAATATCGGCCGAGGTCACCTCGACACCGGCCACCATCCCCTCGAGGATGGCGACGAGAGCGGGACCATGAGACTCACCAGCGGTAATCCAGCGCAACACGGCCTCCATCTTTCCACGTCACGCCGTTTCGCCGGACATCGGTGTCCGGGCACCTACCGCGTCGCCCACAGTGCCGCAACGGTAGCCAGGCACATGGCGGGGCCGTGCGGCACCGTGATCGCGGGCTCGCGCGCCGAGTGCAGACCACCGGTCCGCCCACGTCGGCGCCACCGCAGCGCACGACCGGGAGCGGCGCGCGCATCGGCGGGGACGGTGGCCTCGGTGCCGATGACCGGCCGCGCCGCGATCAGCGCGCCCAGCCCTGCCGCCGCGGTGAGCAGCGGCGCGCCGAATGCGGCGACGACCCAGCAATGGCCGCCACCGCAGGCGGCAGCGGCGCCGGTGCCGAGGGCCAGCTTCACATCGCCGGCGCCGCACGAGGTCGGGTGGGCGAGATGGACGAGCAGGTACGGCACGGCGAGCAGCACCGCGCCGGCGAGGGCGACGGTCCCGCGGCCCGTCGACGCCGCGACGGCCACGATCGTCGCCGCGCCCGGCAGCGTCAGCAGGTCGGGCAGGCGACGACTGCGGATATCGATCGCGCTCAGCACAGCGGACCAGACGATCAGGGCGAGGTAGGCGATGGCGGTCACGAATTCATCGTCGTCGACGAGGGCCGGCGCACCGCCGCCCGGAAGGCGAATTGTGGACAACCCCAACGGTTGTGAACACGCGACGGGTAACAAGGGGGGCGACCTGCCCGATCGGTGCGGTTCCGGGTGACGGCGTGACGACCTCGCAACGTGACAGCGGTAGCGTGGCAGCCATGTCTGCAGATGACGGTGCCCGGCGTCCCGACCACGCGGCGCGTCGGGCCGGATTGCGAGACCTGTTGGTGGAGAACGGGGTCGACGCCCTCCTGGTCACCGACCTGGTGAATATTCGGTATCTCACCGGCTTCACCGGCTCCAACGCCGCACTGCTGGTGTATTCCTGGGACGGCAGCCAGGTCGGCGAGGACGGCGAGCGGACCGTCATCTGCACCGACGGCCGCTACATCACCCAGGTTGGCGAACAGGTCCCGGATGTCCGCGCCGAGATCGCGCGCGCCAGTGCGCGCCGTCTGGTCGAGCTGGCGGGCGAGTGGCAACTCGGACGGATCGGTTTCGAAAGCCACGTGGTCACCGTCGACCAGCATCGCGGCTTCGTCGAGCAGGGCAGCGGGCTGCAGTTCGTGCCGGCGCCGGGCCTGGTCGAACAGTTGCGCACGGTGAAGGACGACTACGAGGTGGGCCGGCTGCGCGCCGCGGCCGCGGCCGCCGATGCCGCCTTGGCCACCCTGCTCGAGCGCGGCAGCCTGCGTCCGGGGCGCTCCGAACGCGAGGTCGCCCGCGAGTTGGAGTGGCTGATGTTCGAATACGGCGCCGACGCGATCGCCTTCGAGACCATCGTGGCCGCGGGCGCGAACTCCGCGGTGCCCCATCACCGGCCGACCGGAGCGATCCTGGCGCCCGGCGATTTCGTGAAACTGGACTTCGGCGCGGTCGTCGACGGCTACCACTCCGATATGACGCGCACGTTCGTCCTCGGTGAGCCGACCGACTGGCAGCGCGAGATCTATCAACTCGTCTACGAGGCGCAGCGCGCGGGTCGTGAGGCGCTCGCTCCCGGAGTGCCCTGCGCGGCTGTCGACGCCGCCGCCCGGGCGGTGATCGAGTCCGCGGGGCACGGCGAGTTGTTCGTCCACGGCCTCGGCCACGGTGTCGGCCTGCAGATCCACGAAGCGCCTCCGGTCGCCAAAACCGCGACCGGTACACTGCTCGATGGCGTGGCGGTGACCGTCGAGCCAGGTGTGTATTTCCCCGGCCGCGGTGGAGTTCGCATCGAGGACACGCTCGTGGTTCGCGCGGGGGAGCCGGAATTGCTCACCCACACCAGCAAAGACCTGACCGTGGTCGACTGACCTCGGCCTGCCCGATCCGGCCGGCCCGCACGGAGCCGGCCGACAGAACGTCGAAAAGTACTAACAAGGAGATCCGAGGACAGTGGCGGACACCAGCGACTTCAAGAACGGCCTCGTGCTGAAGATCGACGGTCAGCTCCAGCAGATCGTCGAATTCCAGCACGTGAAGCCGGGCAAAGGTCCCGCGTTCGTGCGGACCAAGCTGAAGAATGTGCTGTCCGGCAAGGTGGTCGACAAGACGTTCAACGCTGGCGTGAAGGTCGAGACCGCTACCGTCGACCGGCGCGATATGACCTACCTGTACCACGACGGGTCGGACTACATCTTCATGGACGGCGAGACCTTCGACCAGATCGGCATCGACGAGCAGACCATCGGCAAGGGCGCCGGCTTCCTGCTCGAGAACATGACCGTGCAGGTCGCCACGCACGAGGGTGCGCCGTTGTATGTCGAGCTCCCGGTCACCGTCGAACTCGAGGTCACCCACACCGAGCCCGGTCTGCAGGGCGACCGCTCCAGCGCCGGCACCAAGCCCGCCACCCTGGAGACGGGCGCCGAGGTGCAGGTGCCGCTGTTCATCAACGTCGGCGACAAGCTGAAGATCGACTCGCGCGACGGCAGCTACCTGGGCCGGGTCAACGCCTGATCCGACGGCTGCACCGGCCCGGCGCCGGAACCATGGGCGGCGCGCGCGTATCGATCTTCCGATATCGCTCGCGCCGCCGTCGACACTGCGAACGGGATAATGGTGATCGTGGCTGATCAGCCTGTGGACAAGAAGTCCACCCACAAGAAACTCGGTGCCCGGCACAAGGCTCGCCGGCGTGCCGTGGACCTGCTCTTCGAGGCCGAGGCCCGCGATATCGACCCGGCCGACCTGGTCGCGGACCGCCTCGAGCTGGCCGGTCGCGACGACCAGGTCGCTCCGGTGAACCCGTACACCCGGACCCTGGTCGAAGGCGTCGCCGACGATCTGGATCGCGTGGACGGCACCATCGAGTCCTATTTGCAGGATTGGACGCTGGCCCGCCTGCCGGCGGTGGATCGCGCGATTCTGCGAGTGGCCGTGTGGGAGTTGTTCCACGCCAACGACGTTCCACCCGTCGTGGCCGTCGACGAGGCGGTGGAGCTGGCCAAGGAACTGTCGACCGACGATTCGCCCGCCTTCGTCAACGGCGTCCTCGGTCGCATCGTGACCCTCGCCGATCAGGTGCGTGCGGCCGCGGCGGCAACCCGCCGCGACAGCGGAGCGTGATGACCAAATACCTCGTGCTCGCGATGCGCACCTCGACCTGGTCCGATGCGGTGATCGAGCCGCATCGGCAGTGGCTGGCCGAGGTGCGCGCCCGCGGTCAATTGGACTGCACCGGGCGATTCACCGACGGCAGCGGGGGCGCGTATGTCGTGCTGGCCGACAACCTCTCCGCGGCACGGGAATTGGTGTTCACCGACCCGATCCACACCACCGGCGCCTCCGCGTTGACGGTGCACGAATGGGAGATCACCGGCTGAACCGACGGCGCGCCACGGCCCGCCGAATTCGGGCAAACCCGCCGAATTTCACGGATCGCCACCTCGCCCGCATACTGTTCCGGTCACTTGACCTAGAAAAGGTGGAACGGATGCGGTTCAATTCGGCGACAGCACGTGCGGTGCTGCGTCTCGCCCCGGCGATCGTCGCGGCGGCGACCCTGGCCACGACCGGATGCTCGGCGGTCGAAAAGGGCGTCGACAAGGGTGTTCAGGTCGCCAAGGACCACAACAAATCCGATACCGCCCGGGCGAAGGTCGGCGATTGCATCAACGTGATCAACGCTTCGGCCGTCGATTCCGACACCGAACCGGTCGCCTGCACGTCGGACAAGGCCGTCTACAAGGTGGCTCAGGTGCACGACGACAAGGTCGAGTGCGGCGCCGATTTCACCTCGTACGAGGAAACCCTCAACGGCGGCACGCTCGCGTACCTGTGCCTGGCACCGAATTTCAAAGCGGGCCTCTGCTACGCGGATTCACCGCTCAGCGGCTACAAGTACGCCGACTGCGCCTCCTCGGAGGCGAGTTTCCGGGTCGCCCAGCGCATCGACGGGCAATCCGACGAGACGCTGTGCGGGCCGGAGTCCGACAGCGTGATCACGCTGTCGGAACCGCAGACGACATTCTGTCTGGCACAACCGAAGTGAGCCGGTCGCGGCGCTCAGACGGATTCGGGGCGCAGCACGATCGTGCCGACGGTACTGCGCTCGTCGACCCGTCGATGGGCCTCGGCCGCATCCGTCAGCGCTAGCACGCTGTCGATCAGCACGGTGAGATCACCGGCGGCGGCGAGTTCGAACGCCGCCGCCCGCGTGGCTGCCACCCGAGCCAGCCACTGCGGCCCGGAGCATCCGGTGAAGGTGAGACCGCGCATGATCAGGTCCATCGTCGTCACCTCAGCGGGGGCGCCGGAAAGCCAGCCGTACCCGAGCATCCGGCCCCGCAACGGGGTCATGAGGTCGAGAACGGCCGCGGCGCTCTCGCCGCCGATCGAGTCGAAAACCACGTCGACCGTGGTGTCGCCGAGGCGTTCGCCGAGCCGGCGCGGCCAATCCGGATCGCGGTGATCGACGACCGTGTGCGCGCCTAGTTCGCGAGCGCGTTCGATTTTGGCCGCCCCGCCGGCGGTGGCGATGATGTGCGCGGCGCCGGCTCGCCGCGCCAACTGGGTGAGGTAGCCGCCGATTCCGGTGGCGGCGGCCTCGATCAGGACCGTCTCGCCGCCGGAGAGTGCCGCGGTCTCCAGGAGGGTCAGGGCCACCGATCCGCTCATCGCCACCGCCGCGGCGGCATCGGGGCTCAAGGTGTCCGGCACGCGCACCGCGGATTCCGCGGGGGCGCACATCCATTCGGCGTAACTGCCGAAATCGTTGCGCGCCACCAGAACCCGTTGTCCTTTCCATTCGGGGTCGACGTCGTCGGCGACGGCGGTGACGACCCCGACCGCCTGCGTGCCGAAAACCGTCGGGGTCGGGGCCGGCGTCGGGAACATGCCCGAACGCAACATCGTCTCCGGGTACAGCACCGGGACCGCCTCCACGCGGACCAGCAGCTCGCCGGGCTGCGGGCTGGGCTCGTCCACCTCCCGCGCGACGAGGACCTCCGGTCCGCCGACGCCGGTCATTACGATTGCCTGCATATCAACCTCATAACTTGACTAACGGTCCAGATACTTCGTCCGGAAGAATATGGACCGTCGGTCAACTTTGTCAACGGGAGTGAGTGCACCGTGGCGCAGCAGCGCAGAGAACGAGCCGATGCGGCGCGCAATCGGCGCGCGATCCTCGATGCGACCCGCGCGCTGCTGGCCGAGGGCGGGGCCGAGGCCGTGACCATGGATCGGGTGGCCGCGGCGGCCGGAGTCGGCAAGGGCACCGTGTTTCATCGCTTCGGCTCCCGCGCCGGGCTGTTGCACGCGATGGTGGCCGAACCCGCCGACACGTTGCGGGCCGCGATCACCGACGGTCCGCCGCCGCTGGGTCCGGGGGCGCCGGCGGGGGAACGGCTGCTCGCCTTCTTCGATGCGATGGCGACGATGGTCGCCGACAATGTCGAATTGATGGTCGCGGCCTACCGCAGTGTGCCCCCGCATCCGCGCACCTCGGAGTTTCACGCCACGTGGGCGGAGCACATCACGAAGCTGTTGGGCGAGGCCCGTCCGGACATCGATGCCGAGGCGGTGGGTCATCTCCTGTTCGGCATGCTGGGCAGCGACTACGCCCTCACCGCAGTGCGCGAGGGGCAGGCGGCGCGGCTGCGGGTGGCCGTGCGTCAGGTGGTGCTGGCCGTGGTCAGCCCGTGAGCAGGACGCCGCCCACGGCGCCGGCGGTCGCGATCACGCCGAGCGCCAGGCCGGTACCCACGAAACGAAGGGGCGGCACCCGGACGGCGTGCGAGCGGCAGAATTCCAGGCACAGCAGCGTGGCCAGCGACGCCCACGGCGTGGCGAGCGCGCCGGCGTTCGTGCCGATCAGCAAGGACAGCAATTGGTTTCGGTGGTCGGGCGGTATGACCGCCTCGCCGGCGGTGTAGGCGGGCAGGTTGTTGACGATGTTCGACAGGCCGAGGCCGGCCCCGGCCGCGCGGTAGGCCCCGGCCGCTCCGGAATCCGTACCGATCAGCGCGGCCATCAGATCCGACAGTCCGTACCGGCCCAGGGTCGGGATGACCAAGAACAAGCCGACCACGAAGATCAGCAGCTGCCACGGGATCAGGGACGGCCGCAGCGCCTCCCGGTCGAGGACGGCGAATCCGGCGATCGCGAGGATCGCCGCCGCGAGGGCGGCATAGCCGATGTCGTCGCCGACGAACGGGATCGCCGCGACGAACAGCACGCAGGCGCCGCCGGCCGTGCTGAACAGCGCGCGCTCCCGTCTGGTGCGCAACCGGATCGGGGGCGGTGGCACGTAGCGATCGGTACCGCGGCGACCGCGTCGCCAGTACCAGATCCACAGCGCCGCCATGGTCGCGGCGAGCGAGATCAGCTGCGGCAGCCACATTCTGGCCGCGAAGGCGGTGGCGTCGAGCCCGATTCGGTCGGCGGCGAGCAGATTGGTGAGGTTGGACACCGGCAGTAGCAGGCTCGCGGTGTTCGCCAGCCACAGCGTCGTCATGGCCAGCGGCAACGCGGGGATCCGTGCGGGCCCGGCCAAGGCCAGCATGACGGGGGTCAGCAGGACCGCGGTGGTGTCCAGATTGAGCACCGTCGTCGTCGCGGCGGCGAAACCGACGCACAGCACGAACAGGGCCGGGTAGTGTCCCCGTCCCGCGATCGCGATGCGGTGGGCGATCACATCGAATACCTGTGCCCGGCGAGCCAAGTGGGCCAGCACGATAACGCTGCCGAGAAACAACAACAGCGGCCCGATCCGGCGCATATTCGCCTCGGCGTCGGCGCGTGGCAGCCATCCGGCCAGGACGCACACGACGCCGGCCACGAGTACGGCGATGCGAATCCGATCCAGCAGGCGGGGCGCGGCCGCCTCTTCCGGCTCCGAGTCGTGCGTACGGCACTCGGGCGTCACCGGTTCGGACATCCGGCCATCATCGCATCGCCGGGCACGGCCGCGCGGACCGGTCGGCTCCCATGCGCCGAGCGGATTCAGGATCCGGGAGTGGCGACCCATCCGGCCACGATCACGAGTCCGGTGGGCCGGTGCACCGCGAGGAAGCCGAAGGGCCGGTCGAAGTCCACCGCGATCATCAGGGCGTCGGAAGGAGCCGGCGGCATACCCGTCGGTTCCATCAGCACCGCGGTGACCGCCGCGGCCGCGAAACCGTCGGCGGTGAATCGGGCACAGACGTCCTGGGCGGCGGCGGTCACCCGTAACGCGGTCGGCGACAGGCCCGGGAAGGGGTTGTGCTCGGCGGTGGTCGCGGCCGTCAGGCCGAACCGCGCCGGCTCACGCAGCAGATCGTGGGTGGAGCGAATCATGAACGGCGGCAGCTGGATTCGCAGCGTATCCGCGACCGCGGTCACGTGCCGCACCTCGAGCCCGGGGCCGGCGGCGTCCGATGCGGGCCGGCGGGTATCCACCGAACCGTCGAGCGCGCCGAGACCTGCCGCCAGCACCGCGGCGGCCGGGGCGTCCTGCGCGCCGAGTAGCAGATGGACATCCAGATCGGAGGCGCCACGGACCACGACCCGCGAAACGGGCGTGTCGGCCACCAGGACGGCGGCGTCACCGAGGTCGGTGCTGTACCGCGCGAGGGCCGGTCCGCGGTGGCCGCGCCACGGTCCGGTCGCCGGTTCCAGCACATCGGCGTGAAAACTCTGCCGCCACGCGGTGCGGGCGACCACCGCGGTGGCCAGCGCGAAGGCCGTCGCCGGGCCGATCGGGGCCGGGAATCGGTCGATCAGGCCGTCGGTGTGCTGCCGCGCCCAGTCGTCCAATCCCTCCGTCCCTCGCAGTGCGGCGATCGTTCCCGGCGGCAGGGTGCGCAGCCACTCGTCGCGCAGCCCGACACCGTCGCGCACCCACACTCCGAGGGCGGCGCGTATCGACTCGGCGGCCTCGATCCGGCGCAGCAGCGTGATCGCCGCGTCGTGGGCGGACATGGCGGAAATTCCGGCCGCGGTGGCGAGCTCGCTGCGGGCCGGTTCGGCGGCCGGTCTGGCCAGCAGCGCCAGCAGCGGCCAGATACCACAGCCGGACAGCGCGAAATCCTCGGAACCTGCTGCCTCACACCACTTTTCGGTCAGAGCATTGGCGGCTGCCACATCGGGTGCGAGGCTCGGCTGCATGGCGAAAGCCTACCGACGGGCAGTGCGCCCCTGCCGGGGTGTACGTGGGCGGCCGGGGCGCGTCCGGATCCTGGTGGCCCGGAGGATCGAACCGATCCGCCGACAAGTCTGGTTCCTCAACCGCACTCGAGGTCCAGGCCGTTCGGGGGTGGTCTGCGTCACGCCACGCGAGACGACGGTCGGCGCACAATGGCCGAAATTGCGTGTGGGTGGCCGAACCTGTTGAGGCGTTGCGGTCGATGTGTGTCATCCTTCCGAAGCGGAACTGTCCGCGGGAGGTCGCAGGAGGTAGGGATGGCCGGCGCCGGTGCGGCTCGTCTGGCGGAACTTCGCGCGGGTCGCGCGACCCCGGAGCAGGCGTGGCAGCTGTACGACAGCCTGCCGGAGGTGACGGTCGGCGAGATCACCACCGGCCGCTGGACCGGCGACGAACTGGACACCGGGCATCCGTGGGCCGGCGTGCTGGTCGAATCCGGTTGGTACGGAAAGCAGTTCGACTCGCCGGATGAGGTGCAGCCACTGCTGTTCGCCGGGCCGGACGGCCGGGTCTTTCCGGTCGACCCCCGCCGGGTGCCGCTGGCGCTGGCCGGAACTCTGCCGCCGGCGGGCTTCCGGGCGGCGCGACGCCTGCTGCCGGTCCTGCGCCCGCTGCTGCGGACCCGGCACAGTCGCGCCCGCCTGCGCGAGATCGAATTCCGCGGCCGAACCAGCGCGGCCATGATCTACGACCATCTGCCCATCGTCGACATCTTCCGTCGGGTCGACGCGGACACCCTGCTCGGGGTGATGGATATGCGCGGGTCGAACGCCCCCTATTTCTTCAGCCTGCGTCGCGAACGCGGATAACCGCTCAGTCGTCCTCGGCGGCCAGGATCACGTCGAAACGGGCATCCGCGGTGTCGAGTTGCTCGAGAATGTGCTGCTTGACATGCGGTGCCAACGGCGTGTCCGGGCGGGTGATCAGTTCCCGGTAGACCGCGGTGAGCGGCCGGTACTTGGTGGCGAGTTTGGACATGACGGCCTGTTCGTCGGCATAGAGGATCCCGACGCCGTTGTCGGTGAAGTCGGAAATCTTCACGACCCGTGCCCACGGGTCGCGGTCCAGGCTCTCGGCCACGTGGTCGCGGTATCGGATGTGCCGGTCCTCGCCCGGGTCGTGAGCCGGATTGGTCACCGCCGCAACGAGATTCGCCACGCGCTCGCCGAACCGTTCCGCCAGCACCGCGAGCGCCGCCGCAGTGGAGTCCGCCTCCGGCTCCTGCCCGCCGCCGAGGGCGGCGAGGTCGGCCGCATGATCCTCGACGGCATCGTGCAGCAGCCCGGCCAGCACCACCTCGGTGTCGTGCACCTCGTAGTGGCTCACGATGCGGATCGCCACCCGCAACAGGTGATTGAGATAGGGTTCGCGGCCGTAGTTGTCGTTCCGGTGCAGGTCGGCCACGAATTCGAGTGCGGCGTCGACTCGTTCGGCATCGGGCAGTTTCCGCTGCGACTCGAGCAGCAGTCGTTGTCGCAGCCCTTCTTCGCCGTGCACATCGCTGAGGGTGTGCAACGGCATGGCCGCCAGAATGCCCGCCCCGATCGACTCCATCCGCCCAATCTAGCGGGCCGGGGTGACAATCCGCCGTCGCCGATTTCGTCAGTGGACCCCACGGGGGCGGAATTGGATGCTGATCCGCGGACCCACCGGCCGCCGCGTCTTCGGCACCGCGTGTTCCCACGTGCGCTGGCAGGAGCCGCCCATCACGAGCAGGTCGCCGTGCCCGACCTGGTAGCGGATGCTCGCCCCGCCGCCGCGCGGACGTAGTAGCAGCGCGCGCGGTGCGCCGATCGAAAGGATCGCGACCATGGTGTCGTCGGTGGACCCGCGGCCACCGGTATCACCGTGCCAGGCCACGCTGTCGCGGCCGTCGCGGTAATAGCACAGGCCGGCGGTCCGGAACGGTTCGCCGAGTTCGCGCCCGTAGTACCCGCTCAAGGCCGCGCTCGCTTCGTTCAGAACGGGATCCGGCCAAGCCTCGTCTTCGCCGTAGTGCCGCAGCAGCCGTGGCACGTCGACGACGCGGTCGTACATCGGCCGGCGGTCGGCCCGCCACGGAACGCAGGTGGCCAGCCGTTCGAACAGTTCGTCGGCCCCGCGCAACCATCCCGGGAGCAGATCGACCCACGCGCCCTCGGTCAACCGGGTGCGACGCACGCCGGTCAGCGGCCCCAGTTCGATCTCACCGAAGCCGTCGAACAGCGATCTCTGCAGCGGTGTCGACACGTGCTCGAATCTACATTCTATCGAACATATGTTCAAGCAGCTGCCCGGGCCGGCTCTGCGGGCCGGCCGATGGGGCTCGCTTCAGCTCAGGTGGGCGCGGACGAAATCGACCACCGCATCGGAGAATTCGTCGTTGACATCGCTGGCCGCGGTATGTGCCGCGCCCTTGATCTCGACGTATTCCAGATTAGGCACCAGGGCGCGGAACTCGGCCACGCCCTGTTCGCTCACCACGTCCGACAGGCGGCCGCGCACCAGCAGCACCGGGATCTCGAGCGCCCGCGCGGCGTCCTCGAGATCGCCGGTCTGCAATTCGATGTCCTCGGGCCGGCTCGACATCATCGCCGGATCCCAGTGCCAGTACCAGCGGCCGTCCTCACGCAGCCGCAGGTTGCGCCGCAGCCCGTCCGGATTCCGCGGGCGGCTGCGATGCGGCAGATACTCGGCCACGGCATCGGCGGCCTCCTCGAGCGAGGCGAACCCCTCGGGATGTCCGCCGAGGAAATTGAGCACCCGTTCCACGCCCTTGTGCTCGGGCCGCGGAACGACGTCGACCAGGACGAGCCCGGCGATGCGCTCCCGGCCGGGCCGGGCGGTGGCCAGTAGTGCGGTCAGCCCACCCATGCTCGCGCCGACCACGATCGCGGGCCGGTCGAGTTCGGCGAGGATGCCGAGCAGATCGGCGGTCATCGCCGCCCGCGAGTAGTCGCCGTCGGGAGCCCAATCGCTTTCGCCGTGGCCGCGTGCGTCGAGCAGAATCGCGTGCATACCGACCTTCGCCAGCGCGGCGCCCGATTCCTTCCACGAGTGCCGGGTCTGGCCGCCGCCGTGCAGGAAGACCGCGAGCGGGCCGTCGGCCGGCCCCCAGCTCTCCCCGGCCAGCGTGATACCGCCGTGGCCGCGAAAGGTGATCGGACGGGGCTCGGTGAAGTCAGCTTCGTTGCTCACCCTTGGAGCATCCCACATCCGGTTTACGCTGTATGAAACAGTCCCGGCCAACGGGTCGGCGAGACGGCCGCCCGGCCGCGCCCGGTTTGCCATAGGTCGGCATCGGTGCTGGTGGCGGGGCTCACAGCGAGACCCCGCCGACGGGCGGGCGAGGTGGCGCTGCTACGCTCGACCATCGAAAAGACATCCTTTAACGGACCGTCCGGTGAGGCGGGGAAGGAGGTCGGCATGGCCGTGCCCGAAGAGCGCGGCGGCCGCGTCGCGCCCGACGAACGGGCTGCCAGGTCGGGAGCTGCCGAATATTCGCAGCGGCACGACCCGGAGTGGGTCCGCGCCGGTCGTGAGTTGTTGTCCGCCTCCGATGTCGGCCGGACCATTGCGCGCATGGCGCATCAGATCATCGAGAAGACCGCCCTCGATTCGTCGGATCCGGAGGCGCCCCGGGTGGTGCTGATCGGCATCCCCACTCGCGGCACCACGCTGGCCGCGCGGTTGACCGATCGGATCGAAGAGTTCTCCGGGGTCCGTCCCGCGCTCGGCTCACTCGACATCACGCTCTACCGCGACGATCTGCGCAATCGCCCGCATCGTCCGCTGGAACGGACCTCGGTGCCCGAAGGCGGCATCGACGACGCCCTCGTCGTTCTGGTCGACGATGTGCTGTTCTCCGGCCGCAGCGTGCGCTCGGCGCTGGACGGGCTGCGCGATCTGGGCCGCCCGCGCGCGGTGCAACTGGCGGTGCTGGTCGATCGCGGTCACCGCGAACTGCCCATCCGCGCCGACTACGTCGGCAAGAACGTGCCCACCTCGCGCAGTGAGGACGTCTCCGTGCTGCTCAGCGAACACGACGGCCACGACGGCGTCTACCTGCACCAGGGGGAGCAGCGGTGAGGCATCTGCTCTCGGTCACCGATCTGGACCGCACCACCGCCACCGAACTGCTCGACGACGCCCAGCGCTTCGAACAGGCCCTGCTCGGGCGCGAAGTGCGCAAACTGCCCACTCTGCGCGGGCGCACCGTGATGACGGTGTTCTTCGAGAACTCCACCCGCACCCGAGTCTCGTTCGAGGTGGCGGGGAAGTGGATGAGCGCGGACGTGATCAACGTCAGCGCGTCGAGTTCGTCGGTGTCGAAGGGGGAATCGCTGCGCGATACCGCGCTGACGCTGCACGCCGCCGGTGCCGATGCGCTGATCGTGCGCCACCCCGCGTCCGGCGCGGCGCACCAGATCGCCCGCTGGTTCGGGGAACTCGACGCCGGCTCCGGCGGCTATGCCGGTACCGGCCCCGCGATCGTCAACGCCGGCGACGGGATGCACGAGCACCCCACCCAGGCTCTGCTCGATGCGCTCACGCTGCGTCAGCGCCTCGGTGACCTCGCCGGTAAACGTGTGGTGATCGTCGGCGACATCCTGCACAGCCGCGTCGCGCGGTCCAACGCCTTCCTGCTCGACATCCTGGGCGCGGAGGTGGTGCTGGTCGCGCCGCGCACCCTGCTGCCGGTCGGCGTCGAACAGTGGCCGGTACAGGTCTCGCATTCGCTGGATGCCGCACTGCCCGGTGCGGACGCGGTGATGATGCTGCGCGTCCAGGCCGAGCGGATGAACGGCGGCTTCTTCCCGTCGGCGCGCGAATACTCCATCGCCTACGGACTGAACGAGCGACGCATGGCGCTGCTCGACGACGCCGCGGTCGTCCTGCATCCGGGTCCGATGCTGCGCGGGATGGAAATCGCCTCGGCCGTGGCCGATTCGCCGAAAGCCGCAGTGCTGCAACAGGTCACCAACGGTGTGCATATGCGTATGGCGGTGCTGTTCCGCCTGCTGGTCGGTGCCGGGGAGGCAGTCGCATGAGCGGGACCGGGCCGGAGGCGGCCGGCCGAACGAGCTGCTACGGGGAAGGTGTGGGCGCATGAGCGATCTGGTTATCCGGGGCGTGCGGCCCTACGGCGAGGGCGAGCCGGTCGACGTGCTGGTGCGCGACGGCGTGATCGTCGCCCTCGGTGCGGGATCCGCGGAGTCGGTAGACGGTGTCGAGATCGCCGCCGACGCCGAGGTGCTCGAGGCGGACGGCCGGATCCTGCTGCCCGGCTTCGTCGACCTGCACACCCATCTGCGCGAACCCGGCCGCGAAGACACCGAAACCATCGAAAGTGGTTCGGCCGCAGCCGCATTGGGCGGCTACACCGCGGTGTTCGCGATGGCCAACACGAACCCGGTCGCCGACACCTCGGTGGTCACCGATCACGTCTGGCGACGCGGGCAGGAGGTCGGGCTGGTCGATGTGCATCCGGTCGGTGCGGTGACGGTCGGCCTGGCCGGTAAGCAACTGGCCGAAATGGGCACGATGGCCGCCGGTGAGGGCCGGGTGCGCATCTTCTCCGACGACGGGCACTGCGTCTACGACCCGCTGATCATGCGGCGTGCGCTCGAGTACGCGAAATCCCTCGATGTGCTCATCGCTCAGCACGCCGAGGAGCCGCGGCTCACCCAGGGCGCCGTCGCCCACGAGGGACCGACCGCGGCGCGGCTCGGTCTGGCCGGTTGGCCGCGCGCCGCCGAGGAATCGATCGTGGCGCGCGACGCCCTGCTCGCCCGCGATGCCGGCGCTCGGGTGCACATCTGTCACGCCTCCACCGCCGGCACCGTCGAATTGGTGAAATGGGCCAAGGCGCAAGGGATTTCGATCACCGCCGAGGTCACCCCGCATCACCTGCTGCTCGACGATTCCCGGCTGGAGACCTACGACGCGGTGAACAAGGTGAATCCGCCGCTGCGCGAGGCCTCCGACGCGCAGGCGCTGCGCACGGCGCTGGCCGAGGGCGTCATCGACTGTGTCGCCACCGACCACGCGCCGCACGCCGAACAGGACAAGTGCTGCGAGTTCGCCGCGGCTCGGCCGGGCATGCTGGGCCTGGAGACGGCGCTGTCGATCATCGTCGAGACGCTGGTCGCTCCGGGTCTGCTCGACTGGCGCGGGGTGGCGCGGGTGATGAGCGAGAACCCGGCCCGGATCGCCGGGCTCGACGATCAGGGCCGGCCGATCGCGGTCGGTGAACCGGCCAATCTGACCCTGGTCGACCCGGATGCCTCCTGGACCGTGCGGGCCCGGGAACTGGCGAGTATCTCCGACAACACCCCGTACGAGGCGATGACCCTGCCCGCCAAGGTCACCGCCACGATGTTGCGCGGGCGGATCACCGCCCGCGACGGCGTGGTCACGACCGCCCTGGCGGGGAGAGTGGGGCCGTAATGGAGCGCACGCTGTGGGTGATCGGGCTGGCCGCCCTGTTCGTCCTGTTCCTGTGGTTGATGTACCGGTCCTGGCTGGTCCGGGCCCGCAAACAGGCCTCCTCGGTGGGTGAACTGCCGGCGGTGCCGGCGGACCTGGGCGCCCAGGTGCTCGAGCCCACCACCGGGCTGTACACCGGGACCACGCTGGCTCCGAGCTGGCAGAACCGAATCGTGGTGGGGGACCTGGGGTTCCGCGCCACGGCCGAACTGACCCGCTTCGAACGCGGGATCCTGCTGGAGCGCGACGGTGCGGACGTGATCTGGATTCCGCAGGAATCCATCACGGCCGTCCGCACCGAACGCGGCCATGCGGGCAAAGTGATGACCGACAATGGTGTGCTGGTTATTCGCTGGAAGCTGCCGGCCGGAACCGAAGTGGACACCGGGTTCCGCGGCGACGACAAGACGGTGTATCCGGCCTGGACGGCCATATCCGCAACGGGACAGACCGGCGCGGCGACGGGAGATGAGACGCCATGAGCGGACAAGGGCCGGAGGCGGCAGCTTGCGTAACCACGCAGGCCCCCGCTCATGGCGTGAGAAGGCAGAGCGTGAAGGCTGGATTTCTGGTGAACGAGGTGAACGAATGAGCGACCGCGCCGCGGTGATGGTGCTCGAGGACGGACGGGTATTCCGTGGGCGCCGATTCGGCGCCGAGGGGCAGACGCTGGGCGAAGCGGTTTTCTGCACCGCGATGACCGGCTATCAGGAAACCCTGACCGACCCGAGCTACCACCGCCAGATCGTGGTGGCCACCGCCCCGCAGATCGGCAACACCGGCTGGAACGACGAGGACGACGAGTCGAACCGGATCTGGGTGGCCGGCTACGCGGTGCGCGATCCCGCGAAACGCGCCTCGAACTGGCGCGCGACCACCACGCTGCAGGACGAATTGGAACGTCAGAACATCGTCGGCATCGCCGGAATCGACACCCGCGCGCTGGTGCGGCATCTGCGCACCCGCGGGTCGATGAAGGCGGGCATCTTCAGCGGTGACGCGGCCGACGCCTCGGCCGAGGAACTGCTCGGCCGGGTCACCGGCCAGCCGTCGATGCTCGGCGCGGACTTGGCCGGGGAGGTGTCCACCGACGGCGTGTACACCATCGAACCGGCCGGTGAGCACCGGTTCACCGTGGTCGCGGTGGATCTGGGTATCAAGACCAACACCCCGCGCATGTTCGCCGAGCGCGGCATCCGGGTGCATGTGGTGCCCTCCGGCGTCACGCTGGATCAGATCAAGGAGCTGCGGCCGGACGGCGTCTTCCTGTCCAACGGCCCCGGTGACCCGGCGACCCAGGACGATGCGGTCGAGCTGACCAAATCCGTTCTGGGCGAAGGGCTTCCGCTGTTCGGCATCTGCTTCGGCAACCAGATCCTGGGCCGCGCGCTGGGCCTGGGCACGTACAAGATGAAGTTCGGCCACCGCGGCATCAACGTGCCGGTCGTCGATCACGCCACCGGCGCGGTGTCGATCACCGCGCAGAATCACGGCTTCGCGCTCGAGGGGGAGGCCGGACAGCGGTTCGACACCCCGTTCGGCACCGCCGAGGTCAGCCACACCTGCGCCAACGACGGCACCGTCGAAGGAGTGCGCCTGGTGGACGGCCGCGCCTTCTCGGTGCAGTACCACCCCGAGGCCGCCGCCGGCCCGCACGATGCCGCTTACCTGTTCGACCGCTTCGCGGGTCTCATGGAGGAACGATGAGTCACACTGCGCAGCCCACTCGTCGTTTCGACCGGGTGCGGGTGTCCCGCATGACACAGGAGGATGCCTGATGCCACGCCGTACCGATCTGAACCACATCCTGGTCATCGGCTCGGGGCCGATCGTCATCGGCCAGGCCTGCGAATTCGACTACTCCGGCACCCAGGCGTGCCGGGTGCTGCGGTCCGAGGGCCTGCGGGTGTCGCTGGTCAACTCGAACCCCGCGACGATCATGACCGACCCGGAATTCGCCGACTCCACCTATGTCGAGCCGATCACCCCGGAATTCGTCGAGAAGGTCATCGCGAAGGAGCGGCCCGACGCCATCCTGGCCACTCTGGGCGGCCAGACCGCGCTCAACACCGCGGTCGCGCTGCACGAGAACGGCGTGCTGGAGAAGTACAACGTCGAACTGATCGGCGCCGACTTCGACGCCATCCAGCGCGGTGAGGACCGGCAGAAGTTCAAGGACATCGTCGCCAAGGTCGGCGGCGAGTCGGCCCGCTCCAAGGTCTGCTACACCATGGACGAGGTCCGTGAGACCGTCGCCGAACTCGGCTTCCCGGTGGTCGTGCGGCCGTCGTTCACCATGGGCGGCCTGGGTTCGGGCATGGCCTACAACGACGACGACCTCGACCGCATCGCCGGCGGCGGCCTGGCCGCCTCGCCGACCGCGAACGTCCTGATCGAGGAATCGATCCTGGGCTGGAAGGAATACGAACTCGAGCTGATGCGCGACGGCCGCGACAACGTGGTCATCGTCTGCTCGATCGAGAACGTGGACCCGATGGGCGTGCACACCGGCGACTCGGTCACCGTCGCCCCGGCGATGACCCTCACCGACCGCGAGTACCAGAAAATGCGTGATCTCGGCATCGCCATTCTGCGCGAGGTCGGCGTCGACACCGGTGGTTGCAACATCCAGTTCGCGGTCAACCCGGCCGACGGCCGCCTGATCGTCATCGAGATGAACCCGCGTGTTTCGCGCTCGTCGGCGCTGGCGTCGAAGGCCACCGGCTTCCCGATCGCGAAGATCGCCGCCAAGCTGGCCATCGGCTACACCCTCGACGAGATCGTCAACGACATCACCAAGGAAACCCCGGCCTGCTTCGAGCCGACCCTCGACTACGTCGTGGTGAAGGCGCCGCGGTTCGCGTTCGAGAAGTTCCCGGGCGCCGACCCGACCTTGACCACAACCATGAAGTCGGTCGGCGAGGCGATGAGCCTGGGCCGCAACTTCTCCGAGGCGCTGGGCAAGGTGCTGCGGTCGCTCGAGACCAAGGCCGCCGGATTCTGGACGCAGCCCGACGGGCGCTGGACCGACGTGGCCGAGATCCTCGACGATCTTCGGGTCCCGACCGAAGGCCGGCTCTACCAGGTGGAGCGGGCACTGCGCCTGGGTGCGAGCATCGAAGAGGTCGCCGCGGCCTCCGGCATCGACCCGTGGTTCGTCGCCGAGATCGCCGGACTGGTCGAGCTGCGCGCCGAGATCGCGCAGGCTCCGGTGCTGGACGAACCGCTGCTGCGTTTCGCCAAGCACAACGGTCTGTCGGACCGGCAGATTGCCGCGCTGCGCCCGGAACTGGCCGGTGAGAACGGCGTCCGCGAGCTGCGGCACCGGCTCGGCATCCGGCCGGTGTACAAGACCGTCGACACCTGTGCCGCCGAATTCGAGGCCAAGACGCCGTACCACTACTCCAGTTACGAGCTCGACCCCGCGGCCGAGTCGGAGGTGGCGCCGCAGACCGAGCGCGAGAAGGTGATCATCCTCGGCTCCGGGCCCAACCGGATCGGCCAGGGCATCGAATTCGACTATTCGTGTGTGCACGCCGCGCAAACTCTGTCGCAGGCCGGGTACGAGACCGTCATGGTCAACTGCAACCCGGAGACCGTGTCCACCGACTACGACACCGCCGACCGGCTGTACTTCGAGCCGCTGACCTTCGAGGACGTGCTCGAGGTCTACCACTCCGAATCGGAGTCGGGCCGGGTCGCCGGGGTGATCGTGCAGCTCGGCGGGCAGACCCCGCTGGGTCTGGCGCAGCGGCTGACCGATGCCGGGGTGCCGGTGGTCGGCACCTCCGCGGCGGCGATCGACCTGGCCGAGGACCGCGGCGAGTTCGGGCACGTGCTGGTCGCGGCCGGACTGCCCGCGCCCAAGTACGGCACCGCCACCACGTTCGATCAGGCCAAGGAGATCGCGGCCGAGATCGGCTATCCGGTGCTGGTCCGCCCGTCCTACGTGCTGGGCGGTCGCGGCATGGAGATCGTCTACGACGAGGCCTCGCTCGAGGGCTACATCTCCCGGGCCACGGAATTGAGCCCCGAACATCCGGTCCTGGTCGACCGGTTCCTCGAAGACGCCATCGAAATCGACGTCGACGCGCTGTGCGACGGCGAGGAGGTCTACCTCGGTGGCGTGATGGAACACATCGAGGAGGCCGGTATCCACTCCGGTGACTCCGCGTGCGCGCTGCCGCCGATCACCCTGGGCCGCAGCGATATCGAGGCGGTGCGCCGGTCGACCGCGGCCCTGGCCAAGGGCATCGGGGTCAAGGGCCTGCTCAATGTGCAGTACGCGCTCAAGGACGATGTGCTCTACGTCCTCGAGGCCAATCCCCGTGCCAGCCGGACGGTTCCGTTCGTCTCCAAGGCGACCGGCGTGCAGTTGGCCAAGGCCGCCGCGCGGGTCATGATGGGCGCGACGATCGCCGAGTTGCGCAAGGAGGGCATCCTGCCCGCCGAGGGCGATGGCGGTCATGCGCCGATGGACGCCCCGGTGGCGGTGAAGGAAGCGGTGCTGCCCTTCCACCGGTTCCGCCGGCCGGACGGCACCGGCATCGATTCGCTGCTGTCGCCGGAGATGAAGTCGACCGGTGAGGTGATGGGTATCGATGCCGATTTCGGTACCGCCTTCGCCAAGAGCCAGTCCGCGGCCTACGGTTCGCTGCCGGTGGCGGGGACGGTCTTCGTTTCCATCGCCAACCGCGACAAGCGGGCCATGGTGTTCCCGGTCAAGCGGCTGCACGATCTGGGCTTCCGGATCCTCGCCACCGAGGGCACCGCGGAGATGTTGCGGCGCAACGGAATTCCGTGCGAGCGGGTGCGCAAACAGTCCGATCCGGTCCCCGCGGCCGGGAACGGTGAGCCGCTCGAGCCCTCGATCGTCGATCAGATCAAGGACGGTGAGATCGACATCGTGTTCAACACGCCTTACGGTAACTCCGGGCCCCGCGTGGACGGTTACGAGATTCGGACCGCCGCCGTGGGCGCCAACATTCCGTGCATTACGACGGTTCAGGGTGCGGCTGCGGCCGTACAGGGCATCGAAGCAACCATCAACGGCGGTATCGGGGTGCGCTCGCTGCAGGAGCTGCACGCCGTATTGCGCGGCTAAGAGGAGAGATAACGGTGGGAGCCATCGGTTTCGGCGCGGGAGTCCGGCCCCCGGGGGCCGGTCGGGCGGCGACTCGGCGGATTCGCGGATACGGCGGCGCGGAAGCCGCGCCGCCCGGCGGCGGTGACATCCGCCGGATGCGCAACGTCGGCGGCTACAGCACGGTCGGCTTCCGGGTGATCCCGCCGATCGGCCGCAAGCCGGCGCCGGAGGCCGAGACCGATGCCGACGCCCTGACCGACGCGTTGCTCGCCCGGGCGGACGAGGTCCTCGCCCGTGCCGACGAGGTGCTCGCCCACGCCGACGCGGAGGCCTATCCGGATACCGCCGAGCCCGCGGCTACCCCGCCCGCCGGTGACGAGCTGGCCGGCGCCGGGGCGGCCAGGTGACGCCGTTCGGCCTGCGACTGGCCGCGGCCATGAGCCGGTTGGGTCCGGTGTGCGCCGGGATCGACCCCCATCCGCAGCTGCTGCGCGCCTGGGGCCTCGGCGCGGACGTCGAGGGCCTGAAACGGTTCTCCGATATCTGCGTCGAGGTGTTCGCGGGCCGGGTGGCGCTGGTGAAGCCACAGGTGGCGTTCTTCGAGGAGTACGGCTCCGGCGGCATCGTGGTCCTCGAGGACACCATCGCGGCCCTGCGGGCGGCGGGGACGCTGGTCCTGGCCGACGCCAAGCGCGGCGATATCGGATCGACGATGGCCGCCTACGCGCGTGCCTGGCTGGGCGACGGACCGCTGGCCAGTGACGCGGTGACGGTCTCGCCGTATCTCGGCTTCGGATCGCTGGCGCCCGCGCTCGAGCCGGTAGCGGCCGCCGGTCGCGGAGTGTTCGTACTGGCCGCCACGTCCAATCCGGAGGCCGCGCAGCTGCAGCGCATCACCGCCGCGGACGGGCGCAGTGTCGCGCAGATCATGATCGACGAGGCCGCCGCCTGCAATGCGGGAGCGGAATTCGGCTCCGTCGGCGTGGTGGTCGGCGCGACCCTCACCGAACCGGTGGACGTGAGCAAACTCAACGGTCCCATCCTGATGCCCGGTGTCGGGGCTCAGGGCGGGGGAGCGGAGTCGATCCGCGCGCTGATCCCCGCCGATCGATTCGCGAACGTCGTCCCGAATGTCTCCCGGGAGCTCCTGGAGACCGGTCCGTCGGTCGCCGCCATGCGGACCAAGATGCACAAACTCGCCGACGAATTCGCCTTCCTTCAGTCCTGAACGGCTGGACGGTCGCCCCTCCTTTCGGCTGGAGATTCCGACCGGTTCGTTTTCGGTTGCGGCTCGTTCCCGCGCCGATTCGCGCGGCCCGGCCGTGGAAGTTACACCCTGGTGTTTTTCCGGCTCAGCGGCCGTTCCGGGGGTGCGTGCGGGCCTGTCCACGCCGTCGCCGTCGGCCGGCACGGGAACCTCCCGGCGGTCGACTGCGTGCGACACGCGGGTGCAAAAAGTCGCGACACGCGGATAATTTTCAGAAAGTTCCAGGTCGCGCGATTACGGGTCGGTTACGGTCGCATCCGACCCGTCGTGATTGCGCCGCCGCGCCGACCGGAAAGGGTAAAACCGCAGGCCACCGGCCTGTTGCGGGAGCGGCGGCACCCACGGCGGCGGGCCGCGGGGTGCGCCGCGGCCACGGGGGCGGAAATGGCCCTCCATGCCCGAATCGGGCGCTGACCTGGGGGGTGGGTTCGCAATCGGCGCGCCGCGTGGGTACGGTCGCTGAGACCACCGGGTTACCGGAGGTAGATCTAGCAATGAACGATGAGACGGAGGAACCGTGGCCCTTCCCCAGCTGACTGACGAGCAGCGCGCCGCTGCTTTGGAGAAGGCGGCTGCCGCTCGCCGCGCTCGGGCAGAGCTCAAGGAGCGCTTGAAGCGTGGTGGCACTGACCTGAAGACGGTCCTGAAGGACGCCGAGACCGACGAGGTCCTCGGCAAGATGAAGGTATCCGCGCTGCTGGAGGCCCTGCCCAAGGTCGGCAAGGTCAAGGCGGCCGAGATCATGAGCGAGCTGGAGATCGCGCCGACCCGCCGCCTGCGGGGCCTGGGCGACCGGCAGCGCAAGGCGCTGCTGGCGAAGTTCGACTTCGAAGCCTGATCCGAGGGTGGTCGAACACACACAGAAGGGTCGGCTGGTAGTACTGGTCGGCCCCTCGGCCGTCGGCAAGTCCACCGTGGTCCGCTGCGTCCGGGAACGGCTGCCGGAACTGGTGTTCAGTGTGTCGGCCACCACCCGGGCCCCCCGGCCCGGGGAGGTCGACGGCCGCGACTATCGGTTCGTCACCCGCGCCGATTTCGACGCCATGATCGAAAAAGGCGAACTGCTGGAATGGGCCGACATCCACGGCGGCCTGCAGCGGTCGGGCACCCCGGCCGCCCCGGTGAAGGCCGCGCTGGCCGCCGGGAAGCATGTGCTGCTGGAGGTGGACCTCGTCGGCGCCCGCTCGGTGCGAGCGGCGATGCCCGAGGCCCTGCTGGTCTTCCTGGCCCCGCCCAGCTGGGAGGAACTGGTCGCCCGGCTCACCGGCAGGGGCACCGAATCACCCGAGGTGATCGAACGGCGGCTCGCCACCGCCAAGACCGAACTCGCCGCCTGTGACGAGTTCGACATAGTGATCGTGAACGACGACGTGACCACGGCCTGTGAGCAGTTGGTATCGTTGTTCGTTAGCACAAATTCGAGATGAGCGCGGGTGATCCGCGAACTCCTCTCGCCCGCACCTTCCATCGACCCGCAGGAGCCTCCTCAGTGAGCGACACCAAGACCGCGCCCGCGTACGACACCCCGGTCGGCCTCACCAACCCGCCGATCGACGAGCTGCTCGAGCGCACGTCGTCCAAGTACGCACTGGTCATCTACGCGGCCAAGCGGGCGCGCCAGATCAACGACTACTACAACCAGCTCGGTGACGGCATCCTCGAGTACGTGGGTCCGCTGGTCGAGCCGGGTCTGCAGGAGAAGCCGCTGTCGGTCGCCATGCGCGAGATCCACTCCGATCTGCTCGAACACACCGAGGGCGAGTGACCCTGCGGCCGTAACCGCGGTGTTCGCGACGGGCCCGGAGGCGGCAGCTCGCGTTACCACGGAGGGCACCGCGAACGCCGCCATCCACCACAGCCGTCTCCACCGGACCGAAGAGGCTTGATTCAGATGCGAATCGTTGTCGGCGTGGGCGGCGGAATCGCCGCCTACAAAGCGTGCTCGCTGGTGCGCAAGTTCACCGAGACCGGGCACGACGTCCGAGTCATCCCCACCGAGTCCGCGCTGCAGTTCGTCGGTAAGGCGACCTTCGAGGCCCTGTCCGGTAATCCGGTGCACACCGGGGTGTTCGCCGATGTGCCCGAGGTTCCGCACGTACGCATCGGCCAGGAGGCCGATCTGGTGGTCATCGCACCGGCCACCGCCGATCTCATGGCGCGGGCGGCCTCCGGTCGCGCCGACGACCTGCTCACCGCCACCCTGTTGACGGCCCGATGTCCGGTGCTGTTCGCGCCCGCGATGCACACCGAGATGTGGGAGCATCCGGCGACGATCGCCAACGTCGCGACCCTGCGGGCCCACGGCTCGACCGTGATGGAGCCGGCGTCCGGCCGGCTGACCGGCGCCGATACCGGCCCGGGCCGGCTGCCCGAGCCGGAGGAGATCTTCGCGCTGGCGTCGCTGCTGCTTGAGCGCCCCGACGCTCTGCCCCGGGACCTCGAGGGCCGGCGCATCGTCGTTTCCGCCGGTGGTACTCGCGAGCCGCTGGACCCGGTCCGGTTCCTCGGCAATCGCAGCTCCGGTAAGCAGGGCTACGCGATGGCGCGGGTCGCGGCCCAGCGGGGCGCGCAGGTCACCCTGATCGCCGGCAACACCATCGGCCTGGAGCCGCCGGCCGCGGTCGAGGTCGTACACGTGACCACCGCCGAGCAGATGGGTACCGCGGTCGACAAGCACTCCGCCGGTGCCGACGCGGTGGTCATGGCCGCCGCGGTCGCCGATTTCCGGCCCGCCAACGTCGCGGCCGCCAAGATCAAAAAGGGTGCGCACGAACCGAATTCGATCGAGCTGACCAAGAATCGCGACATCCTCGCCGGACTGGTGCAGGCACGTCGGGACGGGCAGCTGAGCGGATTGGCGATCGTCGGATTCGCCGCCGAAACCGGCGACGAACACGGCGATGTCCTGACCCACGCGCGGGCCAAACTGGCCCGTAAGGGGTGTGATCTGTTGGTGGTCAATGCGGTCGGCGACGGCAAGGCGTTCGAGGTCGACAACAACGACGGCTGGCTGCTCGGCGCCGACGGCACCGAACAGGCGCTCGACCACGGCTCCAAGGCGCTGCTGGCGAGCCGCGTGCTCGATGCGCTCGGTCCGCTGTTGCGTTGAGTCACAATGGTTTCCGCGCCACGGTGGGGAGGTGGTCGCCGCCGGGAGACGCCGAACGGAGCAGGTTCTCCGGACCGGCCGGACCCGAACATCGACGCCTCGCCCGCCCGTGGGAATGTTTGGAATAGTCTGAGGTAAAGGGTTGTGCGGTGACGCGATGCCGCTACTGTCGCATCCCGACATGAGAAACCCGTTGAGGGAGAGGGAACAACTGTGCGCACGTCCGGTAGCCGGCTATTCACGAGTGAGTCCGTCACAGAGGGTCACCCGGACAAGATCTGTGACGCGATCAGCGATTCCATCCTCGACGCGCTGCTCGCGCAGGATCCCCGCAGCCGGGTCGCGGTGGAAACCCTGGTGACCACCGGTCAGGTACACGTGGCCGGTGAGGTCACCACCGAGGCGTACGCCGACATCCCCACCATCGTGCGCGAGAAGGTACTCGAGATCGGGTACGACTCCTCGGCCAAGGGCTTCGACGGGGCCTCCTGCGGGGTGAACGTCGCCATCGGCGCGCAGTCGCCCGATATCGCCCAGGGCGTCGACCACTCGCACGAGGCGCGGGTGGGTGGCTCCGACGACGAGATCGAGCGTCAGGGTGCCGGCGACCAGGGCCTGATGTTCGGCTATGCCACCAAGGAGACCCCCGAGCTGATGCCGTTGCCGATCGCGCTGGCGCATCGGCTCTCGCGGCGGCTGACCGAGGTCCGCAAGTCGGGCGTGCTGCCGTATCTGCGCCCCGACGGCAAGACCCAGGTCACCATCGAATACGACGGTGACCGGCCGGTCCGGCTGGACACCGTCGTGCTCTCGACCCAGCACGCGGCCGACATCGACCTGGACAACCTGCTCGCGCCCGATATCCGCGAGAAGGTCGTCGACGCGGTACTGGCCGATCTGGAGCTGCCCAACCCGCTCGACACCTCCGACATCCGGCTGCTGGTGAACCCGACCGGCAAGTTCGTCCTCGGTGGTCCGATGGGTGATGCCGGACTGACCGGCCGCAAGATCATTGTCGACACCTATGGCGGTATGGCCCGCCACGGCGGCGGCGCGTTCTCCGGCAAGGATCCGTCGAAGGTGGACCGCTCGGCTGCCTACGCCATGCGCTGGGTCGCCAAGAACGTGGTCGCCGCGGGCCTGTCGGATCGGGTCGAGGTGCAGGTGGCGTACGCGATCGGCAAGGCCGCGCCGGTGGGCCTGTTCGTCGAGACCTTCGGCACCGAGAAGGTGGATCCGGCGCAGATCTCGAAGGCGATCAGCGAGGTCTTCGACCTGCGCCCGGGCGCGATCATTCGCGACCTGGACCTGCTGCGCCCGATCTACGCGCCGACTGCGGCCTACGGGCACTTCGGCCGCACCGATATCGACCTGCCCTGGGAGCGCACCGACCGCGCCGACAAGCTGCGCGCGGCTGCCGGTCTCTGAGCCGGACCGCGCCTGCCTTGGCGGAAGCGGGAGAACCGACGGCGCCCTCCGTTCCCACGGAGGGCGCCGTTTGCCTGCCCACGCCGGTTGCTGTCGAGGACCCTGCCGCGACGGCCGTGGACGCCGGCGCGTCGCGGGAGCACATGCCGGTAGAACCCGGGCAGCCGGGCGCCGAGGTCGGGGCTCCGGCATCGAAATCTGAAGAGCCGGAACAGAATTCGGAGGGGGAGGCGTCGGCGACGACTCGTGCCACGCGCCCGGCCCCGCTCGACCGACCGATCGCTCGGGTGCTGCCGATGCTCGAACCGGCCCATCTGGACCGCGATTTCGACTATTCGGTGCCCCCGGAGATGGATGACCTCGCACAGCCCGGTGTCCGGGTGCGAGTGCGTTTCTCGGGCCGCCTCGTCGACGGCTATCTTCTCGAACGACTCACGCACACCGAGCATTCCGGCAAGGTGGTGCCGCTGCAGCGGGTGGTCTCCGGGGAGCGGGTGCTCACCCCCGAGATCCTGCGCCTGGTCTCGGCGGTCGCCGGTCGGTACGCCGGAACCCGCGCCGATGTGCTCCGGCTGGCCATTCCGCCCCGGCACGCTCGAACCGAGACCGCCGAGCCGAAACCCGTTGAACTGCCCGATATTCCGGACGACTTTCCGGCGTGGTCGCGTTATGTGCACGGCGCCTCGTTCCGGTCCGCCCTGCGGCGCGGGGGTGCGCCACGAGCGGCCTGGCAGGCGCTGCCGGGTGAGGACTGGCCGCGGCGGCTGGCGGAGTTGGCCGCCACCACGGTCGCGAGCGGGCGCAGCGCGATCCTCATCGTTCCCGATCAGCGCGACCTCGACCGGGTGGTAACGGAATGCGCTGGGCTGGTGGGTGATTCGGTGGTCGGACTGTCCGCCGGGCTGGGACCCGCGGCACGATACCGGCGCTGGCTGGCGGCCTTGCGCGGCAGCGCCCGGGTGGTGGTCGGAACCCGCAGCGCGGTGTTCGCCCCGGTCCGCGACCTCGGTCTGATCCTGGTGTGGGACGACGGCGACGACACCTACGCCGAGCCCCGCGCTCCCTATCCGCACGCGCGCGAAGTCGCCATGTTGCGGGCACACGAGACCGGCGCCGCGTTCGTCGTCGGTGGATTCGCGCGGACCGCGGAGGCGCAGGCGATCGTCGAATCCGGTTGGGCGCACGACCTGCTCGCGGACCGGGCGACGGTACGCGCCGCCGCGCCGCGGATCCACGCCCCCGGCGACAGCGATCTCGCCCTGGAGCGCGACCCGATGGCCCGGGCGATCCGCATTCCGGGCACCGCCTTCGCCGCCGCACGCCGTGCCCTCGCCGCCGGCGAACCGGTGCTGGTGCAGGTGCCGCGCCGGGGTTATGTGCCGGCGCTGGCCTGTGCCACCTGCCGCACCCCGGCTCGTTGCCGCCACTGCAACGGTCCGCTGGCGCTGCCGGAGGCCGCACCGGCGGCGCCCGGGCATGCTCCGGGATCGAGCGATTCGGCCGCGCGAAGTGGAATTCCGCTGGGAGGCAGGGCATCCGGTGTGGTAGCGCACAGCCCGAGCTGCCGGTGGTGCGGAAAGGTCGAACCGGCCTTTCGCTGCGGCAGCTGCGGATCGCGGGTGTTGCGTGCCGTCGTGATCGGCGCGCAGCGCACGGCCGAGGAGTTGGGGCGAGCCTTCCCCGGCGTCCCGATTCGTGGCTCCGGCGGCAAGGCGGTATTGGATTCGGTGCCCGCGGGTCCACAGGTGGTGGTCGCCACCATCGGCGCCGAGCCCACGGTCCCGGGCGGCTACGGGGTCGCGCTGCTGCTGGACGGCTGGGCGCTGCTGGGCCGGGCGGACCTGCGGGCCGCCGAAGACGCGTTGCGCCGGTGGATGTCGGCGGCCGCGCTGGTCCGTTCCGACGGCGAGGTGCTGGTGATGGCCGAGCCGTCGCTGCCGACCGTGCAGGCGCTGGTGCGCTGGGATCCGGTCGGTCATGCCGGTCATGAGCTCGCCGCCCGTGCCGAGGTCCGGTTCCCGCCCGCGGTCCGGCTGGCCGCCGTCGACGGCACCACCGCGACCATCGACGAACTACTCGGCGCCGCAACGCTTCCCGACGGTGTCGAAGTGCTGGGACCGGTGCCGCTGCCGCCCGGTGCCCGCACGCCTTTCACCGGCGACGCCGCGCCGGCCGAGATCGAACGCATGATCCTACGAATCGAGCGACGGGCGGGTTCGGCCCTGTCGCGGTCCCTCGCGGCCGCCCTCGCGATCCGCAGCAGCCACCGCTCGGACGGCCCGTTGCGGGTACAGATCGATCCGGTCGACATCGGCTGAGGGCCGGGCGCCGGGGCCGGTTACCCGGTCCGCCGGAGCACGGTCGGCGGCCGGCATCGGCATCGAAGGGGTGGGCGGTTCAGCGGAACATGTCGATGCTGCGCCGGGCCCATGCCGCGAAGGGCTGTGGCGGGCGGCCCAGTACGGCGGCCACATCGCCGCTGACCTGCAACTCCTCGGCGGTGGGTGCGCCGAGGATGGCCAGGGTCGTGTCGGCGGCATCGGCAGGCATGACGGTGCGGAGGGCGGTCCGCGCCTGCTCGGGCGTCTGATCGACGAAACGCACCGGCTCGCCGAGCGTTTCGGCCAGGACCCGCACCCGATCGCGCGGTGATTCCGGGATGGGGCCGGTCAACACGTAGGTCCGGCCGACGTGATCCGGTTGGCGGAGGGCGGCGGCGGCGACGGCCGCGATGTCCTCCGGGTCCACGAACGGAATCGCGACATCCCCGAAGGGCGCGGACACCGTCCGCTGCCCACGCACCTGTTCTGCCCACATGGCCGCGTTCGAGTGAAAGCCACTGGGCCGCAATATCGTCCATTCCAAGCCGGAGTTCTGCACCGCTGTCTCGACCTGTTTGCCGAACTGCCCGTGTGAGGGACTGTCGGGGCGGGTGGCGACACCCTGCGACGACAGCAGGACAACTCGCCCGACCCCGCCGGCCCGGGCGGCCCGCAGTAGTTCCGGTACGTCGGTGCTCAGCGCGCCGGGGGCGAGGAGGAGGAACAGCCGGTCCGCGCCGTCGAAGGCCGTCGCGACTGCACGGGGCTGCGCCAGATCCGCCGCCACGTGCCGGACGCCGTGGGGGAGGTCCGCGGGCAATCCGCGGGATACGGCGATCACCTGCTCGCCCGATGCGGCGAGCATTCGCACCAGCGGACGTCCGACGTTCCCGGTCGCCCCGGTTACCACGATCATGTCATCTCCTGAGTTAGTTGGCTGACTAACTTGACGGTACGGCACGAGAGCCCCGTCTGTCTATAGTTAGTTGTATGACTAACTCACAAACCGGCGTCCGTCCCGGGAAGCGGGACCGGTTGGCGTCGGCCGCCGCCGAGGTCTTTCATCGGCAGGGCGTGGAAAAGACGACGATCGCCGATATCGCCCGAGCGGCGGAGGTGCCGGTCGGGAACGTGTACTACTACTTCAAGACCAAGGATCAGCTGATCCAGGCGGCGATCGGGTCCCATGCGCGCACGCTGGAGGGATTTCTCGATCGGCTCGACGGCGCGGCGGGGCCGGTCGAGCGGCTGCGCGCGCTGGTTCGGTCCTGGGTCGATCAGCGTGATATCGCGGCCCGCTACGGCTGTCCGTCCGGCACGCTCGCCACCGAACTCGACAAGCGTGACGACGGCCTCGAACGGGAACTGGCCGAGGTGATGCAGGTGCTGCTGGACTGGGTCGAGCGGCAATTCGAGCAGATGGGCCGCACGGACGCCCGTGAACTCGCAGTCGCCCTCATCGCCTCGTATCAGGGTATTTCGTTGCTTACCAACACTTTTCGTGATCCGGAGATGATGGCCACCGAGGGCGCCCGGCTGGAGCGGTGGATCGAATCGCTCGCCGACTGAGGGCTGGCCGGGCGTGGCGGGTGATCGTCGGTCCGGCCGGGAGATGTGTTCCATACTTGTCAAAGATGCATTGCCGATATATCGTTGATTGCGTCACCGTAAGACAACAGCCTGAGGAGGCAGTGATGGAACACGCAGAGAACATGGACAGGTTCGGGCCCGGCCGCCGGCGCGGGCCCTGGGCGGATCCGCGCGAACGGGGCGGCCGGGAACAGTTCCGGCGGCATCCCCGCGGTCCGCACGGTTTCGGGCCCTTCGGACCGGATTTCGGACCCGGCTTCGGTCCCGGCGGTCACGTCGGCCGGGGTCGCGGCCGGGGTGGTCGCGGTCGGCGCGGTGACGTGCGCGCGGCCATTCTGTTGCTGGTGCAGGAACGGCCGATGCACGGCTACGAGCTGATCCAGCAGATCCGCGAGCGCAGCGACGACATCTGGCGGCCGAGCCCCGGATCGATCTATCCGGCACTGTCCCAGCTCGAGGACGAGGGTCTGGTCATCATCGAGAAGGTGGCCGGTCGCAAGACCGCCACACTGACCGAGGCCGGCGTCGAATACGTCCGCGAACACCGGGACGAACTCGGCGACCCGTGGCAGGACGTGCGCGAAGGCGTCGGCGACCAGGCGCTCGATCTGCGCGAGCTGGTCGGCCAGCTGATGGGTGCGGTCGGGCAGGTGGCCCGCGCGGGTACTCCGGAACAGGCCGGTAAGGCGGCCGAGGTTCTCACCGAGGCGCGGCGCGCGATCTACCGGATCCTGGCCGACGACGACACCACCACCGAGTGAGGTGGTGAATCCCGTGTCCGCCCCCGTCCTTCGCGCCGGACAGCGCACAATCGGAGCATGGGACGAGGGCAGAGCCGTGGCGGCGGGGTGGTTTCGTGGCGGCGCGTGGTCGCGGCGGTGGCGGCGTGCGGGACGGTTTTCGGCGGCAGCGCCGTCGGTCGGGCCGATCCTCCCGCACCGCCGCCCGACACCCACCCCGTGGTCGTCCCGACCGAATGGGGCCCGCCGCAACCCGACCACCTGGCGGCAGCGCGCTATCTGAAGGCCCACCCCGACGCCACCCCCTGGGGGACCAATGACTTCGGCTGCCGGCCCAGCGCGCGGCACCCCCACCCGATCATCCTGGCCCACGGCACCGACGCCACCGCGTACACCGACTGGGCCGGAATCGCACCGCAGCTGGTGGCGGCGGGATTCTGCGTTTTCGCGCCGGACTACGGCGGAAAACCCGGCGCGACGAGTTTCGGCACCGAGGATGTCTGGGCATCTGCCCGGCAGTTCGCCGGTTTCGTTGACCGCGTGCTCGCGGTGACCGGCGCGCAGCGGGTCGATCTCGTGGGATTCTCGCAGGGCGCCAACATCACTCGGTACTTCGTCAACAAACTCGGCGGTGCCGCGAAGGTCGACCGATGGATCGGCCTGGCCTCACCCAGCTACGGCGGTGTCATGTACGGGCTGGTTCCGCTGGCCGATGCCGTACCCGGCCTGTGGGGTGCCTACGAACAGGTCACCTCGCAGGCCGCGGTCCAGCAGGCACAGGGCTCGCCGTTCATGCGCGACCTGAACGCCGGCGGCGATACGGTGCCGGGCGTGCGCTACACCACCATCGGCAGCCGGGTCGACGAAATGATCCAGCCGTTCACGAATATGGCCCTGACCGGACCGGGTGCGCGCAACCTCGTGCTGCAGGACCTGTGCCCGATCGACCTGACCGGGCATTTCCACCTGGTCTACGATCCGTTCGCGCAGCAGGTGCTGCTCACTGTGCTCGATCCGGATGCGGCGCCGCTGCCGCAGTGTGCCTACGTGCCGCTGGGCACGGGAATCGGCGAGGTCATCCTGGGAGCGCATTCCTGACGAACCGGATTTCGTGGCATCCGTAAAATGAGGCGACCCCACCGTCGTCTCGCTCCGGGAGTGTGTGCCTGTGACAATCCAGCCCGTTCGCCTGTTCGGCGATCCCGTCCTGCGCGCCCGCGCGGACGAGGTCGACACCTTCGACAGGGAACTGCAGCAGCTGGTCACCGACCTCACCGACACCATGCACGCCAGCCGGGGAGTGGGAATGGCGGCCCCACAGATCGGTGTCGGATTGCGGGTGTTCGTCTACGACACCGGCGATGCGGCCGGCCATGTCGTCAATCCGGTGTTCGACGTCGTGGGCGCGGACGAGCAGACCGGGCCGGAGGGCTGCCTGTCGATCCCGGGCCTGCGCTACGACGTCACCCGCGCTCAGCGCGTGGTCGCCCGCGGGGTGGACGTGCACGGCGTTCCGATCGAATTCGAAGCCGAGGGGCTGCTGGCCCGCTGCGTGCAGCACGAAACCGACCATCTCGACGGGGTGCTGTATCTGCAACGCCTGGAACCGGCCACGCGCAAGCAGGCCATGCGGGCGGTGCGCGAATCCGAGTGGTTCGCGGCGGGAAAGACCGTGATGTCGGCGGCCGAGGTCGCCGGCAGCCGCGCCGAGTCCGGGCGGAGCGAGTAGATGCGCCTGGTCTTCGCGGGAACACCCGAGCCGGCCGTCCCGTCGCTGCGGCGGCTGATCGCCTCCGCCCGGCACGAGGTCGTCGCGGTGGTGACCCGGCCGGACGCGGTGGCCGGGCGTGGTCGCAAGGTCACCCGTTCACCGATCGGCCGGCTGGCCGATGAACACGGAATCCCGGTCCTCACTCCGCGCAAGCCATCGGAGCCGGAATTCGTTGCGGCCCTTCGTGATCTGGCCCCCGACTGCTGCCCGGTGGTGGCCTACGGCGCGCTGCTGCCGCGCGAGGTGCTCGACATTCCCACCCACGGCTGGGTGAATCTGCATTTCTCGCTGTTGCCGGCCTGGCGAGGCGCGGCGCCGGTGCAGGCGGCGGTTCTGGCCGGGGACGAGATCACCGGCGCGTCCACCTTCCGGATCGAGGAGGGATTGGACACCGGCCCGGTATACGGCGTGGTGACCGAGCGGATCGGTGTCGCCGACACCGCGGGTGCGCTGCTGGAGCGGTTGTCGGTGTCCGGTGCGCAACTGCTCGAATCGACTCTGGACGGAATCGAGGACGGCACCGTCCAGGCGGTGCCGCAGGCCGGTGAAGGCGTCTCCTACGCCCCGAAGGTGGAGGCCGACGAAGGCCATATCCGTTGGGACCAACCGGCTTTGGCGATCAGTCGGCGGATCCGCGCGGTCACCCCCGTGCCCGGTGCGTGGACCGAGGTGGCCGGGAAGCGCTTGAAGATCGGCCCGGTGGAATTGGTGGAGGATCAACTGCCACAGCGCGTGATCGAGGTGCGCAAAACCGGTGTCTATGTCGGCACCGCGACCACCGCGGTCCGCCTGAATCAGGTACAGCCGCAGGGCAAGCGCATGATGCCGGCGCTCGACTGGGCACGTGGCGCGCGTCTGGAGCCCGGCGCGGTGGTCGAGTGAACGACTCGCGAGCAGACGACGGGCCGGACCGCGACCGCACGGCCGGGGGCCGGGCGGGGGCCGAACGGGCGCGCGGGGGATCCGGGAGCGAAGGGCGCTCCGGCGAAGCGTCCCGGCGATCCGGCCCGAAGCGTGCGGCCGAGCCCGGCTCGCGCGCCGGCGGCGCGAACGAGCGGGCCGGACG
>NZ_BAGM01000085.1 GCF_000308855.1 Nocardia veterana NBRC 100344 | reverse complement strand
CCGCGGTGCAGCGGGCCCGCGCCGCGACTCCGAGCGCCGCCGCCCGATTCCCGCCCTCGAGGTCGAGGACACGAGGCGACCGGACGCCGATTCCCCTGCCACGCATCCGAACCGCGAACGAAATATCGGCAACGGCGGTGCGCAGGACACGGCGACGGCAGCGCCCGGTCGTCCGCGTGATTCGGAACCGGGTAGCTCCGCGCGGTCGGCGCCGGTCACCGGCGCGGGCGCCACCCGGAATCCGGACCCGGACCAGGCGGCCGCCGATACGCGCAGCCGCTCGAAAGCGGTTCGTGCGCCGAGCCGTCCGCACGACGATCAGCGGCCGGTAACCGGTTCGGAACGGATCGAGGAAGATTCCGCGCAACCCGTGGACGGCCGTTCCGAGGCCGAGGAATCCGTGGTGGCCGATGCGGATCCGGCGGCCGATGCGTCGGAGGACTCCGGCGAATCGTCGACGGCCGTCGGCGGGGCGAGCCCCATGGATATCGACACAGCGGACGCGCGGGCCGCGGCTCGGCAGCCCGGCACCGCCGAATCCCGCACGCGGGATACCGATTCCGATGATTCGAGCGCCCCCGACGACGCATCGGCGCACGAGCTCCCCTCGGTCGGCCGCCCGCGCCGGCGGGGCGGACCGGACAGTCGGCCCGACGATCGAGAGATTTCGCATGCGCAAGGCACGTCCCACCCGGCCGACCCGCCGGCCGGATTCGAATACGTTCCCCCCGCGACTCGGGCGGGCCGAACCGTGACCGGTGACTACGACCGGCCCTCCCGCCGCCCCGGCTACGACAGCTACGGTTCCCGGGGCGCGAGCCGGCGTACCGACGGCGCCCCGCGGCGGAGCGGGCGCGGGCAGCGCACCCTGCGCGATCGCAACGGCTCGAAAATGGCCTCCTACGAACAACTCTCGCGGGCCGCGCGGACCGAGGACCCGGCCGATCGGCGCGCCCGGCGAACCAAACCGGCCAAGAAGAAGAATCAGGGCCCGCCACTGCTCGACGACGCGGAGCGGGCCCGGCTCGAGGCCGTCGCCCGGGAGGGCGCGGGACTGCGCGCCGCCTGGGCGGCCTTCCGGATCCGCACCGATGATCTGCGCCGCGTCAACGCCGCGGCCCGCATCGAATCGGTGGTCGAGGACGGCTTCGACCGGGGCACCGCGCAATTGACCGATCGCGGCTACATCGGTCCCGGCGGCGGCCGGATGAACGTGGTCGGCCGGCCTGTCGAATACCGCGCCACGACGGCGCAGGTCGCCGGGCTGTGGCCGTGGTCGGTCGGCGCCGGCGCCCCGCTGATCGGCACGCCGTTGGGCTCACATCTGCACACTGGCGCACCGGTCTGTTTCGACCCGATGAACTGGTTCATGCGCGGCAGTTTCATCACCGCGCCCAGCCTGTTCGTGCTGGGCCTCAACGGTTTCGGCAAATCGTCGCTGGTGCGGCGGATCGTCCTGGGCGGTGTGGCGCAGGGCATCACGCCGTTGATCCTCGCCGACGTCAAGCCGGACTACCGCAAACTGGTGGAGCTGGTCGGCGGCCAGGTGATCGATCTGGGCTACGGCCACGGCAAACTCAATCCGCTGGCCGGTGGCGTGCTCGGCTCGATCGTGCCGATGCTGGCGGACATCCCCGCCCTGCAGCTGCAGGTGACCCAGGAATTGCGGGCCCGGCAGGTCACCCTGATCGCCGGTCTGGTCGAATTGGTGCGCGGCGCCCGGGTCCGCGACTACGAGGAAACCCTGATCTCCACGGCCCTGCGCATCCTCTACCGCGAGGGCAGCGGCTTCGCGCCGGAATCCCCGCCGATCATGGAGGATCTGCTCGACGTGGTGATCCGCGGCGGCGAGGAACTGATGCTCGACGCCGGTGCCGACAACCCCGAGGAGTATCACGAGGCCACCAAGGGCCTGCGCCGGTCCTTGCGGGCGCTCACCCAGGGGCCGTTCGGCGCGGTCTTCAACGGCCAGACCACCACGCCGATCGACACGTCCGCGGTGGCGGTGTGCATCGACGTCTCGCACATCCCGACCGGTGACAAGAAGCTGAAGGCCGCGGTGATGCTGGCCTGCTGGGCCGACGGCTTCGCCTCGGTGGAGGCGGCGCATGTACTCGCCGACGGAAAACTCGGGCCGCAGCGATACTTCCAGGTCGTGATGGACGAGCTGTGGCAGGTCCTGGGGCTGGGCGACTTCATGGTGGACCGGGTCGACGAGCTGACCCGTCTGCAACGTGGCATGGCGACCTCGCTGATCATGATCAGCCACACCATCAAGGATCTGCAATCGCTGGGGTCCGAGGCGGCGATCGCCAAGGCGCTCGGCTTCCTGGAACGCGCCCGCGCCAAGATCTTCGGCGCGCTGCCGCCCGAGGAGATCAGTCGATTGGACTCGACCATCCCGTTCACCGCCGCGGAGGAGGAGATGGTCACCGGCTGGTCGGCGCCGCAGGCGCTGACCGGCGAGGCGCTCAAACCGGGCCAGGCCCGCCCACCGGCGCCCGGTACCGGAAAGTTCCTGCTCAAGATCGGCGAGGACCGGCGCCCGGGAATTCCGTTCCAGATGGAGTTCACGGCGTCGGAGAAGGAGAGCGGGATCCACGAAACCAACCAGCGTTTCAGCGAATTCACCGAATCCACGGCCCGCAGGGGCGATGAGGGGAGTGCCGCGTGATGCCGCAAAGGTCATACCGACGAGTGTCTCCGCAGGTGCGGCAGGCGGCGGTGGAACAGGTCATCGCGCTGACCGACAAACTGCGCAGCGAATCGGAGGCCTGCCGGGTCGTCGCCGAACAGATCGGCGTGCACACCAATTCGGTGCGCAACTGGGTGCGCGCCGCCGAAGGTCCCAGCCTGGAGCGGATGGACGCGGTGGCGCTGCGCCGGAAGGTGGCACTGCTGCAGCAGCAGCTGGCCGCCGCCGCGGAGATGAACCGCACCCTGGTGGAAACCCTGAACGAAACTCGCCGCGCGACATGACGGGTGCGCGGTGAACGCGAGAACCCTCACCGCCCTCGTCCTCGGCGGTGTCGTCTCCCTGATCACCCTGGTGGTGGTGATCGTGCTGCCCGCGTCGGAGGATCCGTGTGCGGATCAGCCGACGACGCCGGGTTCGGGCCTGCCCGACACCTCCGATGCCCCGTGGGCAGCACGGGCCCCGGAATCCGGGTCGACCACTCCCGGCAGCTCGGCCGACCCGCACACTTCGACAGCCCCCGCCACCGGTGCGGCCGATATCCCTGCGGCACAGGCGCATCCGAGCGCCAGCGGTGCGCCGTCGCTGGCCGCGGGCATCGCGCCGATCCGGCGGACCTGGCCGTTGCCGGCCGGTTCGTTCACGGTGTCGGACACCTTCGGTGCGCGCGGTGGCGCCCATCTGGGCGTCGACCTGGCCGCGCCGGACGGCACACCGGAATTCGCGGTGGCCGACGGCGTGGTGGTGGCGGCCGGTCCCGCCTCCGGCTTCGGCAACTGGATCGTCATCGATTCCGTCGATGTGAACGGCCGGCCCTTCTCGGCCGTCTACGGTCACGAGTGGGCGAGCGGCGTCAAGGTGCGGGTGGGCCAGCGGGTCCGGGCCGGGCAGGAGATCGGTGCGGTCGGGTCGGCCGGTGAATCCTCCGGCCCGCATCTGCATTTCGAGATCGTGCCCGGCGGCCGCCTGACCGGTGGGCATCAGATCGATCCGCTGCCCTGGCTGGACGGGGCGCTCACGCCGAACGCCGGCGGCGCCTACCCGTACTCGGCGAATCCGCTGTGCAGTCGCGGATTCGGCACCGCCGGGGGCGCACTCGCCGATGGGAAGGTGCCGCCCGAACTCGAGGTCTGGTATCGCCGGGCCGGATCACTGTGCCCGGAGATCACCGCATCGGTGCTGGCCGCGCAGGGGCGTCAGGAATCCGGCTTCCAGCGGGGACTCACCTCGCCCGCGGGCGCCCAGGGCCTGGCCCAATTCCTGCCCAGCACCGCCCGTGCGACCGATCCGGACGACGGTCGGCCCTATCTGCTCGATGCCGACGGCAACGGCCGCAGCAGCCTGTGGGACGACGGGGACGCCATCATCGCGCAGGGCCGCTATATGTGTTCGATCGCCCATCAGATCGAGCGCTGGATCGGCGAGGGCAAGGTCCACGGCGATCTCGTGCCGTTGTCGCTGGCCGCCTACAACGCCGGTGAGGGCGCGGTTCTCGCCTCCGGTGGTATGCCGAACCAGGTGGCCGCGCACTTCTCCGAGACCCGGCCCTATGTCGCGAACATTCTGGCGATGGAGGCCCAGTACCGGGCACCCGGATCGATGGGCCGCTTCCAGCCCGGGCGCGGTTCGGCCGGCGCGGACATCCTGGCCGCCGCCCAGCAATGGGTGGGCACCCCGTACGTGTGGGGCGGTGGCGGGCCACAAGGTCCCACCGGCGGTGGCCTGGACGGCCCCGGATTGACCGCGGCGGCGGTGTTCGCGGCCTCCTCGGGCGCGAAGACGTTGCCGCAGACCGCCGAACAGCAATGGGAGGCCGGTGTGGAGGTCCCGATCCGCTCGGCGCAGCCGGGCGATCTGGTGTTCTCCCGATTCGGCGTGCGCGGGCCCGCCGAGGTCGGTATCTATGCCGGGAACGGTCGGATGATCCGCGCGGCCGAGCCATCGGGGGTCGGCGAGGCGCCGGTTCCCGGCGATGCGCGGTTACGGAGGGTGCTGTGAGCTCACCGGACACGGGACACGCCGAGCTCCCCGGGACGCACGGACTCGCCGACGGCGGGTGGCGACCGATAACCTGGAACGAACGCCCGTGTGCGCGGGCGCTGGGCCGCAGACCTACGGCACGGGCTGTCGATGCGAACCTGGTGGTGATGCTGGTGGCGTGCGTCGCACTGCTGACCGGCGCCTGTGCCGGCAACTCCGATCGTGGCGCGGCGCCGACGGTCACCTCGACGACCGTGCGACAGCTGGAAGCCGCTCCCGCGCCCGACCCCGCCACCCCGGACGGAGTCGCGGTCGCGGCGCTGCGCGAGATCTTCACCTGGTACCCGGCCACCGAGTCACAGGGTGCCTCGCTGTCGCGGGCCCGGAAATGGCTGGGCCCCAGCCTACTTCGCACGCTCGACACGCCGCCGGGGGAGCCGACGCCCCGCATCACGCTGCGCTGGGCGGAGTGGGGCCGGGCCGGAGTCCGGGTCGAGGCGTTCACCTTCGCCTCCGGCGAGCAGGCGCCGGGCACGGGTGATTCCGACCATCAGCAGTTCAAGATCGGCATCGAGCAAACGGCCGTGCATCCCGACGGCACCCGTGAACCGCTGCCACCCACGACGGTGATCGCTACCGTCGTACGCACCCCCGACGGCTGGCGGCTCGACGGATTCCGTTGAGCCGCAGACGACATCCCCGGTCACCTCAGGAGGCGAGATGGCGAAGAAGGTGAAGGACCCGGCCGATCCGGGTCCCGATCTCACCCTGTATCTGATCTACATCGGTTTCGCGGTGGTCGGAACCCTGTGGGCCGCACTGCATCTCGGCAACAAGCTGTCGACGACGCCGCAGGACGTACCGATCAACCCGGTCGCCGACATCGCCAAGATCGCCCGGGGGCAACTGGAATGGCCGCGCGCGTCCACGGTGATCGTGCTGCTGGTCGTGCTGGTGGTGGTCGCGCTCGTCCTGGTACGGCGGGAGATGAAGAAGCGGCGCAGCCGCGGCAGCCTTCCGGTCGATGCCAAGGCCCAGTACATGGGATCCGGCGGCGCGATCGCGGCGCTCACCGAGGCGGGGGTGCGAGCGAAGGCCGAACAGCTCGGGGTGCGGCTGGGCTACGAGGACTCACCGGGTGTGCCGATCGGAGTCGGCGTCGTCGACGGGGTGATGCTGTTCGGGTCCTACGAGGATCTGCACCTCGACATCTGGGGGCCGCGGCAGGGTAAGACCACCTCGCGGGTGATTCCCGCGATCCTGTCGGCGATCGGGCCGGTCCTGGTCACCTCCAACAAACGCGATGTGGTGGATGCGACCCGAGACGTGCGGGAGGGCAAGGGTTCTCGCGCATTCGTCTTCGACCCCCAGGGCGTGGCGGGGGAGACGCACGCCACCTGGTTCTGGGATCCGCTGGGCTGGGTGGATGCCCGGCACGAAGGCTGTGAGATGCGCGCGGCCCGGCTCGCCGGGCATTTCGCCGATGCCGAGGACACGGACGGCACGCCGGACAGCTATTTCGATCCGGAAGCCGAAGATCTGCTCGCGGGCCTGTTCCTCGCCGCCGCCGTGGCCAACCGGCCGATCACACAGGTGTGGGAGTGGGTGACCGATCCGAGCAACACCGAATCCGTTCAGCTGCTGCGCGCGGCCAGCCATCATCTGGTGGCCTCCGGTCTGGCTCAGCAGTACAACACCTCCGAACGGGTGCGCGACAGCATCTTCGGTACCGCGAAGAAAATGGTGCGCTGCCTGAAGCTGTCGAACGTCCATCAGTGGGTGACCCCGGGCGGGGACCGCTATCAGTTCGACGAGTGGGATTTCCTGGACCGCAACGGCACACTCTACTGTCTCTCGCTCGAAGGCCGCGGCTCGGCCGGTCCGCTGGTCAGCGCCTTGACCGAGGCGGTTGTCGACGTCGCGATGCGCAAGGCCACCCATCAGCACATGGGCCGGCTGTCGATTCCGTTGCTGGCGGTGCTCGACGAGGCGGCCAACATCGTGCGCTGGAAGGATCTGCCGAAGCAGTACAGCCACTTCGGATCTCGCGGCATCGTCGTCATGACCGTGCTGCAGTCCTGGGCGCAGGGCGTGCGCTGCTGGGGTCAGGCGGGGATGGAGGCGCTGTGGGCAGCGGCCAACATCAAGGTTCTCGGGCCCGGTATCGACGATATGACCTTCCTCGCCGCACGCTCGGAGGCGATCGGCGACTACGACTCGATTTCGGCATCGGTGTCCGAATCCAAAGGCGGCAAGAGCTATTCGCGCTCGCTCGGGTCCTCGCGCACCCTCAATCCGAATGCCCTGGCGACCCTGCCGCGCGGCCGGGCCGTGGTGTTCGCGTCCGGGACGCCGGCCGTGCTCGTGCGGACCGTGCCGTGGTGGGAAGGGGAGTACGCTGCCGAGGTGCGCAAGTCGATCGACCATCACGATCCGCAGCGGCGCACCACGATGAGTGATCTGGTGGGCGAGCGGACCGTGCTCGACGGTGGCGAGATGCCCGGACAGCCGCCCACGACCTACGGACAGCCCGAGGAGGTTCGCCCGCTGTGACCGACCAGCCCCAGGACATGATCTATTCGAATGTGGTCGAGTTCGTCGAGAACTATCTCAGCCTCGTCTATCGCCGGCAGGTCACCGACCTCACCGACACCGTGTGGTGTCCGGAATGGTGGAAGCACGCCGAGGCGGCGATGCGGCTCGAAGCACTGTGGCGCGCATGGGAATACCTGCGTCAGGACGCGCAGACCGGAATGAGCGTGTGGTTCCTCGACCACGCCGATCCGCACATGTCGCGGCTTTTCGACCCGCGCGGACCGTTCAAATACTGCAGTGTGCGCAACGGGCACAAGGACATGCTCAGCCCGCTGCCGCTGACCCCGCCGCAACAGGGCATGTTCGGCGAACCCAGCGGCGCCGATCCGAACAAGAGCTGAGACTACCCGAAACCGGCTGTGCCGCCGCCTGATTCGGGCGGCGGCACAGCGGTGCACGGTTCTGGTTCAGCGAGATCGATCGCGGGAGCGCTCGCGTTCGCGCATCCGCTCGTCGTGTTCGCGAGCGCGAGTGACACGCGGTGGTTCTTCCGGCCGGGTCCGCACGGCGGCCTGCGGCGGCTGGGCCTGGCTGACATCCATGAGCATGCGCACCGCCGCCAGTTCCGGTGCGACACCGACCCGAGACAGATGGGCGGCCAGTGCCTGGCGGCGCTCGGGGGAGTCGTAGCGGGTCAGTTCGCGCTCGCGCGACTTCTGACGTTCGACCGTGCGGGCGACCCGGGAGTGGGTGGCCTTCTCCAGCGACACACCCCGGTCCAGGGCCGGTCGTTCCAACATGCGGGCCAGTTCCAGGTTCCGCGGATCCTTCGCCTTGGCCTCCCGGGCCTCGCGCAGCAACCGTTCCCGGGTTTCCTTCACCCGCTCCTGGGTGACCTTGACGCGTGCTTCGGCTTCTCGTTGACCACGTTCGCGGGTGCGCAGTGCGACCAATGTCGCAAGCTGCAACATTTGCCTCATCAAAGCCGCTGTCTCGCGGCCGATGTCGTCGAGTTCCTCGGCCATTGCCTGCTCCCCGATGCTGCAGTGATCACTATGGACGATTGTGGTGCTTCGGATCGGACTCCGCCACACGAACGGGTGATTCGCCCGGCGAGGCCCCGGCCTGTCTGCACAGCGTGAACACGGCTCGCGGCGGTGCAGGCCCACCCCGTGCGGGGGGTGACCAGCAACAGCGCGGTCCGCTCTATGAGGTTACCAGCGCGGAGGAGGGCAGCCTAACTTCGGCGGGACAACGAATCCGCATAGTCCACATTCCGGGCCGATGGCCGAACTTTCGGACGATATTCGATTTCCGGACCAATCGGGCGGAAATTCTGTTCCCGTCACGGTGGCAGCGGATCCGCTGCGGTGCACCGGATCCGGGCCCGTCACCGCGCGGGTGCGGCGACGGGCGCGCGGAATCAGCTGAGCTGCACCGACTTCACGGTGACGGGGCGCTTCGGTGCGCCGTCCCCGGCCGACGGGTCCTGCACGCCGTCCTCGGCGATGGCGTCGAGCGTCTGCAAGCCGGCCTCGTCGACCGTGCCGAAGATGGTGTACTGCGGCGGCAACTGGGAGTCGCCGTAGACCAGGAAGAACTGGCTGCCGTTGGTGTCGGGCCCGCTGTTGGCCATCGCCACCACTCCGCGCTTGTACTGGACCGGGACCTGCTGGGCGGTGGGGTCACCAGGGGCGTATTGGTCGGTCGGGTATTCGTTGGCGAAGGCGTAACCCGGCCCGCCGGTGCCCTTACCGCTGGGATCGCCGCACTGCAGCACCTTCAGGCCCTCGCCGGTGGTGAGGCGGTGGCAGGGGGTGTCGTCGTAGAACTTCTGCTGGACGAGACTGACGAAACTGTTGACGGTGCAGGGTGATTCGGCGGCGTTGAGCGCGATGCCGATCCGGCCGCGGTCGGTCTCGATGGCTACCTTCGGCGAATCGGTGGTCGAAACCTCGGTCTGTTCCGGCTTGTGTACCGGTTTGGCGGCCGGGCCGCCGTCGGTGTAGGCGCAGCTGACGGTCGCGGCCTTGGGCTTGGCCGCCGGCGGGGGTGCGGCCTGCGGGGTGGAGGAGAGCGAGGCGTCGGGGGTCGCGGCGGCCGCGTTCTGCGAGTCGTCGCCGCGGGTCAGGTAATAGATCCCGACCCCCGCCGCGACGACCACGACCACACCGAGCGCGGATCCGGCGATCGCCAGCTGCTTGCGCTTGCGGGCGCGCTGCGCCTGTCGCTCCAGTCGGCGTTCCAGCTTGCGTTTGGCCGCCGCTCGTCGCTGTTCGTTGGTCGGCACTACCCGGTCCTCCCGTGTCGGTTGCTTATCGGCATAAGAGTGTGCCATCAGTTCCTGAGACGACGCCTAACTTCCCCGGATCGTTCCGTACAATCGCCCAGCTCGGCCCGGGGCCGGGGTAACCGGTTGGACTTGCCGCTGCCGGGTGGGGGAAACTGGACCATTGTGACCAAGACCAGCAGCTTCACCGCCCCGAAAGGGATTCCGGATTATGTGCCGCCCGCCTCGGCGGAGTTCGTCGCCGTGCGGGACGGATTGGTGCGCGCCGCGCGCCTGGCCGGATACGGACATGTGGAGCTGCCCGTCTTCGAGGACACGGCGCTGTTCGCCCGGGGCGTGGGCGAATCGACCGATGTGGTCACCAAGGAGATGTACACCTTCGCCGATCGCGGCGGCCGCAGCGTGACGCTGCGGCCGGAAGGCACCGCCGGGGTGATGCGCGCGGTGATCGAACACGGACTCGACCGCGGGCAGCTGCCGGTCAAGCTGTGCTATTCGGGCCCCTTCTTCCGCTACGAGCGGCCACAGGCCGGACGCTATCGGCAGCTGCAGCAGGTCGGCGTCGAGGCCATCGGGGTCGACGATCCGGCGCTGGACGCCGAGGTGATCGCCGTCGCCGACGCGGGTTTCCGCAGCCTCGGGCTCAACGGATTCCGGCTCGAGATCACCTCGCTCGGTGACGAGACCTGCCGGCCGCAGTACCGGGAGCTGCTGCAGGAATTCCTGTTCGCGCTGCCCCTGGACGAGGACACCCGCCGTCGTGCGGAGATCAACCCGCTGCGGGTGCTCGACGACAAGCGCAAGGAGGTCCGGGAGCTGACCGCCGACGCGCCGCTGATGCTCGATCACCTGTCGGATTCGGCGAAGGCGCACTTCGAGCAGGTCCTCGGCCATCTGGACGCGCTCGGCGTGCCGTATGTGGTCAACCCGCGCATGGTGCGCGGTCTGGATTACTACACCAAGACCACCTTCGAATTCGTGCACGACGGTCTGGGGGCACAATCCGGGATCGGCGGCGGTGGCCGCTACGACGGCCTGATGGCCGAACTCGGCGGCCAGCCGCTCTCGGGGATCGGCTTCGGGCTCGGTGTGGACCGGACCCTGCTGGCCCTGCAGGCCGAGGGGAAGACCGCCGGCGACCCGGCGCGGGTCGACGTCTTCGGTGTGCCGCTGGGCGAGTCGGCGATGGCGCGGCTGGTCGTGGTCGCCGCGCAGCTGCGCGCCGCCGGAATCCGGGTGGATCTCGCCTACGGCGGGCGTGGGGTCAAGGGCGCGATGAAGGCGGCCGACCGTTCCGGCGCGGCGTTCGCGCTGGTACTCGGCGATCGCGATCTGGCCGAGGAGCAGATCGGATTGAAGGATCTCGGCACCGGCGACCAGCGTCAGATCCCGCTCGCGGAGGTCGTGGCGCAGGTGTCGGCCGCGCTGGGCGAGCGATCGTAGTACGGTTCGATCATGTCTCGGATGCCGTGCCGCACAGATGTTTCCACGTGGCGGCCCGGCCGGGTGGCGGTCGCGGGCGCGTGAACGAGTCGTCGAACTCCGCGGCGCCGCAACCGGTCGGCCTCGATCTGATCGCGCCCGAGCTGTACGCGCCGATGTTGCGGCGGCTCGCGCTCGGTGCGGTCGGGGTCGGGGTGGTCGTCGGACTGGTGGTCGGATGGGTGGCCGGCTGGCCGGTCGGCGTTCTCGTCGGCGGGGTGATCGGCGCCCCGACCGCGATCTACGCGCTCGTTGTCCGGCGGCGTCGAATGTGGTTGGCGGGCACCGTGCTCGAGGCCCGTACCGCGCTGGGACGGCGACGGCTCGACATCGCCGACGCCAGCGGTGTCGAGGTGCTGGTGTATCCCGGCCGGCTCAGCCGCATCGTGGTGCGGATCACCGCGGGTGGTCGCGCCCAGACCGTGCCGCTGGCCATGTACACCGATGCCGGCAGCGGTCGCGAATTGCACATTCTCGGCCTGCGCAGCCTCGCCGATGCGCTGTCCGCGGCGGAACTGGCGGCCGCGCTCGCGCTCTCCGGGCTGCTGGTCGGGCAGCTCCGGGCCGAGGCCAGAGATGCCGGCCTGGCGGATCGGCCGCTCTATCGCGCCGTGCAACTGGTGCGGGCCCGGGACATCGTGCAGCCGGTCCGGCTCAGCGACAGCGATATCGCCGCGCTCAGCCGCGACGCCGCCTGACGATCCGCGGTCGGCGTCGGGCCGGTCGCCCGGGATGCGCCCCGTCCGGGCCGGCGCGCGGCATTCGCAGTCCGATCCGGTGAACGATTCGGTAACGGCCGGTCGCGGTGTCGCGCGCCGGCCGGACGAGTCATTCGCCCCGGTCGGCTACCTTTCGGCGTCCCTGCTCGCGACCGGCTCGGCCGGTTGACTTGGGCCTGTGACCAGTCTGGTATCGGAACCCGTGACGGCTTGACACTTTCATGTCTGGAATTACACCGGATCCCAGCGAACACTGAGATCGCAAGTATTTCCAGGAAGAAAGTAGTTCGAACGAAGGGTGCGCCATGCCTATCACAGTTCGCAGGGCGGCCGCGGGTGCCGCCATCGCCGTGGCACTCGGTGCCGTCGCTGCCCCGGCGGCCACGGCCGCCACGACCGCTCCGGCCTCCGCCTCCACTCCGACCGCGACGCAGGTCGGTTCGGTCGCGGTCTGCCTCAGCTTCGGCAGCGTCGTCGTGTGTCTCTGACCGGCCGAAACGAGGGCGCCGCCGACGAGGCGGTGCCCTCGCCGTGTGGGGGGCGGTGGCCGCCGCCGGCGCGTCGAATTCGCCTGCCGGCCGGGCCGACTCGACGGAGCTGTCTGGTTGCTCACGGCGATGCGATCCGTGCCGTGCGGATCGTTAGGGTTGGGAGGACCGAAGCCGATCGCCGAGTTCTCGTGAACAAGGAGTTGTCGTGAGCATTGCCGCCCGCACGCCCGTGACCGTCACCGTGACCGGCGCCGCCGGTCAGATCGCCTACGGGTTGCTGTTCCGGATCGCCTCGGGCGCCATGCTGGGACCCGACACGCCCGTGCGGTTGCGGTTGTTGGAGATTCCGGCGGCGGTCGGCGCGGTCGAGGGCGTTGCGATGGAACTCGAGGACGGCGCCTTCCCGCTGCTCGAGTCGATCGACATCAGCGACGACCCCTGGGTCGGCTTCGCCGGCTCCTCGGTCGCGATCCTGGTCGGCGCCCGGCCGCGGACCGCCGGGATGGAACGATCGGATCTGCTGGCCGCGAACGGGCCGATCTTCACCGATCAGGGTGCGGCCATCAACGCCAGCGCCGCCGACGACATCAAGGTGCTCGTGGTCGGCAATCCCGCCAACACCAATGCGTTCATCGCCATGAGCAATGCTCCCGATGTTCCGGCCGAGCGGTTCACGGCGCTGACCCGGCTCGACCACAACCGCGCGATTGCTCAGCTGGCCGCGCGCAGCGGTGCTCCCGCGGCGACGATCACCCGGATGACGGTGTGGGGTAATCACTCGGCCACCCAATATCCGGACATCAGCCACGCGCTGATCGGCGGGCGGCCCGCCGCCGACGTGATCGCGGATCCGGAGTGGGTGCGCGAGAGCTTCATTCCGACCGTGCAGCAGCGCGGAACGGCGATCATCGCCGCCCGTGGGGCGTCCTCGGCGGCCAGTGCCGCGAGCGCGGCGATCGACCATGTGCACGACTGGGTCCTCGGCACCGCCGTCGACGACTGGGTGTCGATGGCGGTGCCGTCCGACGGTTCCTACGGCGTGCCGGAGGGGCTGATCAGCTCATTCCCGGTGACTTGCGCAAACGGTGAATACACCGTGGTGCCGGGGCTGGCGATCGACGAATTCTCCCGGGAGCGGATCGATCTGAGCGTCGCCGAGCTCGCCGCCGAGCGGGACGCGGTGATCGATCTCGGATTCGCCAAGCGAGGCTGAGCGGGCGCCGCCGGTCAGACCTTCGCGATCACCGAGTCCGCGTACCGCTGCAGATGCGCGATCTTGTCGGCGAGCGGTTCGGTATCGGTCCCGGCCACGTACGGGTAACGGAAACCGACGATCACATCGGTGACGCCCTTGTCCTCGAGACGTTTGATGCCGTCGACGGTGTAGGCGTCCATCGATGCGGCGTGGATTTCGAACGGCGTCGAGGAATCCCGCTCGGCGCGCAGCTCGTTCAACCGCGCCAGCATGCGATCGAGTTCCTCCGGATCACCGCCGGCGTGCATCCAGCCGTCGCACAGCCGGACCGCGCGCCGCAGCGCGGCGTCGCTGTGCCCGCCGACCAGGATCGGCAGATGTTCGGTGGCGCCGGGGGTGATCTTGATCTTGGGGATGTCGTAGAACTCGCCGTGATATTCGAAGTACTCGCCGCGCGACAGCCCGCGGACGATTTCGATGCACTCGTCCATCCGCTTGCCCCGGCGCTCGAACGGCACGCCCATGATCTCGAAATCCTCCGGCCACGGACTGATGCCGACGCCCAGCGAGAATCGGTTGCCGCTGAGATAGGCCAGCGAGGCGGCCTGCTTGGCCACCAGCACCGGCGGGCGGATGGGCAGCTTCACCACGAACGGCGTGAAGCGCAGTGTCGTGGTGGCGGCGGCGAGCGCGGCCGACAGGATGAAGGCCTCGATGAACGGCTTGCCGTCGAGGAATTCGCGGGAACCGTCCGGGGTGTACGGGTAGGTCGAGTCCGATTCCGCGGGATAGGCGATGCTGTCGGCGATCGACATGCTGTGGAACCCGGCCGCCTCCGCGGCCTGGGCCAGCGGGATGTAATGCGCCGGGTCGGTCATCGCCTCCGCGTAGGTGAAACGCATCGGTGGTCCTCTCGGGGTATTGCCGATATGAAACTAGAACAGATTCTAGTTGTTGACGCGATCCTAGTCGGATAGGCGGTGCGCTGTCCCGAGTTCGGTCGACCCGCAGGGTTCTGAACCTGTTCTAATATTTCGACCGGGCCGGGGGTCGGAGCGACGCCGGGGCCAGGACGCGACGTGGCCCGGACCGAGTGCGGTCCGGGCCACGGGCTGTCGGGATATCGGCCGGCGCCGAGAGTCAGAGCTGGTCGTTCTCGTAATCGCTGATGATCTCGTCGGAGTGGGTCTGACCGATCACCTCGGGAGTGGTCTCGCCCAGCGGGCCGGTGAGATCGCTGTTGCCGGTCGGGCTCTGGTAGTTCTGGACGGTGCGGCCGCGTTCTTCGTCGGTATTGCGCTGGCCCGCCGCGGCCGGGGTGCCGCCGCCCAGGAAGCCGGACCCCGGAACCTGTCCGGGGGTTCCCGGCATGCCCGGACCGAACGGCATACCGGGGATACCGGGGCGCGAACCGGGAACCGCGGAACCGAGCCCGGGTTTGGCCGATGCACCGCCACCCGCGGCGGTGCCTCCGCCGAAGAGGCCGCCGAGTCCGCCGCCCGCCCCGCTGCCGAGCGAACCGGGATGCGCGCCGTTACCGCCGAAGGCACTGGCGTGCGTGGAGGCCCCGCCGGACAACCCGGAGCTGCTGAGATCGCCGAGACCGGCCGCCTGGGTATCGGCCCCGCCGGAGAGCAGGCTCTGCGCCTGTTCCATGATCGGCTGGCCGACGTTCTGCGCCACCGCTTGTGCGGCGTCGGCGGCCTGCGGTGCGTACTGGCCCGCGAGCTGATTCACCACATTCGCCAATTGCCCGGTGTAGCCGCCCAATTCGCCGCGGGTCGCGTTGACGATGGTGACCGCCTGGCCGAGATGTTCGGTGGCGGTCGCGAGCAGAGTGGCCTGGGCGGGCGGGGTCAGGATGACCGGCGCCAGGGCGGAGGCCTGAGCGGCGAACGATTGCGCGACCGCCGTCAACTGCACGTTGCCGCGCTGCACCACGGCGGCGGCCTCGTCGGTCAGCCGGGAGATGTCGAATCCGCGCTGGCTGGCGTCGGCGCCCTGGGCCTGTGCCTGCTGGCCGGCGCTCTGTGCGCTGTTGGCGGCCTTGCCTTGCCAGACCTGCTCGACCGATTTCATCGCTCCCATGCCGATCTGCATGGCACTCTGGATGACCTGTGAGGACTGGCTGAGCAGCTCGGCCGGATTCAATGCGCCCAGCACACCGGTGCCGAAACTCGACAGCAGATCGAGAAACGGTTTGAAGAGTAGGTCGATCCCCGGTAGCGCGGGCAACGCCATCCCGCTCATCAGCGCGGCCACCGGATCGGCCGGCAGTGGGGGAAGGTTCGCCGGAAGCGCCGCGGCGGCGGGCGCGGCGGCCTGCTGGACCGCACCGGCGGCACCGCCGAGCGCGGCAGGCGCCTGATTCAGCGCCGCGTGGGCGCCGTCGAGGACGTTCTGCGCGCCGGGGACGCCGCCGACCACGGCTGCGGCCTGATTCAGCGCATCGTGACCGGCGCCGAGGAGGGGCGAGGCGGTATCGCCCAGCAGGCCGGAATGGGAGTCGGCGGGACCGGGGGCCCCGGCGCCGGGTAGATGCGGTGCGCCGATGCCGTGCCCGGAACCGTTGTCCTCGAACTCTTTCCGGGCCGTGACGAAGGCCGGCGCCTCGGCCGGTGGGATGTCGGCCGGAAGCTGCGGCAGCGGGATATCCGGGAAAGGCCCCTGCTGGGCGGCCTGGGTCAGGGTGGCATCGGGCACCGGAGCCGGGGCGGCCGGCGCGATCGGCGCGGGATCGGCGGCGGGTACGGCCGGGGCGGCGATGACGCCGCTGTCGGCGCCGGAACCGAGGGTGTGCACCGATCAGCCTCCGATCCCGTTGCCGATGGCGCCGAGCGCCGCGGAGGCGGCGTCGTCGGTGTCACCGAGGACCGCCACCGTGCCGAATGCGGACTGCCCCAAGTGATTACATTTGGCCGACAGATCGTTGACATCACTGCAGTGCAGCACCTGGGCCGCGGCGAACATGGCCAGGTAGTCGGCGCCGATGAGTCCGAAAACCGGCGTCATCGCGGCCACATGCGTCGCGGTGTCCATATTGGCCGCGCCGGCGATTTCGGCCGCAATGCTCTGATGCGTCGCCCCGAACGCGGTGATCGCGCTCTGGTCGGCGGTGAGATCGCTCATCGAATCTGCCCCCCAATCATCGTGGTCAACTTCTCGTCAACGTCGAACCAGCCTCGCGACCGGGCGACCGGAGGCTGGGCTGGGCCTCAATATAGCCGACCCGGCCGACGCGATTCGAGTGCACAAAACTAGAACTTGTTGCAAATTAGAACGGGTTCTATATTCTCGTCGCATGAAGGTCGCAGTCACCGGCGCAGCCGGCTTCCTTGGCACGAATCTGCTCCACCAGCTGGTGGAGCGCGGTCACGAGGTGACCGCCATCGACCGGGTTCGGCCCACCGGCGCGACGGACCCGGCGATCACCTGGGTCGCCGGCGATGTACTCGATCCGGCGTCGATGCGTTCGGCCCTGGCCGGTGCCGAAGTCGTTTACCACCTGGTCGCGGTGATCACTCTCGAACATCGCAACGAGCTGGCCTGGCGGGTGAACACCGAAGGGGTGCGGGTGGTCGCCGAAGCCGCGCTGGCGGTCGGTGCCCGCCGGATGGTCCACGCGAGTTCCATCCACGCGTTCAACCAGTACAGCTGCGGCGGCCGCATCGACGAGAACGCGCCGCGCTCGACCGATCCGGCCCTGCCGGTGTACGACCGCTCGAAATTCCAGGGCGAGGTGGAACTGCGATCGGTGATCGATCGGGGTCTCGATGCGGTGATCTGCAACCCGACCGGCGTCTACGGACCGGTCGACCATTCCGATTCCCGGATCAACACCACGCTCTGGGATGCGGCGCGCGGCCGGGTTCCGGTGATGATCGGCGGTGGATTCGATCTGGTCGATGTGCGCGATGTGGCGACCGGTCTCATCCTCGCCGGCGAACGGGGCCGCACCGGCGAGAACTACCTCCTGTCCGGATCGATGGTCACGATGCTGGCGGTGACGCAGCTCGCCGCGCAGGTCAACGGCAAGCGTGGCCCGCGGTTCGCGATCCCGGCGAAGGTGATCTCGGGGGCGCTGCCGGTGCTGGAACCGATCGGAAAGATGTTGGGCAGCGACCGCGTATCCCGCGCGGCGATGGGTGCGTTGCTGTCGGCGCCCGAAATCGACGGCACCAAGGCCCGGACCGAACTCGGCTACCGGCCGCGGCCGACCGAGGAGACCGTCCGCGATCTGATCGCCTTCTACAAGGGCGAGCCGGTGCCCTCGGTGGCGAGCAGTATGGCCTGAGGTCCCGTCCGGATCCTGGCAGGAAACTACCCGGGGATGTCGTGTCGGACTCTCGTCGCGGGCCCGGTGCCCAGGCCACAGTGGTCCCATGAGCGCAACCGAAACGACGACAATCCGGCGCAGCACAGTGCGGGTCGACGGTGAGCCGGCCGGCTACCTGACCGCGGGGCACTCCGGCCCGGCGGTGGTGCTGCTGCACGGGACGTACTGGAGCCGGGTTTGGCTGCCCGTGCTCGGCGATCTCGCCCGGGCCGGGTTGCGCCCCATCGCCGTCGACTTCCCGGGTCTGGGCCGCTCGGGCGGTGAGCTCACGCCCGAGACCGCGACCGTCCCGGCCCTCGCGGAATGGGTGTTGCGGTTTGTCTCCGCGCTGCGACTGCCCGGCCCGATCGCACTGGCGGGGCACGATATCGGTGGTGCGGTCGCGCAGCATCTGCTCGCCCGCGACGCGTCGGCGGTGTCCCGGCTGGCGCTGGTCAACTCGGTCGCCTACGACTCCTGGCCCGCCCCCCACGTGACCCGGTTCCGGGATCCGGCGGTCGCCGCGGCGGTTACGGCCGAGGAGTTGCTCGCGGCCCGCCGGCGCGCCGTCACCGCCGATCTGGCCGGGGCGGCCACCGATCGACTCGTCGCCGAGTATCTGGAGCCGTGGACCGATCCCCGGGTCCGCCGCTCGTGGCTGGCCATGGTCGCCGCCGCCGACAGTCGCTACACCCTCGAGCTGGTGCCCGCGTTGCGTCGTAGCTCGACTCCGACGGTGCTGATCTGGGGCGAGGACGACCGCTTCGAGCGGATCGAGTACGCCGAGCGATACGCCGCCGAGATACCCGAGTCGACCCTCATCCGGATTCCGGCCGCCGCCCACATTCCGACCGAGAACGCGCCGGGCCGAGTCGCCCGCGGCCTCGCCGATTTCTTCGCGCCGGCGCTGCGGGAACGACACGCTTGACATCGCATCGAACGAATGTTCGACTTGATGGGTGCGATGGCAGAACCAGAACCCGGCGGCCGACGACGGCGCGCTTCCGGGTCTGGAGCGGGCCGGGTTCGTCCGTAGTGTGCAGACACCGGAATTCGAGGGCGTCACCTTTCACGAGGTGCTCTGCAAGACCGCGCTGAACAAGGTGCCGCAACGGTCGGCGGTGCCCTTCGAATGGACGATCAACCCGATGCGTGGATGCGCCCACGCCTGCCGTTACTGCTTCGCACGGCCGACCCACGAATATCTCGACCTGGACGCCGGCCGGGACTTCGACACCCAGATCGTGGTGAAGACGAATGTGGCGGCGGTGCTGCGCGGGGAACTGCGCCGGCGGTCGTGGCGATGCGATCCCGTCGCCCTCGGCACCAACACCGATCCCTATCAGCGCGCGGAGGGACGCTACCGGTTGATGCCGGGCATCATCTCGGCGCTGACCGAATCCGGCACGCCGTTCTCGATCCTGACCAAGGGCACCCTGCTGCGCCGCGATCTGCCCCTGCTGGTGCAATCGGCCGCGGTGGTCTCGGTCCGGCTGGCGGTGTCGATCGCGACCGTCGACGAGGATCTGCATCATGCGCTCGAACCGGGCACGCCCGGTCCGCGCGCACGCCTGGACCTGGTGCGGGCACTGACCGAGGCGGGATTCGACGTGAACGTCATGGTCGCGCCGGTCATTCCCTACCTGACCGACGACATCGCACATCTCGACGCTCTGCTCGGGGCGATCGCCGCCGCCGGTGGCGCGCGCGCCACGGTGTTGCCGATGCACCTGCGCGGGAGCACCCGCGGGTGGTTTCTGCAGTGGCTCGGCGAACACCACCCGGCCCTGCTCCGGCGGTACCGGCAGTTGTACGGTCGTGGGGCGTACGTCACACCGGAGTACTCTGCGTGGTTGCGAGGACGGGTCGATCCGCTGCTGGCGCGATATCGGCTCGACCGGCACCGATCGGGTGCGGAGCGGGGTCTGCCCGCCGGCCCGGTCGCGACCGCGGCGGATCTCCGGTCCGACCCGCAATTGGCGTTGTTCGGTTGATCGTCCCGCCGGATACCGGCGGTACCTGCGGCTCCGATGGGGCCGGGTCGCTCGCGGCCGAAACTCGTTGTACCGCATGCTCGCCGGGTTGTTCGTTCCACGGATTCTCCGGCGCGCTGCGGAGTAACTTGGCGTGTGGTACCTCATCCCGACGAGGAAGTGATGCAGGCGCATGGTTTCGAACCAGGGCGTTGACGGCCCCACCGGCACCGAAAAATTGGAGAAGGTCGTCATCCGGTTCGCCGGTGATTCCGGTGACGGCATGCAGTTGACCGGAGACCGGTTCACCCACGAGGCGGCCGCATTCGGCAACGACCTCGCCACTCAGCCGAACTTTCCGGCCGAGATCCGAGCACCCCAGGGCACGCTCCCCGGGGTGTCGTCGTTTCAGATCCAGATCGCCGACTACGACATCCTGACCGCGGGCGATCAGCCCGATGTGCTGGTGGCGATGAATCCGGCCGCGTTGAAGGCGAATATCGAGGACCTCGCCCGGGGCGCCACCGTCATCGTCAACACCGACGAATTCACCAAACGCAATCTGGTCAAGGTCGGCTACGACCGTGATCCGCTCAGCGACGACAGCCTCGGTGACTTCGTGGTGCATCGGGTCCCCATGACCTCGCTGACGCTGGCCGCCACCGAACCCGCCGGGGTCGGGAAGAAGGACGGTCAGCGCGCGAAGAACATGTTCGCGCTCGGACTGCTGTCGTGGATGTACGGCCGGCCGATCGGTGGAACCGAAGCCTTCATGCGCGAGAAGTTCGCCGCCACACCGGAGATCGGCGAGGCGAACGTGCTGGCCTTCCGGGCGGGCTGGAACTACGGCGAAACCACCGAATCCTTCGCCACCACATACGAAGTCGCGCCCGCGGCCCTGCCGCCGGGCACCTATCGGCAGATCACGGGCAATACCGCGCTGGCCTACGGCATCGTGGCGGCCGGGCAACTGTCCGGGTTGCCGGTGTTCCTGGGCACGTATCCGATCACGCCGGCCTCCGACATCCTGCACGAACTGAGCAAGCATAAGAATTTCGGTGTCACCACCTTCCAGGCCGAAGACGAGATCGCCGGCATCGGTGCGGCACTGGGCGCCTCGATCGGCGGGGCCCTCGGCGTCACGAGTACCTCCGGCCCGGGGCTCGCGCTCAAGAGCGAAACCATCGGGCTGGCCGTCATGACCGAGTTGCCACTGCTGATCGTCGACGTGCAGCGCGGCGGTCCCTCCACGGGGCTGCCGACCAAAACCGAACAGGCGGATCTGCTGCAGGCGTTGTACGGGCGCAACGGCGAATCCCCGGTCGCGGTGGTGGCCCCGCGCTCACCGGCCGACTGCTTCGCGGCCGCCGTCGACGCGGCGCGCATCGCGCTGACCTACCGCACCCCGGTGCTGCTGTTGTCCGACGGGGCGATCGCCAACGGCTCCGAGCCCTGGTCCATCCCCCGGGTGGCCGATCTCGAACCGATCGACCCGGGCTTCGAACCACCTGCCGAACCGGACGCCGGCGAGGCCGTACCGCCGTTCCAGCCCTATGCGCGGGATCCGGAGACCCTGGCCCGGCCGCTGGCCCGCCCCGGCACCGCCGGTCGCGCCCACCGCATCGGTGGTCTGGAGAAGGCCGACGGGTCCGGGAACATCTCCTACGACCCGGCCAACCACGAGCTCATGGTCCGGCTGCGGCAGGCGAAGATCGACGGCATCGCGGTCCCGGATCTGGAGGTCGACGATCCCGACGGGACGGCGGAGCTGCTGCTCATCGGCTGGGGCAGTTCCTACGGTCCGATCGGTGAGGCATGCCGGCGCGCGCGTCGCCGCGGCGTCCCGGTAGCACAGGCACATCTGCGCCATCTCAACCCGCTGCCGGCCAACACCGGTGAGGTGCTGCGGCGGTACCGCCTCGTGGTGGCGCCGGAAATGAACGGCGGTCAACTGGCCATGCTGCTGCGCGCGCGGTATCTGGTCGACGTGCAGCCGTGGACCAAGGTGGCCGGAACCGCGTTCTCGGCGCAGGAATTGGTCGGCGTCATCGATGCCGCGCTGGACGGCACGATCGGCGAATTGGAACAGAACAAGGCCTTCGATGCCCGAGCCCGGGCGACCTACCGCACGACAGGGGGAGACCGATGACCATCGTCGACACATCGCTCGTCGGCGCCGACCTCGGCCTCACCGGAGTGTCCGGGGTGCCCGCCGCCGACCGGCCGCAGAAGGTCAAGGACTTCACCTCCGACCAGGAGGTGCGCTGGTGTCCGGGCTGCGGGGACTACGTCATTCTCGCGACGGTCCGCGGGTTCCTGGCCGAACTGGGTCTGCGCCGGGAGAACCTGATGTTCGTCTCCGGCATCGGCTGTTCGAGCCGATTCCCGTACTACCTCGACGCGTACGGCATCCACTCCATCCACGGCCGGGCGCCCGCGATCGCGACGGGATTGGCGGTGACCAGGCCGGACCTGTCGGTCTGGGTGGTCACCGGGGACGGCGACGCGCTCTCGATCGGGGGCAACCACCTGATCCACGCGCTGCGGCGCAACGTCAACATGACGATCCTGCTGTTCAACAACCGCATCTACGGCCTCACCAAGGGGCAGTACTCACCGACCTCCGAACTGGGCAAGGTCACCAAGTCCACACCGCTCGGCTCGGTCGACCATCCGTTCAACACGCTGTCGGTGGCCCTGGGCGCCGAGGCCACCTTCGCCGCCCGCGCGCTGGACTCCGACCGTGCCGGCCTGAGTGAGGTCCTGCGGGCCGCGGCGGAGCATCGGGGCACCTCCTTCGTGGAGATCCTGCAGGACTGCCCGATCTTCAACGACGGTTCCTTCGACGCGCTGCGTCGGGACAACGCCGAATCCCATCTGATCCGGCTGCGCCACGGTGAGCCCATCCGATTCGGCGCCGAGGGTGAATTCGCGGTGGTACGCAACGGATTCGGACTCGAGGTCGCCGCGACCGCCGACGTGCCGGAATCGGAGATCGTGGTGCACGACGCCTACGGCGATCATCCCGAATACGCCTATGCGCTCTCGCGGTTGACCGCTCAGGACCTCACCCATGTTCCGGTGGGTATCTTCCGCAGCGTCGCGCGCCCGACCTACGACGACGGCGTCCGGGCGCAGACTGCCGCCGCCGTCGAAACGAAACCGGTCGGGCCGCAGTCGCTGCAGGAATTGCTCACCGGCCGGGAAACCTGGACCGTCGGCTGACCCGAGCGCAGCGGATCGAAACCCGCTGCGCCACCGGTTTTTCCGGTCGCGCGGACCGGCGACCGGATGGAGTCAGCGGTCGGCGACGAAGCCGTCGACCAGCTTCTTGCACAGGTCGGCGAAGCGGGTGCGGTCCGCCTTCTGGGCGTCGGTGAGTCCGTCGGTCCCGCCGGGGGAGTACACCACCAGGTGCACATCCTGGTCGGGTGTGCTTCCCAGAAAATCCAGCAGGGTGGAGCCGCCACTGCCGTCCTTCGGCATACCCAGGTCCGCCGCCGCCAGCTTCTTCGCGTCCTCGGCCGCGGCGTGGACCACATCGAGGGGGACGTGCCCGTTGCGCTGCTGTGGCGCCTTGTCCGCCGGACGATCCGGTGTGGCGGCATCCGGGCTGTGGACCGCACGCCCATCGGAGTACACCAGCAATGTCGGCGCCGGAGTCACACCGGCGTTCTCCCCACCCGGAATCGTGGTCAGTGCCACCGCGAGCGCCGGCGGTGCGGGTTCGTCGGCCACCGCCGTCACCGCCCCGCCGAAAAGTGCCATCGCGCACGCGAATCCGGCCGCGATCGCGCGGGCACCCGCGCGTGTCCGCATGTCGTTCACCGATATCCCTCCACCCACATCGCGGTCACCGCTGCTGTTGTCGAACGTGACGGCCGATCGAACCCGGCCCTCGAAGCGCCCCGGCCGGTCACCGCAGCGCCGGCGGATTGTCGAGATCTGTGGCCGAGAAGGTGTCGCACGCCTTCACCTGTCCGGTGCGGTAGCCGGTCAGGAACCACTTCTGCCGCTCGCTCGACGAACCGTGCGTCCAGCCCTCCGGGTTGACCCGCCCGGTGGCGGCTTTCTGGATCCGGTCGTCGCCGACGGCCGCCGCGGCCGACAGCGCATCCTGAATATCCTTGTCGGACAAGGGCTTCAGGAACGGCTGGTTGCTGCCGGGGGCGGGCAGCTTGTCGGCATAGGAGGCCCACAAACCGGCATAGCAGTCGGCCTGCAGCTCCAGCCGCACCGAACCCGATTCCGGGCCCTTCGGATCACGCTGTGCGCGACCGGAATCGCCGAGCAGATTCTGAATATGATGACCGACCTCGTGCGCGACGACGTATTCCTGTGCGAGCGGCCCGCCGCTGGCGCCGAACCGATCGACCAGCTCCTGGAAGAAGCTGGTGTCGAAATAGGCGGTGCGGTCGGCCGGGCAGTAGAACGGGCCGACGGCGCTGGTCGCGCGCCCGCAGCCGGTTCCTACCGCGCCCGTGAACAGGGTGACCTTCGGTGGCACGTATTTGCGCCCGGTCTGTTTCGCCAGCTCGGCGCCCCACACCGAATCGAGGCTCTGCGCGGTGAGGGCGACCCGGCAGTCGACGTACTTGTTGGCGTCCGCGCCGGTTTTGCAGTGGGCGGGCGTACCGGCGCTGCCCTGCTGGGCGGTGTTGCTTCCGGCTCCGGTGAACTGCCCGAGCAGGGAACCCGGATCGCCGCCGAACAGCAGTGCCAGCACCAGCACGATCAATCCGCCGGCGCCACCGCCGAGGGCGAGTTTGCCGCCCATGCCCGGCCCGCCACCGGAGGAAACCCGGTCCGGATCGATCTGCATACCTTCGTTGAAGGTCATCCTGGTCGCCCTCTCGCGTGAATCACGAACCTCGCGTGGCCGGCCGCGGCCACGTGTGCGTCGTACAGCTTGACACGGGGAGTCGGATATCGGTTTCCGTCCGCCGATCGTGTCTCACTACCATGGGGGCGCACCAGGTCGTTCCGTGCCCGGTGCCCCGTGTCGTCGAAAGGATTCCCGTGCTGCGCACCCACTTGGCTGGTTCGCTGCGAAGCGAGCACGCCGGTCTGACCGTCACCCTCACCGGCTGGGTGGCCCGGCGGCGAGACCACGGTGGCGTGATCTTCATCGATCTGCGGGATGCGTCGGGGGTCGCGCAGGTGGTCTTCCGCGAGGGCGCGCCGGCCGAGCAGGCGCACAAACTGCGCGCCGAGTACTGCGTGCGGGTCACCGGTGTGGTGGAGACGCGGCCGGACGGCAGCGAGAACCCGAACCTGCCGACCGGTGCCATCGAGGTCAACGTGACCGAGCTCGAGGTGCTCAACGAGGCCGCACCGCTGCCGTTCCAGCTGGACGAGCAGCCCGGTGAGGAGGCGCGGCTGAAGTACCGCTATCTGGATCTGCGCCGCGAGGGTCCGGCCCGGGCGATCCGGCTGCGCTCGAAGGTCAACGCCGCCGCCCGCGAGGTGCTGGCCGAGCATGCCTTCGTCGAGGTGGAGACGCCGACGATGACGCGGTCCACGCCGGAGGGCGCCCGCGACTTCCTGGTCCCGGCCCGGTTGCAGCCCGGCAAGTTCTACGCCTTGCCACAGAGCCCGCAGCTGTTCAAGCAGCTGCTCATGGTCTCGGGCGTGGAACGGTACTACCAGATCGCGCGCTGCTACCGCGACGAGGACTTCCGGGCCGACCGGCAGCCGGAGTTCACCCAGCTCGACATCGAGATGAGCTTCGTCACCCAGGAGGATGTGATCCTGCTGGCCGAGGACATCCTGGTGGCGCTGTGGAAGCTGGTCGGCTACGACATCCCGACCCCGATTCCGCACATGACCTACGCCGAGGCCATGCGCCGGTACGGCAGCGACAAGCCGGATCTGCGTTTCGGCGTCGAGATCACCGAATGTGCCGAGTACTTCCGGGACACGACCTTCCGGGTGTTCCAGGCGCCGTACGTCGGTGCGGTCGTGATGCCCGGTGGTGCGAGTCAGCCGCGCCGCCAGCTCGACGCCTGGCAGGAATGGGCGAAACAGCGCGGCGCCAAGGGGCTGGCCTACATTCTGGTCAACGAGGACGGCACGCTCGGCGGGCCGGTCGCCAAGAACCTCTCCGATGCCGAGCGGGACGGGCTGGCCGCGCACGTGGGAGCCGAACCGGGCGACTGCATCTTCTTCGCCGCGGGTGAGGTCAAGTCGAGCCGGGCGCTGCTCGGTGCGGCGCGGGGCGAGATCGCCCGCAAATGCGGCCTGATCGACGAGAACGCCTGGGCCTTCGTCTGGATCGTGGACGCGCCGATGTTCGAACCGGCCGCCGAGGCCACCGCCAGCGGCGATGTGGCACTGGGGCATTCGGCGTGGACCGCGGTGCACCACGCGTTCACCTCGCCCAAGCCGGAATCGATCGACACCTTCGACACCGATCCCGGCTCGGCGCTGGCCTACGCCTACGACATCGTCTGCAACGGCAACGAGATCGGCGGTGGCAGTATCCGTATCCACCGCCGCGACGTGCAGGAGCGGGTGTTCAAGGTCATGGGGATCAGCCACGACGAGGCGCAGGAGAAGTTCGGATTCCTGTTGGACGCCTTCGCTTTCGGGGCCCCGCCGCACGGCGGCATCGCCTTCGGCTGGGATCGCATCACGGCGCTGCTGGCCGGCGTGGACTCGATCCGCGAGGTCATCGCGTTCCCGAAGTCCGGCGGCGGGGTGGATCCGCTGACCGAGGCGCCCGCGCCGATCACCGCGCAGCAGCGCAAGGAGGCGGGGCTGGACGTCGTGCTGGACGAGCACGGCAACCCGGTCCCCGTCCGGGCCTGACTGCGGGCATTCGCGCACCGCGACCGCTAGTCTGCAGATCGTCCGGCACCGCCCGGTGCCGGACGATCGTCGACGACAAGGGGTTTCGCCGGTGTTGCACCTGCGGGTGGTCTGCCCACCGGAGTCGACCGAGGCCGCGCTGACCGCACTGCGCTCCGAGCCCGGAGCCACGCTGATCACAGTGCAGCGCGGCGCCTCGATCGAACCGCCCGGTGACCTGATCCAGGCCGATATCGCGCGCGAGTCCGCCAACGACATCCTCGCGGGGCTGCGCGGGCTGGGCATTCCCGACCACGGCGGCATCATGATGTCACCGGTGGAGACGGTGCTGTCGGTTCCGGCCGAACGCGCCGTGGACGCCGCGCCGGGCGATCCGGCCGATGCCGTCGTCTGGGAGGAACTGCTCGCCCAGACCCACGAGGAGTCCACGCTCAATCCGACCTTCCTCGCGTTCATCACGATCGCCTGCCTGCTGGCGGTGGTGGGTGTGGCCACCGATTCGCCGGTGACCATCGTCGGGGCGATGGTGGTCGGACCCGAATTCGGGCCGCTGGCCGCGGTGGCGGTCGCGGTGGTGCGCAGGAACTTCCGCCTGGCCCGGCGGTCGGCGATCGCGTTGCTGATCGGTTTTCCGGTGGCGATGGGTATCGCGACGATGGCCTCGCTGATCTGGGAACAGCTCGGCTGGATCACCGTCGACGGCATCCACTCCATCCACAACGTGGACTTCATCTACGAGGTGGGGCCGTTCTCCCTGGTGGTGGCGTTGCTGGCCGGGGCCGCGGGGATGATGTCGCTGGTCACGGCGAAATCCGCGGCGCTGGTGGGGGTCTTCATCTCGGTCACGACCATTCCCGCCGCGGGTTTCGCCGCGGTGGCCGCCACCGTGGGCGAATGGCACAAGGCTTTCATGTCGATCGGTCAGCTCGGGGTGAACATGATCGGCATCGTGGTCGCGGGCATCATCGTGTTGCAGGTGCGGCCCCATCACGGTCACGCGCTGGGGCCGCCGCGGCGGACGCGGTGGAAGGTCTTGTCGCGCCGGTGGTTCGGCGGCGCCGAGTGAGCGAGCGGCTCACGCGATGAGGCCGCCGCTGAGCATCCGGTAGGAGTAGGTGACGGCGATGACGGTCAGCGGGCCGACCACGAGCAGACCGATGCCGCACAAGGCGGCGGCGACGAGGGTCAGCCCGGCGACGGTCAGGGCCAGCAGCAGCGTCGGCACGAAGTTCGAGATCACCAGCCGCACACTCGATTTGATCGCCGTGAACGGGTCGGTGTCCTGGTCGATCACATAGTGCAGGGAGAACATCCCGAGGTAGCCGACGACGATGGCCGGCAGGATGCACAGCGCGGCTCCGACGCAGGCGGCCAGGAAGACCAGCAGGGCGGTGATCAGGACGTTACCAGCGTTCACGAAGCTGAAGAAGGACTGGAAATCCGGTGGGGTGCCGTCGGTTTCGTAGAGTGCGCCGCGAATCATCGCCGCCTGCAACAACCAGACCACCGCCGCGACGATCAGTGCGACCAGGAGCACCGGCAGCAGGGAATTCATGCCCGTGACATTGACGACGACGGTCACGGCGAGGTAGGCGACGAATCCGACCAGTGTGATCGCGATCCACGGAATCGGGTTGGCGCGGAAGCGTTCCCAGGCGAAGCCGAGTGCGCGGCCGACGTTGAGTCCCGCCGGTGCGGCATAGCCCGCGGGAACGCCGTAGCCGGGCGGCATCGAACCCTGGGGCGCCGGCCCGGTATTCGGGTCGGGCCAGTTCCGATCCGGACCGGCCGGCGGATAGGAGCCCGGCGGGACGCTGCCGGGCGGTCCGTAGGTCGGACCCGGGGTCGGCTGCGGGCCGGGGGATCCGGAACTCGGCGCCACCGGAGGAACCCCCGTGGCGGGCGCGACGGGTGGCGGCGGCTCGACCGGCACGCCACCGTACTGGGCGGCGCCCGGTCCGTCGAACTGCGGATATCCGGCAGCCCCGGCCATCTCGTGTCGTCCGGACTGGGCGCCGGGTCCGGGCCCCGCGGGGCCGGGTCCGCTCGCGTGCTGTCCTGGTCGGCTCTCCGGTCGCCGGTCACCGCCTTCGCCGGTGTCGCCGGGTGCGGACTGCGGGGAGTCGGTCATCGTCGGACCTTTCGGATCACCTGGGTTCTGGTGCGGCACACTGCAGTTGGGAGTTCGACACAACCGGACGACGCCGGGCGTGTCAAGCGAGGGGTGTGATGTCGGGCGGAGGGTGGTCCGCACCCGGGTGAGCGTAATGAGCATCTCGTTCCGGTCGCAGGTGGTCGGCCGGGACACGCCGGGCGACGCGCGAAAGGTTGCCGAACCGCTCGCTGAAAGTGACCTGAAGCGAGTAACTTGGGATCCGATGACCGCACTATTGGCCGAACGCGCCGCCGAAGTCGTGTCCGCGGCACAACAGTTGCTTACCAAGCGCATGGGTGCTGCGGTGAAGCTGAGCGATCCGATCGAACTCAGTGGCAGTGGCAGGACGACGGTGCTGCGCGTGCGCGTAGCGGAGAACTCCTTCTCACTTCCCCGCACCCTGATCGTCAAGCAGGTCCGCGGCGCCGCCCAGGAGCGGCGCATCGGCGGGTTGGCGCCGGGGGTGGCGAGTATCGACTCGGCGTTTCTGCGCGAGGCGGTGTCCTATCAGTTCACCACCGCGCTGAGCAGCCAACATCGTCCCGGCGCGTACCTGCTGGCGCACAGCCTGCCCGATCGGCTGCTGATTCTCAGCGACCTGGGCGAGAACATGTCGCTGACCTCCGTGCTGCAGTCGGGCGTGGAGCCCGCGACCCGGAACGCGCAAATGGCCTTCGCGCAGGCGCTGGGCCGGATGCACGCCGCTACCGTGGGCCGGGAGGCCGACTTCGTGGCGCTGCTGCGGCGCGTCGACGTGGGACATCGGGTGGACGGGATCGCCCAGCAGTCGGAGGCCGCGATCAGCGAGGTGCCCGGGATGCTGGCCCGCGAGGTCGGCATCGAGGTGCCGGGCGAGATCGCCGAGCGGATCGTGCGCGGCAACCGGCTGTTCTCCGGGGGCCGCTTCCGCGCCTTCAGCCCCTCCGACCTGTGTCCGGACAATGTGATCCTCAACGACGAGGGTGCGCGTTTCCTCGACTACGAGTGGGGCGGTTTCCGCGACGCCACCCTCGACATCGCCTACGCCCTGGTGTCGTTCCCCGGCTGTCTGTGCGATTTCGAGCTTTCCCGTGAACGGGCACACCAGATGGTCGAGGCCTGGCGTTCGGAAGTGGTCGGTGTGTGGCCCGCCCTGGGCGACGACGATCTGCTGGCCGAGCGGATTCTCGAGGCCCGGCTGATCTGGGTGTGGCTGACGACCTACTGGTTCCTGCCGGCCGACCACACCCGGATCGCCGCCGCACGCGAGCACGGCCTGTCGGTGCCGCGCTCGGCCGCGTTGATCAACCGCTGGGCGGCTCTGGCCGAGGACGCCCGCTGCACGGGCGACGACACGCTCGGCGATTTCGCCGAGCACGTCTCCGCCACCCTCGAGGAACTCTGGGCGGAGTGAGCCGCCCGGCCCGATGTGGGCCCTGGGTCCGCGACGGCAGCTTGTCGGGGGATATCGGTACGGTCGAGGCGTGAGCGAAGGTTTGTTCGAGGCGCCGGAGGTGGAGGAGTCGCCCGGCGGCTCCGCCGCGCTGCCCCCGGTGGGCCGGATGTCGCCGCTCGCCGTGCGGATGCGGCCGGCGAATCTGGACGAGGTGGTCGGGCAGCAACATCTGCTCGGTCCCGGATCGCCGCTGCGCCGGCTGATCGAGGGCTCCGGTGCGGCGTCGGTGCTGCTCTACGGCCCGCCGGGCACCGGAAAGACCACGCTGGCGGCTCTCATCTCCACGGCGACCGGGCGTCGCTTCGAAGCCTTGTCCGCGCTCTCGGCGGGGGTCAAGGAGGTGCGGGCGGTCATCGAGCTGGCGCGGCGGCGGTTGCTGGCGGGGGAGCAGACGGTGCTGTTCATCGACGAGGTGCACCGGTTCTCCAAGACGCAGCAGGATGCGCTGCTGGCGGCGGTGGAGAACCGGGTGGTGCTGCTGGTCGGCGCCACCACCGAGAACCCGTCCTTCTCGGTGGTCTCACCGCTGTTGTCGCGTTCACTGGTGCTGCAGTTGAAGTCGTTGTCCGACAGCGATATCCGGACGGTGCTGCGCCGCGCGATCGAGGACGAGCGCGGGCTGGGCGGGCAGTACACGGTGACCGAGGCCGCCCTGGACCACATCGTGCGCATCGCCGGCGGTGATGCCCGCCGGTCGCTCACGGCGCTGGAGGCCTCCGCGGAGTCGTCGCTGGACGGGATCGTCGACGTCGATCTGGTGGAGGCCAGCGTCGATCGGGCAGCGGTGCGTTACGACCGGGCCGGGGATCAGCACTACGACGTGATCAGCGCGTTCATCAAGTCGCTGCGCGGCTCCGATGTCGACGCGGCCCTGCATTATCTGGCCCGGATGATCAGCGCCGGCGAGGATCCGCGGTTCGTCGCGCGGCGATTGATGATCCAGGCGTCCGAGGATGTGGGCATGGCCGACCCGACCGCCCTGCAGACCGCGGTGGCGGCCGCACAGGTGGTGCAGCTGGTCGGAATGCCGGAGGCGCAGCTGGCGCTCGCGCACGCCACCATCCACATCGCCACCGCACCGAAGTCCGGCGCGGTTGCCGCGGCCATCGGCGCCGCGCTGTCCGACATCTCCGCGGGGAAGGCCGGTGCCGTGCCGCCGCACCTGCGCGACGGTCACTACGCCGGGGCGGCGAAACTCGGCAACGCGCAGGGCTACAAGTACCCGCACGACCATCCGGACGGCGTGCTCACCCAGCAGTATCCGCCGGACGAACTCGTCGGCGCCGACTACTACACCCCGACCGATCACGGCTACGAGCGCGAGGTCGGGCCGCGGGTGACCAAACTGCGCCGAATCGTCCGCGGCCGCTGAGCGAGCACGCCCGACCGCTGAAAACCGAGTGGACCGCGCCCGGTAGGCTGGATATTCGTGCAGACCCACGAGATCCGACGGCGATTCCTGGACCATTTCGTCCGTGCCGGACACACCGAGGTACCCAGTGCTTCGCTGATCCTGCCGGACCCGAACCTGCTGTTCGTCAATGCGGGCATGGTCCAGTTCAAGCCGTATTTCCTGGGCCAGGAGGCGCCGCCGTTCGCCCGCGCGACCAGCGTGCAGAAGTGCGTGCGCACCGGCGACATCGAAGAGGTGGGCGTGACGACCCGCCACAACACCTTCTTCCAGATGGCCGGCAACTTCTCCTTCGGCGACTACTTCAAAGAAGGCGCGATCACCTTCGCCTGGGAGCTGATCAGCAAGTCCCAGGAGGAGGGCGGGTTCGGCTTCGACCCGGAGCGGATCTGGGTCACCGCCTACGAGAGCGACCCCGAGGCCGCCGAGATCTGGCATCGGGTCGCCGGAATCCCGACCGAGCGCATCCAGTTCCGTGACGGCAAGGACAACTACTGGGATATGGGCGTGCCCGGTCCCGGTGGTCCCTGCTCGGAGATCTACTACGACCGCGGGCCCGAATACGGCGCCGAGGGCGGCCCGGTGGCCGACGAGGACCGCTATCTCGAGATCTGGAATCTCGTCTTCATGCAGGACATCCGCGGTGAGCAGAGCCCGAAGCAGGGCTATCCGCCGATCGGGTCGCTGCCGAAGAAGAACATCGACACCGGCATGGGCATCGAGCGGGTGGCGATGCTGCTGCAGGGCGTGGACAACGTCTACGAAACCGATCTGCTGCGGCCGATCATCTCCAAGGCCGAGGAGCTGACCGGGAAGAGCTACGGCGTCGAGCACACCGACGACGTGCGGTTCCGGGTGATCGCCGACCACGCCCGCACCTCGGCGATGCTGATCGCCGACGGCGTCAACCCCGGCAACGACGGCCGCGGGTACGTGCTGCGCCGCCTGCTGCGCCGGATCGTGCGCTCGGCCCGGCTGCTCGGCGCCGAGAAGCCGGTGATCGGGGAGTTCATGAAGGTCGTCAGCGATCTGATGTCCCCGTCGTATCCGGAGCTGGCCACCGACTTCACGCGCATCGAGACCGTCGCGGTGGGGGAGGAGACGGCCTTCCTCAAGACCCTGAGCACCGGGTCGAAGCTGTTCGACGACGCCGTCGCCGAGGTCAAGGCCGCCGGCGGCCGCAAGATCCCGGGCAGTGAGGCCTTCACCCTGCACGACACCTACGGGTTCCCGATCGACCTGACCCTGGAGATGGCGGCCGAGGCCGGACTCGAGGTCGACGAATCCGGTTTCCGCGCGCTGATGGCCGAGCAGCGGCAGCGTGCCAAGGACGACGCGCAGGCGCGCAAGCATGCCCACGCCGACCTGTCCATCTACAAGGAGTTGGTCGATCGCGGCGCCACCGAATTCACCGGCTTCGACGAACTCGCCACCGAGGCGCGGGTGCTCGCCCTGATCGCCGACGGCGTGCGGGTGCCCACCGCGACCGCCGGCCAGAACGTCGAGGTCATCCTCGACCGCAGCCCGCTCTACGCCGAATCCGGCGGTCAGATCGCCGACCGTGGCACCATCACCGCCTCGGGCACCGAGCTGCGCGTCAACGACGTGCAGAAGATCGCCAAGAAGTTGTGGGTGCACAAGACCACCGTCGAACGCGGCCAGATCACCGAGGGCGATGCGGTCCTCGCCCAGGTCGATCCGGCGTGGCGGCGCGGCGCGACCCAGGGCCACTCGGGCACCCACATGGTGCACGCGGCGCTGCGGCAGGTGCTGGGTCCCAACGCCGTTCAGGCCGGCTCGCTGAACAAGCCCGGCTATCTGCGCTTCGACTTCAACTGGCAGGGCCAGCTCACGGAGTCGCAGAAGGCCGACATCGAGGCCGTGTCCAACGACGCGGTGGGTTCGGATTTCCCGGTGAACACCTTCGTCACCGATCTGCCCAAGGCCAAGGCGATGGGCGCGCTGGCACTGTTCGGTGAGAACTACGGGTCCGAGGTACGCGTCGTCGAGATCGGCGGGCCGTTCTCGATGGAGCTGTGCGGCGGCACCCATGTCGAACACTCGTCGCAGATCGGGCCGATCACCCTGCTGGGCGAATCGTCGGTCGGCTCCGGTGTTCGCCGCGTCGAGGCCTTCGTCGGGCTCGACTCCTACAAGTACCTCGCCAAGGAGCGGGCGCTGCTCGCCGGTGTCGCCGCCTCGCTGAAGGTGCCCTCCGAGGAGGTGCCGGCCCGGGTGGAACAGCTCGTGGAGCGGTTGAAGGTCGCGGAGAAGGAACTCGAACGCACCAAGGCCGCTGCCGTGCTGTCGCAGGCCGCGACCTTCGTCGACCAGGCCCAGCGGGTGGGCAAGGTGTTGCTGGTGGCGGCCGCGGCGCCCCAGGGCGTGGGGGCGGGCGATCTGCGCACGCTGGCCACCGACATCCGTGGCCGGTTCGGCAGCGAACCCGCCGTGGTGGTCCTGCTCGGCAATGTCGACGGCAAGGTGCCGTTCGTCGTCGCCGTGAACAAGCCGGCCCAGGAGCTCGGCGTCAAGGCAGGTGAGCTGGTGGGCAGCTTCGGCCCGAGTATCGCCGGTCGCGGCGGTGGCAAGCCGGAGATGGCGCAGGGCGCCGGCTCCGATCCCTCCGGAATCGAGGCCGGCCTGGCCGGCGTGCGCGCGCGGGTGGCCGAGATCGCCGCCTGATGGACAAATCCGAGAATTCGGAGACCGAGAATTCGGAGACGCCGGATCCGGAGCCGTCCCGGCCGCCCGGACCGGATGCGCGGACGGGCGATCGAGTGGTTCCCGAGCGCCCGGACGCGCGGACCGATCCGGGCCGCGGCCGCCGCATCGGCATCGATGTGGGCACGGTGCGGATCGGTGTGGCCGCCAGCGATCCGGACGGTATTCTCGCCACCCCGGTGGAGACCGTGCCGACTGCCAAGGGGGGCAAACGCGCTCCCGCCACCGATCTGACCCGGATTGCCGAGATTGTGCGGGAATATGAGGCCGTCGAGGTGATCGTCGGCCTTCCCCGCACGTTGCGCGGGGACAACGGCACTTCGGCACGCCTGGCGATGCGATTCGCGAACCGGTTGCGAGACATGGTTCCTGGTGTGCCGATACGACTTTCCGACGAACGTTTGACTACGGTGTCAGCTGCACGTGCATTGCGGGACAGCGGTGTTCGCACGCGCGGCCGGCGGCAGGTGATCGATCAGGCGGCCGCCGTATCGATCCTGCAAGGGTGGTTGGACGAACGGAGTGCGGTGTTGAGGTCGGCCGGGGACGACGAGGCCAGGTGGTCGGATGAGTGACCGCTGGTCCCGTGCCGGTGAGCGCTCCCGCAAACGCGCCGATGAACTGCAACGGCGGTACCGGCGTGGGGGTGCCCATCGCAGCACCACGGACGAATGGGACGACTACGAGGACGACGACACCGCGGTCATTCCGCGTTACGTCGACGAGGACGAGCAGGTCTCGCACTACGCCGAGGCGGCGCCCGGTTACGGCGGCGCCCACCACGATCCCGGCTACGGCGCCCCGCACGATCCCGGCTACGCCGAGGCCGACTACGTCGATCCGGACTACGCCGCCGAGGACACAGATCCCGGTTACGGCCGGGCCCGGCGCGGTCATCGCTACCGCGAGGACGAGTACGATTCGGCAGCCGATCTCGAACCGGTTGCCGTCGAGGAGCCGCCCGCGCCGCCGGTGCGCCGCACCACTCGCAATCCCCGCGCCGCGGCCGCCGCCCGGTCGCTGCGGGAGGCCCGGCGGGAAACCACGCGCAAAACGGCCGGGAAGTCACCGGCGAAATCGACCCGGAGCGCCGGGAAATCCACCCGGTCCGGGTCGTCCGGGCGCGGCCGCAGCTCGCGCGTCGCATCGCGCAAGGCCGCCGAACGACAGCGGCGCCGCCGCAACGTCATCGTGCTCGGCTGTGTTTTCGTCGTGCTGTTCGTGGTCGCCGGCGGCTACGCCGGATACAAGTTCATCCGGTCGATGGGCGGCCCCGAGGATTTCGACGGCCCACCCGGCCCGCTGGCTGTGGTGCAGGTGCATTCCGGCGATACCGCCGAGCAGATCGCTCAGACCATGCAGGACAAGGGTGTCGTCAAAAGCACCGGCGCCTTTTATCAAGCGGCGGTGCGTAGTTCGGGTATCACCTCGGTCCAGCCGGGCTACTACGCGGTGCCGACGCACAGCAAGGGCACGGACGCGGTGGCCGCGCTGTTGAACAAGAGTTCCCGGGTCGGCAACGTGGTGGTGTCGGAAGGCCGCCGCCTGCACGATTCGACCGATGTGAACACCGGCGCCCGCAACGAGGGCATCTATCGGAAGATCGCCGATGCCAGCTGCGTCGGGACCGGCGCCGCGAAGAAGTGTGTCACCTACGAACAACTCGACGCCGCGGGATCCAGTCCGAACCTCGCCGCGTTGGGGGTGCCGGCATGGGCGATGGACGCGGTGCGCAAGGTGCCTGACCGCAGCCGCCAGCTCGAGGGCCTGATCGCGGCGGGTACGTGGGATTTCGATCCGTCGGGAACGCCGGAGCAGATTCTGGCGCAGCTCGTCGGAGAGAGCGCCGCCAGCTACGAGACGACCGGTCTGCTGCAATCGGGGGCGACCAACAAGCTCGACCCCTATCACACCCTGATCGCGGCGTCGCTGGTCGAACGGGAGGCGCTGCCGCAGGACATGACGAAGGTCGCGCGGGTGATCGTCAACCGATTGGCGGTCGATCAGCCGCTGCAATTGGATTCGACGGTCAATTACACCCTCGATCGCACCGAGCTGGCGACCACCGATGCCGACCGGGCGCGCAAGACGCCGTGGAACACCTATGCCATGGCCGGGCTGCCCGCGACGCCGATCTCCTCGCCGTCGCTGGACGCGCTGCGGGCGATGGAAAATCCGACACCGGGGCCCTGGCTGTATTTCGTGACCATCGACAAGCAGGGAACCACCCTGTTCACCGAGAGCTATTCCGAACATCTGCGCAATATCCAACGCGCCCAACAGAGCGGGATTCTCGACAGTGGCCGGTAACGACGGCGCCGCGCCCGGGACGCGGCGCAAGGCGGCCGTGCTGGGCAGCCCCATCGCGCATTCCCGCTCCCCGCAGCTGCATCTGGCCGCCTACCGCGCGCTCGGGCTGGATTGGAGCTATGAGCGCATCGAATGCACGGCCGAACAGCTCCCGGCATTGGTCGACGGACTGGGTGCGGAGTGGGTCGGCCTGTCGGTGACGATGCCCGGGAAGGTCGCCGCGCTGAACCATGCCGACGAGCGCACCGAACGCGCCGTGCTGGTCGGCTCGGCCAACACCCTGGTGCGCACCGCGACCGGTTGGCGTGCCGACTGCACCGACGTCGACGGGGTACGCGGCGCCTTACAGGGCGGCGGCGTGGAGTCGGTGTCCCGGGCCGTTGTGCTCGGAGCGGGGGGGACCGCGCGCCCGGCCTTGCTCGCGCTGGCGGAACTCGGGGCGAGTGCGGTCACGGTCGTCGCGCGGGATGCGGGGCGGGCCGAGCCGACCCTGGCTCTGGCTCGGGAGCTCGGGCTGGCAACCGACTTCACCGACTTCGATACCGACCGCGTCCGCGCGGCCTGCGCGGCGGCCGACGCCGTGGTGAGTTCGGTGCCGGCCGCGGGCGCCGCAGTGGTGGCGGAGGCGGTCGCGGCCGCGCCGGTGGTGCTGGACGCGATTTACGATCCCTGGCCCACCCCGTTGGCCGCCGCGGTTCGCGCGGCGGGGAATAGGGTGATCAGCGGTCTGCAGATGCTGCTCAACCAGGCCTACGGGCAGGTCGAACAGTTCACCGGCCGGCCGGCCCCACGGGCGGCGATGGCGGCCGCCGTGGACCTGCCCGACGTCTAGAACGGGTTCCAATTAGATGACGGCATCACACAGGCTAAGGTGATCGACATGAATTCGTGGGTGTTGCGCGCCATAGTCCTCGGTGCGCTGACCGTCGTACTGCGAACCCTGCTGGGCTTCGGCATGATCTACTGGCCGACCAACGGTTCGTGGATGCGCATTCTGTGCCTGGTCATCCTCGTCGTCGTCGGGGTCGCATGGGGTCTGCTCGACGGTCGCGGCGATCGGCGGGACTATCCGGACCCGGAGCGCGGCGGCGCCGACCTGACCATGCGGTGGCTGAAGGCCGGCGTGGTCGGTGGCCTGGGTAGCGGGCTCGTGGCGTGGATTCTGGACTATCTGCCGAAGTTCGATCTCGGCGACAACGGACTGTTGTTCGAGCTGACCGCCGGCGCCGCGTTCATCGTGCTGATGATCTTCATCCCGGCGATGGTCGGGGTGGCGCTCGGCCGCTTCCTGGTCGGTCGCGAGCAGCGCAAGGGCGAATCGTCGGTTCCGCCGGCGGCGGCCTCGCCGGCCTGATTCCGGTCCATCCGGGCCGCAGGCGGATGCCCGCGGCCCGGATTTGCTGTTCTAGAGCAGAATTCCGCCCGCTGGGCTGTCCTCGCGGGCGATGGTGGCGTAGGCCGCCGCCAGCAAGGACGGATCGGGGCCCTCCAGGCGGCCCGGCTTGGCCAGCCCGTCCAGTACCACGAAGCGCAGGATGCCCGACCTCGTCTTCTTGTCGGTCTGCATGGATTCCAGCAGTTGCGGCAGCGCGTCGGCGTCGTAGGTGGTCGGCAGTCCGACGCTTTCCAGAATGGCGCGGTGCCGATCGGCGGTGGCGTCGTCCAGACGGCCGGCCAGGCGGCCGAGTTCGGCCGCGAACACCAGGCCGACCGAGACGGCCGCGCCGTGCCGCCAGCGGTAGCGTTCCCGTCGTTCGATGGCATGGCCCAGCGTATGCCCGTAGTTGAGGATCTCGCGCAGGCTGGACTCCTTGAGATCGGCCGCCACGACATCGGCCTTCACCTGGATGGCGCGGCGCACGAGTTCCGGCAATACCGTTCCGGTCGGGTCGAGCGCGGCCTCGGGGTCACGCTCGATCAGGTCGAGAATGACCGGATCGGCGATGAATCCGGCCTTGATGATCTCTGCCATACCCGCGACGATCTCGTTGCGCGGCACGGTTTCCAGGGTCACCAGGTCGACGAGTACCGCCGACGGTTCGTGGAAACAGCCGACCAGATTCTTCCCCGCCTCGGTGTTGATTCCGGTCTTGCCGCCGACCGCCGCATCGACCATCGCGAGCAGTGTGGTGGGCACGTGCACCACTTTCACGCCGCGCATCCAGGTGGCGGCGACGAAACCGGCCAGATCGGTGGCGGCGCCGCCACCGAGGCTGATCACCACGTCCTGCCTGGTCAGCCCGATACGGCCCAGCACCTCCCAGCAGAATCCGGCGACCGGCAGGTCCTTACCGGCCTCGGCGTCGGGGATTTCGATGCGGTGGGCGTCGATGGTCTCGCCCTGTGCGCCGACGGCCTGTTCGGCGAGCGCCTGACGGACCACCTCGGCGGTCTCGGTCAACGGCGGCTGGTGGAAGATCGCGACCGTCCGCACGCCGGGATGCCGGGTGACCTGCTCGACCAGTTCACCCAGCAGGCCGCGGCCGATGATCACCGGATACGGATCGGCGGTGCGGACCTCGATGCGGGTGGGCTCACTCATGTGTGCTGCTCCGATTCCTCTAGTGCTCGTCGTAGGCGGGCGCGCCGAGCGCGGGCGCGGCGCGACCGGCCGGCGCCGGGCGCGGCGTCGTGATCGGACCGCTCCCCACCACGGCGCGTCCGGTTCGGGGTGGGGACCGCCTCGGCGGTCGATGCTCCTGCCCCGGAGGGCGGCGCGGGCGCGGAAGGGGTTGCCGCCGAACGTGATACGTCCGACCTGGTTGCGGCGTGGGTAGTCCGGGCGGCCGGATTCGTCGCCGGGGGGGCCGGCGGCCC
>NZ_BAGM01000086.1 GCF_000308855.1 Nocardia veterana NBRC 100344 | reverse complement strand
GGCGGTGGCGGCGGCCAACCGGCCCCCGCGAGTCCGCGCGCGCCCGGCGGCGCCGCGGCGGTACCATCCGGCGCGTCGCGAGCCATGAACAACATCGCGACCGCCCGGGCGGCGGGCGCGCATCTCAACCGCGCCGACGAAGCCATGGGCGATATCGCCGGTGACCGCTGGGCCAACCGCGCACCCGACCTCGGCAGGAGCACCATTCCGCGATGACGACGACCGACACCTACGAGCGCCGCTCGTACGGGCTGTGGCAGAAGCCGCGCAGCGCAGGCCTTTTCGGGCTGCGCTGGGGCGAGACGGTGCTCGGCTTCGTCGTCGTCATCACCGCCCTGATGACGGCGCTGGTGGCCGGGCCGAAGCCGGCGTTGTTCGTCGCGATCATCGGCGTGGTCGTGATGGTTCCACTGGTGTGGCGGACGGGGGGCCGCTCCGGTTACGAGACGGGATTGATGATGTTCCATTGGTTGCGCGGCCGCAGCAAGGGCGAGCACGTCTATCGCGGTGGCCGGTTCTCCCGCATCCCCGGCGGTGTGGCCCGGCTGCCCGGGTTGATGGCGCCCTCGCGACTGTACGAGGGCATCGATGCCGGCGGGTACAGCTTCGGCATGATCCACCTGCCGCAATTCGCGCAGTACACGGTCGTGCTGCGGGCCTGGCCGCAAGGTCACGAGGCGGTGGACCAGCCGGTGATCGATCGGTGGGTGGCGGCCTGGGGCACCTTCCTGGCCTCGCTCGGCCAGACCTCGGACATCGTCGCGGTGGTCCCGGTGATCGACACCGTGCCGGAGACCGGAAACCGTTTGCTCACCGAGGTTTCCACCATCACCCGGCCCGAGTCCCCGGCCCTGGCCCAGCAGGTGATGTACGAGCTGGCCACCGAATTGCCGCAGGAGCGGGTGCAATTGCTCCCGCGCGTCGCGATCACGTTCAAGGCCACCACCGCCGAGCGCCGCAAGAATCCCGCCGAGGAGGCCGTCGAGATCGGCCGGCGGTTGCCCGGAATCTGCGCGGCGCTGGCCGAGGCGGGCGTGCGTGCCCAGCCGATGTCGGCCGACGAGGTGATCTCGTTCATCCGTCGCAGCTACGACCCCGCCGCCCAGGCCGATCTGGAAGTGGCCGCGGGTGAACCCGGTGGGCACGGCCTGGATTGGGCCGACGCGGGCCCGATCTCGCACGAGGAGCGCTGGGATCAGTTCATCCACGACGGTGGCCGGTCGGTGACCTGGGAGATGGACGCCGCACCCGAGGGCGCGGTGGACGAGCGGGTGCTGCAGCGCCTACTGGCACCGAATCCGGAGGTGCCGCGCAAGCGGATCGCCATCGTGTACCGGCCGCATTCGGCCGCCGACGCCGCCGAAATCGTCGACGACGACTACAAGAACGCCCTCGTCGCGCAGCAGAGCGAACGGGGCGTCGTGTCGGCCTCGGCGACGCTGCGGGTGGGCGCCACCCAGCAGGCCCGCGAGGAGCAGGCCCGCGGGCACGGTGTGACCCGATTCGGCGCGCTGGTCACCATCACCGAACCACTGCGCGGCGATCTGCCGCGGATCGAGGCGATAACCCGCGACCTGTCCACACAGGCCCGGTTGAAGATCCGGCGCTGCTACCGATACCAAGCGGCCGCGTTCGCAGCCTCACTCGGCTGCGGGGTGATCCTGCCGGAACACGCGAGTATTCCGAAGGCATTGGCGGGGTGAGCGTCCATGGCAGGTGAGCACGAGCCGCCGGTCCGGTACCGCGGCCAACCGCCGCGATACAGCGAACGGGTGGTGGATACCGCAAATCCACTCCCGTCCGGGACTCGCGGGCGCAGTCACGACGACGAGTGGGGAATCGAGGCGTACGCGCCCGGCCTGCCGCGCTCGGAATACGGTGGCGCACCTGCCGATTGGGATGACGTACCGCTGCGGCCACCCCGCCGGCGCGGCCGTGGCGTGGAGGGTGAGCGGCGACGCCCGGCGGCGGAC
>NZ_BAGM01000087.1 GCF_000308855.1 Nocardia veterana NBRC 100344 | reverse complement strand
CACCATGGCCGGGCGCACCACGGAGCGGACCGACCTCGACTTGGCTGCCGTGCGTGCCTTCGTCACCGCTGCCGAGGAGCGGCAGTTCGGTATCGCCGCCGCGGAGCTTCGGATCAGTCAGCAGGCGGTATCCAAACGGATCGCCAAACTGGAGGCGCAGCTGGGCGTGGCGCTGTTCGACCGGGTGGCGACCGGGGTGGCGCTGACCGCCGCCGGCGCCCGCCTGCTGCCGCACGCCCGGTCGCTGCTGGCGGTCGCGGAGACAGCGGTGGCAGCCGTCGGTGCGGTGCCGCGGCCGTTGCGGGTAGCGGTCCAGGGGGAACGGCAGGGTGCGACCGAGCAGATGCAGTACTACCTCGAGCACAATCCGGGGTCCGACACCGAGATCGTCATCTCGAGCGTCTCGGTGACCGCCCGGGACATGGTGATCCACGGTCGTGCCGACGCGGCCTTCGCGCGCCCGCACGGCGGGCCGTGCCCGCTGCCGCCCGAGATCGCCGCGGCGCCGGCCTATGTCGATCCGGCGCATCTGCTCGTCGGCCGGGGCCATCGCCTGGCCGGTCGCTCGGCGGTCACCCTGGCGGAGCTCGGCGCCATGACGGTGTGGATCCCCGGAGCCGGGATCGCCTCGGAATGGGCCGACTTCTATCGCGAACTGAGCGATTTCTGTGGTGTCACCGTCGATACCACGCCCCGGGATCGCACGGCCGCGCCGAAACCCGACGGCATCGCGGCGATGGTGACCCGAATCGCGGCCTCCGACACCTTGGCCACCATCAGTAGCGACCACTTCCGCAACCCGTGGCATCCGCATATCCGGCGGGTTCCGATCGTGGATCCGACCCCGGCGTACCCGCATGCGCTGCTGTGGTCGACGACCAACCCGCATCCGGGGTTGCCACCGCTGGTCGACCACTTCCGCACCACCTACAACCGCGACATCGCCGCCGGGTGCTGGCTGCCGGCGGCCGACCGGGAGCTGTTCGAGGTCTGAGGCCGGAACGAATCCGGTTGCGGCCGACGGGGTCCGGGCGCGGTGCTCAGCCGTCGCGGCGCAGTGCCGGCCGGTCCGGATGGTCCCACCGCACCTCGAATCCGGGCCGTTCGGCATGCTCGCGCTCGTGCCGCACCAGCGCCGCGACGGTCCAGCGGTCCGCGGGATCGGTGCGTCGCAGCAGCGCCGCCTCCGACATCCGCAGGCCCACGGTCACATCGAAGTCCAACCCCCGGCCGAGCAGCATCGGCCCCGCCACGACCAGGACGAGGCCCGGCTCGGCCGGGCGCAGCCGCGCCCGGGCGGATCGGTCACCCTGCTCGTCCCACAGCGCGGGCAGCCACTGCCCCCGCCGGCGCACCGCCGCGAGCACCTCGCGCTCGAGGGCGGCATAATCGAACCAGGCGTTGCGATAGGACATCTCGTCGCGTCCGAACTCCAGCCGCAGCGAGGCCGGGCGCACGAAATCGTGCAGCCACACGCGAGCCGCGGGGCGCCCTTCGGTCCGGATGCGTTCGACGAGGCGATCGGCCGGTTCCCGTGGTTCGGCGGCATCGGCGCCGTCGACGGCCACCAGCACCGGTCCCGGTCGTGCGAGGGCGGCCGCGGCGACCGCGTCGACCAGCCCGTCCACGGTGATCGGAGCGTATGCGGGCATCGGCCCATCATGCCCGCCGGTCGCCGACAGCGGAGAGTCGCCCGCCGGTCGAGTTTGCCATCGCTTAGCCTGAGCTGGTCGATCCCGGGACAGGACGGTCCCTGCCGAGGCGATCCACAGCTCTCGGCCGGGTCCGCCCGAGCCCGCGCATCGATGATGATCGCGAACTCGAGGAGGGTCTGTCCGTGGCGGTGCTGGTCCCGCGTGAACGTCCGAGGCGCTGGTCGCTCGACGACATCGTCGTCACCGATCCGCCGATCATCCGCCGGGCGATCGGTGCGGCGAGTATCGGCAATATCACCGAGTGGTACGACTTCGGTGTCTACGCCTACTTCGAGCCGACCATCAAGGACGTGTTCTTTTCCCATCTCGGCGACACCGCCGGAACGATCGCGACCTTCGGGCTGTTCGCGGTGGCGTTCCTGGTGCGCCCGTTCGGCGGCATGTTCTTCGGCCCGCTGGCCGATCGCATCGGCCGCAACAAGGTGCTCGCCACCACGATGATCCTGATGGCCGCCGGAACCTTCGCCATCGGCTGCATCCCCGACCAGAACACGATCGGGCTCTGGGCGCCGATGCTGTTGCTGTGCGCGCGGTTGCTGCAGGGTTTCTCCACCGGCGGGGAATACGGCAACGCGATGACCTTCATCGCCGAGTACGCCCCCGACCGGCGGCGCGGATTCCTCGGCAGCTGGCTGGAATTCGGCACCTTCACCGGCTATCTGCTCGGTGCGCTGGTCGTCACGCTCGCCGACGCCACCCTCACCGACGAGCAGCTGCTGTCGTGGGGCTGGCGACTGCCGTTCTTCATCGCGCTGCCGCTCGGCGCGGTCGGTGTGTACCTGCGGATGCGGCTGGCCGACACCCCCGCCTTCGCCGCCCTGGAACAGGAGTCCGAGGAGCGCGAGAAGGCGAACAAGACCGGCGACGAGGCCAAGATCCTGGCGCGGCTGTGGCCGTACGTGCTGGTCTGCATGGGTTTGGTGGTCGTCTGGAACGTCACCAACTACATGCTGACCTCGTATATGCCCACCTATGTGACCGCGACCGTCCCCGATGCCACCGGCGGGGGAGTGTCGTCGTCGACCTCGCAGTGGCTGCAGATCGCGGTGATGGCGATCGCCCTGCTGACCATCCCGGTGATCGGCCTGATCTCCGATCGGGTCGGCCGCAAACCGATCATCTGGACCGGAATTCTCGCGCTGATCGTGCTCGCGTTTCCGATGGTGCTGCTGGTCCGCACCGAGAATGCCGTCACGGTCTTCCTCGGCCTGCTGATCATGGGACTGACCCTGATCTGTTTCAGCGCGACGATGCCGTCGACGCTGCCCTCCCTGTTTCCGACCAAGGTCCGCGGCGCGGGATTGTCGGTGTCGTTCAACGTCGCGGTGTCACTGTTCGCCGGCACCACCTCGGTGGTGGTCGGAGTGCTCGTGGGCGCGACCGGCGATCTGAACTGGCCAGCGTACTACCTGATCATCGCCGGTGTGGTGGGCGCCGTGTCGGTGTATTTCCTGCAGGAACCCAACGGCCGGCACATGTGGGGCTCGGCGCCGGCCGCCGAATCGGAGGAGGAGGCGCGCGAGTTGCTGGCCGCCAACACCCGCCCGGCCTCCTAGCGGCCGAGACGCGGCTCACTTCCGAGGAGAGTCGGGCGCCGAGCCGGGTTCGCCATCGCTTAGCCTGAGCGCGTCGATTCCGGGAAGGACGGTACATGGCGACGATCGAAGAGGCGTTGGAGATCGAGCGGCTCGAACGCGACATCTTCCGTGGCGCGATCACGAAGTCTCAGCTGCCGCGCACGTTCGGCGGACAGGTTGCCGGGCAGGCGCTGGTGTCGGCGGTGCGGACGGTGGAGCCGCGGTTCCAGGTGCATTCGCTGCACGGGTACTTCCTGCGCCCCGGCAATCCCGCCGAGCAGACCGTCTACCTGGTCGAGCGCATTCGGGACGGGCGCTCGTTCTGCACGCGCCGGGTCACCGGCGTCCAGGACGGCGAGGCGATCTTCACCATGTCGGCTTCCTTCCATATCGGTGACGAGGGACCCGAACATCAGGACACGATGCCGGAAGTTCCGCTGCCGCAAGACATTCCGGACGGGCGCGAGACGATGAGCCCGGAACGGCTGTGGCTGATGCGGGAATGGGAGCACTGGGACATCCGGCTGGTTCCCCAGGAACAGGTGGCGCAGCGCGACGGACTGGCGTCCCAGCAGCAGGTGTGGTTCCGCTACCGGCATCCGCTGCCCGACGATCCCCTGTTCCACGTCTGCACGCTCGCCTACATGAGCGATATGACGCTGCTCGGTTCCTCCAAGGTCACCCACCGGGACGAACCCACCCAGGACGCGTCGCTGGATCACGCGATGTGGTTCCTGCGCCCGTTCCGCGCCGACGAATGGCTGCTCTACGACCAGAATTCACCCTCGGCGGGATACGGCCGCGCCCTCACCAGCGGGCGGATCTTCAACCAGCGCGGACAGTTCGTCGCCCAGGTCGTCCAGGAAGGTCTCATCCGCAAGCTGCGCCGGTAGGTGAGCGGCGCCACATCCGCGGTGGCCGCGCGCCGCGCCACGCCCGCGCGACTCGTATGCTCGTGCCGTGAAACCGACGATTGGCGTGCTGGCGCTGCAGGGCGATGTGCGCGAGCACTTCCACGCGCTGGCCGCGTGCGATGCCGAACCGGTCAGCGTGCGGCGGGAATCGGAACTGAACGCCGTCGACGCGCTCGTGCTGCCCGGCGGTGAATCCACGGCGATCAGCAAACTGCTCGAGGTCTTCGAGCTGCTGGAACCACTGCGGGCCCGGCTGCGTTCGGGGATGCCGGCCTTCGGCTCGTGCGCCGGGATGATCCTGCTGGCGTCGGAGGTGCTCGACACCCGCCCCGACGCGCAGTCGCTGTCCGGCATCGATATGACAGTGCGGCGCAACGCCTTCGGCCGTCAGGTCGATTCGTTCGAAACCGACCTCGACTTCACCGGGCTCGACGATCCGATCCGCGCGGTGTTCATCCGGGCGCCGTGGGTGGAACGCGTCGGCGCCGGCGTCGAGGTGCTGGCCCGGGTGCCGCATCGGCCGCGGCCGGGCACCGTGCTCACCCACGAGCCGACGGCGGGCGACCCGGAGGATGCGGCGGGCCGGATCGTCGCGGTCCGGCAGGGTTCGGTCATCGCGACCTCCTTCCATCCCGAGGTGACCGGTGATCTGCGCGTGCACCGGCTGTTCGTCGACTCGGTCCGGGCTGCGGTCGGCGCCGGTGCCTGACCGTTCGCCACGCACCCGGCCCGGGCGATGGCCGACCGGGCAGTAGACTGCACAGCGATCGCCGGTACGCAGATCGCGAATCTGTCCGGGCCTCGAGCACACCGACCTGAAGGAAGTAGGGAATGAGCGGCCACTCCAAATGGGCCACCACCAAGCACAAGAAGGCCGTGATCGACGCCAAGCGCGGCAAGATGTTCGCGAAGCTGATCAAGAACATCGAGGTCGCGGCGCGCACCGGCGGTGGTGATCCTGGCGGAAACCCGACTCTCTACGACGCCATCCAGAAGGCGAAGAAGTCGTCGGTGCCCAACGACAACATCGAGCGCGCCCGCAAGCGCGGCGCGGGTGAAGAGGCCGGCGGCGCCGACTGGCAGACCATCATGTACGAGGGCTACGGCCCCAACGGCGTGGCGGTGCTGATCGAATGCCTCACCGACAACCGCAACCGCGCCGCCGGTGAGGTGCGCGTGGCCATGACCCGCAACGGTGGCAATATGGCCGATCCGGGTTCGGTGGCCTACCTGTTCCACCGCAAGGGCATCGTGACGCTGGAGAAGAACGGCCTCACCGAGGACGATGTCCTCGCCGCGGTGCTCGACGCCGGCGCCGAGGAGGTCAACGACCTCGGGGATTCGTTCGAGATCATCAGCGACCCCAGCGATCTGGTCGCCGTCCGCAGCGCGCTGCAGGACGCCGGAATCGATTACGACTCCGCGGAATCCGGCTTCCAGCCCTCGGTCTCGGTCGCGGTGGATGCCGACGGCGCCCGCAAGGTGTTCAAACTCGTCGACGCGCTCGAAGACAGCGACGACGTGCAGAACGTGTACACCAACGTCGACGTCTCCGACGAGGTGCTCGCCGAACTCGACGCCTGATCCTCGCGCGCATCCGGGCCGCCACCACGACATCGGTGGCGGCCCGAATCGGCTGTGAAGCCGGCGGATCCGAGGTCAGGTGCGTACCGGCAGGCCGAGCCGGGCCGCGACCCACGGTAGCGACGAGGTGAACGCGGCGGCCGCGAACTGCCAGGTGTGCCCGCCCTGCGTGGTGTGGATGGTGCAGTCGATTCCGACCGCGCGGCCCTGTGCGCACAATTTCTCCGCCGCGCCGACCTCGCCGGTGTCGAGCACGCCGTCGCGCCCGCCGACTCCGATCTTGTTCTCGTCCACCTGCGGCAGGTGACCGTGCGCACCGCCTGGACCTCTTTCGGGGCGGTGCGGCGGGGTCAGGTCGTCGAACAGACCGGCGACATCGGTGTAGGGGCCGTGCTTCGCCATCACCGTCAGCGGGTCGAACCGGTCGTAGGCAGCCGCGTCGCCGCCGTAGAGCCGGGCGATGGTCTGTTCCCTGGTGCCCGAGGTCGGTCCCAGATCACCGGCGATATCGACGAAGGTGTGGAACAACTCCGGATGCATGACGGTCAGGTCGGTGGCGCAGGTCCCGCCCATCGACCACCCGATCACCGCCCATCTCGCCGGGTCGGCGGGCACGCCGAAATGCGAATCGACATACGGCAGCACGTCTTTCGTGAGATGGTCGGCCGCGGCGCCGCGCGGCCCGTCGACGCATTCGGTGTCGTTGTTGAAGCTGCCGGAGGAGTCGACGAAGACCAGCACCGGGGCGCTGCCGTCGTGGGCCGCGGTGAACGCGTCGACGGCGGGCATGATCTGGCCGCTGCGCAACCAGTCGGCCGGAGTGTTGAATTCGCCGCCGATCATCATCACCGCGGGAAGGGCGGGCGGAGTGGGTCCGGCGAACCACGCCGGGGGTAGGTAGACGTACTCGGTGCGGTGCTTGAAACCGCTGGCGCCGTCGCCGGTGTCGATCGGCACCACCACGCCGTTCACCGGGCGTGTGCCGCGCATCGCGGCCAATTCGTCCGGATCCGTCTGGTGCGGTAGCGGTCCGGCGGTCAACGCGCTCCACGCCGACTGCACGCTCGGGTAGTAACCCACCCACTGATCGAGCACCACCGCCGACGCGGCGATCGTGAACGGTACCGCCACGATCGCGGCCGTGCGATGCCACCACCGGGCACCGGGCAGGCCGACGACCACCAGCGCGATCGCGGCGACCGCCGCGCCCACGCACAACCACAACTGCAGGGGAGCGGGATCGGAGGCCAAGCCCTCGTCGTTCATCACCGTGCGGGTGGCGACGGCGGCCACCACGCCGAGAGCGAGGCAGATCGGAACCCGGATCAGCCACCACCGCCGGCCTCGGCGGGCGATCGCGACCAGTAGCAGGACGGCGGCGACGAGTTCGACGGTCAGCGGCAACCAGCCGTGCAGCAGCGAGATCCCGTGATGAAATCCGTTGTAGGGGTTCAACTTCGCCGAGGGCAGTCGCGGTGGCGGGGGCGGCGGCACCGCGGTGGCGGCGGGCGCGGGGGTGGTCGGCGCGGGCGTCGGCACATCCATGGGCGCTGGGAACACGGCGTCATTGTCGGTGGCCTTCCTCGAGAAACCCTGTGAACCGGCTCGGAGTCCGGTACGGGCGGCGCGGTGCCGATCTCCCGCGCCGCCGGAACCGAGGCGGGCACAATGGCTGAATGGCCGAGATCGTGCTGGTGCGCGGTGATATCACCGAACAAGATGTGGATGCCGTCGTCAACGCCGCCAACTCCGGATTACTGGGTGGCGGGGGTGTCGATGGTGCGATCCACCGGCGGGGTGGACCGGACATCCTCGCCGCCTGCAAACAGCTGCGGGCCACGACCTATCCGGACGGCCTGCCCACCGGCGCGGCCGTGCCGACGACCGCCGGTGACCTGCCCGCCCGCTGGGTGATCCACACCGTCGGCCCGGTCTGGGCGGCGAACGACGACCGCTCCGGCCTGCTGGCGTCCTGCTATCGCGAATCATTGCGTGTCGCAGACGAATTGGCGGCGCGTACGATCGCCTTCCCGGCGATCTCCACCGGCGTGTACGGCTGGCCGATCGACGACGGGGCCCGGATCGCGGTGCGTACCGTGCGCGAGACGCCGACTTCGGTGCGGGAAGTTCGCTTCGTCCTGTTCGACGCCACCGCCTACGGGGCATTCGAGAACGTCGTGGGTTAGCGGCCACCCGCCGAGTCCGTGCGGGGCGGGACCGGTTCCGCGTACGCGTGAGGCCGGTGATCCTGTGTCGCTGGCCGGAGCAGTCGACGGCCTCCGCTACACTTCGAACAATTGTTCGCGACTGTCCGAGGGGTGCATTTCGTGCGGGTGATGGGTGTCGACCCCGGGCTCACGCGCTGTGGGTTGAGCCTCGTCGAAGGCGGGCTGGGGCGGCAGGTCACCGCACTGGATGTGGATGTGGTACGCACCCCGGCCGATATGGACCTCGCCCAGCGCCTGCTGGGCGTCGCCGACGCCGCCGAATACTGGATGGACACCCACCGGCCCGAGGCCGTCGCCATCGAGCGGGTCTTCTCCCAGCACAACGTCCGTACCGCGATGGGCACCGCGCAGGCGGGCGGCGTGATCGCGCTGGCCGCGGCCCGGCGCGGGATTCCGGTCGCCTTCCATACGCCGAGCCAGGTGAAGGCCGCGGTCACCGGGAACGGTTCGGCCGACAAGGCTCAGGTGACCGCGATGGTGACCCGCATCCTAGGCTTGTCGACGGCGCCGAAGCCGGCCGATGCGGCCGACGCCCTGGCGCTGGCGATCTGCCACTGCTGGCGCGCGCCGATGCTGGAGCGGATGGCGAAAGCGGAGGCGCAGGCCGAGCAGGCGCGGCGCAGATACGCCGAACGGCTTGCCCAGCAACGGAAGGCGGTGACCAAGTGATCGCGTCGGTACGCGGAGAGGTGCTCGAGATCGGCCTCGACCACGCGGTGCTGGAGGCCGCCGGCGTCGGCTATCGGCTCAATGCCACCCCCTCGACGCTGGCGGGCCTGACGCGTGGCGACGAAGCCCGCCTCTACACGGCGATGATCGTGCGTGAGGACTCGATGACGCTGTACGGATTCGCCGATACCGAGGCGCGCGATCTGTTCGGGCTGTTGCAGACGGTCTCCGGGGTGGGGCCCCGGCTGGCGATGGCCGTGCTCGCCGTGCTGGAGCCGGAGGCGTTGCGAAAGGCCTTGGCGGAGAGCAACGTCGCGGCGCTGACCCGGGTACCCGGAATCGGCAAACGGGGCGCCGAGCGCATGGTCGTCGAATTGCGGGACAAGGTGAATCTGGTGCCGGTCCAGTCCGCACCGGCCGGTGCCGGTCCGGCACCGGTGGTGACGCCGGTGCGAGATCAGGTCGTCGAAGCGCTGACCGGGCTCGGCTTCCCGATCAAGCAGGCCGAACCGGCCGTCGACGGTGTGCTCGCCGAACAACCCGAACTCGGTACCTCGCAGGCGTTGCGGGCCGCCCTGGCGATCCTCGGCCGGAATCGGTGAGCCGGATGCCGGACGACACCGAATTCCCTTCCGCCGGTGCGGTATCCGAGGGCGACGAATCCCCGGTGACGGCGAACTACCTGAAGTCCGACGGCGATATCGAGGCCGGGCTCCGGCCGAAATCGCTCGACGATTTCATCGGCCAGTCGCGCGTGCGCGAACAGTTGGCACTGGTGCTGCGCGGCGCCACCCAGCGCGGCGGTACTCCCGACCACGTCCTGCTCTCCGGGCCGCCGGGGCTCGGCAAGACGAGTATGGCCATGATCATCGCGGCCGAACTCGGCACCGCCCTGCGCATCACCTCCGGCCCGGCCCTCGAACGGGCCGGAGATCTGGCGGCGATGCTGAGCAACCTGGTCGAGGGCGATGTGCTGTTCATCGACGAGATCCACCGCATGGCCCGCCCGGCCGAGGAGATGCTGTATCTGGCGATGGAGGACTTCCGGGTCGACGTCGTCGTCGGCAAGGGTCCGGGCGCGACCTCGATTCCCTTGGAGATCGCCCCGTTCACGCTGGTCGGCGCCACCACCCGCTCGGGTGCGCTGACCGGCCCGCTGCGTGACCGGTTCGGGTTCACCGGCCATATGGACTTCTACGAACCCGAGGAATTGCAGCGTATTCTGCAGCGCTCGGCCGCCATTCTCGGCGTCCGCATCGAGCCCGACGCCGCGGCCGAGATCGCCGGCCGCTCCCGCGGCACGCCGCGGATCGCCAACCGGCTGCTGCGCCGGGTGCGCGACTATGCCGAGGTCCGGGCCGACGGCCTGGTCACTCGCGAGATCGCGCAGGCCGCGCTCGCGGTGTACGACGTCGACTCGCTCGGGCTGGATCGGCTCGACCGAGCCGTGCTCGGCGCGCTGGTGCGCGGGTTCGGCGGTGGCCCGGTGGGCGTTTCGACGCTCGCGGTCGCGGTGGGGGAGGAGGCCGCCACGGTCGAAGAGGTCTGTGAACCGTTCCTGGTCCGGGCCGGCATGGTCGCGCGTACCCCACGTGGCCGGGTCGCCACCGCTGCGGCATGGGAGCATCTGGGCTTGGTCCCGCCGCCGGATCTGGTGTTCGGATCCATCGAGGTCCGCGGTCGCGAGACCCAGCCCACGCTCGATCTGTTCGACTGATCCGGGCGGCGGTGATCAGGCCGGGTTCGCGGCAGCGGACGCGGCCACCGCGGCGACGAAGGCGTCCACCTCGTCGACGTGGTAGGCGCGGATTCCCGGTGTGGCAGTAGTGAATTCGGGACGCAGCGGCACCGGTCCCGGGCCCGCGAGGCCGGCCAGCAGGGTCGCCATCCGGTCGCGGAAGGTGTCCACCTCGTCGGCCACATATCCGGCGCGGCCCGCGGGCGGCGCCGAGAATCGCAGCCGGCGCACGTCGTCGGCGGTCAGCGGCGCGGCCGTGGCGGTACGCAACGGTCCGACGCGCCCGCGCTCCAGATCCACGCAGACCCGATCGAGGAATGCGTCCACCTCGGTGCGGTCGTAGTCCCGGCGTCCCGGCGCGGCGAGCGAGAACTCGCGGTCGCGAATATCGGCCGCCGTCAACGGGATTCGCCCGGCCAACGCGTCGGCCACGGTGGCGCAGAACGCGTCGACCTCGGTGGGGTCGTAGCCGCGGTGCCCGATCGGAGCCCGGCCGAAACGGATCCCTCGCACATACTCCGGCGTCACCCGCACATTGTTACAAGATCCGGCTCAGCCGGCGCGCACCCCGTCGATCAACAACCGCGGAATGGCCTGGGCGAGTCCGGCGGTGGCTTCCGGGTCCGGATTGCGCAGCCCGTGCACGATTGCCGCCAGGAGCATGCCGGTGACCGCCTTGGCGGTGTTGGCCGTATCCAGATCGGCACGCAGATAACCCAATTCCACACCGTGCTCGAGGTATCCGGCGGTCAGCGCGTCCGCGGTGTCGAGCAGTCCGTACAGACGCATGGTCAATTCCGGGTCGATGCCGGTGGCCTGGAACAGCAGCAGCTGCGCGACCCGGCGATCCGCCAGGAAGATCCGGTGCAGCGCGACGCCGATCCGGTCGAGCTGGTGCCGGTATTCCGCCAACGAGGTCGCGGCGTCGGGCGCGTTCTCGGTCCCCAGCGCCTCGATGATGCGGGCGGCCAGATCGTCGATGACGTGGTCGATGATGTCGCGTTTGTTCTCGAAATAGCGGTAGAAGGTGCCGTGCCCGATGCCGAGCTCGGCGGCGATATCGGCGATACCGGTGGCGTGGTAGCCCTTCTCGGCGAAACAGGCGAAGGCGGTGTCGATGATCTGCTGCCGCAATTCGGCCTTACGGCGTTCTGCATGCGTGGGTGACTTCGGCACGACGCCGATGATACGGTGTTCCGAAACGGAATGATGTGTCATTCCGCTCGATTCGGTGAGGTAACAGGGAGGTTCGGCGTGGCACCTCGATACGACGCCATCGTGGTCGGTGCGGGATTCGGTGGGATGGGAGCCGGGATTCAGCTCGACCGGCTGGGGCTGAGCAATTTCGTGATCCTGGAGCGCGAGGACGATCTCGGCGGCACCTGGCACGTCAACCACTACCCGGGCCTGGCGGTCGATATCGCCTCGGTGACCTACTCGTACTCCTTCGAGCCGAATCCGCACTGGTCGCGGCTGTTCGCCCCCGGCGCGGAACTGAAGAAGTACGCCGAGCACGTGGCCGACAAATACGATCTGCGCCGCCGGATGCGGTTCGATCAGGTCGTCGGTGGCGCCCGCTGGGACGCCGAACATCGGCACTGGGTGGTCTCGATCGAGGGCGGCGAAACGCTGACCGGCCGCTACCTCCTGACGGCGACCGGATTCCTGTCCCAGCCGTACACCCCGCCGTTCCCGGGAATCGAGGATTTCGCGGGCAAGATCATCCACACCACCGCCTGGGAGGACGACTTCGACCTCACCGGCCGCCGGGCCGCGGTCATCGGCACCGGTGCCACCGCCGTGCAACTGGTGCCGGAGGCGGCGAAGAAGGTCGCCGAGCTGACCGTCTTCCAGCGCACGCCGATCTGGGTTGTGCCCAAGGTGGACACGGTGATCCCGAAGCCGGTGCAGCAGCTGTTCGAGAAGGTGCCGCTGACCCAGAAGGCCGCCCGGCTCGTGAACACCGGTGCCCTGGAACTGCTGATGGTCACCGGCGTTCTGCACTACAAGCAGGCCAGGATCGGCAACGCGGGTGCCGCCTTGCTGGCCAAGGCGCATCTGCGCGCGCAGGTCCGCGACAAGCAGACCCGGGCGAAGCTGACCCCGCACTACGACTTCGGCTGTAAGCGCCCGACGTTCTCCAACACCTATTTCAAGACCTTCAACGAACCGCACGTGCGGCTCGAGACGAACGCGATCGACCACGTCGAGCCCGACGGCATCGTCACCGCCGACGGGCGCAAGACCGAGATCGATACGCTCATCCTGGCGACCGGATTCAACCTGTGGGATGTCAATTTCCCGGCCATCGAGATCATTGGCCGGGACGGGGTGAACCTCGGAAAGTACTGGCGCGACAACCGATTCCAAGCCTACGAGGGCATCACGGTGCCGAAGTTCCCGAATTTCTTCAGCCTCAACAGCCCGTACTCCTACAGCGGCCTGTCGTACTTCACCACCATCGAGGCGCAGATGAAGCATATGGATCGGCTGCTGCGAGAGGTGCGCCGTCGCGGTGCGGAGGTCTTCGAAGTGCGAGAGGAGGCCAATGCGCGGTTCCTGGACTACGTGACCGACAAGCTCGCCTCCTCGGTGTTCTACGCCGGTAGCTGCTCCTCGGCGCGCAGCTACTACTTCAATCAGCACGGCGAGGCCGCCCTGCTGCGGCCGAACAGCACCGTCACGACCCATCGTGAGGCGGTGAAGTTCCCGCTCGACGACTACCTGTACGAGGCTCCGGCGGCCTGATCGGCGGCGGTGTGCCGGGTGGTGCGCCGCCGCCGCACCCACCGCGGGTGTGGCGATATTCCAGGTTGCTGGCAGACTGTGTGGGTACAGCCCATTCCACCCACAACCTAGGACCGACTACGACGATGGCGAACCTGCTGTTTCCGCTGCTACTGGTAGTTCTGCTCGTGCCGATGTTCCTCGGTGTCCGCCGCCAGAAGCGTGAAGCGGAGAAGGTCGCCGCCATGCAGGAAGGCGTGAAGGTCGGTGACCGGGTCACCACCACTTCCGGCCTGTACGGCACCGTGGTCGATCTCGACGACGAGACCGTCGATCTGGAGATCGCCGAAGATGTGGTGACCACCTGGTTGCGTGCCGCGATCCGCGACGTGCGCCCGGCCGAGGACGCGGCCGAGGAGAGCGCCGACACCGCGGACGACGAATCCGGCGACGCGCTCGGCAGCGCGGCCACCAACGGCTCGGCGGCCACCAACGGCTCGGCGACCAACGGCGCCCCCGCGGTCGAGGAATCCGTCGAGGACACCGCAGCCCGGCTGCGCAAAGACTGAACCCGTTCCCGCCGTCGCCGCGCTCGCGGGCGCCGCGACGGCGCTGCGGCGTGTCCGTACCGTCTCGGCACGAGGCGCCGCACCGTGCCCGGCCGCAATCCTCACCGCCTAGGAGATAAGTACTGTGCCACCTTCCAAGGGAACGGGGCATCCGCTGCGGCTGCTCGGCGTCTATGCCGTGCTGCTCGCGGTGATCTACGCGTTGGTGTTCTTCACCGGTGACAAATCGCCGGAGCCGAAGCTGGGAATCGACCTGCAGGGCGGTACCCGGGTCACGCTGACCGCGCGTACCCCCGACGGCTCCAAGCCCAGTAAGGACAGCCTGCAGCAGGCCCAGCAGATCATCGAATCGCGAGTCAACGGGCTCGGCGTGGCGGGCTCGGAGGTGGTGATCGACGGGGACAACCTGGTGATCACGGTGCCCGGTGAGGACGGCCAGCAGGCCAAGGCGCTGGCCACCACAGCCAAGCTCTACATCCGGCCGGTGCTCAACTCCGGTCAGGCCCGGCCCGGCGGCGGCATCGAACAGCAGCCCGGCGGCGAAACTCCGCCCGGACAGCCGGCCCCGGGCGCCGAACAGCCCGGACAGAACCCGCCCGCGCTCCAGCCCGCCCCCGGTTCGACCGAACCGGCCCCCGGCGCCTCGGGCACGAGCCCGGCCGAACCCGGCACCGGCGCTTCGACACCGAACGACGCGGCCGGCGGCGCCCATGCCGGTACATCGGGCGAGACCGCGCAGAATCGCGTGTTCCCGGTACCGGCCCAAGCGCCGAGCACTCCGGCTCCGACGCCGGCGCCCGGACAGCCCGGCTCCGTGCAGACACCGCAGCAGCGCACCCAGCAGGAGATCGCGCAGGCGAAGGCGCAGCGGCAGAGCACCGATCCCCAGGTGCTGCAACAGGCCATGCAGACGCTGGACTGCGGCAAGCCCGATCCGCTGGCCGGTAACGACGATCCCAATCTGCCCCTGGTGACCTGCTCCACCGACGGCACCGAGGTGTACCTGCTGGACAAGAGCCGCATCGACGGCCAGGACATCAAGGACGCCAGTTCCTCGTTGAACCAGCAGTCGCAGTGGGCGGTCGACCTGACCTTCAAGAACGCCGACGCCTGGGCCAAGCTCACTCAGGACTACCTGCAGAAGCAGGTCGCGTTCACCTTGGACTCGAAGGTGCTCAGCGCACCGGTGGTGCAGCAGGGTCCGCAGCTCGGCGGAACCACCCAGATCACCGGCCGTTTCAACGCCTCCTCGGCGAAGGAACTGGCGAACTCGCTGAAGTACGGTTCGCTGCCGCTGTCGTTCGCCACGTCCGAGGCCGAGACGGTCTCGGCGACGCTCGGCCTGGCCTCGTTGCGGGCGGGTCTGATCGCCGGCGCGATCGGCCTGATCGCGGTGTTGCTGTACTGCCTGCTGTACTACCGCATGCTCGGCTTCCTGGCGGGTTTCTCGCTGGTGGCCGCCGGTATCGCGGTGTACGGCATCATCGTGCTGCTCGGCCGGTGGATCAATTTCACCCTGGACCTGGCCGGTATCGCCGGTCTGATTATCGGTATCGGTATGACCGCCGACTCGTTCGTGGTGTTCTTCGAACGCATCAAGGACGAGATGCGCGAGGGCCGCAGTTTCCGTTCCGCGGTGCCGCGCGGCTGGGCCCGTGCGCAGCGGACCAACCTGTCCGGTAAGACCGTCAGTCTGATCGCCTCGGTGGTGCTCTACATCCTCGCCGCGGGTCAGGTGAAGGGCTTCGCCTTCACCCTCGGCCTCACCACCGTCCTGGACGTGATCGTGCTGTACCTGGTCACCTCGCCGCTGATGATGCTGGCGTCGCGCTCGCCGTTCTGGGCCAAGCCGTCGGTGAACGGCCTGGGCGCGGTCGCGCAGATCGCGCGGGAACGCAAGGCGGCGGGCACGCTGGTAGGGACGGGGACACGATGAGCGACAATCGCAGTCAGGTGTTGGAGGAACCAGTGGTGGACGAGAGCGTCGCGACCGCGGAGGCGCCGCGGCACGGATTCTTCGAACGCCTCTACACCGGCACCGGCGGATTCCGGATCGTCGGCCGCCGCAAGCTGTACTACGGCATCGCCGCGGTCCTGGTTCTGGTCGCCATTCTCAGCATCGCCGTGCGCGGGTTCACCCTCGGCATCGATTTCGCGGGTGGTACCCGCATCCAGATCCCGGCGACGGGGGAGATGTCGACGACCAAGGTCGAGCAGACCTACGCGCAGGCTCTGGGCCACGACCCGGTGACGGTGCAGAAGGTCGGATCCGGTTCGGCGGCCTCCTACGAGATCCGCTCCGACACCCTGGACGCGGCACAGCAGGACAAGGTCGCCGACGCCCTGTTCGACGCGTTCCATCCGAAGGATTCCAGCGGCACGGTCAGTCGCAATGCGATCAGCGTCGCCGAGATCAGTGAGACCTGGGGCGGGCAGATCACCCGCAAGGCGATCATCGCACTGGTGGTCTTCGTTCTGCTGACCATGGTTTACATCGCGATCCGGTTCGAACGCGATATGTCGATCGCCGCGATCGCCTCGCTGTTCTTCAATCTGATCGTCACCGCCGGTATCTACTCGATCGTCGGCTTCGAGGTCACGCCGGCGGCGGTGATCGGTCTGCTGACCATCCTCGGATACGTCCTCTACGACAACGTCGTGGTGTTCGACAAGGTGGAGGAGAACACCCGCGGCGTCCTGCACCTGACCCGGCGGACCTACGGTGAGCAGGCCAATCTGGCGGCCAACCAGACCCTGATGCGCTCGATCAACACCACGGTGATCGGCATTCTGCCGATCATCGGCATGCTCGTCGTCGCGGTGTGGCTGCTCGGCGTCGGCACCCTGAAGGATCTGGCCCTGGTGCAGCTGGTCGGCATGATCGTCGGCGCCTACTCCTCGATCTTCTTCGCGGTGCCGTTGCTGGTATCGATCAAGGAACGTTTCGGTCCGGTCGCCGCGCACACCCGGAAGGTGCTCGCCAAGCGCGCCGGCGGTGACATCCGCGGCGAGACGCCGGGGCGCCGGCCGGTGGGCGCGCAGGTGAGCGGCCGGCCGCGCGAAAACGCCTCCGCCGCACCGAGACCCGGCGCCCGACCCACCGGGAAGCGGCACAAGAGACGGCACTGATGAGGCGAAGGGGGTCCGGTCACGTGCGGCGGACGCTACGACGGACGCTCGGGGTGGTCGCGACCGGTGCACTGATCACCGGCGTGATCGCGGGGTGTTCGAGCAAGAACCAGGTGCCGTCCATCGGCTATGCCGTCGACGCGGTGCCGGTCACCTACAACGGTGGTAGCTCGGCCGGGGTCGCGGGTGGTTCGGCGGCCCTGTTCTCCCGCGTGCTGACCGGGTTCTTCTACACCGGTCCGGAGGGGCAGCCGGTCGCAGACACCGATTACGGCACCGCGAACGAGGTCGCCGGTGAGGCGCAGACCATTCGCTACCGGCTCAGCCGCGACGGCGTGTACTCCGACGGCGTGCCGACCTCGTGCGATGACCTGGTTCTCGAATGGGCCGCGCGCAGCGGCCGGTTCACGAAACCGGGTCCCGGCGGCCCGGTGCCGCTGTTCGATTCCGCCTCGACCACCGGATACTCCGATATCGAACGGGTGGAATGCCAGCCCGGATCCAAGGACGCGACCGTCGTCTTCCGGCCCGATCATCATTTCCTGGCCTGGAAGACGCTGTTCAACGCGGGTGATCTGATGCCGGCGCACATCGCCGCCAAGGCCGCGGGGGTGCCGAACGTGGTCGCCGCCGTACAGTCCGGCGATCAGGCCGCCCTGGATCGCCTGGCCCAGTTCTGGAATACCGGCTGGAATCTGAAGGCCGGCGACGTCAACGTCGATCTGCTGCCCTCCTCGGGCCCGTACCGCGTCGAGTCCTACAGCGATTCCGACGGCCTGGTGCTGGTGAAGAACGACAAGTGGTGGGGCAACAAGCCCGCCACGCCGCGCATCGTGGTGTGGCCGAAGACCGCCGATCTGAAGAAGAAGGTCTCGGACAACTCGGTCGAGGTGGTCGATATCGCCACCGGGTCGGTCAAGGATCTGAGCCTGGGCGGCTTCTCGGTGAACCAGCTGCCCGGGCGCGGGGCCGAGCAGCTGGTGTTGTCCGCCGCCGGTGTTTTCGGGTCCGCCGATGCGCGCCGGGCCTTCGCGCTCTGCGTGCCGCGACAGGCGTTGTTCGACACGCTGGGGCATCCGGGCTTCGACAACAAGTCCGGACTCGGTTCCGGGCCGCTGAATTCGCGGACCGTCCAAGCCGATTCGCTGTATTACCCGGTGATCGGCGGGCCGGCGGACAAGTATCGGACCGGTGACCCGCAAGCCGCGCAACGGGCCCTGGCCGCCGCCGGCGTGGCGAATCCCACGATTCGCATCGGCTACCGCACCCCCGATGACCGGCGGGCGCGCACGGTCGAGATGATCGCCGCGAGCTGTAAGGCCGCCGGGGTGAGCGTCGTCGACGCCGGAGCCGCGGATTTCGAACCCGCGCAGTTGAGCACCGGGAAAGTCGACGCGGTGCTGGGTGGCACCGCCGCGGCCGTCGGCCCTTCCGGATCGCTGCCGGGCATCGAGGCTACTGCCGCGCTGCGTACCGGGCAGGGCGTGAATTTCGGGCACTTCGGTAACGGGCGCTACGATGCGATCTCGGATCAGCTTGCGGCAGACGACAATTCGGCCACGGTGTTGAGTCTCGACACCGAGGCGGAGAATCTGCTGTGGAACGAGATGCCGTCGATCCCGTTGTTCAACACCCCTCGGACGGTCGCGTTCGGGAAGGGGTTGGAGAACGGGGTGGCGAGCCCCACCAAGGCCGGTGTGGGCTGGAATATGGACCGCTGGGTGTTGCGGCGGTGAGCGTCCTCGGGCGCGAGATGAGGGAGCGGGTGTAGATGAGTAAGCACACGATGGTGGAACCGGCCGAGTCCGCCGGCGAGAAGGCGGCGCGGACCGCCGAGGTTGCGCGCCGGCTCACCCGCTGGCACGACGACTTCCCGACTCCCGGTGTGCGGTTCGCCGATCTGACCCCCGTTTTCGCGGACGCCGAGGGCTTCCACGCCGTGATCGAATGCCTGGCCTCGTGCGCCCCGGACGCCGATCTCGTCGCCGGAGTCGATGCCCGGGGATTTCTGCTGGGCGCCGGGGTGGCCGCGCTGCTCGGCACCGGCGTGGTCGCGGTGCGCAAGGGCGGCAAGCTGCCGCCGCCGGTGCTCTCCCGCGAATACACCCTGGAATACGGCTCGGCCGCCTTGGAGATTCCGGCAGACGGTATCGATCTGAGCGGACGAAAGGTCCTGCTGCTCGACGACGTCCTCGCCACCGGGGGGACGCTGGCGGCGGCCGCCGAGTTGTTCCGCAGCGCCGGCGCCCAGGTGGTCGCGGCCGCGGTGGTCCTCGAAATCGAGGCGCTGGGTGGGCGAGCCCGTCAGGGCGACTACCCGCTGACCTCGATCGTTCAGGTGTAGGTGCGTGTCGGTTGTGGGCCCCCGGACGGCATCGTTATGCTGACGCGCGGCAGGTGGCCCACCGAGGAGACCGACGGACGAACCGCATGAATCACAGCATCGATCGCGGCGATACCGGAGTACGTCACGCCGACAGCGGTCGGCACCCGGGCCGGGGCGGGTCCGCGGGGGAGCAGCACCGATGAGCCGTATCCGGCGTACTCGGATCTCGGCGGTACTGACGGGCGCGGTGGGCGTCGCCTTCGTCGTCGGTGCGGCGACCGCCGCGGCCACTCCCTCGGCCGCCCTGCGCGGCGGCGCCACCATCACGGCCCACGTCACCGGTGAGAAGCCGGGGGTGCAGTGCCGGATCACCGCGTCGGGGGTCGAGATGCCCTGGCGCACAGTGGGTTCCGACGGATCGGTCGATCTCGATACCGGTCCGGTACCTTCGGGTCGGCATGCCGCCCGAGTGGTCTGTACCGACCCACGGGTGGGTGCCTCCGACCGGCACGCGGTGGGCAAGGAAGAGGACGTGTTCACCGGGCACTGGGCCCCGGCGTTCGAATTCCTGCACCATCACCGGATGGAATTCCTCACCCCCCACGAGCACTGATCCGCGTTCACAGGCGTGCCAGCAGGCGCGCCACGATACCGGTCACCACGAGCCAGAACACTGCGGCCAGACCGTAGTTGATGATGATGTCCCAATCCCGCGACCCGGTGGCGAACAGGCCGGGGAAGAACAGCGCCAAGGGCTCGGCCATCGACTTGATGAACGTGAAGAACTTGTTGGTCTGGTTGGCGTCGAAGACCAGCAACAGGATGTACACAATTTCGATCAGGGCCAGAACGCCACCCACCGTGCTGACGAGGGCCGCCAGCCCGCCGGTGCGGCGATATGTCCCATAAGTTCTGAATCTGTCCATGCGGTCCGAATACCCCCGTGACGGCGTCGAACGCAGCGGATTTGTTCAGAGCCCTTGAATGCGGAAAGTGTGAGCACTGCTCTTGACACAGGGGCGGGCGATGGCGCAGAATAGTCCTACATAGAGAGAGCAACGCTCTCATAAGTGAGGAGCAGTCATGAATGCCAGCGCCACCCGGTACATCGCCCCCACCGGCCTCGATCCGATCATGAATCGCATCTTCAATGCGCTGCCCAAACTGGGCATCAGCGTGCTCGGCTCGCGACTGCTGGCGGTGCGCGGCCGGACCTCGGGGGAGTGGCGCACCACCATGGTGAACGTCCTGACCGACTCGGACGGGGTGCGTTATCTGGTCGCGCCACGGGGGCGGACCCAGTGGGTGCGCAATATCCGGATCGCCGGTGGCGGAGAACTGCGGCTGGGTCGCACGGCGGAGCCGTTCACGGTCACCGAAGTGGCCGACGCCGACAAGGTTCCGGTGCTGCGGCTGTACCTGCGGAAGTGGGGCTGGGAGGTCGGCAAGTTCTTCGACGGTGTCACCGCCGATGCCTCCGACGCCGAGCTCGTAGCCATCGCCCCCGGCTTCCCGGTCTTCCGGATCGACTGAGCCGCAGCGCTTTCCGGTGGTGTGGGCGTCGTCACCACGACGTTGATCTTGCGCCGGCCGGATTGCCCGAATATAGTAGCCGGGTTCTTGTTTCCGTCGATCGGAGTCGTGCCGTTGCTCTTCTGAGGTAGCACTCGCGTGGCCCGCACTTCTGCGCGCCATTTCCGCTGAAGCCCTCAGGAGCGTGCACATGTCATCTTCGACTGTTTCGTTGTCGGATCTCACCTTCGCCTGGCCCGACGGCACTCCCGTTTTCGACGGCCTCGATGCCGTGCTCGGCCCCGGTCACATCGGCGTGGTCGGCAGTAACGGCGCCGGCAAGACGACCCTGTTGCGGCTGATCACCGGCGAATTGCGGCCCGCCCGCGGTTCCGTGACGGTTGCCGGCCGCCTCGGCTATCTGCGCCAGGACCTCGGGACGGCCGCGGGACAGCGGGTGGACGCGGTACTCGGCATCCAGGCGGTGCGGGCGGCGCTGCACCGCATCGAATCCGGCACCGGGACCGACGCCGATTTCGACCTGGTCGGGACGCGATGGGATGTCGAGGAGTCGGCGATCGCGCTGCTCGGCCGCCTCGGCCTGCAGTATCTGGCCGACGATGTGGCGCACCTGGATCGGCGCCTGGAAACCCTGTCCGGCGGGGAAACCGTCCTGCTCGGCCTGGTCGCCGAACTGCTGCGCGAACCCGACGTGCTGGTGCTCGACGAGCCCACCAACAATCTGGATTCCGTTGCCCGCCAACGACTCTACGACGTCGTCGACGGCTTCGGCGGGACGGTGCTGACGGTGAGCCACGACCGCGAGCTGTTGCGGCGGGTGACCACGATCGCGGAGCTGCGGCGCGGTGAAATCCGGTCGTTCGGCGGGAATTTCGACGACTACACCCGGATCGTGGCGGCCGAGCAGGAGGCCGCGCGGGCGGCGATCCGGGAGGCCCGCAGCGATGTGCGCAAGCAGTCGCGTGAGCTGGTGGAGGCCAGAATCAAACTGGACCGCCGCCTGCGTTACGGCCGGAAGATGTGGGACACCAAACGGGAACCGAAGATCGTGATGGCCGAGCGGAAACGTCAGGCCCAGGTCTCGGCCGGCAAGTTGCGCAACAGCCACATCGGCAAGGTGGCGGAGGCGGAATCCGCGCTGGAGCAGGCGCAGGAGTTGCTGCGCGACGACCGGGAGATCCGGGTCGACCTGCCCGGGACCCGGGTCCATCCCGGTCAGGACGTGGTCGAGCTGGAGCAGGTGCGGCTGGCCAACGGGCCCGTGGTGACCCTGCGGGTCGCCGGGCCCGAACGGATCGCCCTCACCGGCCGCAACGGCGCCGGCAAGACCACATTGCTGCGCCGGCTCGTCGCGGAACCACCGAAGGTGCCGTGGCGGCTGCTGCCCCAGCGACTCGACATCTTCGACGAGCGGCGCTCGGTCTTCGAGAACGTCTCCGCGGCGGCACCGCGGGCCGGGGCCGAGCAGATCCGGGCGCAATTGGCGCGATTCCTGTTCCGCGGCGCCGCCGCCGATGCCGCGGCGGGTACCCTCTCGGGCGGCGAGCGCCTGCGGGCGGCGCTGGCGATGCTGCTGGTGGCCGAACCGGCGCCCAAGCTCCTGCTGCTCGACGAACCCACCAACAACCTGGATCTGCCCAGTCTGCGGCATCTCACCGAGGCCCTGACCGGCTTCGAGGGCGCGCTGATCGTGGTCAGCCACGACCGGAGTTTCCTCGACGAGATCGGCATCACCCGCCGGCTCGAGCTGACCCCGGACGGGTTGACGGATGAATCGGTGACCGGCGCCGGTTGAACGAAGGGGGTGCGTCCGTCGGGACCGGTGCCCCCACGAGAAAACTCCTACTAAAGTGGGTGTTCTGGCGGTGGAGACGGTCGGCTAGGGTGTGGCGATCGGGGCGTGAGAGGTGGTGGCATGACTCAGCATCTGGAGAAGGCGAATGCCGGGAATTCGGCGGCCGGTGATGCCGCGCCGGCTGCCGCTCCGGCGACCCCACCCGCTCCCGCCGCGCCGCGGCCGGCCGCGCCGAAGTCCGGTGCGGCGGGACAGCCCGGGGCGCCGTCACCGCGGAATATGCCGATGAAACAGCCGGGCTCCCCGGCGGCGGTGCCGACTTCGGCGTCGCGGCGGGTGCGGGCGCGCCTGGCCCGGCGGATGACCGGTCAGCGCGGGATCGCCGCGGTGAAGCCGGTGCTGGAACCGCTGGCGACGGTGCATCGGGAGCTGTATCCGAAGGCCAATCTGCAGCTGCTGCAGCGCGCCTTCGACGTGGCCGACGAGAAGCATGCCCATCAGTTCCGCAAGTCGGGCGACCCGTACATCACGCATCCGCTGGCGGTCGCGAATATTCTGGCCGAGCTCGGTATGGACACCACGACCCTGGTGGCGGCGCTGCTGCACGACACCGTCGAGGACACCGGCTATTCGCTCGACGAGCTGACCGCCGACTTCGGTCCCGAGGTGGCGCATCTGGTCGACGGCGTGACCAAACTGGACAAGGTGAATCTGGGCGCCGCGGCCGAGGCGGAGACGATCCGCAAGATGATCATCGCGATGGCCCGCGATCCCCGGGTGCTGGTGATCAAGGTCGCCGACCGGCTGCACAACATGCGCACCATGCGGTTCCTGCCGCCGGAGAAGCAGGCGAAGAAGGCGCGCGAGACACTGGAAGTCATTGCGCCACTGGCCCATCGGCTGGGCATGGCGACGGTCAAATGGGAGCTCGAGGATCTGGCGTTCGCGATCCTGCACCCGAAGAAGTACGACGAGATCGTGCGGCTGGTCGCCGACCGGGCGCCCTCGCGCGACACCTATCTGGCGCGCGTGCGGGCCGAGATCGTGAACACCCTGGCCGCCAGCCGGATCAACGCGATCGTCGAGGGCCGGCCGAAACATTACTGGTCGATTTATCAGAAGATGATCGTCAAGGGTAAGGACTTCGACGACATCCACGACCTGGTCGGGATCCGGATCCTGTGCGACGAGGTGCGCGACTGCTACGCGGCGGTCGGTGTGGTGCATTCGCTGTGGCAGCCGATGGCGGGCCGGTTCAAGGACTACATCGCCCAGCCGCGCTACGGCGTCTACCAGTCGCTGCACACCACCGTGGTGGGCCCGGACGGCAAACCGCTGGAGGTGCAGATCCGCACCCAGGACATGCATCGTACGGCGGAGTTCGGTATCGCCGCGCACTGGCGGTACAAGGAGACCAAGGGCAAACATTCCGGTGACGCGGCCGAGGTCGACGATATGGCCTGGATGCGCCAGCTGCTGGATTGGCAGCGGGAGGCCGCGGACCCGGCCGAGTTCCTGGAGTCGCTGCGCTTCGACCTGAAATCGCCGGAGATCTTCGTTTTCACGCCGAAGGGCGATGTGATCACGCTGCCGCAGGAGTCGACGCCGGTCGATTTCGCGTATGCCGTGCATACCGAGGTCGGCCACCGCTGCATCGGTGCCCGGGTGAACGGGCGGCTGGTCGCGCTGGAACGGCAGCTGGAGAACGGTGAGGTCGTCGAGATCTTCACCTCGAAGGCGCAGAACGCCGGGCCGAGCCGCGACTGGCAGAATTTCGTGGTTTCGCCGCGGGCGAAGGCCAAGATCCGGCAGTGGTTCGCCAAGGAACGTCGCGAGGAGGCGCTGGAGGCCGGAAAGGAGCAGATCTCCAAGGAGGTCCGCCGCTCCGGTCTGCCGCTGCAGCGGTTGATGAGCGTCGATGCGATGTCGGCGCTGGCCCACGAACTGCACTACGCCGACATCTCCGCGTTGTATGCGGCGGTCGGGGAGAACCAGGTATCGGCCCACCATGTGGTGCAGCGCCTGATGGCGCAGCTCGGCGGCGTGGGCGATGTGGAAAACGAACTGGCCGAACGCAGTACGCCGTCCACGCTGCCGGCCCGGCAACGCACCATCGGCGATGCCGGAGTGGAAATCCCCGGTGCCCCGGGCACGGTCGCGAAGCTGGCGAAATGCTGTACCCCGGTCCCCGGCGACGAGATCATGGGTTTCGTCACGCGCGGCGGTGCGGTCAGTGTGCACCGCACCGATTGCACGAACGCGGATTCGCTACGCGCACAACAGGAACGGATCATCGAGGTCAAATGGGCGCCGTCGCCCTCCTCGGTGTTCCTGGTGGCCATTCAGATCGAGGCACTCGACCGGACCCGCCTGCTGTCGGATGTGACGAAGGTGCTGGCGGACGAGAAGGTCAACATCCTGTCGGCGTCGGTGATGACCTCCGGCGACCGGGTCGCGATCAGCAAATTCACCTTCGAGATGGGAGATCCCAAACATCTGGGGCATCTGCTGAACGTGGTCCGCAACGTCGAGGGCGTCTACGACGTCTACCGGGTGACCTCGGCGGCCTGATCCGGCGGGGCGGGCGGCAGTTCGGCCTGTGCCCGGGACAGTCGCACCGCGGCCACACACATCACCACCACCGAGACGAGAACCACGGCGGTGCCGACCGGCCCGGTGCGCAATCGCTCGTCGAGCACCGTGAGGCCGAGGAAGGCCGCGCCGAGCGGTTCGGTGACGGTGAAGGCGGGTAGCGAGGCCGACAGCGCCCCGACCTGGTAGCCCCGCTGTTGCAGGTACAGCCCGATGATGCCCGCGGCCACCAGGGTGTAGGGCTGCCAGCTGGTGAGCACGGCGGCAGGCCCGTCACCGAACAGTTCGATCACATGCTGAGTGAGTGCGGCGGCGACGCCGAAGAGCAGGCCCGCCGCCGATCCCAGCAGGAGCGCCCGCAGGCCGGTGACGCGGACGACGACGGCGACGATCACGGCGGCGGCGACCACGCCGAGCACCAGAATCAGCGGCCACATCCAGCGATCCCACGGGGCGTCGGAAATGCCCTCGGTGGGGTCGCCGACGATGAGGAAGCAGGCCAGCGCCGCCGACAGTGCGACCGCGTGCGCCCACATCACCGCCGTCACCGGGCGGCGGCTGTAGTGGGCGGCCAGTGGCAGCGCGAAGACCAGTGCGGTCACCAGAATCGGCTGCACGATCAGCACCGATCCCAGCGCCAGGGCGATGACCTGGAAGACGAAGCCGCCGGCATCGCCGATGATGCCGGCCCACCAGCGCGGGTTGCGGATCAGCTGGGCGATCAGCGCGTCGCCGGCCGGCACGTCGGCAGCGGCGCGCTGCTGCGCGACCGCGGAGACGGCGAACAACATCGCGCCGACGAAGGCGCATACGACCGCGGCGACGGGGAAGCTGCTCACTCGATCAGTGTGCCGTCCGCGATGCCGGCGCGACGCATCGGGATGCGTGTGCCGCGGAGGTGCGTTCCCGTGACGCCCGCACCTCCGGGGCCGGGAGCACAAGACCGGCGAATTCCGCTATCCGCCCATAACGACGGAACTACTCCCGGCTGACGGTATCCGATCGGGCTCATGGCAATTGTCCGGCAATATTTTTCGCGCAGCCGCCGCGATCGACTGCGAGTTGTGTTCCGCGCGAGCGGCATCCCGGATTCGCCACACGGTTGCCGGGGATGTGTCCGCCGGTCGATTCCGGGCGGTCGGTCCGCGGCGAGCGAATCCTTCGTGCAGGTAGGAAGGTTGGCGCGGCCGATATCCGGATCCCTTCGTGGCCCGTCGGTAGACCTGCGCGGCACGCCGGATTCTGTTACGGTTTATTGCGTTTCGGGGCGCGCGCGATGTCGGCGACAACTCGAATCCACATGACGATCGCCGGACGGGTCGCAGCGGCACTCGACCCTCAGAACTGTTGCAGACAGCGGGTTAAGGGGGTCAGATCATGCTGACCGTGCTGACGTGCTCGGCAGCGACCGTACCGGTCGCGTCGGGTCTCCGCCGCGGATCACGCGTATCCGCCGTCCGCCGCACCGGCCTTCCGCTCCTCTCGGAACGCCGCGTCATGCCATCTGACCTGCGGGGCAGCGGTATCGCCGGAATCTCGGCGACCTCACCCGGCGCGTCGAGTTCGCCGAATTCGTCGGGTACGGGACAATTTCCGTTCGGGAAGGGCCTCGGTGACGCCGCACCCGGTGGTGTGCCGTGGGCGACGTCCCGCGCTGGTACCGCTGCCAACAACTACCCGTTCTCCACGAACTGATCGCCGAGAGGGTCCGACGATGCTGCACGACGTGCCCGGCTCCGCGGGGATGAGGGAATGTTGAAGCCGTACAAACAAGCCCAACGATGGTTCCCGGCGCTGGAACCCGAACACGCCGTGCCCGCCGCCGATCCCGGCGAATCCGACGCCGTCGACGACGAGGCCGACCCTGGAGCGGCGCGCTATCCGCACTACATCCGCGACATCGAACCCGAACCGTTCGACATTCCGTTCGCCGATGAACCGGCCTCGCGGCGCAGCGAATTCGTGGGCGGCTGGACGGACTGGGTGGGCAACCACGCACCCGGCCCCGACGACGACTATCCGGCGGCCACCGGCGAGGTCGTCCGGCTGCCGTGGGATACGGACACCGAGGACGGTCGCTCTCGGAGTCGGCGGCGCTCTCGGTCGGCGCGCGCCGACGACGATGCGGAGGGATCCGGAGAACCCGAGAACACGGTGGCGCGCGGGATCGACGCCCCGGACGGCGACCCGGACGACATCGACGACACCGAGTGGATCGTGCCGTCCCGGCGCGGCGCCGGCCCGGCCGAGGGCATCGATGCGCAGCGGATCATCCGGCGGGCGCCCGGTGCGGCGTCGCCCGCCCTGCGGGATTATGTGCGCCCGAGTCCGCTCCGTGTCGCCCTCGTGCTCGCGATTGCTGTGCTATTGCTGGCTGTGGCCGGCGGATTCGCGCTGTACGTGTTGCGCTCGGGCGATCACACCGAACGGTCGTCGGCCCCGCTGCCCATGCGTCCCGTCGCGAGTGACGATTCGCCGATACTGCGGCTCACCTCGTCCGGTGATGCCGGTTCCGGCCTGCCGGCCCGGATCGCGGCCCACTGCCCCACGGAGCGCAGCGCCCGGGTCGTCCGGGGCGCCGAAGTCGGCGGTACCGATTCCGGGCCCGATGCGATCATGTGGTTCCAGCACGCCTTCTACGTCGAGCGCTCGGCCGAGCGGGCCCGTGAGGTGGTCGCCCCCGATGCCGCCGTCTCGCCGGCGCCGGTCATCCAGCGCGGCATCGCCTCGGTTCCGGTGGGCACCGAATATTGCGTGCGGGTGGTCACGTTGAGCGACAACAGGTATTCGGTGGAGGTGACCGAACGGCGGCCGGGCGCGGCCCCCGCCACGTACGACAAGCAGTTGGTGACCACCGCGGTGGTCGGCGGCCGCACCCTGATCACGGGCATCACGGCCGGGTAAGAGGAGAGCTGAGACGATGGGACAGGACTGGAGCCGATGGCTCGACGAGACGCCCGATTCGGACGTCGCGTCGAGCTCGCGACCGCGTGGACGGGCGCCGGTGGTCCGGTTACGCAAGGGACGGCGCGACGACGGTGCGGGCGGCACGTTGCCGCGGCCGATTCTCGTCGTCGGTGGTTGCGGTGGGGCCGGAACCACCACCACGGCACTGGGTCTCGCGGGCGAGCTGGGTGCCGAAACGGCGACGGTGGCCGTGGACGCCACGGCCGCCGGTAGCGATCTGGCCCTGCGCGGCGCCGACGAGCATCTGAGTCCGATCAGCCTGCAACAGTGGCTCTACGGCCGCGGTGACGACGAACCCGCGCCGTTGAAGGAGTGTCTGTCGCAGGCCAGCTCCGGAATCGGCCTGCTGTGGCGCGACGCCTCGCCGCTGCGTCGCCGGGCCACCTACCTGACGGTGGCGCGGGCGGTGGCCGAGGCCGGATACACACCCGTCTACGACGGCGGCAGTCCGATCGCGGCCCGGCAGCTGCGCCCGCTGCTCGAGGACGCGGAAGTCGCTCTGGTGCTGTCGATTCCGGCTCGCGCCGACGCGGCCAACCGGTTGCGGGTCACTCTGGAGTGGCTCGACGACGAATTCGACGGCCACACCGAGGGGCAGGGCGGCGGTATCGTGGGCGATACCACGATCGTGGTCTCACATCAATTGCCCGGCAACGACTCTCGGGTGGCCGACCATCTGCGCGAACATCTGACGGGCTGGGTGCGCGACATCCGCGAGATCCCCTACGACACTCATCTCGCCCGTGGAGAACTGGTGCGCCACAACGCACTCGACGCCGAAACGCGGAGGGCCTACCGGCGGCTGCTGAGTGGGATGGCATCATGACCGCGGCCATGAAGGAACCTCGCTCATCCGAAAACCCGCCTGCGGCAGGCGTTGTCGCCCCGGCGGAGTCTCGCCGCGCGCCCATCTGGGACCGCCCGGTTCCGGGCGCCGGACGGGCGCCGCTGGTGTGGTTGCTGGGCGTGCACGGTGGCGCCGGAGCCAGTACCCTCGCGCATGTGCTTGCGCCTGCGGCGGATTCGCACCGGCGTTGGCCCGGTGTGTTCGAACGGGAATCACCCTTCGTGGTGCTGGTCGCTCGCGAGACCATCGCGGGTCTCGCCCGCGCCCACGATCTGTTGCGCCAGCACCGTGCCGGGTTGGCCGGCCCGAGCGAGGTGCTGGGGCTGATCACCGTCGCCGCCCGCCCCGGCCGGATACCGGCCGAGATCCGGCGCTACCGCGATGTGGTCGGCGCCCTGGCCGGGCAGGTGTGGCAGATGCCCTGGATCGAGGAATGGACGCTGGTCGAACCCGATCAGCTGCCGGTGTGGTCGCCGAGCGATCCGCCGCCACAGCAGCGCAAGCGCAAACTCGATCCGCTGCAAGAGGTTCCGCACGAGGTGGACGCGCTGGGGATGAGCATCGTCGACCTGGTGCGGGAAACGGTCAGCGCCGGTTCGCAGCCGAAGGACGAGCTGCCATGACCACGCTGACGGTTGTATCCGACGGTGTACCTCCGGTACCCGGCTTTGTATTCCGATCACCTATTGAGAAGGACGCTCGATGAGTACCATCCTGGCCGCTGTACACGAGACGTACGGCGTTGTTCTCGCTCAGGTCGGGAATCCGACACCCGAGACACCGCCGGCCGCCGACAAGTTGATGAAGCTGGTCCGCTACTTCACCTGGTTCGTGCTGCTGTCGGGCATCCTGGGCATCACCTACGCCGGCGGTCGCTTCGCCTGGGAGAAGTGGACCGGTGGTGGTCTGGAATCGCCGAAGATGGTGGCCGGCGCCATGATCGGCGGCATCGTCGCCACCAGTGCCGGCACGATCATGAACGCAGTCATCGGATCGTGAGGGGCGCCGCGATCGTGCTGGCCTACAAGCAGATGCCCGCGGACGTGATCGCCCCGATCATGCAGCTGATCAACTGGTTACTGTGGTGCGTGCTGCTGCTGTGCCTGGCCTGGATGATCATCTCCGCGGGCCGGCTGTGGTCGGCGATGCGCGACGACATGGCCGTCAACGACGCCTCGCACGGCATCGTGATGAGCCTGATCGGCGCGATCGTCGCCAGTTCGGCGAGTGCGATCGCATTGACCTTCCTGCCCGCGTGAGCCGGTGACAGTTCTTCAGATACGGGCCGACCCCACCACGGCGACAACAACTTTCGACGACGACTCGAGACAGGAGGTGACGGAATGAGCGGCAAGGACACCTACGACGAGCGCGGCGGTATCTCGTTCGGCGTGATCGCCTCCGCCGCCGTCATCGCCTTGATCGTGATCGTCGGAGTCTTCGTCTACGTCGGCCGCGACAGCTCGTCCTCCGACGCCCGGCAGGCCGATACCGCACCGTCCCCGGCGGCCGGTTCGGGCGCGACCGGCTTCGCCGCGCCCGATACGGATCTGTTCGGCCGGCGGGTCGACATTCCGAACAATCCCGCGGGACAACCGCTGCCACAGAATCCGGCGCAGGAACACAGTCCTTCCGATCCGGACTGGCTGACCGCCGCGCCGGCCGGTACCACCGAACCGCGGGGCTGGCAGCGTGTGTACGGCGCCTCGGTGCCGTTCTCCACCAGCGACGGTCCCGCTCGGATCGACGAAAACGGTTTGGCCGTAGGGTATTCCCACACACCGCAGGGGGCGGCATTGGCGGCGGCGCAGATCACCTACCGGCTCAACGCGCGTCCCGGTGACCGCGACCTGTACGTCCGCCAGGTGCGGGTCACGGCCCAGCAGATCGCGGCGTACGACAAGGCGCGCGAGGACGGCAAACTGCCCGAGCAGCAGCCGGACCGGATCACCAAGTACCTGGTCGCGCCGGATGCGTTCCAGATCGAGAACTACGCCGACGATATGGCGATCGTCCGGCTGGCCGCCCGCGGTCCGGTCAACGACGGCAAACCGGTGTGGGCCGCGATCCGGCTGATCATGGTCTGGGACAACGGGGATTGGCGGCTCAAACCGACCGATACCAGAGCCACGCAGAGCCAATACGTCGACACCCTGCAGGGGTGGACCCGATGGTGAACACCGCAATGGCGAGAAAGGCACGAGAGTCAGCCGATGGTCCGGATCGATTCCCTGCGACGCATCGAGGAGTGGATCTCATGGTGAGGCGCATCGTCACGATCCTCGCGGTCGTGTTCACCGTCATGATCGCGACCCCGACGGTGGCCTACGGGCAGACCTACGGATTCGACCAGACCTGCAACGAGATTCACGACGATCTCGACGGTCTGGGCCTGCCCGGGGTATCGCTCGGCGATGCCGCCTCCGCGGCGTGCAAGGCCGGTAACGCCGCCACCCATCCCGGTGACGCCGCGACCGCGGTGAAGGACAAGGCCTGGGATTCCACCTTCGGCAAGGTGGTGGACTCGTTGATGAACGGTCTGGGCGAGGCGCTGATCCTGGCGCTCACCTTCTGGATGAAGGTGCCCAACGATCGCATCAGCGACGGGGGCGCGTTGTTCCAGAAGATCAACGACTACACCTATCAGGCGCAGATCCTGCTGCTGATCGTGTCGGTGATCCTGTCCGGGGCCAGACTCGCGGAGGCCAGACGCGGCGCCGCCCTGAGTGAGGCGGCCGAATCCTTCCGCATGTTCGCCCGCGTGGTGTTCAGTTCCTGGATGCTCGGTGCGGTGATCGTGGCCGGTACTCAGGCCTCGGATCGCTTCTCGCAGTGGGTGATCGAGGACGCCACCAACGGCAACGCCCGCAGCCTCGCCGAGTTGATGGTGAAAACCTCCAAACTGCAGGCGTTTTCGCCGGGTCTGGTGCTGATCATCGCGATCGTGGGGCTGCTCGGCGCGCTGGCGCAGATCGTGCTCGCCATCGTCCGGCAGGGATTGCTGGTGGTGGCGGCGGGTGTGCTGCCGCTCGCGGCGGCGGCCTCGGGCACCAGCACCGGCCGCCAGGCCTACCCGAAGCTGATCGGGTGGATCATCGCGTTCATGCTGTGGAAGCCGGTGGCGGCGATCGTCTACATGATCGCCTTCGTCACCGCCGGTGACACCAATCAGACCACGCCCACCTCGGGTCTGCCGGATGCCGATCAGGCGCAGCGGATGCTGGTCGCGATCGTGCTGCTGTGCAGTGTGGCCTTCGTCCTGCCCGCGCTGATGCGGCTGGTCACCCCGGCGGTGGCGATCGTCGGCAGTGGCGGCTCCGGTCTGGCCGCCACCGGTGGTGTGCTGCTCGGGGCGGCCGCGCTCGGAGCGGTCGGAACCAAGGCGGTCGGCGTGCGTGGCCAGGCCGCGGCCGGCGCACCTGGATATGTGGGACGTGGTGGCGGCCAGCGGCCGCCGGGCGG
>NZ_BAGM01000088.1 GCF_000308855.1 Nocardia veterana NBRC 100344 | reverse complement strand
ATGACATGTGCGTCCCGACCACCTGCACGATCTGCGGTAAGACCACCTGGTCCGGATGCGGCGCGCACATCGACGAGGTGCGCGCCGGGGTTCCGGCCGACCAGTGGTGCGGTGGCCACTCCGAGCCGGCCTCGGCGAAACGGTGGTGGCAGCGCGGCTGAATCGGTCCGCGGTGATCAGTCGTCCGCGACGAGCACGTGGACGTCGATGTTGCCGCGTGTCGCGTTGGAGTACGGGCACACCTGGTGCGCCTTGTCGGCGAGAGCCTGGGCCTCGTCCCGGGTGAGGTGCGGCAGGGAGATCTCGAGGGTGACCTCCAGACCGAAGCCCCCGGCGTCGTTGGGGCCGATGCCGACCTTCGCGCCGACCGCGGAATCGCTGACGTCGGCGCCGGCCTGCTTGGCGACCAGCCGCAGGGCCGAGTGGAAACAGGCCGCGTAGCCGGCGGCGAACAGCTGCTCCGGATTGGTGCCGGCGCCGCTGCCGCCCATTTCCGGCGGCGTCGCCAGGGTGAGGTCGAGCTTGCCGTCGGTGGTGCGGGCGTGACCGTTGCGGCCGTCGCCGGTGGCCAGGGCTTCCGCGGTGTAGAGGATCGCCATCTCGGTTATCGCTTTCTCTCGGTGGATGCATGATCGGCATCCGGGTTCGGGTGGGAGCCGAGTGCCGCCGCCATGCGGATCAGCGTGTCGCGCAGGGCTTCGAGCTCGGCCGTCGACATCCCGGTGGCCTCGGCCATCCGGGCGGGGATGTCGCACGCTCGGGCGCGAAGTGCGCGGCCCGCTTCGGTGAGCCGGATCTCGACCCGGCGCTCGTCCTCGGGGGTTCGACACCGTTCGACCAGTCCGGCGGCCTGCAAGCGCTTGAGCAGCGGGGAGAGCGTGCCGGAGTCCAGTGCCAGCGCATCGCAGAGTTCACCGACGCCGCGCCCGTCTCGCTCCCAGAGCGCGAGCATGACCAGGTATTGCGGGTATGTCAGCCCCAGGGCCTCCAGGTGCGGCCGGTACCGGGCCGTCATCGCGCGGGACGCGGCGTACAGCGGAAAACACAGCTGCTGGTCCAATGCGAGCGGATCGGTCATGAGCAATAATCTATGACGCAACTAAGTTGTGCACAATCATTTTTCCTATGGGCTGCGTCACGCGGTAGCGATGACCCGGTCCGGGGTGGCGGCTACCCGGAGGCGTTGTCGTGGTCCGACCGCGCTGCGGGGCTCTCTCCGGCGGACGTCGCCGGTGCCGGATCTCCGAGGTCGCGATACAGCCTCGCGAGCGCCGAGATGTCGGCCTCCGGCGCGGCCTTCGCGGCGGCCTCGTATCGATCTCGCAGCAGCTCGGCCAGCGGCAGCTCGGAACCCGCTGCCGCCGCGATATCGAAGGCCAGGCCGGCATCCTTCGCACCGAGTACGGTCGTCCACCACCCTTCCGGCGAGCCGGTGAGTACGGCTTCGAACCGATTGGCCAGCGCTGCGGGCACGACCGGCGCCTCGGCGAGCAGTTCACGCAGCTGGTCGTCGTTCAGCCCGCCGCGCCGGCCGATCGTGAACGCCTCGGCCAGCGCGGCCACCCCGGCGAGCAGCAGGAAGTTGGTGGTCAGTTTGGCGGTGAGGGCGCGCTCGGCCGACTCGTAGTGGCGAATGCGTTCCGACACTGTGCCGAGCAGGGGTGCGAGGCGGTCGAGCAGGCCGGCGTCGCCACCGGCCAGCATCATCGCTGTGCCCGCGCTCACGGCCGCGGGCGCACCGACGATCGGGGCCGCCACGAACCGGCCCGGGAACGCGTCCGCCAGTGCGGCGCCGAGTGCGGGCGAGACCGTCGAACAATCGATGTAGGGCGTCGTCGTGTCGATCGAGGCTTGCAATTCCCCGAAGGCGACCGCGGTGACCGCGCGATCGTCGGCCAGCATCGTGATCACCGCGTCGACGCCGTCGACCGCCTCGGCCACCGACCCGGCCTCGACGGCGCCCCCGGCGACCAGGTCCGCGGTTCTGCCTGGTGTCCGATTCCACACCGTCAGCCCGTGCCCGCCGTCGAGCAGACGTCCGGCCACGGCCCGCCCCATTCGTCCCATGCCCAGTACCGCGATCTCCATCGCGCCTCCTCGTCTCGATCGGGATCGCCCGTCGTCTCCACTGTCCTCATGATCGGTTCGGTGGTCCAGTGCGCGTCGAAAACCGTGCGGGGCAAGAGATTTACCGATCGAGCGCCGGAAGGGGCCCGAGGGTCCGGTGGCCGGCGTAGCGCCGCGCAGGTCACTTTCCCGGTCTGAGTGATAGCTGATTCGTACAACTGACCAGTACGGAGAGTGCGGTAGGCTTGACTGCGGTTGGTCCAGAACATTTCTGCCGCAGCCGCTTTCGCCGGGGAGGGTTCGTTCCGCACATCTCCGGAGATGGCTTGCGCTGCTACTGGTTGTGATATAGATCACAATTTGGTCGCGGTGCCGACTTTTCCGAAGAAAACACTTTCCAACCGCTTTGCGTTGTCTTTACTATCAGTAGCGTTGCTTCGCTGTGGGGGTCGCGTGCCCGGATCGACCGCAGTAGCAACGCTTCTCGCGTCATCAGCTTCGCCCGCCCGCTCTCGATGCCAGAACATGTTCCACCGATGAACCGAACCGGACGCCGGTTCGGCGAAGGAGAAATATGTCCACCGACACCGACTCGGCTCGACGGACGTCGCCCCGGGGTCCATCGGCTGTACTCCGACACGATCTACCCGCCTCCGTGGTGGTATTTCTGGTCGCCCTACCTCTGTCGATCGGCGTGGCGGTGGCTATGGGCGCACCGGTCGCCGCCGGCTTGATCGCCGCCGTCGTCGGTGGATTGGTCGCCGGCTCGTGCGGCGGTTCGGTATTGCAGGTCAGCGGTCCCACCGCGAGCCTCACCGTCGTGGTCGCCGAGTCGATCCAGCAATTCGGCTGGGCGACAACCTGTTTCATCACCGTGCTGGCCGGCGCGCTGCAAGTGGCATTCGGGCTGAGCCGGATCGCGCGCGCCGCGCTGGCGATCGCTCCGGTGGTGGTGCACGGGATGCTCGCCGGTATCGGCATCGTCATCGCGCTGCAGCAGCTGCACGTCCTGCTCGGCGGGCAGACGCTGAGCTCGTCCTGGGAGAGCATCGTCGAGCTACCCCATCAGGTGACCGTCGGTCACGGCGGCGACGCCCTGGTCGGTGTGGTGGTGATCGCGATCATGCTGGGCTGGCGCTATCTACCGGGCCGGCTCCGGTCGGTGCCGGCGCCGCTGGCCGCGGTGGTGGTGGCGACGGCGCTGGCGATGGTGGTGCCGACCAGCGTCGAACGCATCACCCTGCACGGCTCGCTGTTCGACGCCATGTCGCTTCCGCAACTGCCGCACGGCCGGTGGGGTGCGGTCGTCCTGACGGCGATGACCATCGCCCTCATCGCCAGTGTGGAGACGCTGCTGTCGGCGGTCGCCGTCGACCGGCTCCGTCCGGAATATCGCACCGACCTCGATCGCGAGCTGCTCGGACAGGGCGTGGCGAATATGACCTCCGGACTGATCGGCGGTCTCCCCGTGGCCGCCGTCATCGTCCGCAGTATCACCAATGCCAAGGCCGGAGCGCGGACCAAGGCGTCCACGATGCTCAGCGGCGTGTGGGTGCTGGTGTTCTCGGTGGCCCTGGTCGAGGTGGTGCGCCAGATTCCCAAGGCCGCACTGGCCGGGTTGCTCATCGTGATCGGCATCGGCCTGGTGAAACTCGCTCATATCCGGCTCGCTCGTCGCGCCGGAGACCTGATCGTCTACGCCGCAACGGTTCTCGTGGTCATCTTCGCGAATCTGTTGCTCGGCATGCTGATCGGCCTGGCGCTCTCCTTCACGCTGCTGATGTGGCGGGTGGTGCGGGTGGTGATCGTCGCGGCCCCGGTCGGCGACGAGGGCCGCTGGCTGGTGACCGTCGACGGATCGGCCACCTTCCTGGCCCTGCCGCGGTTGACCGCTCAGCTGGCCAAGATTCCCGCCGGGGCGCCGGTGACCGTGGAGATGATGGTCGACTTCATCGACCACGCCGCCTCCGACGCGTTGCACGAGTGGGCGCAGCGGCACGAAAGCCTGGGCGGGACGGTGCAATTCGTCGAACTCGGCGCGGTCCGGATCGCCGATCTCACCGCGGGGCCGCCGGCCCGCGGACATGCTCGGCATCTGCTCGACGACATTCTCGGACCGTGGCGGCGCACCACGCCCGCGGACCGGATCGCGGCCGGCATCGCCGCCTACCACCGCGGGCACGCGCATATGATGCGGCCGCATCTGGACGAGCTGCGGCACACACAGGATCCGGAGTCGCTGTTCGTCACCTGCGCGGATTCGCGGATCGTGCCGAATGTGATCACCAACAGCGGGCCGGGTGATCTGTTCACCGTGCGCAATATCGGCAATCTGATCCCGGCCGACGGTCGTGACACCTCGGTGGAAGCGGCGCTGATCTACGCGCTGGACAAACTCGATGTGCGTTCGATCGTGGTCTGCGGTCACTCCGGATGCGGCGCCATGGATGCGCTGTGCCACGGCCTGCACACCGGCTCCGGGCTCGACGACTGGCTCGCGCACGGCCGGCCCGCCCTGGACCGGTTCCGGGCCGGGCATCCGGTGGGGGCGGCGGCCGCGGCGGCCGGATACGGCGAGGTCGATCAGCTGGGCATGGTGAACGTCGCGGTGCAGATCGAGACGTTGGCCGGCCATCCGGTCGTGCGGCGCGGCGTCGAGGAGCGCGGCCTGGTGCTGTCCGGTCTGTTCTTCGACATCGCCACCGCCCGCGTCCTGCGGATCACCCCGGACGGGATCGCCGAGATCGACGACGTGCGGCATCCGGTCCCGGTGCCGGTGTCGTGAGGGATTCCCATCGCTGGTAACCGAGGGGTGGAGCCGGGTGCGGTGAGATGGTGGGTATCCGGCTCCGCCGCAGGTCGAGACCAGGCGCCGTGAGGGCGGTCACATCGCACCGGGAAAGTGTGCGAGGCTAAAGAACCTTTTCTAAGGCTTTGCTTAGTCTTTACTATTAAAGTTGCCCTCGCTTCCGGCTCACTGCTGGACAACGAAGTCTCGCAGCTGAATTCGACGCCTGGAGAGCATGTTCGACCGACCGGAGCCCCCTCGTGCCCCGGTGAAGGAGCGCTATGTCCACCGACACCGTCTCGACGCCCAGACCCTCGGCCCCACCGGGGCCCAACTGGTCGGACCGGATGAATTCGGTCCTCCGTCACGATCTACCCGCGTCCATCGTCGTATTCCTCGTCGCACTGCCACTGTCGATCGGTATCGCAGTCGCCACCGGCGCTCCCGTCGCCGCCGGACTCATCGCCGCCGCTGTCGGCGGGATCGTGGTGGGATCTCTGGGGGGTTCTGTCTTACAGGTCAGTGGCCCGGCTGCCGGGCTGACCGTGGTCATGGCCGAAACCATCAACCAATTCGGCTGGAAGACAACCTGTTTCATCACCGTCGGCGCCGGACTTCTCCAAATCGTCTTCGGTCTCAGCCGCATCGCCCGCGCGGCGCTCGCCATCGCACCGGTCGTGGTGCACGCCATGCTCGCCGGAATCGGTATCACCATCGCCTTGCAGCAGGTGCATGTCCTGCTCGGCGGCTCGTCGCAGAGCTCGGCGTGGCAGAACGTCACCCAACTACCCGATCAGCTCCTGCACCTCAGCGGTATCGACGTCGTGATCGGCGGTCTGGTCATCGCGATCATGCTCGGCTGGCGCTACGTTCCGGCCAAGATCCGGGTGGTACCCGGCCCGCTGGTCGCGATCGTCATCGCCACCGGGTTGTCACTGGTCCTGCCCGGCGATCCGGCCCGCATCACCATGAGCGGCTCGCTCTTCGATGCCATCGGCCTGCCGGATATGCCCAGCGGCGACTGGAGCGGCGTGGCGCTGGCCGTGCTGACCGTGGCCCTGATCGCCAGTGTGGAAAGCCTGCTGTCGGCCGTTGCGGTGGACAAGATGCACAACGGTCCGCGCACCAACTTCGACCGCGAGCTCATGGCACAGGGCGCGGCCAACGTCACCTCGGGCATGATCGGCGGTTTGCCGGTCACCGGTGTGATCGTGCGCAGCGCCACCAACGTCACCGCCGGTGCGCGCAGCCGCGCCTCGGCGCTGCTGCACGGGGTATGGGTGCTGCTGTTCTCGATCGCCCTGGTGGGCGTGGTCGAACAGATCCCGAAATCGGCGCTGGCCGGTCTGCTGGTGATGATCGGCATCCAGCTGGTCAAGCTGGCTCACATCCGCGTCGCGCACCGGACCGGTGAACTCGTGATCTACGCGGTCACCATTGCGTCGGTGGTGTTCCTGAACCTGCTCGAGGGTGTGCTGATCGGTTTGGTCGTCGCCTTCGCCCTGCTGCTGTGGCGGGTGGTGCGCGTGTCGGTCGACGCGGGGCCGGTGGCCGGCGCCGATCGGTGGTTGGTGAGCGTCGACGGCACCTGCACCTTCCTCGCGCTGCCGAAGCTGACCGGGCAGCTGGCGACCGTGCCCGCCGGTACCGATGTGCTGGTCGAGCTGACGGTCGACTTCCTCGACCATTCCGCCTACGACGCCATCCATTCGTGGGCACGACAGCACGAGAGTACCGGCGGCACGGTCGAATTCGTGGAGATCGGCACCGCGCGCATGGCCGAGGCCGCGGAGCGGCCGCCCCGGCGCGGCCGGGCCCGCGGGCTGCTCGACGAGGTGCTCGGTCCGTGGCGGTCCGAGGGCGGGAATCCGGTGGCCGCCGGGGTCGCCGCGTATCACCGCAGCCACGCGCACGTGATGCGACCGCATCTGGACGAGCTGCGCGACGGTCAGGATCCGGATTCGTTCTTCCTGACCTGTGCCGATTCCCGGATCGTGCCGAACGTCATCACCAACAGCGGTCCGGGGGATCTGTTCACCGTCCGCAATATCGGCAATCTGGTGCCGGCGCGCGGGACCGATGTGTCGGTGGACGCCGCGCTGAGCTTCGCGCTGGAGAACCTGTCGGTGCGAAATGTGGTGGTGTGCGGCCATTCCGGCTGCGGCGCGATGAATGCGCTGCTGTCGGACGGGTCCGCCGGCCCCGATATCGACGACTGGCTGGCCCACGCCGCGCCGAGTGTGCAGCGCTACCGTGCCGGACACCCCGTGGCCGCCGCGGCGGCCGCCGCCGGCTACGGCCCGGCCGACCAGTTGAGCATGGTCAATGTCGCGGTGCAGCTGGAAACGCTGCGCGATCACCCGGTGGTGGCCCGGGCGATGGACGAGCGCGGTGTTGCGCTTTCGGGCCTGTTCTTCGATATCGCCACCGCACGGGTACTCGAGGTCACCGCGACCGGCATCGCCGAAATCACCGATGCCGAGCGACCCGGAATACCCGCCCGGGACCGGACCCACGCCTGACCCGGGCGAGGGTGCGCGAGTTCGGCGGCCCGACAGCCGAACTCGCGCACCCGTCCGTGCCGGGCCGGCGATCACCGCCGGTCGCGGCGCGCCTGAACCGTCGCGCACCCGGCGCCGATACCCTTGTCCACGCACCACCGTCGCCCTCCTGGCCGGGGTCCCGGGGCCCCGCGCCCACAGACCGCTCCGGCTCGCGCGGCCGTGCCATGGTGGATGTGAGGCAATCGCTGGATCGACGTGGATCGGAGTCGGATGAAGATGGTCGCGCAGTCCGTGGCGCCGGGGGCGCCCGCCCGGGTGGCGGGTACGAAACTCACCGAGCCCGCCTGGCTGTCCGAGCGGATTGCGGATATGGGAATCTCCTGGGGCACAAGCGATTCCCGGGTATCCGGCACGCTGTGGTGGTGTATGGCCGCCTCGGCACTCGTCGATCCGATCACCACGGCCTACGCCACCGGCGCCCCTGCGCCGGATTTCGCCCTGGAACGCATCCACTGCGAAATGCGCCCGGACGGCGGTATCGAACGGATCATCGGTTCCGCCGAGCCGGAATCCGGCACCTCCGCCGGGGCGGCACTCGGGGAGTCGCTGCGGCGCGTCATCCCGGTGGTGGCACAGGTCACCGGCGCGGGCCGGCCGGCGCTGTGGGCGATCGTGGCCGACGCGATCGGCAACCGCGCCATCGACGCCGGTGCCGCCGAGGCCGGCGCGCGACTGGCGGCCCAGATCGGCGCGCGGCTGCCGCAGCCGCGCTTCGTCGAGGTCGAGGCCCGCACCTTCGTCCGCCGCATCTCCTGCTGTCTGGTGTTCGAGGTGTCCGGCTGTCAGATGTGCACCAGCTGCCCCAAACGTCCCAGCGCCGAGCGCGAGCGGTTGCTCACGGAACTGGCACGGCGTGGCTGAGTCCGGGTCCGCACGGACCGGCGCGGCCGAATCCGGACTCGGTGCGGGCCGTGGCGGCCGGTCCATCGGCGCACGGACGGTACTGTCCCGATAGCATTGGTCGCGCCGGTGGGATTGGCGTCAACCGGCCTGGAGTGCTGCTCCAGTTCGCGGGCCCGGCCCGCACCCCGCGGGCGCCCCGCCCGCACGACAACGCCGCGGGCGCCCGTCCGCGACGAGATATGCCGACATCGTTAAGGAGAGCGCAGCCGTGACCACCTCAGCCCGCACCACCCCCGCCGCCCTCGTCCGGGTGCCGGCCGGGACGACGGCGGGCGCCGCGGTGCGCGAAGCGGGTCTGGCCACCAAGGGCCCGGAAACCGTCGTCGTGGTGCGCGATCCGGAGGGCAATCTCCGGGACCTGTCCTGGGTGCCCGACACCGACGTCGAGGTCGAGGCCGTCACCGCCGACTCCGAGGACGGCCGCAGTGTGATCCGGCATTCGGCCGCCCACGTGCTGGCACAGGCGGTGCAGCAGGAATTCCCCGAGGCCAAACTCGGCATCGGCCCGCCGATCAAGGACGGCTTCTACTACGACTTCCAGGTCGAGCGGCCCTTCACCCCGGAGGACCTGACCAGGCTCGAATCCCGGATGAAGAAGATCATCAAAGGCGCGCAACGGTTTTCGCGCCGGGTGGTCGAGGTCGACGAGGCCCGGGTGGAACTGGCCAAGGAGCCGTTCAAACTCGAACTGATCTCCGATAAATCGGGCATCGACGATCCGGAGGTCATGGAAGTCGGCGGTAAAGAGCTGACCATCTACGACAATCTCGACCCGCGCACCGGTGAGAAGGTGTGGGGCGATCTGTGCCGCGGACCGCACATTCCCACCACCAAGTTCATTCCCGCGTTCAAGCTGACCCGCTCCTCGGCGGCCTACTGGCGCGGTGATCAGAACCGTGAGGACCTGCAGCGCATCTACGGCACCGCGTGGGAGTCGGCCGAGGCGCTGGAGAACTATCTGCACGTCCTGGAGGAGGCCGAGAAGCGCGATCACCGCAAACTCGGGCTGGAACTGGACCTGTTCTCGTTCCCGGACGAACTGGGCTCGGGCCTGCCGGTGTTCCATCCCAAGGGCGGCATCATCCGCAAGGAGCTCGAGGACTACTCCCGTCGCCGTCACATCGCCGCAGGCTACGAATTCGTCAACACCCCGCATATCACCAAGGGGCATCTGTTCGAGGTCTCCGGACATCTGGATTGGTACCGCGAGGGCATGTTCCCGGCCATGCATCTGGACGCCGAATACAACGACGACGGCACCGTGCGTAAACCCGGCCAGGACTACTACGTCAAGCCGATGAACTGCCCGATGCACAACCTGATCTTCCGCTCGCGTGGCCGGTCGTATCGGGAGCTGCCGCTGCGGCTGTTCGAATTCGGGTCGGTGTATCGCTACGAGAAGTCCGGCGTCGTCCACGGGCTGACCCGGGTGCGTGGCATGACCCAGGACGACGCGCACATCTACTGCACCAAAGAGCAGATGCACGCCGAGCTGACCTCGACGCTGCAATTCGTGCTGAGCCTGCTGCGCGATTACGGCCTCGACGATTTCTACCTGGAATTGTCGACCAAGGATCCGCAGAAGTTCGTGGGCTCCGACGAACTGTGGGAGGAGGCCACCGACACCCTGCGCAAGGTGGCCACCGATTCGGGCCTGGATCTGGTCCCGGATCCGGGCGGCGCCGCGTTCTACGGCCCGAAGATCTCCGTGCAGGCCAAGGACGCACTCGGCCGTACCTGGCAGATGTCGACCATTCAGCTCGACTTCAACCTGCCCGAGCGCTTCGGCCTGGAATACACCGCCTCCGACGGCAGCAAGCAGCGCCCGGTGATGATCCACCGCGCCCTGTTCGGGTCCATCGAGCGATTCTTCGGCGTGCTCACCGAGCACTACGCGGGCGCGTTCCCGGCCTGGCTGGCGCCGGTGCAGGTGGTCGGTATCCCGGTCGCCGACGCCTTCGCCGAACATCTGGACACCGTGGTGGAGGACCTGCGCGCGCACGGGGTGCGGGCCGAGGTCGATCGCAGCGACGACCGGATGCAGAAGAAGATCTTCAATCACACCGCGCAGAAGGTGCCGTTCATGCTGCTGGCCGGCGAGCGCGATGTGAACGCCGGCGCGGTCAGCTTCCGATTCCGCGACGGCACCCGGGTCAACGGCGTGCCGGTGGCCGATGCGGTGGCGACGATCGTCGACTGGATCGCGCGGCGGGACAACGCCTCGCCGACGGCCGAGGGATTCGAGGTCCGGGCCGGTGGGGTATGAGTGAGGGCATGGTGGACGAGGCTGTGACACAACAGGATCCGGGGCGGATCGTCGATACGGGCGCGGGTGACCCGGACCGGTTGCAGCGGTTGTGGACCCCGTACCGGATGTCCTACATCACCGGTGCGGTGGCCGACCGTGACAGTCGCGCCGCCCAGGCCGACCCCGAGGAGAAGACGTCGGCGGGGCTGAAGCATCCGTTCACCGAGATCCCGAAGATGTCGGATGAGGACGGCCTGGTCATCGCCCGCGGCGAATGGGTGTTCGCGGTGCTCAACCTCTACCCCTACAACCCCGGGCACATGATGGTCGTGCCCTATCGCCGGGTGGCCGACCTCGAGGATCTGACCCCCGAGGAGAGCGCCGAGCTGATGGCCTTCACCCAGCGCGCGATCCGGGTGATGAAGAAGGTGTCGCGGCCCGAGGGCTTCAACGTCGGGCTCAATCTGGGCGGCGTGGCCGGGGGATCGCTGGCCGACCACCTGCACCAGCACATCGTTCCCCGCTGGGGCGGGGACGCCAATTTCATCACCGTCGTCGGCGGGGTGAAGGTGATGCCGCAGTTGCTGCGGGAGACGCGGGCCCTGCTGGCCGGGGCGTGGCACGAGCAGGAAGTCGAGTAGCGTGCTGAGCTTCTTCGGTCGGGAGACGTTCGCCAAGGCGACCGCGCCGCTGGGCCGGGCGCTGGTGCGCACCGGGCTCACGCCCGACGCGATGACGCTGATCGGCACCACCGCCTCGATCGTGGCCGCGGTGACGCTGTTCCCGACCGATCACCTGTTCTGGGGAACGATGGTGATCTGGCTGTTCGTCATGTTCGACATGCTCGACGGGGCGATGGCCCGCGCCCGCGGCGGCGGCACCAAATACGGCGCCGTGTTGGACGCCACCTGCGATCGCGTCGCCGACGGCGCGATCTTCGGCGCGCTGGCCTGGTGGTCGGTGTACCACGAACACAGCCGGCATCTGTTCGTCGCGACCCTGGTGGTGCTGGTGACCTCGCAGGTCATCTCCTACGCCAAGGCGCGCGCCGAGGCCAGTGGACTGTCGGCCGACGGCGGCATCATCGAACGGCCCGACCGGCTGGTGATCGTGCTCGTCGGCGCCGGATTCACCGGAATCGGCGGCTATTTCGGCATCGACTGGCTCATCTACGCGGTCTATGTCGCGATGTACATTCTGGCGGTGCTGAGCACCGTCACCGTCTTCCAGCGGGTGCTGGCGGTACGGAATTCGGCCGGAGCCCGCGATGTCATCGCGCCGGTGAGCAAGGCCGAAACCGATACGGCGAAGTGAGGACACGGGCGTGACGCAGATGAGGGCTGCGCTGAGCGATGCCGCCTACGCGGCGGGCTGGCGGATGGTGCGCGGATTGCCCGAACGCACCGCGCGCCGCTGGTTCGACGTCGGTGGTGACTGGGCGGCCCGCCGCGCCAACCGTGCCGTGCGTCGCGGGGGCGAACCGAATCAATTGCGCCGCAATCTCGCCCGCGTGCTGGGCGTGCCGGCGCCGGAGGTGCCGGACGAGCTGATTCGCGCCTCGATGCGCTCGTACGCGCGGTACTGGCGTGAGGCGTTCCGGCTGCCGACCCTCGACCACGCGGCGCTGGCCGACTCGCCGCTGATGCCGTCCCCGGCGGGGCGCGAACATCTGGACGAGGCACTGGCCCGCGGCCGCGGTGTCGTGTTCGTGCTTCCGCACTCCGGCAACTGGGATATGGCCGGGGTCTGGCTCGTGCAGCACTACGGCACCTTCGCCACGGTGGCCGAGCGGCTGCAGCCGGAATCGCTGTTCGAACGTTTCGTCGCCTACCGCGAAAGCCTCGGATTCGAGGTGTTCCCGCTGACGGGCGGCGAACAGCCGCCGTATCGGCAGCTGGCGCAGCGGTTGCGCGACAACAAGGTGGTGTGCCTGATGGGCGAGCGCGACCTGACCGGCAAGGGCGTGCCCGTCGAGTTCTTCGGCGAACGTACCTGGATGCCGGCCGGTGCCGCGAAACTGGCCATCGACACCGGTGCGGCGTTGATGCCGGTGCACGCCTGGTTCACCGTCGATGCCGCGGGCCGGGAGGGGTGGGGATTGAAAACCGAGGCGCCGCTGGATGTTTCGCGCGGAGTGGCCGATGCCACCCAGCAGCTGGCCGACCGGTTCGCGGCCAATATCGCCGAGCATCCGGCCGATTGGCATATGTTGCAGCCACTGTGGGAAAGCGATCTGTCGCCGCAGCGGCGGGCGCGGATCGCGCAGGTTCAGGCCGCGCTCGCCGGTGAGCGAGCGGCGGAGGACGCGGCGTCATGAGAATCGGCATGGTCTGCCCGTATTCGTTCGACGTACCGGGCGGGGTGCAGTCCCATGTCGTGGAGTTGGCCGAGGTGCTCATCGAGCGGGGGCACAAGGTCAGCGTGCTGGCGCCGGCCTCCGACGACACCGAACTGCCCGAGTTCGTGGTCTCCGCCGGTAAGGCGGTGGCCATTCCGTACAACGGGTCGGTGGCGCGGCTCTCGTTCGGGCCCACCGCCTACACCCGGTTGCGGCGCTGGATCGCCGACAACGACTTCGAGGTGCTGCACGTCCACGAACCCAACGCGCCGAGCATCTCGATGCTGGCGCTGAAGGTGGCCGAAGGCCCGATCGTGGCGACCTTTCACACCTCGACCACCCGGTCCCTGGTGCTGGCGACCTTCCAGGGCGTGCTGCGGCCGTATCACGAGAAGATCAGCGGCCGGATCGCGGTATCGGAGCTGGCGCGGCGCTGGCAGGTGGAGGCGCTCGGCAGCGATGCCGTGGAGATCCCGAACGGCGTGGACGTGCCGGCCTTCGCCAATGCCCCGCTGCTGCCCGGCTATCCGCGGGCGGGAGGGACGGTGTTGTTCCTCGGGCGCTACGACGAGCCCCGCAAGGGGATGGCGGTACTGCTCGGTGCGCTGCCGGCCCTGGTGGCCCGGCATCCGGACGTGGAGATCCTGATCGTCGGCCGCGGCGACGAGGACCGGTTACGCCGGGAAGCGGGCGAGCACGCGGGGCGTCTGCGTTTTCTCGGCCAGGTCTCGGACGCGGAGAAGGCCTCCGCGATGCGCAGCGCCGACGTGTACTGCGCGCCGAATCTGGGCGGTGAGAGCTTCGGCATCGTCCTGGTGGAGGCGATGGCCGCCGGAACCGCCGTGGTCGCCAGCGAATTGGACGCCTTCCGCCGGGTCCTGCGGGACGGCACCGCGGGAGTGCTGGTGCCGGTGGGAGATTCCAATGCCCTGGCGGCGGCGATCGACGAGCTGCTGACCGACCGCGTGCGCCGTGACGAGCTGGTGCGGACGGCGGATCAGGTTGTCGGCGAATACGATTGGCCGGTCGTGGCCGAACAGATTCTGCGGGTGTACGAGACGGTCACCGTCGGCGACGCTCGGGTGAGGACCGCCGGATGATCACCTTCTCCGCGACGACCATCCTGGTCCTCGCGCTGATCGCGGCCGTGATCATCGCCGTCGGAGTCTGGGCGTACTCGACCGCCAACCGGCTCGACCGGCTGCACGTGCGCGGCGACCAGGCCCGTGACGCGCTGGAGGCGGCGCTGGCCCGGCGGGCGGTGGTGGCCCGGACGGTGGCCATCTCGATGGCCGGGCCGATGTCGGAGTCCGCGGCGGCCGAGCAGTCGAAACGGCTGATCGCCCTGGCCGACCGCGCCGAGCGCGCCGACTGGAGCGACCGCGAAACGGCCGAGAACCAGCTCGCCGCGGCGTTGTCGGCGGTGGACATCACCACCCTGCGCCCGCAACTGGTGGCCGAACTCGCCGATGCCGAGGCGCGGGTCCTGATCGCCCGGCGTTTCCACAACGACGCGGTGCGCGACACCCTCGCCTTACGTACCCGCCGCCCGGTCCGGTGGTTGCACCTGGGCGGTACCGCACCGCTGCCCACCTATTTCGAGATCGCCGAGCGGGTGACCCCGGCCGCCACGACCGGACTCGAGGTCGACACCGTGCGCACCTCCGCCCGGGTGGTGTTGCTGGACGATCAGGATCGGGTGCTACTGATGCGCGGCCACGACCCGCAGACCCCGGATTCGCCGTTCTGGTTCACCGTCGGCGGCGGCATCGAACCGGGGGAGTCGTTGCGCACCGCCGCGGTGCGGGAGGTCTGGGAGGAAACCGGCTTCGCCCTGGACTCCACCCTGCTGCGTGGTCCGATCTGGCGGCGAGTCGCGGTCTTTCCGTTCAACGGCGAACTGATCCGCTCCGAGGAACTGTTCTTCGTCGCCCGGGTCCGCTGGTTCGAACCGAAACCCGCCGACCCGACCGTCTGGGAACGCCGCTGCGTCACCGCCTACCGCTGGTGCCTGCCGGCGGACATCGCCGAACTCGACCGGATCGGCGAAACGGTGTACCCGTACCACCTGGACAATCTGCTCGCCGAGGCGATCACCGCCGCGGGTGCGGACACCGAGCCGGAAGTGCGCTCGATCCGCTGATTATTCGGCTCGCGTCACGCAGCAGCATATCCGGTGAACGCGTCCGCGAGCACGACGACCATCCGGCCACCCAACGCTGCCACTGTCGAGGGCAATCGGGGATCACCACTGGGCGGCAACGACATCGACCAAACGGTCGAACCGTCGCCGGCATCGATCGCCTGCGCGGTGGTGCCGTCCGCGAGAACGAGGTGCCGGCCGTCGGTGAGGCCGTCGCGTACCGCATTCGCCAACCGCGCCGACTGCTGCCACACCTGGTGACCATCGGCGAGATCGAGGCCGATGAGCGCCGTCCCGTCGAGCGATCGGACGATAACCGTGTGATCCACTACTCCTTCGACCGCGCCTCGGCGACCCGTGGGCTCGTCGAGGCCGATCTGTGGATTGGTCCACAGCACTCGTCCCGTCGTTCGGTCGTAGGCACTCTCGCCGGTGAGGATCGGCGGCGGCGACGCGGTCGCGGTCGGGTACCACTCGAGCAGGAAACTGGGGTTGCCGACCTCGGTGATGAGGTGACCGTTGCGATCGACAAGGGTAATTCGCCCCGCGCTCCAGCCACGGTCGATCACCTGCGTAGCGATGATCCCGCCGTCGAATACGGCGCCGACGGGTGCGGTGAACAGCGGCTCGCCGGTGGACAGATCGTAGACGCGAACGCTGCGGTCGTGGCCGTCCCGGAAGTAGTACGGCGCATCGAGCCACGGCCTGACCGCGTCACCGGGAACCGGCGTCGGATACGTCCGGCGCCAGGTCGCCTCGGGGTCGGCGACGGTTCCGCGGGTGACGACCGCGGTCATCCGGTCGGCAGTGCGACCGGCGACGGAAACGATACCGTCGCGCACTGCCACGTCCATCACTTCGAAGTCCGTCGCGCGGTCCATGGCGATCACGCCGGTGGCCGCGTCGATGATCAACACCCGGTGTGAGCCGTGGCAGGTCAGTTGCGCGTCCAAGACGCGCTCGCCACAGCTGAGGAGCTCGCCCGCGTCGACGGTCCACCGCGCCGCTCCGGTGTCCGGGTCGACGCCGTGCAACTGCACGGGTCCGACTGCGGATGCGGTGCCCGTCTCGGCTGTGCCGGGTACCGCGGTGGCCGCGACGATCACCGGCCCGGCGTCCATCGGGGAACCGTAGCCGTTGTAGTCGTGCAGGTCCTGCGGCAGCGCCAGCAGGACCGCGCCGGGTTCATCGGACAGGTCGGCGGCGCGCAACGTCCATCGCGGCACCGGAGCAGAATCGAGCCGGGTTGAAATCCGGAACCGACCGCCGGCGGCGGGCACTTCCGGCGGCTGCTCCGGCGATCGGTTCACCCATACGACTGTCCCGATCGCCGCCACCACAGCCAGGATCAGCACCGCGATCCGGGTCCGGGGTGTTCCGCCACGGGTGAGCCATCGTGCCGCCGTGTTCATACCCGCGACCTCCCTCGGTCGATCCGGCGCGGGCGCCGGTCGAACTGTGCGAAAGCTGGAAGGTACCAGGAGCTTCGGCGTGGGCGGCAACGACGACGTCCCGTCGCTGGTGATGTCGTGGCGAAAAAGCCCAGTGTTCCCACGCGCTCTCGCGTGTGATGGGGAGGTAATGACGGCCGCGACCTGCCTCCGGCGTGATGCGCCGCCGTTCGCGGCGCGGCGGTCGGCCGGTCAGTGGCGGCCCGACAGCTCGGTCGCGATGACCAGCTCCTGCAGGGGAATCGACACGTCGGACCAGGTGGCGAGATCGTGCACAGCGCGGGCGCCGATGAGGGTGCGGGCGGCTCGCAGATCGGCCGGGCTCGCGACGGCAGCGGCAGCGGCCAGGCGACCGGCGCGCAGGGAGAGCACGGTGATGCGGTCGGGTGTGGCGCCCGGGCGCACCACGACCTCGTCGTCGGGATGCGGGCGACCGGCGAACTGGATGGTGACGCCGTACTGGGTGGTCCATCCCCAGGTGACCTCGTCGGATGGGACCGGTTGTCCCAGGACGGATTTCGCCACCGCGACACCCTGCGCCTGCGCGCTGTTCCACTGTTCGGTGCGCCGGTGGACCCCGCAGTCCGGATCGTAGACGGCGGCGGCGTCACCGGCGGCGAAGATGTTCGGCGTCGAGGTGGTACCGGACTCGTCGACGAGGATGCCGTCACCGATGGCGAGCCCCGCCCGCCGTGCCAATTCGACATCCGGTTCCGCGCCGATGGCGACGAGCACCGCCGCGGCGTTCCACCGGCGCCCATCGGCGGCGAGGGCTCGGATATCGCCCTCGTCGCCGTCGATCCGGTCCAGCACCACCGCATCGTGAATCTCTACGCCATTGTCGGCGTGCAGGTTTCGGCAGTGCGCACCGATCACGGCCGGTGCCACCCGTTCCAGCGGAGCGTCCCCGGCGTGCACGATCGTCACGGCCGCCCCCAGCCCGCGCACCGTCGCGGCGACCTCGCAGCCCACCAGCCCGCTGCCCACCACGAGCAGCGACCCACCCGATACGACCGCCGCGCGGAGCGCGTCGACATCCCCGGCCGTGCGCAGTGTGTACGCGCCGGACGCCGGGCCGGGCAAGGTGCGCGCGCGGGCGCCGGTCGCGAGGATCAGGGCGTCGTAACCGAGAGACGTGCCGTCGGCCAGGTGCACCCGGTCGCGCTCCACGTCGATGTTGTCGACGGTGATGTCCGGGCGCAGGTCGATGCCGAGCCCGCGCCACGACTCCGCCGGCTCCAGCAGTAACCGTCGCTCGTCGGCGGTGCCGGCCAGCAGTTCCTTGGAGACCATCGGCCGGCGATAGGGGAGATGAGCCTCGGCGCCGATCAGCACGATCTCGCCGGTATAGCCGTCGGTGCGCAGGGTCCGGGCGGCCGTGGCCCCCGCGACCCCCGCGCCGACGATGACGACCCGTCCACTCATGCGCGACTGACCTCGACCATCTCGAAATCGGCCTTGGCGGCGCCGCAGTCGGGGCAGGACCAGTCGTCGGGGATGTCGTTCCAGCGGGTGCCGGGGGCGATGCCGTCCTCGGGCCAGCCGAGCGCCTCGTCGTATTCGAATCCGCATTGCAGACAACGGAAGAGCTTGTACTCGGACATGTCAGGGACCTTTCCGGGCGAGGGGGCCGAGGGGTTCGAAATCGAGTTTTTCGCGGACACCGCAGTCCGGGCAGCACCAGTCGTCGGGTACCGCCGCCCACGCCGTACCGGGCGGAAAGCCCTCGCGTGGTGCGCCCTCGGTTTCGTCGTAGACGTAATCGCAGACCGGGCAACGGAATCGGGACATCACGCGACTCCGTACTTCGCCAGGACGCGGTCACGCTTGCCGGGCTGGATATTGACGCGGGTGATGTCGCCGTCGTAATGCGCGAGCACACGCTTGTCCATCACCCGGCGCCACAGCGGCGGAAAGTAAGCGATCGTGATCATGCTGGCGTAACCGCTGGGCAGATTCGGCGCGCCGTCCATACTGCGCAGGGTCTGATACCGCCGGGTGGGGTTGGCGTGATGGTCGCTGTGGCGCTGCAGGTGGTAGAGGAAGATGTTGGTGACGATGTGGTCGGAGTTCCAGCTGTGCTCCGGCGTGCAGCGTTCGTAGCGCCCGGCCGCCGTGCGCTGCCGCAGCAGGCCGTAGTGCTCGAGATAGTTGACCGTCTCCAGCAGCGAGAATCCGTAGATCGCCTGCAGCACCAGGAAGGGCAGTACCCCGGGCCCGAAGATCGCGGCCAGCGCACCCCACAGCACCACCGACATCAGCCAGGCGTTGAGCACATCGTTGTGAATCGTCCACGGCCGCTTGCCCAGTCGCTGCAGCCGAGTCTGCTCCAGCGCCCAGGACGAGCGCAGGCTGCCCCACACGCTGCGCGGCAGGAACGTCCAGAACGATTCGCCGAACCGCGAACTGGCCGGATCCTCCGGTGTCGCCACCCGCACGTGATGGCCCCGGTTGTGCTCGATGTAGAAGTGACCGTAGAACGTCTGCGCCAGGGTGATCTTCGACAGCCAGCGCTCCAATTCGTCCTTCTTGTGGCCGAGTTCGTGCGCGGTGTTGATGCCGACACCGCCCATGGTGCCGATGCTCAGCGCCAGCCCGATCTTGGAGACCAGGCTCAGGCCGCCGTCGACACCCAGCCAGGACAGATCGGACGCGCTCCACAGATAACAGGCGAACACCAGGCTGAGCAGCTGGAACGGAATATAGGCGTACACGCAGTAGCGGTAGTAGCGATCGTTTTCGAGCTGTTCCATCACCTCGTCGGGCGGGTTCTGCCCGTCCGGGCCGAAGAACCGATCGAGGATCGGCAGCAGGACGTAGACCAGCAGCGGTCCGATCCACCACCACACGGCGGCCGCGTGGTGCCAGCTGAACTGGTTGAACAGCCACACCAGGCCGGTGGCGAGCAGGACCGCGGTGGGCGGGACCAGCCCGAACAGCCAAAGGTGGCGTTTGCGGTCGCGCCACTGCGGCGGCGCGGTCGGTGCCGGATCGCCGATACGGGATGTGGTCACGAAGTTCTCCTCACGAACGGTGCGCGTACTGCGCGACGGAGCGGTGGATCCGCGGGGGATGTGCGGACCGGGACCGGGTCGGCTGGCGGCGTGGCGGCGCGCTCACCCCGACTTGTTTACACTTTCTGAAGAAGTGTTCTCATTGAATACAGATGCCGCTGAGTTGTCAATAGTCGAACAGTTTCGGTAGGCGTGTACGATCATGGCCATGGCTACCGCGCCGAACTTCCAGTCCGATATGCGCCGACTACTGCGCGAGCGTGTCATCGAGACCGCCCGCGGCCTGGTCTGTACCGAGGGCTGGGGCGCGGTGAACATGTCGCGGGTGGCCAAGGAGGTGGGCGTCAGCCGGCCGGTGCTGTACAAGGAGATCGGCACCAAACAGGACCTCGCCGATGTGGTGATCGCGCACGAGGTCGACGTGTTCCTGATCGGGATCGCCGACCAGCTGGCGGCCCACCCGGACGATGTGATCGCCGGCCTGATCGCCGCCGTGGAGTTCACCCTGCGCTCCGGCGCGGACAACATGCTGCTGAAAGCGGTGCTGGCGGGCCGTTCCGCACCCGATACCGCGCTGTTGCCGGCGCTGATGACCGAGCCGGAACCGGTGCTCGGCCGGGCCGTCGCCGCGGTGACCGCGACCGTTCGCGCGCAATACGATCTGGCGTCGGTGGGCGACGAGGAGTTGGCGTCGGTCGCCGAAACCGTTGTGCGCCTTGCCCTCAGTCACCTGTTCCAGCCGACCGGTCCGGTCGAGCGAGCGCTGGAGCAGATCCGGGTCGTCGCCGTCGGCCTGTTCGAGCCGTTGTTGTCGCAGGCCTGACGGTTCGTCGGGAGGCGTTGACTGTCAATGTCTTTCGTCGAAAATCCGCTGATCTCGGTCGGTACGGTCCGTTGTCGCTGTGTGACAGGTCACCATCCGCTAGGGTCGACATCGGTTTGCCGCACATCGAATCCGGCGAACCGGTAGGTGGAGGTGAGGTACCGAATGCATATGTCCTATCTGCTGTACGACTTTCTGCTGCCCTACCTGGGGGAGCAGGGCGCGGCCTACTGGGCGCAACTGTTCGTCGTCGACCCGCTCTGACGGGCGAGGGGCGCCGGACCGCCGTTCGGGCGGCGGGTTCGCGTAGGGGCAGGGCCGGTGGCCGTAGCGGCGCCGTAGCCGCGCGGTCGGCGGCGGCGGGGCGGTACCGCCCGGCGGGCTACCAGTCCAGTGCTGCCGGACTGGCTATGAAGTGGCCTGATCGGGGCGCCTAGAATCGTGGAGGTTCGCATCGCAGCGATGCCGCCTCGAACGAATCCCCGATCATCAGGAGTTTGCCCGTGACAACGCCCGACACCACCTCGACGACCGGCACCGCCCGCGTGAAGCGCGGCATGGCCGAGATGCTCAAGGGCGGGGTGATCATGGACGTCGTCACCGCCGAACAGGCCAAGATCGCCGAGGACGCCGGCGCCGTCGCGGTGATGGCGCTGGAGCGGGTTCCCGCCGATATCCGCGCGCAGGGCGGTGTGGCGCGCATGAGCGATCCCGATCTGATCGACGGCATCGTCAACGCCGTGTCGATTCCCGTGATGGCCAAGGCCCGCATCGGCCACTTCGTCGAGGCGCAGATCCTGCAGAGCCTCGGCGTGGACTACATCGACGAGTCGGAGGTGCTGACCCCCGCCGACTACACCAACCACATCGACAAGTGGCAGTTCACCGTGCCGTTCGTCTGTGGCGCCACCAACCTGGGCGAGGCGTTGCGCCGCATCACCGAGGGGGCGGCGATGATCCGCTCCAAGGGCGAGGCCGGCACCGGCGACGTGTCCAACGCCACCACCCATATGCGCAAGATCCGCGGTGAGATCCGGCACCTGCAGTCGCTGCCCGAGGACGAGCTGTTCGTGGCCGCCAAGGAGCTGCAGGCGCCCTACGAGCTGGTCCGCGAGGTCGCCGAGACCGGCAAGCTCCCGGTCGTGCTGTTCACCGCCGGTGGTATCGCCACCCCGGCCGACGCCGCGATGATGATGCAGCTCGGCGCCGAGGGCGTCTTCGTCGGCTCCGGCATCTTCAAGTCCGGTAATCCGGCCGAGCGCGCCGCCGCCATCGTGAAGGCCACCACCTTCTACGACGACCCGGACGTGCTGGCGAAGGTGTCGCGTGGCCTGGGTGAGGCCATGGTCGGCATCAATGTCGAGGAGATCCCGGAGCCGCACCGCCTCGCCGAGCGCGGCTGGTGAGCTGAGAACCGATACCGGAAACAACGACGCGTCGCCGGGCCGCCCTGTTGTGGGGCGGCCCGGCGTCGTCTCCGGTCCTCGTCTCGGCGCCGGCCGAACGCGCATTCTCGGCCGATGCGTTATCCACTCTCGCGATCGCCCTGCGGCGCAACATATTTCGTCGCTGCGGCGAGTACCGTGTCCACCGTCTGTTCGGCCAGCGAGTCGTCCAGCGGTTGATGACCGAACAGTGCCCGGTAGTAGATCGGCGCGGCGAGCGCGTCGAGGACGAACTCGACATCCGGCACGGTGTCGAGCTCGCCGGCGCCGACCGCGGCTCTCAGTCGCGCGGCGGTGCTCTCCCGCCGCGGCGCGAACACCGTGCGCAGGAAATGCTGTGCGAGTTCGGGATCGGCCGCCAGATCCGCCACCAGTGCGGGCAGGATCCGGCCCAGCGGGGTGTCGCGCAACGCCGTCACGATCGTGCGCATCCCGCTGACGAGATCCGCGCGCAGATCGCCGGTATTCGGCGTCGGCGCCTCGCCGAGCATCCGTGCCACCACATCCACGACCAGATGCCGTTTGGACGGCCAGCGCCGGTAGATCGCCGGCCGATACTGGCCGGCTTCGCTCGCTATCCGGCCGATCGACAACTCGGCGTAGCCGACCTCGCCGAGCAGACGTTGCGTGGTTTCCAGCACGATCGCGTCGATCCGGTCATCGCGTTGCCGGCCCGCCACCTCAGAACACCTTGCGTGGCATCAGCACCACGCGCCAGCCGTCCGGATCCTCGAATGTGATCCCGCCGTGGGCCGTCCAGTACGGGTTCTCCGCGGGCACCGGTTCCGCGCCGAATTCGGCCAGCCGCTCCACCACGTCGTACATCGCCGCTTCCCCGGCGAAGTACAGCACCAGCAGATTGTCCAGAGTCGGTGCGGGACAGGGACTTCCGTTCACATGACTGGTGAATTCGAGATGGTAGTCCGCGCCGGGCAGGCCCAGCATCACCCCGTCGTAGCCGTCGTGCCCCTGGAAGCGATAGAGCTCCCGCAGCCCGAGTCCCTCGGCGTAGAAGCGCACCACCTCGTCCAGCCGGTCGGTGGGCCGCGCGACCCGCACCTGTGTCACGGCCAGATGATCCGGCCAGTTCGTTTCCGTGTTCATACCTCAAAATTACAGTACGACCTGTATTGAATTGGCTGAGGTCGGTACAGTTGACACCTCGGTGGTCGGCAACGCTGGTGATGCGGGGGGCGATGCGTCGCCGAAAGCATGGAGCAGGTGAGTATTTCGACTTGCCCGCTATGAAGACGGCCACGGGATTACGCGCGATTTCCGTCGGGGGTGAACAACCAGTGGTTGTCCAGACGATGCGCTACCGTCGTCCGGTCCATTCGATCGGCCGACCGCGGCCGACCGCTCGCGCA
>NZ_BAGM01000089.1 GCF_000308855.1 Nocardia veterana NBRC 100344 | reverse complement strand
GATGGGCGGTCCCGCCACCGGCCGGCATCGGCCGGTCGACGCCGAGCCGGAGGGTGTCTACGGGACCGCCGGTGACGACTACCCGGACACCGCCCTGCCGGCCACCCCCGGCGTGGCCGCGCCCGACCCGTACCGCGGAAATCCGGCCTATCACAACGGCCGTGGCGCACGTCCCGGAGCCGGTCCCGGCACCGGTGGTTTCGCGGCGGCCGAGGCATATCCGGAGCCGGCGCCCTACGACGAGCCCGGTCCGCACCCCGGCGATCACGAGTACGGTTACGTGGCCGAACAGGCCTACGGCGGCGAGGCGTACGCCGACGACGGGTACGCCGACGATCCGGTCTACGACCCCGAGGAGGCCGAGTCCGCCGGGTTCGCGCCCGCCGAATTCGACGACGACGAGGGATACGCGGTCGACGACGAATACGACGATGTGGACGAGGAGGCCGAACCGCAGACCGGGCCGTTCGACTACGACGAGGTCGCCGACATCCTCGACCGGATCTCCGAGCAGCGCCTGGACCTGGGCTCGATCATCCTGCCCGTCCCCGACGGCGGTCAGTTGCAGGTGGAGATGACCCCCGACGGCACGCCGCAGGCGGTCCACCTGGCCACCCCGCACGGCAGGCTGACGGTGGCTGCCTACGCGGCCCCGAAATCGCCGGGCCAATGGCGCACCGTCGCCGCCGACCTGGCCGAATCACTGCGCGCCGACGGTGCGCAGGTGTCGGTGCAGACCGGTCCGTGGGGGCGGGAATTGCATGCCGTGACCGAGGGGGCCGATCTGCGCTTCATCGGAGTCGACGGTTATCGCTGGATGGTCCGGCTGGTGGCGGCCGGGCCCTCGGGTGCGGCCGACGAAGGTACCCCGCTGGTCGAGGCGGCGCGGGCGATCCTGGCGGACACGGTGGTACGTCGCGGCGAGGAGCCGATGCCGGTGCGTGAACCGCTGCCGGTGGTGCTGCCGCAGGAGTTGGCCGATCAGTTGATCGCCGCGCATCAACAGCAGATCGAGGCGCAGCAGCAGGCTCTCGCCGCCCAGGCGGCCGCCGCCGAAGCCGCGGCGACGGGCACGTTCCCGGTGGTGACCGCCGATCAACAGGTTCCGCGCCGTGGCGCGGAGGGGTCGGCGATGCAGCAACTCGGCCTCAACTGATTCGCACCGGGCGTCCCGCGGACGGGACGCCCGGCTCGGTCAACCCCGGGGAATCGGCGCGGCGATCAGCGCACCGAGCCCGCGCCGGCCGAGAATGCCCGGATCGGCTCCCAATTCGTCGAGGGTGATGCGGTGCAGCCGGGCGTGTGGAAGGAGTTCGTTCCAGCGCTCGGCCACCGCGACGGGGTGGACCGGATCGTCCACCGCGGCCACGATGGCGGTCGGAACATCCAGTGCCACAAGCGTTTCCGGTTCCGGCCAGGCGTAACCTGCCGCTTCCTCCAGGGCGGCGGGCAGGTCCGGCCAATGGGTGCGCCAGGACTGGGCGAGCGCGCGCGCCAGCCAGGGTGGGCTGCCTGCCCGCATGCGTTCGATCACCGGTTCGAGCCCCTCGGCGCGCAGCTGCGCCGCGGTGGTGGCCGCGCTGAGCGCCGCCGGACAACCGACGGCATCGGCTCCCGTCCAGGCGGGCAGGGCGGCGATCACCGCGTGGGCCGAGGCCGGGTGCTCGGCGGCCCATTCCACCGCGATCGCGGCGCCCAGGGAGATCCCCGCCGCGAGCACCGGACCGGCCAGGGCCGCCTCGTCGAGCGCGGCCCGGCAGCTCGCCACCACGGCGCGCGGGTCCGGTTCCACCGCGATGAACGGGAGACCCATTGCGGCACAGGCCGGTTCGAAGGCGCGGCGAGCGAAGTCGGCATCGGAGCCGGTGCCCGGCAGGCCGACGACCACTGCCGGGCGGGTGGCGGCGGGAGAGGGTAGCTCTGACACGGGCCGGAGCCTACGCGGCGAGGGTCGGGGCTCGGCGAACGACCGTCCCGGCTCCCCGCCGGCGGTGTGGAAAACGTGTTGTCGACCACTCGAATCGGAGGATTCGCGGCCGGTCGGGAAGGGAACTCAGCAGACGGTGTGGTCAACGCCGCCGTTGTGGTGCCGGGCTCCCGTAGCGGGGCCGACACGGTGCATCTACAGTGGCGGGTGTACGGCCAACCAGCCGGTCGTGTGGGAAACCGACGACGTGTGACCCACGCCGTCTGTAGTGCAGGAAGTGTTGCAAGATGCCTTTCACAGGCGGTAACAAGGCGGGGTCGGGCACCGCGAGCAAGGTGGGCCCCGACAGTGGTTATTTCCGGCGTCTGGGGCGTCGTCTGACGGCCGATCTGGACGTCCTCGATGCGGAGGAGCTCGCCGAGACCTCCGAGGCCTCAGGCGCCTGCAGGGCGGCCGAATGCCGGCGTGGCGAGGAGGTCACCATGCTGGGCCGGTTGCGCAGTGTGGAAGCCTGTCCCAAATCGGCCAGCGCGTGTGTCGAGGCCGAATTCTTCGACGGCACCGACGCGGTGACGCTGGTGTGGATCGGCCGGCGGCGGATTCCGGGGATCGAAACCGGACGCCGTATCCTGGTCCGCGGCCGCATCGGTGAACGCGATAACGCCAAGGTGATGTACAACCCCTACTACGAACTCCGCGAGAATTCCTGACGTATGCCGATACCCCACAACGACGAGGGCGCCGACCCGGCCGCCGTGGCCGGACTCCGCGTGAACCAGGTCGGGGGGCCCGGTCGGCATCGTTTGCGGGAACCGGCGGGCGGCTCGCGCGCCGGGGAGGACCACCCGCCCGAGGAGCGGGACGAGGAGATTCAGCAGACGCTGCTCGAGCAGCTCGGCGGTATCAGCGGTCTGATCTACTCGACGCTCCCGGTGGTGGTATTCGTCCCCGCGAATACGCTGTGGGGTCTGACGGCCGCCATCTGGGCGGCCCTGGCCACCGCGGCGGGTGTGCTGATCTGGCGGCTGCTGCGCCGGTCACCGATTCAGCCCGCCATCTCCGGATTCATCGGCGTCGCGGTGTGCGCCTTTATCGCGCACCGGACCGGTGCGGCCAAGGGGTACTTCCTGTTCGGGATCTGGGCCAGCCTGGTGTATGCCGGTGTGTTCCTGGCGTCGCTGGTGGTCCGGTGGCCGTTGGCCGGGGTCATCTGGGGGGTGCTGAACGGGCACGGGCACGGCTGGCGGGAGGACCGCCGGGTGATGCGGCTCTACGACCTCGCCACGGCCGTCTGGGTGATCGTGTTCGGTGCCCGGTATCTGGTGCAGAACCATTTCTACGACACCGACAGCACCGGGTGGCTCGCCGCCGCGCGCATCGCCATGGGCTGGCCGCTGACCGCGGTGGCACTGCTCGTCACCGTATGGGCGGTGCGTCGGGCCGGACATATGCCGGTCAAGGCCGCGGACTGAACCGACTCGAGGTCCGGTTATGCCCCTGGTCTCCGGGGCACCACAACGACGGGGTGGGTAGAACCCACCCCTGGGGTATCTATTTTCCGAACCGGATGGGGCGCACGATCGTGAGGTAAGCAGCGATCGGCGAGAGGATCCCCAGTGGTTACCGAGGAGAACGCGGCGGCGACTACCGGCCCGGCGAAGGGTACGGGTGTCCGGTCGCCGAGGTCGGCGCCCGCGGGATCGGACAGCCGCCGCGCCGCCGCTGACCTCGACCGATTGATCGGACCGGCGGCGGCCGGCGATCAGCGCGCGGTCACCGAGATCATCCGGATCGTGCATCCGCTGGTACGCCGCTACTGCGCCGCGCGGGTGGGGTCGAGCAACAATCCGCACGTCACCGCGGACGATATCGCGCAGGAAATCTGCATCGCCACCGTGACGGCGATCCCGCGCTACCGCGATCAGGGCAAATCGTTCCTTGCCTTCGTGTACGGCATCTCCGCGAACAAGGTGGCCGACGCGTTCCGCAGGGCCCAGCAGCAACCGTCCTACCCGGTGGCCGAATTCCCCGAAACCCCTTCCATCGCACCGGGTCCCGAGGAACTGGCGTTGAACTCGGAGCGCCGGCAGGCCACCCGGGAGCTGATGAAGATCCTGGCCCCAGCCCATCGCGAGGTGTTGGTGATGCGCATCGTGCTCGGCTGGACCGCCGCGCAGACCGCCGAGGCGATCGGCACCAGCCCCGGCGTGGTGCGGGTGATGCAGCATCGCGCCCTGAACAAGCTGCGCGCTCAGCTGGCGCCCGAAGGCGTCTGAGCCGCCCGGCTCAGATCGGCGACGTGGGCGCCGAGTCGGTGGTGGATGCCGCCCCGGCGGGTTCCGCGGTGAGGCTGCGGCGCAGTTCCTCCTCGGCCTCCACCGACGCGACGAACAGCAGCTCGTCCTCGCCCTCGAGCGGGTCGTCGGGCTGCGGCACGATCACCCGCCCGCCGCGCAGGATGGTCACCAGCGCGACATCGCGAGGCAGCGACAACGTGCGGACCGCGCGCCCGGCCAGCGCGGTGTCGGTGGGCAGGGTGATCTCGACGAGGTTGGCCTGCCCCTGCCGCAGCGTCATCAGCCGCACCAGATCACCCACCGACACCGCTTCTTCGGCCAGGGAGGCCAGCAACCGCGGCGTAGACACGGCGACGTCCACTCCCCACGAGCCGTCGAAGAGCCATTCGTTGCGCGGATCGTTGACCCGGGCGACCACCCGCCGGACCCCGAACTCGGTCTTGGCGAGCAGGCTGAAGACCAGGTTCGCCTTGTCGTCGCCGGTGGCGGCGATGACCACCTCGTAATCCTGCAGGCCCGCCTCCTCCAGGAGTTCGAGTTCGCAGGCGTCCCCGTGCAGCCAGGTGGCCGTGGGCGCGACGGCCGGGTCGATGTGGTCGAGGCGGCGTTCCAGCAGGGTGACCCGATGCCCGCCGCGCAGCAATTCCTGGGCAATGGAGCGGCCGACGGCGCCGGCCCCCGCGATCGCTACGTTCACGACTTGTCCTCGCTCGATGGGGCGGTGGCGGCGACGGCGACGACCTCGCCGACTTTCTCGGAGACCGCGGCGATGTAGACCGTGTCGTCGGCCTGCAGCACCGTCTTGCTGGTCGGCAGCAGGGCCTGGCCGAAGCGGATCAGGAAGGCCACCCGCACCGGGATCGCGTCCTCCAGATCCCGCACGGTACGCCCGTACCAATCCTCGTGCAGGACGAGTTCGGTGACCGAGGCGGTTCCGGTGGGATCGCGCCAGGTGGCGGCGGTTTCGTCACCGGTGATCGTGCGCAGGAACCGATCGGTGGTCCACGGCACGGTGGCGATCGTCGGAATTCCGAGCCGTTCGTACACCGCGGCCCGCTTGGCGTCGTAGATGCGGGCCACGACTCGTTCCACGCCGAAGGTCTCCCGCGCCACCCGCGCGGAGATGATGTTGGAGTTGTCACCGTTCGATACGGCGGCGAACGCGCCCGCGCGTTCGATTCCGGCCCGTGTCAACACGTCTCGATCGAAACCGACCCCGGTCACCCGCTCGCCGGGGAAATCCTTGCCCAAGCGCAGGAACGCGCCGGGATCCCGGTCGATCACGGCAACATCGTGACCGATCCGGACCAGGGCGCGCGCCAATGCGGAGCCGACTCGGCCACACCCCATGATCACTACGTACACCGTGTCAACCCCAATTCCGCCGAAAACCGTGGTGTGCGGTCTGGTTCCCTCTCGGGGGAACCGTACCCGTTGCCGGTTCCCTGCAGCACGTTCCCCCATACCGCGTGACCGAAACGCGAGTGAACCACCGGCTATGTCACATGAGGCGGTGCGCTTATGCTGTGCCGAGTGTCCAAGTTGACGACGGCCGTCAAGCGTATGGTGGTCGGCCGCCCTTTCCGTAGCGATTCCCTGGGACATACCCTGCTGCCCAAGCGGATCGCACTGCCCGTCTTCGCCTCCGACGCGCTGTCCTCGGTGGCGTACGCGCCCGAGGAGATCTTCCTCGTGCTGTCCACGGCGGGGCTGTCCGCCTACGTGTACACCCCGTGGATCGGGCTGGCGGTCGCGGCCGTGATGGCGGTGGTGGTCGCCAGTTATCGGCAGAACGTGCACGCCTATCCGTCCGGCGGCGGCGATTACGAGGTCGCCACGGTCAACCTGGGCCCGATGGCGGGGCTGACGGTCGGCAGTGCCCTGCTGGTCGACTATGTGCTCACGGTGGCGGTCTCGATCTCCTCGGCGGCATCGAACATCGGCTCCGCGGTGCCGTTCGTGGCCACCCACAAGGTGTTGTTCGCGGTGGCGGCGATCGTGCTGCTGACCGCGATGAATCTGCGCGGGGTGCGGGAGTCCGGAACCGCGTTCTCGATCCCCACCTACGGCTTCATGATCGGCGTCTTCCTGATGCTGGCCTGGGGCGCGGTGCGGATCTTCGTCTTCGGCGACGAGCTGCACGCCGAATCGTCGGGTTTCAGCCTGAACGGCGACGAATCGCATCTGCAGGGCATCGCCTTCGCCTTCCTGATCGCGCGGGCGTTCTCCTCAGGATGTGCGGCGTTGACCGGTGTGGAGGCGATCAGCAACGGAGTGCCGGCCTTCCGCAAACCCAAATCCCGCAATGCCGCCACCACGCTGCTGATGCTGGGCGCCATCGCGATCACGCTGCTCCTGGGGATCATCCTGATGGCGCGCAAGCTGGGCGTGGTCTTCGCGGCGGACAAAGCCGATCTGGTGGGCGCGCCGGCCGACTACGAGCAGAAGACGCTCATCGCGCAGCTGGCCGACTCCATCTTCTCCGGCTTCCCCGCCGGCTTCTTCTACATCACGATCGTGACTGCGCTGATTCTGGTGCTGGCCGCCAACACGGCCTTCAACGGATTCCCGGTGTTGGGTTCCATTCTGGCGCAGGACCGATTCCTGCCCCGGCAGTTGCACACCCGCGGCGACCGGCTCGCCTTCAGCAACGGCATTCTGTTCCTCTCCGGTGCCGCGATCGCCTTCGTCGTCCTGTTCGGAGCCGAGGTGACTCGGCTGATCCAGCTCTACATCGTCGGTGTGTTCGTCTCGTTCGTCCTGAGCCAGACCGGCATGCTGCGGCACTGGACCCGGCTGCTGCGGACCGAGACCGACCCGGCGGTGCGTCGGCGGATGCTGCGCTCGCGCGTGATCAACGCCATCGGCCTCACCATGACCGGTGCCGTGCTGATCATCGTGCTGATCACGAAATTCCTTGCCGGCGCCTGGATCGCGATCGTCACCATGGCCGCCATCTTCGGTCTCATGCGCCTGATCCGCCGCCACTACGACACCGTGGGCCGGGAACTCGAGGAGCAGGAATTCACTCCGGTGCTGCCGAGCCGCACCCATTCGATCGTGCTGGTGTCGAAGCTGCATCTGCCGACCCGGCGGGCACTGGCCTACGCACGTGCCACCCGGCCGGACACGCTGGAGGCCGTGACGGTCAACGTCGACGAACCCGACACCCGGGCGCTGGTGCGGGAATGGGCCGACAGCGATATCCCGGTACCGCTCAAGGTGATCGAATCGCCGTACCGCGAAATCACCAAACCGGTCGTCGACTACGTCAAACGGGTGCGCAAGGACTCACCGCGCGATGTGGTGACCGTCTTCATTCCCGAATACGTGGTCGGGCACTGGTGGGAGCAGTTGCTGCACAACCAGAGCGCGTTGCGGTTGAAGGGCCGGCTGCTGTTCGAGCCGGGGGTGATGGTGACCAGCGTGCCGTGGCAGCTGAGCTCCTCGGCGAAGGCCCGTCGCCACGAGGTCGTCAATGTTCCGGGCGCGGTGCGCCGCGGTTTCGAGGATCGTTCGTGACCGCACGCTCGTCCGCGCATGCCGGGCCGGACTGGTCCGGCCACACGGTGCGCGTGCGGCTGGGCGCGCCCGGGCACGGCGGGTTCTGTGTCGCGCGCCACGAGGGCCGGGTGCTGTTCGTCCGGCACGGGCTGCCGGGTGAACTGGTGCTCGCCCGGGTGACCGAGGACCGCGGATCGTTCTGCCGTGCCGAGGCGATCGACATCCTGGAGCCCGCACCCGATCGGGTGCGGCCGAACTGTCCGGTCTCCGGTCCCGGCGGTGCGGGGTGCTGTGATTTCGCCTTCGCCACACCCGAGGCCCAGCGAAGCCTGAAGGCGGCGGTGGTCACCGAACAACTGCGGCGGCTCGCGCACTGGGACACCGAGGTCACCGTCGAACCGCTACCGCTCGGGTCCGCCGCGGGACCGGGCGGACAACGGCATCCGGGTTCCGGCGCTCCCGATCCGGACGCCGGTGCCGACGCGCCGGAGACCGGGTGGCGGACCCGGCTGCGCTTGGTCGTCGATGCTCAGGGGCGGGCCGGCGTCCACCGGTATCGCAGCAGCGAGGTGATCCCGGATCTGCGCTGTCCGCAACCGGTTCCGGGTGCCGTGGCCGGAATCGCCGAACAGACCTGGACGCCGGGCGCGGAACTGGTGATCGCGGTCGACGCGGACGGGTTGCGTCATATCGTCGAGCTAGCATCGCCGGCCGTGCCACCCCGTCGCGGCGGTGATCGTCGCGCCACCGCGGCGCGGCGTGCCGCGGCGCATGCGCGGCGTGCCGAGCGGGTGGTGTCCGGGAGCGGACGGGCCGTGCAATATGTGGCCGGGCGCCGCTGGGAGGTGTCGGCGACCGGATTCTGGCAGCCGCATCGCGATGCGGCACAACGGTATTCGGACCTGGTCGCCGAATGGGCCGACCTGGATCCCGGCGCCTCGGCCTGGGATCTGTATTGCGGTGCGGGCGTTTTCGCCGCCCGCCTCGCCGAACAGGCCGGACCGAGCGGGCCGGTGCTCGGAGTCGAGTCCGCGCGTTCGGCGGTTGCCGACGGAACGGCGGCGCTGCGCGACCTGCCCGGGGTCCAGTTGTTCGCCGACCGCGTCGAGCGCTGGATCGCGGCTCGCGATCGCCGCCCGCGGGTCGTCGTCCTCGACCCGCCGCGCGCAGGCGCCGGCAAGCAGGTGGTCACGCCGCTCACCGCGGCGAATCCGGATCGCATCGTCCACATCGGTTGCGACCCGGCCGCTTTCGCCCGTGACGTCGGCCTCTATCACGCGGCCGGATATCGGGTGCGCACGCTGCGTGCCTTCGACGCCTTCCCGGCCACCCATCACGTGGAATGTCTGGCCCTCCTGGAACGCGGGTGAGGTCGCGCGCTCCGTCCTCGGCCGAAATATGATCCCGAGCCGCCGCATCGGCGAAAGTCGCTGTGGCTCAATCCAGGTGCCAGGTGGCGCGGATCTCGGCGCTCACTTCGTGCTCGCCGTATTCGACCGGAACGGGGGCGCCGGCCGTGGCCGATCGGGCCGCCACGAAGCGGACCTCGCCGCGAGGTTCCGGTGCGGTGGCGGTGTTCTCGGTGATCTCGAGGACCGGGCCGAGGCTGAGCCCGGCCCGTTCGGCGTAGCGGCGGGCGCGTTCGAGCGCGTCGTCCCAGGCAGCCTCGCGGGCGCGGATCAACAGCTCGCCGCGGTCGGCAACGGTCAGGTTCAATCCGCCGAGCCGCACATCGTCGCCGCCGGCCTCGACGGCGCGGGCGATGATCGCCGCCGGATCCACACCCGCCGACTCGGGTGTGCCCGGGATCCGGAGCGCGACGGTGAGTGACGTGGTCGCGACGTAGCCGGTGATTCGGGTGCCCTCGTTCTCGGTCCACGTGGTCTCGGTGCGCACGGACAGGCCGGTGGTGGCGATATCGCTACCGGCGACACCGTCGGCGCGCAGGGCCGCGGTCACGGCGGTGGTGCGTTCGCCCGCGCGGCCGTAGGCGAGGGCCACGGTCTCGGCGCGCGTCTCGATCGAGATCGACACCTGAATCCGGTCCGGTGTCGCGGTGGCGGTGCCGTGCCCGAAGGTGGTCACGGTCCCTGATCGTGGCTGCTCGGTCGTCATATCGTCCTTCCGGGGCGCGGACGGGCCGCGACCCACTGTAATGCGGATGATCTATGTCGAGCCTCACACCGATCTCGAATGTCGCAGCTCGCCGGTCGTTCCCGTCGTCGGGCCCGGAAACGGCTCCGTAGACTGTTCGAAACAGACGAGCCATCGGAGAGGGAGCGAGAACGGTGGGAGTTCTTTCCCGGGTCGATACGCCCGAGGACCTGCGCCGGCTGACGGTACCCCAGCTGCGCGAGCTGGCCGAGGAGATTCGGGAGTTCCTGGTCCGCAAAGTCGCCGTCACCGGTGGTCATCTGGGGCCGAACCTCGGGGTGGTGGAACTGACCATCGCCCTGCACCGGGTCTTCGACTCGCCGGCCGATCCGATCATCTTCGACACCGGCCACCAGGCCTACGTGCACAAGATCCTCACCGGCCGCAAGGACGGCTTCGATCGGCTGCGCAAGCAGGGCGGACTGTCGGGATATCCGAGCCGCGCGGAGAGCGAACACGACTGGGTCGAATCCTCACACGCCTCGGCGTCGCTGTCGTATGCCGACGGGCTGGCCAAGGCGTTCGCGCTGACCGGGCAGCGCCGGCACGTGGTGGCGGTCGTCGGTGACGGCGCGCTCACCGGTGGCATGTGCTGGGAGGCGCTGAACAATATCGCCGCCGGTCCGGACCGCTCGCTGGTGATCGTCGTCAACGACAACGGCCGGTCGTATTCACCGACCATCGGCGGTCTGGCCGATCGGCTGACCTCGCTGCGCATGCAGCCCGCCTACGAGCAGGCCCTCGACGCCACCAAGCGGTTCGTGCAGGGGATTCCGCGGGTCGGTGGTTCGGCGTATTCGATGCTGCACGCGCTCAAGGCGGGGATCAAGGACGCGGTCGCACCGCAGGAACTGTTCAGCGACCTCGGGCTGAAGTACGTGGGCCCGGTCGACGGCCACGATCCGGTGGCGCTCGAGGCGGCGCTGCGCCGGGCCAAGGATTTCGGGGGTCCGGTCGTGGTCCACGCGGTCACCCTCAAGGGCCGCGGCTATCAGCCGGCGGTCGACCACGTCGCGGATCAGATGCACTCCATCGGCGCCATCGATCCGGAGACCGGACAGCCCACCGGCGGCAAGACCGTGGGCTGGACCTCGGTGTTCTCCGAGGAGCTGATTCGGCACGGCGAACAGCGCGACGACATCGTCGCCATCACCGCCGCCATGTCGGGACCCACCGGATTGGCGCCGTTCGGGGAGCGCTTTCCCGAGCGGCTGTTCGATGTGGGCATCGCCGAACAGCATGCGATGACCTCCGCCGCGGGCCTGGCGTTGGGCGGGCTGCATCCGGTGGTCGCGATCTATTCGACCTTCCTCAACCGTGCCTTCGATCAGTTGCTGATGGATGTCGCGCTGCTGAAGCTGCCGGTGACCCTGGTACTGGACCGGGCCGGAATCACCGGCGACGACGGTGCCAGCCACAACGGTATGTGGGATCTGTCGATCCTCGGCATCGTGCCGGGTATTCGGGTGGCCGCCCCGCGGGATGCGGCGACCCTGCGCGAGGAACTGACCGAGGCGCTCGCGATCGGCGACGGCCCGACCGCGCTGCGGTTCCCGAAAGGCCCGGTGGTCGAAGAGGTTTCGGCGCTGGAACGGCTGGACGGCGTGGATGTGCTGCGGATGCCGGAGGGCTCCTCGGCACAGGCCGTGCGCGGTGACGTCCTCCTGGTGGCGGTCGGCGCGCTCGGCGCCACCGCGGTCGCGGCGGCGGATCTGCTGTCGGCACAAGGCATTTCGGTGACGGTCGTGGACCCCCGCTGGGTGCTGCCGGTCTCCGATACGGTCGTCAAGCTGGCCGAGAACTATCGTCTGGTGGTGACCGTCGAGGACGGCGGCCTGCACGGCGGCATCGGAAGCAGCGTCTCCGCCCGCTTGCGGGAATCCGGACTGGATGTGCCGACCCGGGCGCTCGGCGTGCCCCAGCAGTTCCTCGACCACAGCTCGCGGGCACAGATCCATCAGGAGCTGGGGTTGACCGCCGAGGAGATCGCCGAGCGCATTACGCGGTGGGTGACCGGCAGCGCGGTGTAGATTCTGAAACCGGTTACAGTTTTCGTCGCCGGTAGGAGTCTGCATGTCGTTCGTTCTCGTCGAGAAGCCGCGCCCGCAGATCGCGCTGGTCACCCTCAATCGGCCCGAGCGGATGAACGCGATGGCCTTCGATGTGATGATCCCGCTGCGCGAGACACTCGAGGCCGTGGCCGCCGACAACGACGTCCGGGTCGTGGTCCTCACCGGTGCGGGCCACGGCTTCTGCTCGGGCGCCGACCTTCAGGGGGCCGGGCGGGTGCCGAATATCGAGGGGCTCACCCGCACCACTGTGGCGCGCCGCTCGATGGATCTGCTCGACAATGTGATGACCACGCTGCGGCGGATGCATCAGCCGGTGATCGCCGCGGTGAACGGTGCCGCGATCGGCGGCGGCTTCTGCCTGAGCATGGCCACCGATATCCGCATCGCGTCGGAGCAGGCGTACTTCCGCGCCGCCGGCATCAACAACGGACTGACCTCGGCCGAACTCGGTATCAGCTATCTGCTGCCGCGCGCGATCGGCGCCTCCCGCGCCTTCGAGATCATGCTGTCCGGACGCGACATCGACGCCGCCGAGGCCGAACGCATCGGATTGGTCTCGCGCACAGTGGCTTCCGAGAAACTGCTCGACACCTGTTACGACCTGGCCGAGCGGATCATCGGGTACAGCCGGGTCGGCACCGAGCTCACCAAGCGCATGCTGTGGAGCGGGCTGGAGGCCGGCAGCCTGGAATCGCATATGCAGCACGAAGGGACCGCTCAGCTGTACGTGCGACTCACCACCGAGAACTTCGACGAGGCGATCCGCGCCCGGCGTGATCGGCGCACGCCCGTCTACGAGGACTGACCGGCCGCCGGAAACAGCGCCGCGACGAGGGCCGGCACCGCCAGTTCGCGCTGCCAGGGCCGGGCACCGCCGGCCTCGAGGTATTTGCCGATCGCCGTCGATGGATCCGATGGGATTGTGCCGGAACGAAATTCGGGTAGTCCGTCCCAGCACAGGCGGCGCAGCAGGTCCGGCGTGAGCAGATTCTCCACCGGCACCGCATGCCGCTGCGACAGCGCGTTCATGGCGGTGCGGGCGGCACTCAGGCGCGCCGCGGCGGCCGGGTCGCGCCGTTCCCAGCGATTGACCGGCGGCGGGCCGTCGAACGGTTGCGACATCGGGGGCAGTTGAGCGTCGGGCAGGGCGCGAGCGCGTTCCACGGCGGTGAGCCATTCGCGGGAGTACCGCCGCTGCCGCGGGCCGCCGAAGACCGGCAGCGCCCGCAATTGCGGAATCGTCCTCGGATCGGCCTGCGCCGCAGCGATGATCGCGGAATCCGGCAGGATACGGGCCGGCGCGACATCGCGCTGACGGGCGATAACGTCACGGGCGGTCCACAATTCGCGCACGATCGCCAGCTGCCGGGCCCGGCGCAGGGTATGAATGCCCGAGGTGCGCCGCCAGCGATCCGGTTTCGGCGGCGCCGGCTCGGCGGTGCGGACGTGTTCGAATTCCTGTGCCGCCCAGTCGGATTTGCCCTGCTCCGACAGCGCGGCGGCGACCTCGTCGCGCAGCTCGACCAGTAGTTCCACATCGAGTGCCGCGTAGTTCAGCCAATCCTGCGGCAACGGGCGGGTGGACCAGTCGGCGGCGCCGTGCCCTTTGCGCAGTTCGCGTCCGAGCAGCTTGGCCACCATCGCGGCGAGGCCGACCCGCTCGAACCCGGCCAGCCGTCCGCCGAGTTCGGTATCGAACAGCCGGGCCGGTCGCAGCCCCAGTTCGGCCAGACAGGGCAGGTCCTGATCGGCGGAGTGCAGGACCCATTCCAGATCGTTGATGACCGCCGCCAGCGCGTCCACCGCGGTGGGATCGGGAATGGGATCGATGAGGAAGGTGCCGCTGCCCCGACGGCGCAGCTGGATCAGATACGCCCGGTTGGAGTAGCGGAAGCCGGACGCCCGTTCGGCGTCGACGGCGAGCGGTCCGGTGCCGGCGGCGATCGCCGCGGCAGCCTGCGCGATCTCGGGCGCGGTATCGAGGACCGGGGGAATGCCGTCGGCCGGTGCCAGCAGGGGAACCGCATTGTCCGCGTCGTGCTGGGCGGTCGTGGGCGTCCCGGGGGTGGTGTCGGACTCGTCGGCTTCGGGCATAGCCGGAACTCTACGTGGCGCTCAGAACTGGTCGTCGGCAATCTGCGGATGCGGACGCAAATGAGTAATACCGGCCGGCGGCAGTCCGGCGGCGTAGGCCAGCACTTCGCAGAAGGCCTCGACATGCGGCGCGAGCTGGGTCGATCCCACCGTCCAGGATGCCCGCAGCTCGAGCTGATAGGCGCGCGGCGGGCCCGCGATATCGCCGTAGCGAACCGAACTCGTGGAGGTGACCGTGCCGCCCAGTGCGGTGAACTCCTCACCCCGCGATTCCAGCGCGTCCACCAGCCAGCTCCAGGCGACCTCCGGCAACAGCGGGTCACCGGCCAGAGCGGCGTCGATATCGGCCTGGATATAGGCGACCAATCGGAAAACGCCGTGCCAGGCCTCATGGCCTGCGGGATCGTGCAGCAGGATCAGGCGTCCGAACGCGTCGTCGTCGGAATCGACCGGGATGACGTTGGTGTCGGGATGTTTGACCTCGGCTCCGATGGCGTAGGAATAGGGCGCCAAGCGTTGTGGGGGCCGGATCGGTGCAAGCTCGATCCGGGGATGGACGGATGCGGTGCCCATCGCATCGACCGCGGCGCGAAACTGGGCGGGTTCGCTGTCTGGCCCCGGGGTCGGTGCGGCGCCGTCGCGGAAGTCGAGCGGTGTCACGACAGTGAACGGTAGACCTCCACGGTCTCGGGCACGCGGAGGCGCGCCGCTACGGGCCGTCGCACGCACCCGGCGGCGCGGGCCGGTGAGCGCGGCGGCCTACGATAGCGGGGATGAGCACACCAACCCGCCGCCGTTTGTCCGATGCGCCGTTCCTCGCCGCCGCCACCGGCGCCGGACCCAGCCGTCGTCCCGTCTGGTTCATGCGCCAGGCCGGTCGTTCGCTGCCGGAGTACCGGGAACTGCGCGCCGGGATCGGGATGCTCGAATCCTGCTTCGATCCGGAGCTGGTGTGCGAGATCACCATGCAACCGATCCGGCGCCATGGCGTGGACGCCGCAATCTTGTTCTCCGACATCGTCGTTCCGCTGAAGGCGGCCGGGATCGAGCTCGACATCGTGCCCGGTGTCGGACCGGTGATCGCGAATCCGGTGCGCTCGGTCGCCGACGTGCGGGGCCTGCCGCGGTTGCGGCGTGAGGAGGTCGGCGCGGTCACCGACGGGGTGCGGTTGTTGCTCGGCGAACTCGGCGAGACGCCGTTGATCGGATTCGCCGGTGCGCCTTTCACTCTCGCGTCGTATCTGGTGGAGGGCGGTCCCAGCCGGCAGCACGAACACACCAAGGCGCTGATGCTCGACGATCCGCAGACCTGGCACCAGCTGCTCGGTGTGCTGACCGATATCACCGTGGAATTTCTGCGCGCCCAGATCGCGGCCGGCGTCGATGCGGTGCAGCTGTTCGATTCGTGGGCGGGTGCGCTGTCGCTGGCACAGTACCGGGAATTCGTGCTCCCGCATTCGGAGCGGGTTTTCGCCGAGATAGCCGAGGCCGGGGTGCCGCGCATTCACTTCGGAGTGGGCACCGGCGAGCTGCTGGGCGCGATGGGGGAGGCGGGCGCCGACGTCGTCGGTGTCGACTGGCGGGTGCCGCTGACCGACGCGGTGCGCCGCGTCGGAGCCGGAAAAGCCTTGCAGGGCAACCTCGATCCGGCCGTTCTGTTCGCCGGCAGCACGGTCGTCGAGCGCGAGATCCGCCGCATCGCGCACGAGGCCGACGAGGCGATCACGCTGGGTGCCACCGGTCACATCTTCAACCTGGGCCACGGCGTGCTGCCCGAGACCGACCCCGGCGCGATCACCGCCGCGGTGGAGCTGATCCACGGACTGCCCGTGCCGCTGTAGGCCGGAATCGTTGCCGGGCAACGGGCTCGGCGGCTACCACTGTCCGGCCGCGCGCACATTCCACATCACCGCGATCGTCGGCCGGGTGGACAGGACGAGCGGCTCGGTCGAGACGGCCGGCACCCACAATCGCAGACTCTCCGCGCCGGATCGGTCGCGCGTGATCGAGAGCCGTTCCACCGGACGGATCCGGCCCAGATGAACGATCTCCTGCCCGTCGGCGGCGATGACGATGCCGGCCTCGCCGGCCGCCGGATCGAGGGAGAACCGCACGTCGGTGCGCTCGCGGGTCAGCCGGAAGGTATGCCGTCCGACCGGCCATTCCAGGTCGTCGTAGGCGGGTGTCGGCGCGTCCTCGAAGAGTGCGATCAGGTCGGTGAGGTCCGGTACGTCCACGGTGGGACCGTAGTGGCCGGCGGTCCACGGCGCTTGCGCAACCCTTCGGTTCGAGGCGGTGCCCGGGCGCTGATCCGATGGCGGGTACGTTGCAGGTGCGCGGACGCGGGTACGAGTGAGGAGTGGCTATGCGGGTCGTGGTCGTCGGAGGCGGGATCAGCGGTCTGGTCGCGGCGTATCGCCTGCGGATGGCTCTCGGTTCGGCACTCGAGCTGGTGCTGCTGGAGCGGCGCGCGCGGGTGGGCGGGATCCTGCACACCGGTGAGCTGGCGGGGGAGCCGGTGGACCTGGGGGCGGAGGCGTTCGTCGGCCGTCGTCCCGAAATACCGGCGCTGCTCGCGGAATTGGGGCTGTCCGAACAATTGGTGCATCCGGCGGGTCGGCGACCGCTGATCTGGTCCGGTGGAGCGGCCCACCCGCTGCCGGAACGCACCCTGATGGGTATTCCTGCCGGGCCCGACGCCGTGGCGGGTCTGGTCGACGACGAGACGCTCGAGCGGATCGCCGCCGAGCCCACCCGACCGCTGCGCTGGGAGCGCGGTGGCGACGTCTCGGTCGCCGAACTGGTCGGCGATCGCTTCGGGGAGCAGGTGGTGCGGCGCAGTGTCGATCCGCTGCTGGGCGGGGTCTACGCCGGTCGGGCGGAATCCATCGGCGTCCGCGCCGCCCTTCCCACCCTGGCCGCGGCGCTGGACGCCGGCGCCCCGAATCTGACCCGAGCGGTAGTCGACGCCCTGCCCCCGCCGTCCGCGGGCCCGGTCTTCGGCGGCCTGCGCGACGGGTACCGAGTCCTGCTCGACGCGCTGCGCGAGGTAGCCGCGCCGAAGCTCGAAACCGATACGCCGGCAACCGGTCTCACCCGCACCGGGAGCGGCTGGCTGGTCGACCCCGTCGGCGCGGCCGACGCGGTGATCCTGGCCACCCCGGCGCCGGTCACCGCGACGTTGCTGCGGACGGTCGCCCCGGACGCCGCCGCGGCCGCCGCGGCCGTCGACCTGTCCTCCTCGGCCGTGGTCGCGTTGGGCCTGCCTGCCGACACCCCGCTCCCCGACAATTCCGGCATCCTGGTCGCCACCGGAGAACCGTTGCGTGCCAAGGCTTTCACTCTCTCCAGCCGCAAGTGGCCGCATCTGGCCGAGCGCGATGTGGCACTGGTTCGCGCCTCCTTCGGCCGCTTCGGCGACGACACCCCGTTGAGCTGGCCGGACGAGGAACTCGTGGCGGCCGCCGTGGCGGATCTGGCCACGGTCACCGGCCTGGCCGTTCGGCCCGAAACCGCCCTGGTGCAACGCTGGCGCGGCGGGCTCCCGCAATACGCTCCCGGGCACACCGCCCGGATCGCGGAACTGGAATCGGCGGTCGCGGCCCTGCCCGGCCTGGCGGTCGCCGGGGCGTATCTGCACGGCGTCGGGGTTCCGGCCTGCGCCGCCTCGGGAACCGCTGCGGCGCAACGCATTCTGTCGCGCTGACCGCCCAGTCGGCGTCGTCCACCCCGAGGATGGCTCCGCGCCTACGAGTGCGTCGGCACATCTTCGTGGCCCGCGCTCGGGGTGCGAGCCTCGGTCTGCGGGCCCACTGCGCCCTTTGCGATTCCGCCGAATGGTGTGCGCTGCCGAAGTGTCGGGCCGGGTGTGGCCCGTGAGCAGCCGCTGCCGCCGAACGGTTGTGCCACCCAGCGCCGCCGCGACCGGTGGGCCGTGCCGCAGAACACGGGGTGCGCCCGTTCTGCCCGCCGACGCCCAGTGGCACGATGGAGGCCATGGCGCGACTCGATTACCAAGCTCTCAACTCGACCATCCGGTACCTGATGTTCTCGGTCTTCCAGGTCCGGCCCGGAGAACTCGGCGACCAGCGGGACACGGTGGTGAAACAGGCGCGCGAGTTCTTCGACTCGCTCGCGGAGCGCGGGGTGGTCGTGCGCGGGCTGTACGACGTGGCCGGGCTGCGCGCCGACGCCGATTTCATGATCTGGTGGCATGCCGAGCGGATCGAGGATCTGCAGGCCGCCTATGCCGATTTCCGTCGCACCACCGACCTCGGGCGGGCGAGCACCCCGGTCTGGAGCAACGCCGCGATCCACCGCCCGGCCGAATTCAACAAGAGCCACATCCCGGCCTTCCTGGCCGGTGAGGAGCCGGGCAACTACATCTGCGTGTACCCGTTCGTCCGCTCCTACGACTGGTACCTGCTGCCCGACGAGGAGCGCCGCCGCATGCTGGCCGACCACGGCAAGCAGGCCCGCGCCTACCCGGACGTCCGAGCCAATACGGTCGCCTCGTTCGCGCTGGGCGATTACGAGTGGATCCTCGCCTTCGAGGCGCCGGAACTGCATCGCATCGTCGACCTGATGCGGGACCTGCGCGCGACCGACGCGCGCAACCATGTGCGCGAGGAGATCCCGTTCTTCAGCGGCCCACGGGTGGAGATCGAGCAGTTGGTGAACGCGCTGCCCTGAGCGCCCGGGCCTGCCCCCGGAATTCGGGGCGTGCCGGACCGCCACCGAACCCGTAGGGTCTTGCCGTCGGCTCGGTCGCGCGCCTGCTCGGCGCGCGATCCGCAGCGGTCGGCGGGTGCCCGGTGCGGCGGATCCGGTGCTCGTCCCGGCGTCGAGATCAGCCCGCAGCGTCGTCCGAGGGGTGCAGGCGCAGCGCGATCGAGTTGATGCAGTACCGCTTGTCGGTCGGGGTGGGGTAGCCCTCGCCCTCGAACACGTGCCCGAGGTGGCTGTGGCAGTTGGCGCACAGCACCTCCACCCGGTGCATACCCAGCGAGTCGTCGGAGCGCAGGATCACCGCATCGGAATCGGCCGGGTCGAAGAACGACGGCCAACCGCAGTGCGAATGGAATTTCTCGGTGCTGCGGAACAATTCGGCACCGCAGGCCCGGCAGGTGTAGACGCCGACGGTCTCGGTATCGGTGTATTCGCCGGTGAACGGCCGCTCGGTGCCGGCTTCCCGGAGCACCGCGTATTCCTCCGGCGTCAGGCGTGCCCGCCACTGCTGCGGAGTCAGCTCGATCTTGGGGGCCGGAAGCGACGAGGTCGTCCGGGACTGGTCCTGGGAGCTCATGACGCGAGTCTAGTGGCCCCGGCGCCCCACGACCGGGCGCGTGATCATCCGCTCAGCGCAGGGCGCCGGCCTCGGAGGGCGCGGGCGGGTCCACCGCCTCGTCGTCGGCCGGGGTCGGTTCCCGCCCGTTGACCGGCGGCACCACCGGGCCGGTGGTCTTCGGGCCCGGGGCGGCCTCGGGCGGCAGCAGGAAGGCGGGTTCGATACCCGAATCCAGCCGCCCCTCGCGACGCGCCACCAGATAGCGGTCGCCGAGCACGCAGAACACCACGATCAGCAGCAGCGCCCAGCCGAAGGTCACCCGCAGGTACTCGAGTGCCCGCCCAGCGCTCTGCCAATGGTCGAGCAGCCACTTGTCGTAGGTCATGAAGCCGAAGATCGCCAGCCAGGCCGGCCAATTGCGCAGCACCGAATTACGCAGCACCACGGTCATCAGGAACGGGAACAGCATCATCGAGTAGTACTGCTGGCCCAGGCCGGGCAGTAGCCAGGAGGCGGTCAGGATCACGCCCGAGGCGGTGCAGACGAAGAACAGTTCGTCGTCGCGGCAGTAGCGGTACAGCAGCCACAGCGAGATCAGCACCAGCACACCGAGCACGATGCGCATACTCCAGGTCAGCCACACCGGCAGCCCGTAGTACTCGGCGTTGCCGACAATGGCGCTGTTGAAGTAGTCGCGCGACTTGAGCAGATACGGCAGCGTGCGATGGACGAAATCCATCGGGTCCTTGATCAGCGGCCAGGCGATCGCCGTCAGCACCACCGGAACGCCGAGGGCGGTGACGAAGACCTGCCACTGCCTACGCGCCAGCGGTATCAGCAGCAGTGGCGCCAGGGTCGGTTTCACCGCGATGGTGAGGCCCATGACCAGCCCGGCCAGCAGATCCCGGCGCTGCAGCAGCAGGTGGATGAACAGCACCTCGGCCAGCAGCAGACAGCCGTTGACATTGCCGAAACCCAGTGTGTTGATCACGGTTTCGGAGGCGAACATCAGCAACAGCAGCAGCGGCGCGGCTACCGACCTGGTCGAATACTTGAACAAGCGCAGCAGCAGATACCAGGCCAGGATGATCGCCACCGCGTTGAGCGCGATGAAACACCAGCGCGACTTCTCCGGATCGATTGCCGCCAGCGGCGCGATCAGCAGGGTGCCACTGGGCGGGTACAGGTAGTGCGGATCGACCAGGTCGAAGTTCTCACCGTAGATGGCACGCCCGTTGAGGAAAGCCAACGAGGCCTTGTAGACCGGTGCGAAATCGTCGGTGATGCTGAAATTGGTCCCTTTGACGACGACCTGATGCAGCACTGTGAGGATCGCAAACGGCCACAGTGCGAAGTTGAACACTTCGGCGGTGGTGCGAGCGGTGCGCGGCTCGAGCTGACGAAGGAACACTGGGGCACGGTACACCGGAAACCCGGGCGATGGTTGCGCGGACCCGCCGTAAAGCGTGCCGTAGGCCACGTCGCGCCCGCCCGGCGGATGACCTCAGGCCGGGCAGGCGGTGCCGTCCGCGGGCAGCGTCGCATCCTTCAGATAGCCGACGATGTTCTGCTGGGCGCAGCCGGAATGGGTGAACACCGGATGCCCCCAGCCCTGCCACTGCACGGTCGCGGTGCGGGCGCCCGCCGCGCCGAGCGCCCCGGTGACCGAGGACCGGCCGTCTCCGCCGACGACCGGGTCGGCGGCGGTGCCCAGCACCAGCACCGGCAGTGCGAACTTGTCCGGCAGCCGCGGCGCCTGCGCCGCGGGCCACGCCGAACAGGCCATCAACCCGGTCGCCGCCGATCGCCCGAACACCGGATACTTCGTCCCCCACTCGTTCTCCAGCTGTTTGGCCCGGTCGGGGGTGGCCGGCTGCTGATTGTCGCTGCAGCGGGACACGAACTGCCCGTCGGCGCCGACCGCCGCGGTCTCGCGGGTCACCAGCCCCTGCAGCGGTCCGGTGTCGCCGCGCCCCGCCGCCGCCAGCGCATCGGCCAGTTCGGCCGTGTGCGCGACCAGGTCGGCCCGGGGGTCGCCCAGGAAGGCACTGATGGTGGTCGTGACCGTGGCCGCCGACAATTGGCCGAGCTGGCCGGATCCGGCCCGGTTCACGAGGTCGGTGATCGCCGCCCGCGGGTCCGCGCCCAACGAGCATCGGAGATCGGCACAGCGGCGGGCGAATCCGGTCAGTGCCGCCTCCGCGCCCTTGACCTGCTGTTCGGTGCGGGTCACGGAATCGGCGTTGGCGGGTTCCGGTGAATCGAGCACCAGCCGGGCCAGGTGATCGCCGTATTTGGCGGCATAGCTCAGCGCCACCCGGGAACCGTTCCCGGCCCCCAGCAGATCGATCCGGTCGACCTGCCACTGCTTGCGCAGCTGCTCGATGTCGTCGGCGGCGTGCGGGGCGTCGAAGGTGCCCTGGTACGGCTGGAGGAAGTCCTGACAGGCGATGGTCGCGTTCTGGCTGAGTGTCGCCATCGCGTCCACTCGATCGCCCCCGCCGGGTGCGAACTGACCATTGTCGGCCAGGCCCTGGCGAATGTCGCCGGGCAGGCAGTCGATCGGCTGCGAGCTGCCGAGGCCGCGGTGGTCGACGCCGACGACCGGCCGACTGCTCAGAATGGCGGAACCCGGACCGGATACCAGCCCGGCGACGGTGGCCGTCGACGAGCGGTCGCTTCCGGAGGTCAGCACCAGCGGCGCCGCGTCCGCCGGTGTCTGCGGCGTGCGGGCACGTACCGCGGCGATCCGGAAGGTGCCCAGCACGCTGCCGCCGGCATCGATCGGGGCGGAGAATTCCGCGCATTCGAAGATGACACCCGCCGGTGCGGGTCCGGTTCCGAGCAGATCGAATGTCGGTGCGGCGCAATCGTGCCAGGACAGATCGGTCTTGGGAACCTGGGCCTGCGGCGGGGGCGGCGGCGCCGTGCTGGTCGCGGTGGTCGCGGCCGCTCCGCCGTGCGGATGTTCCACCGCCACCCCAGGTCGCTGCGAGGGCCCGGCACCACAGGCGGTGGTCAGCAGAACCGTCAGCGACGAGGCCAGCAGGGCGGCGCGAGTCCAACGCATGCGCTACAGCCTGCCAGGTTCGGTGCGCCGTTTCAGCTCTGGGTGCGGCCGCGCTCCCACCGGGTGAGCACCGTGCCGTCGTCGTCGAGCAGGGCGTGGCGCAGGCTCATCGGGGTCGGCAAGGCGTTGGGCGACACCGCGATTCGCCCGGCGGTGCCGCCGACCAACAGGGGGGAGAGGGTCAGGCACAGTTCGTCGACCGCGTTCGCCGCGATGAGCTCCCCGAACAGGGACGGGCCGCCCTCGCACAGCACGCGCACCAGGCCGCGCTCGCCGAGTACCCGGCGGATATCGGCGGCGGTGACGGTGCTCTGGCCCGCCTCGATCACTTCCGCGCCGGTTTCGGCGAGCAGACGTTTGCGGTCGGGGTCGGCGGCGGCGGTGGTGAGGATGAGCGGCGGGCGCTGGGTGTCGGTGAACAACCGGCTCGCCGGATCCAGTGCGGCACTGGCGGTGACGACCGCGATCGGCGGCGGTGCGCCGTCGCGAGCGCCGCCCAGGCCGTGGTGGTGCAACCGCATCCGGCGCCGCGAGTCGGTGCGCGCGCCGCCGTAGTTCTCGGTCCGCGCGGTACCGGCACCGACCACGACGACGTCGGCCAGGTCACGCAGGATGGCGAAGACGGTGGCGTCGGCGGGCCGGCCCAGGGCTCCCGAACGGTCGTCGACGGTGACGGCGCCGTCGAGGCTGGCGATGAAGTTGACCCGGATCCAGGGCGCGGTGAGCGCGGCCGGATAGGTGTAGAGCTGAACCAGATCGGTGATCTCACCCGCACCGTCGGTGGTGAGCGCTGTGAACTGGATCGCATCGGGGACACGCTGCATAAGGTCCGATCACACCACGTCAGTACGCTACGAGCGTGCAACAACGCCTCGTCGATCGTCATCCGGAGGTTCCGGCCGATCAACTCATCGCCCAGATGGTGCCGCCGCCCACCTTCGACGAGGTGAGTTTCGCCTCCTACATTCCCGATCCGAAGGAACCGAGCCAGGCGGCGGCGGTGCGCGCGGCCGAGGACTTCGCGCAGCGGGTCGGCAAGATCCACGCGGCCGCCGGTAAGAAGACGTTGTTCGGCAAGAAGAAGCAGGTCGACGGCGCGGGCCTGTATCTCGACGGTGGTTTCGGTGTGGGTAAGACGCACCTGCTGGCGTCGATCTTCCACGCCGTACCGGGCCCGAAGTCGTTCGGTACCTTCGGTGAGGTGACCAATCTGGTCGGCGCCCTGGGTTTCACCAATGCGGTGGAACGGCTCGGCGGCAACAGTGTGCTGTGCATCGACGAGTTCGAGCTCGACGATCCGGGCGACACCATGTTGGTGTCGCGGTTGCTCACCGAATTGACCGCACGCGGGGTGTCGGTGGCGGCGACCTCGAACACGCTGCCCGATCAGCTGGGCGAGGGACGGTTCGCGGCCCAGGACTTCCTGCGGGAGATCCGGAAACTGGGCTCGCTGTTCGAGACGGTCCGGGTCGACGGCCCCGACTACCGGCATCGCGATCTGCCGCCGGCGCCCGAGCCCACCGATCCGGCGCTGCTGGCCGAAAAGGCCGGGGCCACACCGAATTCCACCCTCGACGAGTTCGACGCACTGCTGGCCCATCTCAGCACACTGCATCCGTCGAAGTACGGCTCGCTGATCGCCGGGGTCTCCGCGGTCTACATCTCGGCGGTGCACACCATCACCGATCAGGCCGTCGCGCTGCGCATGGTGGTGCTGGCCGACCGGCTCTACGACGCCGGTACTCCGGTCACCGTTTCCGGGGTGCCGCTGGACAAGATCTTCTCCGAGGAGATGCTGGGCGGCGGGTACCGCAAGAAGTATCTGCGTGCGATCTCGCGTCTGCTGGCCCTGTCGCGGTTCGAGGTCCCGGCGGGCTGAGCCGATACCGTACGGCGTACCGTCGGGAGGCGACACTGTCATGGACGATCGTCCAGTATCTGTCTGATCGGAGCTGACATGGCCACTCGTTCCCTTCGCTGGGCCGCCACGGTCGCGGCCGGAGCCCTCATCGCGGCCGGTCCGGCGCTCGGTGTCGCGGTCGCCGCGGACCCGCCGGCCGCGCCGCCGTCGGTATCGGTGAACGTCGACGACCGCTCGCTGCAGCTGGCGAGCGTGCAGAATGCTCGCGATCTCGGCGGTTACCGCACCACCGACGGTCACCTGGTGCGAACCGGTGTGGTCTTCCGTTCCGCCGATCTGAGCGCCCTCTCCGATGCCGATTCCGCATCGCTGACCGCCCGGAATCTGCGCTTCGTCGAGGATCTGCGCACCGATTTCGAGCGGCTGCCGAACCCCGACCGGGTGCCGGTCGGGGCGACCCTGCAGGTGCGGGACGTGATCGGTCACGCACCGCCGCAGGTGATGGCAACGACGCTCAGCGCGGGCAGCGACCTGTATCGCGCGTTCATCACCGCTCCGGGGGCGAGTGACGCGTTCGCCGGCGTCCTGCGCGACATCGCCGGAACCGACGGTTCGGTGTTGTTCCACTGCTCGGCCGGTAAGGACCGCACCGGCTGGACCGCGGCGGTGCTGCTGACCATCCTCGGCGTCGACCGCGACACCGTGAACTACGACTTCCTGCTGTCGAACCACTACCGCGCCGCGGCGGCCGGCGACCCGCTCAACGGTGTGACGCTCTCGGCCCTGGACGCCGCCTTCGATCAGGTGAACCGGAGCTACGGCAGTTTCGACGACTACGTGCGCGAAGGCTTGAAGCTGACCGACGCCGACATCACCGCGTTGAAGGCGAAACTGCTGTCCTGAGCGGATGATTCGGCTGCCCGGGCCGGAATCGGCCGGCCCGGTAGCCGATTCACAGACTCAGCTGCATCACATAGTCGTGGCACAACTGTGCCCCCACGGTGAAGGTTTTCGTTCCGACACTGCGGAAGCCGTGCTTCCCGTAGAAGCGCTGGGCGCGCTCGTTGTGCTGATTGACGCCCAGCCACACCACCGAATAGCCGCCGCGCCGCGCATGCTCGACCGCCGCCCCCATCAGCGCGGACGACACACCGCTGCCGTGGTGCCCGGGCAGCACGTACATCTTGCTGATCTCGAGCGCCGGACGGCGGTCGATCACCGCGGCCACCGCCGGGTCCGCCGGATCGCCGTCGATCAGCATCGTGTAGCCGACGATGTCGCCACCGGCGACCGCCTTGAGCACGGTGCGCTGGGGATCGCTCAGGTAGTCGCCGAAGCGATCGTCGGACAACACCTCGGCGATGAACGTATCGATGCTCTCGTCGGTCAATTCCGGTGGGCAGGCCAGGGGGAAGGTTGCTGCCGCGACATCGCTGAGCGCCTCGGCATCCCAGAGCCCGGCCCGGTCGACGACGACTTCGTGCTCGCTCATGTGTCCAGTACAGCATGTCCGGGACGGGTAGCCGAAGGTTCGCCCGCTGCGGTGCGCGACCGGAAGAACCGCGCCGCAGCGATCAACAGCGCCGCGAACAGCAGCGGGATCGCGAAGCCGATGCGCTGGCTCGACGCGTCCGCGACGGCGCCGACGACCCCGCCGCCGATCAACGTGCCGGCGTAGTTGAACAGGTTGAGCCGGGCGATCACCGCATCCAATCCCCGTCCGTCGGTGAGCCGTCCGGCCTCGCTGAAACACAGCGGCGCGATCACCGGCAGTCCGAGTCCGGCGATCAGGAAGCCCGCCAGTGCGACGACCGGCCCGGGCGCCGCGACCACCAGCGCCAGCCCGAGCACGCCGATGCCGGCCGCAACCCGCACCACGGCACGCGCGCCGAAACGTCGCACCCACCAGTCGCCCGAGAGCCGGGTGATCAGGGACGCGCCCTGATAGGCGGCCAGCGCCAAAGCCGCTGTCGCCGAGGAGGACAGCAGATCGTCGGTCAGATACAGCGCCGACCAATTGCCCACCGCGAGGTCGATCGCGAAAACCAGCGCCATCGCGATGCCGAGCGCCAGATACGACCGTAACGGCACCACCGCAACGCTTTTCGGGTCGGGGGCGGGGCCGGACGAATCGGCCGGATGCGCCTCGGCCTGCCCGGCGCCGAGCAACCGCGGCCCGAACACCGCACTCGCGGCCGCGACCACGGCCGCCGCGATCGCCACCGCGTACGGCAGTGTGATGCCCGCCTTCTCGCAGCCGGAGACGAACAGCGCACCCAGGATCGAGCCGGCGCTCCACGCGGCATAGAACGACGACAGGACGAACCGTCCGTAGCCGTGCTGAATGAACACGGCCTGCATATTCGTCCCGGCGTCGACCATGCCGACCGCGATTCCGTAGCAGCCGAGCGCGAGGAGAGCGACCACGATATCGGGCGCCACCGCGATCGCGATCCCGGTCACCGCGACCAGCGCCAGCCCGGCCCGCAACGCCACTCGGCTCGACCAGCGGACCGCGACCCGTTCGGCGAGCAGGCTGCCGCCCGCTGCGAGCCCGGAGATCAGCACGACCGCGACCAAGATGATCGTGTCGGTCAGCCCGAGGCGGTCGCGTTGCTGCGGCAGTTCGGTGAGGATGACCGCGAGGAAGAATCCCTGCAGCGCGAAGGCGACCGAATTGGCGGTGCGAGCGGCTCGGACGGTGGGCGATACAGGAATGTATCCGGGGTCGGACATCTGCGAAGCGTAACCGCTGCGGTCCTGCCGTTCACCCCGGTCCGTCCATCCCGCCGCGGCCCGATCTCGCCGCGTCCCGATCACGCCGGTGTCCGATCGTGCCGAATTCGCAGCTCGTTCGGCGACATGATCACGCCGGGCTCCCGGTTGGATAACGAAACCGGTCACGGGTACGTGAAGCCCCCTGGCACGTGCGGCACTCTGGAGGGAGCGGGCCGGACGGGCCGTGGGTGCACGGGTAGGGGATGTGGTCGCGTGAGTACGACGGAACGGACCGAGACGAGGCGGCAGGCGGCGACACTGGCTCCCCTGGAGACAGTGAAATTGCCTGTGGTGGAGCCGAATCCGCGGGGGCATCAGGCCGGCGAGCGGTGCCGGGAACCGGGCTGCGGGGATTGTCACTGGGATGTGCAGCGTCTCAAGTACTGGTTGAGGGGCAGGCTGCTGGCGGCCGGTGCCGACGACGCCGAGGTGGACAAACCGCTGGGCGCCCAGACGCCCGGACTGCTCTGGCGGCGCGGTTCGCGATTGTGCGCGATCGAGGTGCGCAGTGCTCCGGTCTCGCTCGCGCATGCGCGCAAACGTACGGCCCGGCTGAAGGCCGTAGGCTGCGACGAGGTGCTCTGGCTGTGCCCGACCGGTTATTGGATCGGCCGGATCCCGGCGCTGGGCGTGGACGATTTCGCCGCGGCCGGCTGCGAGTATCGGGCGCTGTCGGGTGGTCTGGTGATCGATTCCGATGGCATCCTGGTTCCGCGAGAAAAACCCTGGGGTATAAGGGAATTCATTGATGGTTGGGTTGCGGGCGAGCTGGCCTGCGGATATCTGGACGAGAACACGAGAGGGTGGGCGACGGTGAGCGATTGGGAGGCCCACACCCATTCCCAAGCGATGATGATCGCGCAGCAGCGCCAGGAGCTGCTGGACCAACGCACCGAATTGGCCTTGGCGCGCAAGGCGACCCGGGACAAGGCCAAACAGATCCACAAGCTGAACCATCGGCTGGAACGAGCCGAACTGGTCGCCGGCGAGCTGGACGCCGTGCGGCGGAAACTGGCCGACCGCGACCGGCTGGAGGCCGGGTTGCGAGTGCGGATCGCGCGGCAACGCGAGGCGATGCTGCATTGGCAGCTGATGACCTGTTTCGCGATGCTGGTGATCGTCACCTTCATCCTGGCCGGCTTCATGCTGCACTGAGCGCCGCGGCGCAGCTCATCCTGCTGCCAGGCGAAACGGCGCCCGATCCCAGCGCCAGCGGTGCCGCAGGGTCAGGGCGATCAGATCCACCGGGTCCAGGTCGGTCCCCTCGATACAGCTGCGGAATTCGCGCCATCCGAGCGGCCCGGCGGCGAGCCGATTGCGCAGGATGTTCTCCGACCGCGCGGACACACTGTGCCGCACCAGGTCCGGCTCACCGAGGCGGCTGCCGGTGAACACCAGCCAGCCCCAGCCGCAGGCGTGGGCCTGCTCGCGGGCGGCGTCGAGCCGGACCCGGTTGGCGTGCAGGCCGAGCTGCCCCAGCGCCACGACGTCCACCAGCAGGGTTCGCCCGTCGGTGAGCCGGACCGCGACCGTCGGACAGTAGGAGTCCGGGGTGCCGTCGAGGTCGTAGTCGACGGCGATCGGCCGTTCCACGTAGCTGTCGACCTGTTCGCTCGCGTCGAGCATCCGCAACAGACGAGCCTGCAGCGCGGTATCGAATGTGACTTCCCGGCCGAGCTTTTCGGCGAACATCCCGCCCCGGGCATCGTCGTCGGCGTCGACGGTGGTGATCGGCAGCTCCGGCAGCTCCGTGGCCGTCCCGGCGGCCCACTCCACCCGGCGCAGCAACGGAAGCAGCTGCCCGGCCGGGACTTCGGCGGTACGGGGCCGATCCGGATGCCAGCGCCCGCGCTGCTGCCAGCCGGCGATGCGCTGAAAGACGAAGCCCGCCACCCGTTTCGCGTCGATCAGCGAGTGCCCGGCCAGGCGCAGCTTCAGATAGGCCAAATCCTGCGCCGCGATATCGGCGTCGCCCACGTAGCTGTCGATGAGCAGGCTGCGGACCAGTCGCTGATCGCCCGTGCCGACCGGGTAGTGCTCGGCGAAGATCGCCGGATCGGGATATCCGGTGGCCTGCACCCGCCGCAACAGCTGTCCCGCCGCCCGGGTGTACAGCTGACGCACTCGATCGCGCGACAGTTCCAGGCGTGCGCCCAGCAGGGTGAGCGTCTCCGGACGAACGCCGGTGAGGCCCAGCCGGCGGGTGAGCAGTTCACCGTCGCGGGGTCGCTCCTCGGCCTGCTGGGCGACCATCTCGGCCAGGGTGTCGGCCATCTGCTCGGCGGCGAAGGAGATCCCGTCGCGCAGGTCGTCGAGCAGCTCGGCCCGTATCTCCTCGATCCGATCCGTCGTCACCGCATACCTTTCGCCGTATCGCACGTTCATTCGAAAGCCTATGCCCTCGTGCGGTTTCGGACAGTCACGTATGGGCGTGTCCGCGGTGCGCGGTACCGGTCAGCGGCGGGCCGGCGCGGTCGTCGCGGCCTGCGCGGCGTCGCTGCGGCCGGTCGATTCGACGGCGGCGACGGTGATCGCCCACGCGATCACCCATGCGATCGTCGATCCGACCGCGAGCAGATGGATCGAGCCGACGAACCCCGCATCGGTCGGCGATCCGGCCACCGCACCGAAAATCGCTACGCCGCAGGCGGTCCCGACCTGCCGGGCGGTATTGGACATCCCGGTGGCCAATCCGGACCGGTCGGCCGGTGTGGCGCGCACGGTTGCCGCGACCACCGCGGTGGTGATCAATCCGGATCCGGAGCCCAGCACCGTGAACGCGGCGAGCAGCCAGGCCGTGCCGCCGTCGGCCCGCAACCCGATCAGCAGCAGTGAGCCGCAGGCCGCCAGACCGCAGCCGAGCGCGACGGCCGGGCGCGGTCCGTAGCGGGCGGTGAGCCGGCCCGATATCGGCGCCAGCAGCACCAGCGGCAACGCCAGGGGCAGGACGGTGGCGCCCGCCGCCGCGGGCGACCGGCCGAGGGTGTCCTGTAGATACAGCATGCCGACGAACAGGATGCCGTTGAAGATCAGATTCATCATCCACGCGACGACATTCGGTGCGAGGAATTCCTTGTGCCGCAACAGATCCACCGGGAGAAACGGGTTGGCCCTGCGATGCGCACCCGCGAATGCCACGGCGAGCGCCGCCACTGCGAGAACCGCCGCCGCGGCGACGGTGCCCCGTCCCGCCTGATGGCCCGCGGAGATGATCGCGAAGACCGATGCGCCCAGGCCGACGACGAATCCGGTGAGCCCCCGCACGTCGATGCGACCGGTCCGGTGCGGTTCGGTGGCCGGGACGACGAGCCGGGCGCCTGCCGTTGCCACGAGCGTCAGCGGCACCGCGATCCAGAACACCGGGCGCCATCCGAAGCGATCGACCAGAACGCCACCGAGCAGCGGTCCCGCGGGCAACGCCAGCGAGGAGACCGCCGCCCACGTGCCCAGCGCCTTCGCCTGCTCGGCCCGGTCCGGGAAGACGTCCACGATCACCGCCATCGTGCTGGGCAGCAGCAGTGCCCCGCCCACGCCCTGCACGACCCGAGCTCCGATCAGAACACCGATCGTGGGTGCGACGGCGCAGGCCAGCGACGCCAGGCCGAACACCGCGAATCCGGTGAGCAGCATGCGGCGGTGACCGATACGGTCGCCGATCGTCCCGGCCGCGAGCAGCAGTCCGGCGATGGCGACGACATATCCGTCGACCACCCACTGCAGCGACGACACCTGTGCGTGCAATCCGCGTCCGATCGCCGGCAGCGCGACATTGACGATGGTCACGTCCAGCAGGACCAGAAACATACCGGCGCACATCACTGTCAGAACGGCGGCGCGCTCCCGGCCGATAGTGGGTGAAGAGGTCATATCCGCAGTGTCGCGGTGAAACCCTTCGGTGTGGGCCGAAGCGTTCGTCGCGACGGACGGCCCTGACCGGTGATGTCGGTTGCTCGGTGCGTGCTGACGACGGTTCGGTAGGGGCCGAAGTGTCGGCGCGGCAGACTGGCCCTATGACCGATCGCCGACCCCTCTACGGATATTCCGATATCGCCGCCGTCGGCGCGCTCCTGGCCGATCCGACCCGGGCCCGGATCATGATCGGGTTGGCCGACGGTAGCGCGCTGCCGGCCTCGGTGCTGGCCGCCGAATCCGGTGTCGCCGCCTCCACGGCCAGCGAGCATCTGTCCCGTCTGGTGGAGGGCGGTCTGCTCACCGTGGAGCAGTCCGGCCGCCACCGCTACTACCGGATGGCCAACCCGCAGGTCGGCGCCGCGATCGAAGCGCTGGCCGTACTCGCCCCCACTCGGCCGGTGCGGTCGCTGCGCGAATCCACCCGCGCCGCGGCCCTGCGCCGGGCCCGCAGTTGTTACGACCACCTCGCCGGGCAACTCGGCGTCGCCGTGACCGAGGCGCTGCTCGAGCACAAGGCTCTGACCCGCACCGATGGCGTCGCGGGAACCCAACGCGCGCAAGGAGATCCGATCTCGGCGCCGCTGGCGGAGCACCCGTACGAACTCGGACCGGATGCGGACGCGCTGTTCGGCGAACTCGGCGTCGACCTGGCCGCCGCCCGCAAGCAGCGACGACCGCTGCTGCGTTTCTGCGTGGACTGGAGCGAGCAGCGCCACCATCTGAGCGGAGCGCTCGGTGCCGCGATACTCAGCCGGATGGAATCGGCGGGCTGGGTGGACCGACCTGGTGGCCGGCGAGCACTGCGGCTGACCGACCGGGGCGCATGCGCCCTGGACCGCATCCTGGGGTTACAGCTCG
>NZ_BAGM01000090.1 GCF_000308855.1 Nocardia veterana NBRC 100344 | reverse complement strand
AAAGCGGTGTCGCGATCGAATCCCCGTGGGCGTCCCCGTTCGGCCATCGTCGAACCTCTTTCTGTATCGATCATTAAATATATCTCTTGACGGCAAGGGGTCGAACCTGCTTGGCTATTTTT
>NZ_BAGM01000091.1 GCF_000308855.1 Nocardia veterana NBRC 100344 | reverse complement strand
CCGGCACCGGCACGGGCGTTGTTGCTGTTGCTGTTGGCGGGGTTGGTGCGGGTTTTGGTGGTGGCGTTGGTGACGACGAGGTCGAAGCCGATTTTGAAGCCTTCGTGGATGGCGTGGTGGATGGTGTCGATGGGGACGCCTTCGCGGGCCCAGGCGGCGGCGGCGTCTTTGAGGCGTTCGGTTTTTTCGGGGATGTCGCGGCCGTCGAGGAGGCTGATGGCGAGTTCGAGGCAGGTGCGGGTGATGGTGGTGATGTCGCCGTGGATGGCGTCGCCGGGCAGGGTGCCGCAGGGGGCGACGTTTTCGACGAAGTGGCCGACCATGTGCCGCGACAGCGACCACACATCCTTCAACGGCGACGACAGCAATTGCCCGGACATGGTCAGGCTCGGGCGGGTCGGCGCGGCAGTGGGATCCGGCGCGGCAGTGGGCCCCGGCGTGGCAACAGACATCGGCGAAAACTTCCTTCCCCGCCCGTTTACTGCACTGCCTTTATAACGTAACCGTAACGAGACCCCGACGGATGTTTTTCGCCGATCCTCGTGAGAATGAGGAGCTCACCCCGGCATGTCCTGGTGAGCGCTCACAACCCGGCGGCCGGTTGACCCGGCCCGGTCAGCTCGGTGGGTCCGCCGATGAGTAATCGCTTGAGCACCTTGCCGGTCTCCCCGCGCGGCAGGGCCGACAGGAAGGTCACATCGCGCGGTACCGAGAAGCGGCTGAGCCGATTGCGCACATAGGTGCGGATCATGTCCGGATCCAGCCCGGACCCCTCCCGTTTGACGATGAACGCCGCCAGCCGCTGCCCGAATTCGCGGTCGGGCACGCCGACCACCGCGACGTCGGTGATCTGCGGCAGATGCGACAACGCCTCCTCGACGGGGCGGGGAAAGACGTTCTCGCCGCCGGAGATGATCATCTCGTCGTCGCGGCCGGCGATGAACAGCCGTCCGTCGGCGTCCAGATATCCCAGGTCCCCGGTATCGAGCATGCCGTCGGTCTCGTCCGGCGGAGCGGAGTTGACGTAGCCGTCGAACAACATGTGATTGCCGACGTAGATCCGTCCGGTGGCCCCGATCGGCACCGGCGTGCGATCCGGGCCCAACACGGCGATCTTCGTGCCGAGCGGTGGACGCCCGGCCGTCGTCGGCGCGGTGCGCAGGTCTTCCGGGGTGGCGATCGTCGCCCAGGACACCTCGGTGGAACCGTAGATGTTGTACAGAATGTCGCCGTAGCAGTCGGCGAACCGGATGACCGTGGCCCCGGCCAGCGGCGCCCCGCAACTGGCCGCGATACGCAGGCTGGAGGTGTCGTACCGGGCCCGCACATGGGTCGGCAGATCCAGGATGCGCTGCACCATGGTCGGCACCAGAATCAGTGTGCCGACGCGGTTCTCGGCGATCCGGCGCAGTGTGTCCCGGGCGTCGAACTGAGCCGGCAGCACGACGGTGGCACGCAAGGCGGTGCTCAGCTGCAACGCGGCCAGGCCCCAGGTGTGGAACAGCGGGGCCGGGATCAGCATGGTGTCGTTCATCCGCAGCGGAATGCGCGACAGCAGGGCGGCAACCGTGGCGAAACCCTTCGCGTGCGGCCGCCGCGCCCCCTTCGGTGTGCCACTGGTTCCGGAGGTCAGGACGATCAGCCGTCCCGGCCGGGCCGGTTTGTCGAAACCGTTGTCCGCCTGCTCGATCAGATCGTCGATGGTGAGGCGTCCGGGCAGCCCGGCATCGGTGGCGATGCGGGCGATGTCGGAATGCAGATAGTGGATCAGCGACTCCAGTTCGGCGTCGACGAAGACGTGCGCGAGCCGGTGCCGCTGCACGATTTCCTCGATCCGCCGTGCCGACAGCCCGGCGTTCAACAGGACGGTGTCCACTCCGAGTTTGCCTGCCGCGACCATGGTTTCGACCATGCCGGCGTGGTTGCGTGCCAGCAGGCCGATCGCGTCTCCGCTGCGCAGGCCCAAACCCGCCATCCCGGCGGCGAGTGCGGTACTGCGCCGGTCGATCTCGGCGAAGGTACGGGTGCGTTGATCGTCGACGATCGCGATCCGGTCGGGAGAGTGGGCGGCGGCCGCCGCATAGCCGCCGGCCAGATTGAATCCCCAGCGGGCGAGGCCGCGCAGCTGCCCCACGCTGCGGTCCGGACGGGCGGTGTGCACCACGCCGGTACCCAGGATGTGGCGAGCCACGTCCGCTCGCCGGCGCAGCGGACTGTTCTCCCGATTCACCACCACGGAAGTGGCTGCACCGGAGGTCAATTCGCGCAGCCGGCGCAATCCCGCGTCCAGCCACGCGAGGACGGCCGCCGTCGAGGCCCGGGCGGCCACCGGATGCACTCGGCCGGCGGCGAAGCAGGTCACCACCAGGCGCGTGCCGCTGTCGATCTCGCGCAGCCGCATCGATGCGAAACTGCCGGTCGCGGCGCAGTACAGTTCGAGACTCTCACCCGGGCGGCCCACGCGCACCACGAGCGACAAGGTCCGGATCTCGGTATCGGCGGTGCCGATGCGCAGGTGCCACAGTGGCCTGCCGGCGATCGTCTCCAGCCGTTCGCAGGCGCCGATACCGGTGAAGATGCGCGGATACAGCTGCGGGTCGATCAGCAGCTCCCAGACGGCACTGCGGGGGACCGGCAGCTCGACAGCGGTGTCGAAAACCTCGGTAGCCAACTTCGTAACACTTCTCGCGGGCCGGTCCTTCGAGCGCACCGGCGGGAACTCCTTTGTAACCGCGATCGATCGGGCACAGAAGGAGCCTTGTGACAATTCCCGGCACGAGCGGTGACGGCTTGTGAGTTGGCGGTCAATCGGCCGGGCGGCGCTCGCTCACTGCTTGCGCGCGACGCCCGCGTAGCCGTCGAGGGGCCGGACCTCGACCGGCGGCTCGTCCGGGTCCGGTCGCCACCGAGCCAGATACTCCAAGCCCGGTTCGACCAGAACCAGGTCGCCGAGCAACTCCATGATCTCCGCGCGAGTGCGCAACCGGTCGCCCCGTCCGGTGACCCGTTCGGTCACCGCCAGCATCCGGTCCATCTGCTCGGGTGGGCCCTCGCTGGTCAGATGCGACAGCGCCAGATAGCTACCCGGAGCGATCGTTTCGCGCAGCCGATCGAACACGGTGGCCGCGAGGTCGTCGTCGGCTATGAAATGCAGCATCGAGACCATGAGCACTGCCACCGGCCGGTGGAAGTCGATCAGTTCCCGGACCTGCGGATGGTCGAGCACCCCGTCGATATCGGTGAAGTCGCCGTGCACCGCGGTGGCATACGGGTTGTCCGCCAACAGTTTTCGGCTCATCGTCACGGCGACCGGATCGATGTCCACATAGACCACCCGAGCGTGCGGGCTCACCCGCTGGGCGATCTCGTGCACGTTGCCCGCGGTCGGAATTCCGGACCCCAGATCGAGGAACTGGTCGATACCCGCGGCGGCGAGGAAGTTCACCGCACGCTGCAGAAAGGCCCGGTTGGCGCGGGCCGTGCGCGGAATCTCGGGGATGATCTCGATCATCTGCGCGGCGACGGCGCGATCGACCTCGAAATTGGCGAAGCCGCCGAGGAGGTAGTCGTACACCCGCGCCGGGCTCGGAATCTGGGGGTCGATATCGTCGGCCGCCCAGTCGGGTAACAGAGGTTGCACGGGCTCATCCTAGGTTGCGTACTCGGGCCGGAAGTCCGGTCGCCTGCAGGACCCAGCGGTTTCGGCCGCTCGCCTTGGCCCGGTACAGACCGGCGTCGGCGGCGTCGAGCAGTCGTTCGGCATCGGTTCCGGCCACCGGTGTGACGATCGCGCCGATGCAGGCGGAGATCACCAGATCGTGGCCGTCGACGGGAATCGGTTCGGCCAGCGCGTGCAACAGTTGCTCGGCGATCGCGCCGATCCGTTCGGTGTCACAGGGCGGACCGAGGAGGGCCACGAATTCGTCGCCGCCGACGCGCGCGAGCAGAATGGCGGACATGTTCGCGGACAGCCGCTGCGCGACCGACGCCAGCAGGCGATCGCCGACCCCGTGCCCGTAGGTGTCGTTGACGGATTTGAAGCCGTCCAAGTCGATGAAACACAAGCCGACGCAATCCTGCGGTCCGGCCTCGGCGATGATCGCGGACAGCACCTCGACCAATTGCCGCCGGTTCGGCAGTCCGGTCAGTGGATCGTGGCGGGCCTGGCGGTGCAATTCGGCCTGCAATTCGCGGCGCTGGGTCGTGTCCTCGCCGACGACGAGCAGATAGGCGGCCCGTCCGCCGGTCGCCGGGACGAGGGTGATCGCCCAGGTCGCCCAGCCGTCGACACCCTCGGGCCGTGGGTAGCGCAATTCCATCCGGACCGTGCCGGAACCGGCGGCCAGCAGATCGCCGAGGACCCGGCGGCGCAATTCCGACCGGTCGTCCGGGTGGATCAGTTCGGCGACCCCACGGTCCAGGAGATACTCGCGACTGACACCGAGCATCGACGACAGCGCCGGATTCACATCCACCATCCGGCCGTCCGTATCACCGATCCCGATGGCGACGGCGGCATTGTCGAATACCACCCGGAATCGAGATTCGGCCGCATTGCGCGCCTCGGCCATCGCCGCGTGCAACATTTCCTGATGACGCGCTCGAGTCGCCAGCAATTCCTCGGTATATCCGCGAGCCAGCTCGCCCAGTGCGGCGAACGCCCGGTCGCCCGGCGGGAACCAGGAGGTAGACAGTGGGGTCAAGGCGCGCGCGGACCGGGCCAGAACCTGCGGATCGGTGAGATTGGCCCGGACCAGAGCCGCGCCGACGGCGGCCGCGGGCGTGGCATCGAACGGTTCGGATTCGATCACGGCTCTGAGTTGGTGCAGCAGATCGAGCAACAACTGGTCCAGTTCGCGCATGGACATGGGGACGAAACCGGTATCGGCGATCGCGATGCGCCATCGTCGTGCCAGCTCTCCGAAACCGGATTCCCCTGTCATGCACACCAACCCCGCCTCGGAACTACTCCCAGCGACTTGCGAGTACGGCGCGGCGCCGAACCAGAGAACCAGGTTACCGTGCCGAGCGGGCCCGCAGTATCACGCGTGCGCGGGATACTGCGGGCCCGTGGCGATGCCACTGTGATCTTTCGAGGAAAGATCGGATGCCGGTTACTTGCTGGCTTTGTGATACGCGGCGACGATCTCGGAGGAAATGCGACCGCGCGCGGAGACGTTATAGCCGTGTTTCTTGGCCCATTCCCGGATAGCCACCGTCTGCTCCCGGTCCGCCGCGGACTTCGCGCGGGCGCCGCCGCCGGCCTTCAACCGGCCCACCTTGCGAGCCTTTTCCGTCCACGGTTCGAGCGCACCCCGAAGCTTCCCGGCGTTCAATGTCGAGAGGTCGATTTCATACGCCACACCGTCGATCGAGAACTGTACGGTCTCATCCGCTTTGGACTTCCCGTCGTAATCATCGATGAGTGTGACGGTGACTTTCTTGGCCATGATCGAGCCCTTTCGCACTGACACGGAGCAACTGGGATTGTCTATACCGTACCTTAGTGTGACCGGCCGTAGTGAATCCGGTGCTATTCGGGCGTTTCCGATCGTGAATGTTCCCGGAATACCGAAAAGAATCGAAGGATGCCGCAAATAGCGTGTGCTCCGCAATGTGTTATCGCGAATGCTCGCGGTCTTCGGACACCGTTCGGTAGTTCCGATACGCCCCGGGGGGCGGATAAGCGCATACCGGGCCGCGGAGTGGGCACTATCTTCGGGACGCCGCGGGGCGGCGCCGAGGGACCGATTGCATACATAGTGATGTGTGCATATGATTGCGAGCGTCGGCGACGGAAGGGAGCACACGGCATGGACGCCGGACATTCACACGGCTCGGGTCACGCGCACAGTCATGCGCACGCCACCCCGGACAGCGACCGCCGCTGGCTGGCCGGTGCGCTCGCGGTGATCGTGGTCTTCCTCCTCGCCGAGGTGGTGGTAGGTGTGCTCGCCGGATCGCTCGCGCTGCTGTCGGATGCCGCGCATATGCTCACCGACGCCGCATCGATCGCCTTGGCGCTGTGGGCGATTCGGCTCGCTGCCCGCCCCCCGGCCGGACGGATGACCTTCGGCTGGAAGCGGGTGGAGATTCTTTCCGCACAGGCCAACGGGTTGACGCTGCTGGTGCTGTCGGCGTGGCTGGGCTACGAGGCGATCCGCCGGCTCATCGAGCCGCCGGCCGTCACCGGCGGACTGGTGCTGGCGACCGCCCTGGCCGGCGTGGTGGTCAATCTCGCTGCCACCTGGATGATTTCGCGCGCGAATCGCAGCAGCCTGAACGTGGAGGGGGCCTTCCAGCACATCCTCACCGACCTCTACGCGTTCATCGCCACCGCGGTCGCCGGGCTCGTCATCATGACCACCGGATTCGCCCGTGCCGACGCCATCGCGACGCTGGTGGTGGTGGCGCTCATGGTGAAGGCCGGTCTCGGCCTGGTCCGGGCTGCGAGCCGGATCTTCCTCGAGGCCGCGCCGGTCGACATCGACCCCGCGGCGGTAGGTGCCGGGATGGCCGCACGAGACGGTGTCGTCGAGGTGCACGACCTGCACATCTGGGAGATCACGTCGGGTTCGCCCGCGTTGTCGGCGCACGTGCTGGTCGAGCCGGGGCAGGATTGTCACGCGGTGCGTGAGGGTCTGGCGCAGTGGCTGGCTGCCGCGCACCATATCGAGCACGCCACGCTGCAGGTCGATCACGCCCAGCCCGAACTCATCGAACTCGGCGCGGCGCCCGATGCCCATTGCGCGCAATCGCACGGTCCCGCCCATCGCCGCGCAGGTCACGCCCACGAAAGTAATAATCGGAACTAAGCGGACAACGGAGCCGACCGGCCCGAACGGCTCCCCGGCACCCATGGATACTTGCTGCCGTGGGATGGACCGACACGCCCCTGACCGTGCACTCCGTCATCGCGGAATGGCGCTGGGACACCTCGACCGTGCTGGTGACCGCGGCTCTGGCGATCGGCTATGCGCGGGCACGCCGGCGCGGCGCGATCAACGGCGCCGCGGAGTCGCCGGGCCGCGCCTGGGCCTTCGGACTGATGGGCCTCGGGGTCTGGTTGCTGACCGGCGTGAGCGTCATCGGCGTGTACTCGGGCACGCTGTTCTGGATCCGGGCCCTGCAGATCCTGTTGTTGCTGTATGTCGTTCCCTTCGGCCTGGCAGCCGGCCGTCCGGTCGCTGTGCTGCGTTCCGGGCTGGGGCCGACGGGCCGGGCGCGGCTGGATCGCGTCCTCGGATCGGCCCCGGCGCGGATCCTGACGTATCCGCTGGTCCCGTCGATCGCCATCCTCGCCACGCCGTGGCTGGTGGTGCTGACTCCGTGGTACGAGGCAGTGCTTCGGCACGGCGCAGTCGACGCGGCCACCCGGTTGCTGCTGGTGACCATCGGATTCCTGTACTTCTATTCGCGACTGCAGACCGATCCGGTGCCGCATCGCTACTCGCAGGCGGTCTCGCTGTTGATCACGGTCTTCGAATCGCTGGCCGATGGCGTACTCGGCATCGTGCTGTGGTTCGGACCGCTGGTCGCGCTGGGCTACTACACCGAGGTGGGGCGGACCTGGGGGCCGGATCTGCGCACGGATCAGATCATCGCCGCCGGCGTCATCTGGGTGCTCGGCGATGTCCTCGGATTGCCGTATCTGCTCACCCTGATGCGTTCCTGGGCGGCCGACGAGCGACGCACCGCCGAGCGCCTGGATGCCGAACTCGATGCGGCCGAGCGTGATTCGCGAGCGGCGGCCGCATCGGAGCGAACCCGGCCCGCCGGGCAGGTCGCGGCCGCCGCGGATTCGGTTGAGACCGCGACGCCCAGCGGGCTGTGGTGGGAGAACGATCCGGTGTTGCGCGCTCGGTTCCGCCGCTGATCCGGGCGCACACCCGGTCAGATCTTGCGAATCACCGTGACGACCTTGCCCAGAATCTGGGCGTCGTTACCGTCGATCGGATCGAAGAGGGGGTTGTGCGGAATCAGCCAGACGTGGTCACCGGTGCGCTTGAAAGTCTTCACCGTGGCCTCGCCGTCGATCATCGCCGCCACGATATCGCCGTTGTCGGCTACGTTCTGCTGCCGCACCACGACCCAGTCGCCGTCGCAGATGGCCGCATCGACCATCGACTCGCCGACGACCTTCAACAGGAACAGCGAACCCTCGCCGACCAGTTCGCGGGGCAGCGGGAAGACATCCTCCACCGCCTGTTCGGCCAGAATCGGCCCACCGGCGGCGATCCGGCCGAGGACCGGGACGTAGGTCGGCGCCGGCGTCGCCTCGGAGGCATCGGTCGCCACCGCGCGCAGCGTGGGAGGCGCACCGGCAGCCCGCACCGCGGTTTCGTCGAGGCCGCGCACGTCGACGGCGCGGGGCCGGTTGGGGTCGCGGCGGAGGTAGCCCTTGCGCTCGAGCGCGCGTAGCTGATGCGCGACCGACGAGGTCGAGGTCAAGCCGACCGCATCACCGATCTCGCGGATGCTCGGGGGGTAGCCGCGTTCGTTCACCGAGGTCCGGATGACCTGGAGCACCTTGCGCTGGCGGACGGTGAGATCCGCGCCGGTGCCGGGGGATTCGGTGTCACCGTCCGGCGCCGGGGCGCCGCCCGGGGAGACCGTGCCGCTCGCGGCCGCCTCCTCGTGTCCGACCACCGTACGTTCGCTCACGCTCGCCGTCCTCCGTTCGTCTTTTCTTCTGCCGGGGCGGGCGTCTGCCGGGTTGTGCCGGCGCCGCCGGATCGCGTGGTTCGAATGTAGTCCGACCGCGGCCAGGTTTCAAACATCTGTTCGACGTATGTCGGCGAGTCCGATGACTTTGTCGGCGCAGCGTGGTAGAAATTCGAACATCAGTTCATCGAACACATGATCGAACAATCGGGTATCCGGCCGGTGGGGCTCGGTGCCACAACTCCCATATCCCGGTGTTTCGTTCGGACAGCACATACTCCTGGAGGTCGTCAGATGCGTACCGCGGTCGATGAATTCAGCTCGCTCGGCAGTCACGTGCCCGCGGTCGGCGTGGTGTCCGGCCGCGTCGCGCGGCCGGTGCATCGCGGCGGTCGCCGGATCGATCGCCGGCACCCCGCCGGGCTGCGCCGTCCCGCCGGAGAACGACGTCCCATCGGAGAACTCGGCTACGAGCGGGTGCCGGCGGTTCAGCCGCAGCGCGGCCCGCACCCGGTTCGGCGACTGGAACAGGCGCGGATCGGGCTGGCAACCCTGGCTGTGACGGCACTGCTGACCGCGGCGGCGGTCTGCGGGTTGCTCGGCATCGCGCAACTGCGCAGTCCGGACGCGCCGGCGGCAACGCAGACGGTGCAAGTGCAGCCGGGGGAATCGTTGACGGCGGTGGCGCAGCGCGTGGCGCCCGGGGAACCGGTGCGCGATACGGTCGCTCGAATCGTGGAGCTGAACGGTTTGCACGGGGCAGAGGTGGTGGCCGGACGCACGCTGGTGGTTCCGGCGACGCGATAACCGCGGGTCGTGGGCCCGGCGGACGGCCGAGCTGCTGGCCGAATTTATTGATCAGCGACTGAAACAAGTTGCTACTGTGCTCGAGATGTGATCGGGGCGACATTCGCCGACAACGGATTTCGAGGATCGGTCATCATGGTGCACAGCCTTCATCGGGGGTCGAATCGGCTATTCGCCCGCGCGGCCGGGTTGTTGATCTGTTTCGTCGTCGCCTGCGGCCTAGTCCCGGCAGTACGCGCGGAAGCGGGCTTCCCGAGCTTCCTCGACGTCCCGGTGGTCAACGGCGCGGGTGACTTCGCCGGCGGGTTGAATCCCGCATTGCCCGTGGATCTTTCCGAGCTACGGTCGGCCGTGGAGCAGGCTCGCGCCGACGGCGTGCCGCCCGTGCGCTATGCCGCATTGCTGCATCAGTACTGGCTGGTCGTGGCTACCCGGAACGCCGATATCGATCTCGCGGCCTGGGACCCCGCGCGCGGTGTCGCCGCGAACTCCCGTACCTTCACCCAGGTCTATGTGAACTATTTGCGTCTGACCACGGCCCATCCGGAGTTCTATTGGACCGGGCTCGCCGGGCTGGCGGGCGGATCGTTCGCCTCCGGCTTCTTCGATATGAGTGATGTGGCAACGATTCTCGACGTGCCGGGCATCCATCAGCTCGGTAGCGCGGTCGCCGATCTGCTGCGCGGCACGCCTCCGGAACTCGTCGCCGTCCTGCCCTCGGATATCCGCCTGCTGGCCACCGAGGGACCCCGGCTCACCGCCGACGACCTGGCCTGGTTCCAAACCCGGCTGATGATCATGCAAAAGCACATCTTCCTGGATCAGGTGCCCATGCACGAGGCCTATATCGCCGAGGGACTGCCCGCGATCGAGGAAATGTACGCGGCCGGAGTCCTCGACGACAACGCCCTGCGCGCCTGGCGTTCGCTGGCGTCCGGAACCGTCGCGGGCTACAACGACGCGCTGGTGCGGATGACCGATCGTGAGCAGAACCAGATCATCGCCGACCAGTGGGATGTAACCGCCCAGGGACGCGGCGCGATGGGACGGGTGATGACCTATGTCAGCACCGTCGCCGCCAAACCGGCGGTTCCCGGTGTGCGGGCGCCCGGCAGCTTCGCGCCGACCACGGTCTCGGCCGTGGTGAACGGACGCATGATGTCGTTGCGGACACCACTACCCGATTTCAACTGGGCCGACCGCGAGCCGCGGTGGACCTACATCACCGGTGATCTGGTGCCGTGCTACGAGCGCATGCAGGCCGATCCGCGGCTCGCGCAGCAGGTCCTGTCGGTGCCGTTCGCGGGCGATCTCGCCGCGGGTCGCCTGCTCAATCGCCTGCCGGATCTGCTCACCGATCTGACCGCGCAGTGGCAGTTGGCCGGTTGAACTGCGGACCCGCTGGGTCCGCCCGGCCCGGGGGAAATGCTGTCCGGGTATCCTGAAAGACGCTCAGGACATGTGTGGTGAGTCGGTTCGTTCGACATGACGGGTCGAGGGTAGGCAGCTCATCGCAGACCGACCGCAGGCATCGACGAAGGATCCCGGATGCATTGCCCGTACTGTCGGCACCCGGATTCGCGGGTGGTCGACTCGCGTGAGGCCGAGGAAGGTAGCGCGATCAGACGCCGTCGCGCGTGCCCGCAGTGCGGGCGCCGCTTCACCACGGTCGAGACCGCGATCCTTTCGGTGGTCAAACGCAGCGGCGTCACCGAACCGTTCAGCCGCGAGAAGGTGATCCGCGGGGTGCGGCGGGCCTGCCAAGGCCGCGAGGTCGATGACGATGCGCTGAACCTGCTGGCCCAGCAGGTTGAGGACGCGGTGCGCGCCAAGGGGTCGCCGGAGGTGCCCAGCCACGAGGTCGGCCTGGCCATTCTCGGTCCGCTGCGCGACCTCGACGAGGTGGCCTATCTGCGCTTCGCCTCGGTCTACCGGTCCTTCAGTTCCGCGGACGATTTCGAGCGCGAGATCGCCGACTTGCGCCGGCACCGGGCCGACCGATCGGTCGCGGCCGGCGCGGACTGATCACCGCGACCGACGGCCCGCCGGTGAGGTTGCGATGGCGTCGATCGCCTTGATGATCCGCTTGGCGGAGACCGGATAGGGCGTTCCCAGCTGCTGGGCGAACAGGCTCACCCGCAATTCCTCGATCATCCACCAGATTTCGGTCACATCGGCGCCGGCGCGGCGAGCTTCCGGCAGCCGATCGAGCAGCCGAGCGTAGGCGGTGTGCACCCGGTCCAATTCGGCGGCGCCCTGCCGATCGCGATCGGCCGATGCGGGGAGCGCGCGCAACCGCGCCTCGGCGGCGTTCAGGTAGCGGGGAATTTCCCGCAGCCGGGTGCTGCCGAATTCGCCGATGAATCCCGCGAAGACCAGATCATCGAGCTGTCCCGCCACATCGTCGGCGATGTCGCGGTCGGTGGTCTCCGACAGCGCCGCCCGCACCCGGTGCGCGGCGGCGAGAATCGGCACCACGAGGGTCAGGATGCGCGCGACCGTGCCGGCGAATTGCGGCCGGATCCGTTCGACCAGTTCGGCGAAGCGTTCGGGGCTGCGAACCGGGCCGCCGTGCGCGGCGATCAGCTCGTCGGCCGCACAGGCTCGGCAGTCCTCGATCAGGGCATCGAGCGAGCCGTACGGATTCTGGCTCAGCGCCAGCCGATCGGCGGCGGACAGACCGGCGGTCACCGCGCGCTGCGCCGTCGGCAACTCCCGTAGCAGCAGGGCGCGGGTACCCACCCGCATCGCGGCGCGCTGTGCCGCGGGGGAGGAGAGCACCCGCACCGCGACCCCGTCGTTCTCGCTGACCAGGGCGGGGTAGCCGGTGATGGTCTGGCCGCCGACCTCGCGGCGGATCGTCTGCGGTACGGTCCCGAGCGTCTGCGCGGTCCATACTGTGGCTGGTGGTCGTTCGGCCGCGCTGGTCGCCTTCGCCACCGACTGCGACACCTGCTGCGAGAGTTGGGTTTTCAACGCGGCGAGATTCTTGCCCCGGGCCAGGATCTCCCCGTCGGCGCCGGTCACCGCGAACGTCATCCGCAGGTGGTCCGGCAGTGAACCGGGGTCGAGATCTGTCGGCGCGATCGGCGTCGAGGCCAGCGCCGACAGTTCCCGTGCCAATCCGGTGCGTAGCGGTTCGGCCCGCGGCGTGAGCCGCGCCAGCGCCGCCCGCGCGAAGTCCGGCGCGGGAACGACGGTGCGCCGCAACTGTTTCGGCAAGGTCTTGATCAGCGCGGCGGCCAGCTCCTCACGCATACCGGGGACCAGCCAGTCGAAGCCGACCGCCCGGACATGAGCGAGCTGGGCGACCGGGATGTGGACCGTCACACCGTCGTCGGCCTGACCCGGCTCGAACTGATAAGTGAGGGGAAAACTCAACTCGCCTTGGCGCCAGCTGTCCGGGTAGGCGGCCGGATCCAGCGCGGCGGCCTGTTCGTTGACGACGGTCGCGGTCGAGAAGTCCAGCTGGTGCGGATCCTCGCGTTGCGCCGTGCGCCACCAGGTGTCGAAATGCCGCACCGACACCACATCGGCGGGAATGCGCTGATCGTAGAAGTCGAACAGCACCTGATCATCGACCAGGATGTCGCGGCGACGCGCCCGATGCTCCAAATCGGCGACGTCGTCCAGGAGTTCGCGATTGCGGTGGAAGAACCCGTGCCGGGTCTGCCATTCTCCCTGCACCAGGGCATGGCGGATGAACAGCTCGCGCGACAGCTGCGGATCGATCCGCCCGAAATCGACGCGGCGCTGAGTCACCAGCGGCACGCCGTACAGGGTGACGCGTTCGTAGGCCATCGCCGCGCCCCGGCGCGCGGACCAATGCGGTTCGGAGTAGCTGCGTTTGACGAGATCGCCGGCGAGACGTTCGGCCCACTCGGGCTCGATCCGGGCCGCCATCCGGCCCCACAGCCGCGAGGTCTCGACGAGTTCGGCGGCCATCACCCAGCGCGGTGGTTTCTTCGCCAGCGCCGAGCCCGGGAAGATCATGAATTTCGCCCCACGCGCGCCGAGGAATTCCCGCGATTCGGCCTCGCGGACCCCGATATGCGACAGCATGCCGGCCAGCAGAGCGCGGTGGACGGCATCGCCGTCCCACGGCAGATCGGATGAATCATTCTGCGCGGCAATCGAATCCGGAACCGACCAACCGAGGCTGCGGGTGATGGTGCGCAATTGTCCCTGCAGATCCTGCCATTCGCGGATCCGCAGATAGTGCAGGAACTCCTCCCGGCACATTCGCCGGAACTGGTTGGCGGACCTGGCCCGGCGCTGATCCCGCAGGTAGTCCCACAGCCGCAGGTAGGCCAGAAAGTCCGAGCCCTCGACGGTGAACCGGGCATGCTTGGTGTCGGCCGCCTGCTGGAATTCCGCCGGGCGTTCGCGCACATCCTGAATCGACAGCGCCGCGACGATCACCAGGACCTCGGCCAGACAGCCGTTGGCCTCGGCGGCGACGAGCATCCGGGCCATCCGCGGATCGACGGGCAACTGAGCCATCTGGCGACCGACCGGCGTCAGCTCGAGGTCGTCCCCGCCCTCCGGCGCCCGCACCCGGACCTCCGGTGCCGCCCCGCCGCCCGCCTTGCCGCCGCGCCGGCGTCGATTCCCTCGCGCCGGTGTGGTTGTCGCGGTCGAGTCGGACCGCCGGGCCAGGGCGCCCAGTTCCAGCAGCAGCGCGATGCCGTCTCGGATGGCACGGCGATCCGGCGCCTCCACGAACGGAAAACTCTCGATATCGCCCAGCCCGAGCGCGGTCATCTGCAGGATCACCGCGGCGAGATTGGTTCGCAGGATCTCCGGTTCGGTGAATGCCGGGCGGGCTTCGAAGTCGTCCTCGGAGTAGAGCCGGATACAGATGCCGTCCGCCACGCGGCCGCAACGACCGGAACGTTGCCGCGCCGATGCCTGCGAAATCGGTTCGATCGGCAGCCGCTGCACCTTGGTGCGCATCGAATACCGAGAGATGCGCGCGGTGCCCGGATCGACCACGTAGCGGATGCCCGGCACGGTGAGCGAGGTTTCGGCGACATTGGTCGCCAGTACCACCCGCCGACCCGTATGCGGCTGGAACACCCGATGTTGTTCGGCCGCCGACAGCCGGGCATAGAGCGGAACGATCTCGGTGCGGGGCAGTTTCAGGTCTCGCAGGGTATCGGCGGTATCGCGGATCTCGCGCTCACCGGACAGGAAGACCAGGACATCGCCGTCACCCTCGGCCAGCAGTTCCCGGACCGCGTCGGCGATGGCGTCGGTCTGGTCGCGCGGCTCCGCGGCGGCGCCCCGGGCCGACGAGCGTCCACCGCGCGGGGCGGATTCGGCCTCGTCCAGTTCGTCGTCGTCGCTGGTGGCCGACATCTCCGGAGCCAGTGGCCGGTACCGGATCTCGACCGGATAGGAGCGGCCGGACACCTCGACGATCGGCGCGGGCGTGCCCGAGTCCGGATCGGCGAAGTGGCGGGCGAACAGCTCCGGGTCGATGGTCGCCGAGGTGATGACGACCTTGAGGTCGGGCCGCTTGGGCAGCAGCGATTTCAGATAGCCGAGCAGGAAGTCGATGTTGAGGCTGCGCTCGTGTGCCTCGTCGATGATGATCGTGTCGTAGCGGCGGAGCAGGCGATCGCGCTGGATCTCGGCCAGCAGGATGCCGTCGGTCATCAGTTTGATCAGGGTGCGGTCGGAGGCCTGATCGGTGAACCGGACCGTATAACCCACCACGTCACCCAATTCGGTGCCGAGTTCGGCGGCGATCCGTTCGGCGACGGTGCGTGCCGCCAGCCGGCGCGGCTGGGTGTGGCCGATCGTGCCGCGGATGCCGCGCCCCAGTTCCAAGCAGATCTTGGGGATCTGGGTGGTCTTCCCGGAGCCGGTCTCACCCGCGATCACGACGACCTGATTCGCCGCGATCGCGGCGGCGATCTCGTCGCGATGCGCGGATACCGGCAGTTGTTCCGGGTAGCGAATCTCCGGGACGGCGTCGCGACGGGTCTCGATGCGGGCCTGTGCCGCGACGATCTCCCGGTCCAGCCGCTCGATCTCACCGTCGTCGCCGCGAACCTTGTCCAGCCGTCGGCGCAGCCGGTGTTCGTCGCGGATGGAGAGGTCGGCCAGGCGAGCGCGCAGCTCGCGAGCGGTGGCGGCAGTCGAGGTCATTGCATCGACCAGCGTAGCGAAACCGCGCGACCCGCCCGCTTCGGCGCTGGTCCAGCTCGGATAACCGAACTGTTGCTATCGCTGTGATCTTGTTCCGTCGGCCCGCCCAGGTATGTCACCATCGGCCCATGACTGCTGGTTCCGGAACGCCGATGTGGGTCCGCGCGCTGCGGGTGATGTCGGTACTGCTGGGCATCGCCGCTCTCGTCCGCGAACGCGTGCGCGCGGTCGTGACGACCGCTGCGCCCGCCCGGCACCGACCCGAGCGGGCAAGCGCGCAACCGACCCGGCGCACCTCCTTCGGGTCCGCGTAGCCGATGCCGATCCCGGTCGCCGGACGCCGGTCCGGCGACCGGGGCCCGCGCGGCGCGGGTGGGAAAACCACTGAGCTCGGGCCCGGTATGCGAGGATCGAGCGATGATCGCCCGTGCGGGGACGCCGATATGGATCCGAATACCGCGCCTCGCCGTCGCCGTCCTGGGAGCCGTTGCGCTGCTGTGGATTCCGCTTCGGGTCAGTGGCTCGGCGACCTTCTCGCTCGGTAACTACTTCAGCTACTTCACCGTCCAGTCCAATATCCTCGGGGTGCTGGTGTTGCTGATCGGCGGCGTCCTGGATCCGCGGTCGCCGCGCTGGCAGGCCGTGCGGGGTGCCGTGACGCTGTATCTGCTGATCACCGGTGTGATCTATGCCGTGCTGCTGGCCGGTATCGACGTCATGCTCACCGACAAGTGGGTCAACGACACCATGCATCGGGTACTGCCCATCGTGCTGGTCGCCGACTGGATCCTCGTCTCGGCCCGGTTGCGCGTTTCCCCGGCCCTGATCGTGGGCTGGCTCGCGTATCCGATCGTCTACTGCGGCTACAGCCTGATCCGCGGTGAGCTCGTGCACTGGTACCCGTACCCGTTCCTCGACCCGCGCGGGCAGGGCTACCCCTCGCTGCTGATCGGCGTGGTGATCCTGGCGGTGGTGATCACGATGATGGCGATCGCGGTGGCTTGGCTCGGCGCCGTGCGCGGGCGTCGCGACGCCGCCGTCCCGGTGTGACGTCGCGGTAGCCGACGGGTTGCGAGGAGTTCCTGCTCGTGCCCGGAACGGGTGGCGCGGGTAACCTGGCGGCGCGGGCGGGGGTTTGCCCGTGACCACCGGACGAGGGAACAGGAGCCGACCATGGGTGCGTTGTGGCACGGATTCGCGGATATGGGCGCAGTGGAACGCGACGGCGCATTCGTGGTGTCGCGCGGGGAGGGTGTCTACATCTGGGACGAGGCCGGCCGCCGCTACCTCGACGCCACCGCCGGGCTGTGGTTCACCAATGTCGGGCACGGCCGCCGCGAAATCGCCGATGCGGTGGCGGCCCAATTGTCGACCCTGGCGCACTATTCGAACTTCGGTGACCTCACCGCACCCGTGACGCAACGGCTGGCCGAGCGGCTGTCGGAGCTGGCGCCGGTACCCGGCAGCAAGATCATGTTCACCTCCGGCGGTTCGGATTCGGTCGACACCGCCGCGAAGATGGCCCGCCGCTATTGGCGGGAACTGGGCCGTCCGGAGAAGACCCTGCTGGTCGGCCGTCGGCTCGCCTATCACGGTATGCACGTCGGCGGCACGGCGCTGGCGGGGATCGCGGTCAATCACGAGGGTTACGGCGAGCTGATGGCCGACACCCGCACCGTCGATTTCGATCGCGCCCAGGCACTTCGGGAACTGATCGACGAGGTCGGGGCGGAGCGAATCGCCGCCTTCTTCTGTGAACCGATCATCGGCGCCGGCGGTATCCACCTGCCGCCGGAGGGATATCTGGACGAGGTGCGCCGGCTCTGCCGGGACAACGACATCCTGTTCGTCGCCGACGAGGTCGTCACCGGATTCGGTCGGATCGGCGGATCCTGGTTCGCCTCCACCCGGTTCGGTCTGGAACCGGATCTGATGACCACCGCAAAGGGGCTGACCTCCGGTTATCTACCGATGGGCGCGGTGTTCGTGGCGCCGCGGGTCGCCGAACCGTTCTTCGGCGGAGGGGTGTGGTTCCGGCACGGCTACACCTACGGCGGTCATGCCGGATCGGCGGCCGCGGCCATGGCCAACCTCGACATCATCGAGCGCGAGAATCTGCTCGACGCCAGTAAGAACGTGGAATCGCTGCTGCACGAACACCTCGCGCCGCTGGCGGGTCACCCCCGGGTGGCCGAGGTACGCAGCGGGCTGGGCGCGGTGGCCGGTGTTCAGCTCGCCGATCCCGCCGACGGTCCGGCGATGGTGAAAGCGCTTCGCGCACAGGGTGTTTCCAGTCGCGCCGCGGGGCAGGGCGCGTTGCAGATCTCGCCGGCATTCGTCATCGAGGACCAGCAGGTCGCGGAACTGGCGGCAGCGCTGGAACGCGCATTGGGCTGAGCCGGGCCCCGCTCCGGCGGGGTGGGATGTGCGTGATGCATCCGGCCTCGGCGCCGCCCCTGCGCCGCCGAAACCGAGCGGAGGGGCGGCGCGTACCACCGCGACATGCGAGCATGAAAGACGCGCGGAGGTGCCGCGGCGGAAGGCGGTGGGGTGTGGGCTCTTTCGTGACCGAGCACGCGATGCTGCGCTGGGCCGTGGCGGCGGCGTTCGTCGTCGCGGCGGCGATCGTGCTCGTGCGTCATCTGGCGGTGCCGCTCGCCCGGGAGGGCGCCGAGCCGACGGGTGCGGCGACACCGTGGTCGGCCGATCACGAATCCGATGCCGCGCACCTGTTGATGTGTCTGCTCATGCTGGCGATGGTGCTGTTTCCGGCCGCCGCCGCACCGGATGCGCTGCGTGGCGTGCTCATCGCCATGATGGTGGTGTACGCCGGACTGCTGCTGATGCGAATCGGGCACCGGCACACCGCCTTCGGCGGATCGTCCGGGTTCCGAGTTCCCGCGGTCGCCTACCATCTGGTTGCGGCCGGAGCCATGCTCTGGGCGACGGCGGGTCATCACCACGCGTCCGCCGAGGCGGGTACGGACCGGCTTCCGGTGCTGCCCGTCGCGATCCTCGCTGCCGTGTTCGTGCTCGATGCGGTGCTGATGCTGATTCCGCGCACGAGAACCATGCTGTGGCATCGCGTCTCGCATCCGACCGGGCCGCCCGGTGCGCTCGGCGCGGTGCCGCATGTGGTGATGGATCTGGGAATGGCCTATATGCTCGTCGCCGCGGTCGCGGGCTGAGCCGGTCGGCCGAACCTCAGATGAGAACCGGATGGTCGGCGACGACGCGGCCGCCCAGGCGGACCCAGCCGTCGGAATCCCATTCGGTGAACAACTGTGAGCCCGCGCCCTGTGTGATGATCAAGCTTCGCCGCAGCTGTGCGGTGAGCGCGATCGCCGCCGCACCGGTGGCTTCGTCCTCGGCGATTCCCAAGGCCGGGGCGAACATTCGAGCGTGGACCGCACCGCGCGCCTCGTTCGTCCACGCCCACACATAATGCTGTCCGTCGGTGAAATGCCGGGGATCGACCGTGTCGAGGAATGCGGCGTCGGAGAATTCGTCGAAGGTGAATTCGGGGGCCCATTCCGCACGGACACGGATCCAGATCAAACCGTCGTCGAGCATCTGGATCTCGACGGGACCGGCCTGGACGTCGATGATCTTCACCGGTTGGCCCCGGTCGGCCAGCCACCACGCCGCACCGACCGTGGGATGGCCGGCGAAGGGCAGCTCCCGGGTCGGGGTGTAGATCCGCATCCTGGCCCGTCCGGAGACCGGGTCGTCCACGACCACCGTTTCGCTGTGCCCGACGCGCGCCGCCAGCAACTGGTGATCGACGTCGGTGACCGCCGCCGCGCGCACGATGCCCAGTGGGTTGCCGAGCTTGCCCGTGACATCGGTGAAGACCCGCACCACCTCGACCTGCGCGCCGTCGCTCTCCCATTGGCTCATGCTGCCCCAGCGTACCCGCGGCAATCGGTGGTAGCAGGCCGTGAACGACACGATGCCCCCGTCCCGATCGACGGGACGAGGGCATCGGTGCGGGCGATGATCAGACCGCGGCGGCGGCGAGCGTCTCCTGGGCCTGGACGGCCTGGCCGACACCGGCGACGATCGCGGCCACCCGCAGCGCCTCGAAGATCACCTCGCGCGACACACCCGCCTCACGCAGGGTGTGCTCGTGCGCCTCCAGGCAGTGCTGGCAGCCGTTGATCGACGACACCGCGAACGACCACAGCTCGAAATCGGCTTTCTCGACACCCGGGTTGCCGATGATCTGCATCCGCAGACCGGCGCGCAGATCGTCGTAGCGGCCCTCCAGGAACGCCCGGCCACGGTAGAACACGTTGTTCATGCCCATGATCGAGGCGGCGCCCAGGGCGGCGTTGTAGGCCTCGGCCGACAGGGTGTCGGCGGCCTCTTCGCCGATCTCGCGCAGCGTGGTGGCCGACCGGGTGGCGGCCGCCGCGGCGAGTAGGGTGCCCCACAGCTGCTGTTCGTTCAGCACGGTCGAGCGTGCGATGGACGACAGGTTGAGCTTGAGGTCCTTGGCGTATTCGGGAAGCGAATTCTTCAGGTTCTCTACGGACACTGCGCGTTACTCTCCTCAGACGCTGGCGGCCAGTAGTTCACCGGCGTTGATGGTCGGGTCGCCCTTCTTCCAGTTGCAGGCGCACAGCTCGTCGGACTGCAGAGCGTCGAGCACCCGCAGCACCTCGTCGACGTTGCGGCCGACGGAACCGGCGGTCACCGAGACGAACTGGATCTCGTTGTTCGGGTCGACGATGAAGGTGGCGCGGTCGGCGACACCGTCGGCGTTCAGCACACCGGTCGCGGTGACGAGCTCCCGCTTGAGGTCGCTCAGCATCGGGAACGGCAGGGTCTTCAGATCCTCGTGCTGGGCCCGCCACTGGAAGTGGACGAACTCGTTGTCGACCGACACACCCAGCACCTGGGCGTCCCGGTCGGCGAACTCGTCGTTCAGCTTGCCGAAGGCGGCGATCTCGGTCGGGCACACGAAGGTGAAGTCCTTCGGCCAGAAGAAGACGATGCGCCACTTGCCGGCGTGGTCGTCACTCGAGATCTGGGTGAAGTAGTCGTCGGGCTGCTGCGCGTTCACCTTCGACAAGTCGCCGCCGATGACCGCCGTCAGGTTGTAGGCGGGGAACTGGTCGCCGATGGTCAGCAGAGCCATGTTGTCTCCTTCGTCGTAGTGGGACACGGGTGACGGGCCGCCTGGGTGCGGCGGGACACCGTCGAAGCATTCGCTGTCGATCATGCCCAAAACCCAGTAAAAGGTAAAGGTGATCAGTTGCACTACACTGATAGGCGTGACTGATCAGACTTATCAGCCCACCCTGTCACAGCTGCGTGCGTTCGTGGCGATCGCGGAGTATCGCCATTTCGGCACCGCTGCGGCTCATCTGAATGTGAGCCAACCCACGTTATCGCAGGCGTTGGCATCACTGGAAAACGGACTGGGTTTGCAGCTGATCGAACGCAGCACGCGGCGAGTTCTGGTGACCGCGGCGGGCAAACGGCTGCTGCCGCAAGCGATGGCGACGCTCGAAGCCGCCGACCGATTCGTCGCCACCGCCGCCGGCGACGGACTCGGCGGCACGCTGCGGATGGGGATCATTCCCACCGTGGCGCCCTATGTGCTCCCGACGCTGCTACCGGAGTTACGGCGTCTCCTGCCTGCGTTGGTACCGCACGTCATCGAGGACCAGACCGCGCGGCTGCTCGACGGCCTGCGCAGCGGCGTCTTGGACGTCGCGATGATGGCCCTGCCCGCCGATGCCACCGGGATGGTCGAGATCCCGCTCTACACCGAGGAATTCGTATTGGTGACACCGCTCGGGCACGAGCTGGCCGGACGCACCGATCTCGCGCCGGCGGCACTCGACGAACTGCCGCTACTGCTGCTCGACGAGGGGCACTGTCTGCGCGACCAAACCCTCGACCTGTGCCGCTCCGAGGAGGTGCGGCCGGGGCCGGTCGGTGATACCCGGGCCGCATCACTGACCACGGTGGTGCAATGCGTCGGCGGCGGCCTCGGCGTCACCCTGATTCCGGAAATGGCCGTGGCGGCCGAAACCTCCCGCGGCACATTGGATATCGCGCGATTCGCCGCCCCCGCGCCGGGGCGAACCATCGGCCTGGTCTTCCGCGGCTCCACGGCACGGGTCGAGGACTACGAGCAACTCGCGGAAATCATTCGCGCCCAACGTCCGAACTGAGAAATCGTGGCCCCGGACGCCCCGATTGACCGGCCGGTGAGCGTCTGGAACGCTCGGCGCGTGCGGATTCATCATCTCAACTGCGGCACCATGGCCTTGGGCATGGTGGACCACTGCCTGCTCGTCGAGACCAGGACCGGGTTGGTGCTGGTGGACACCGGATTCGGGCTCGACAGTGTCCGAGATCCGGCGCGCTTCGTGGGGCCCGGGCGCTACCTGCTCGGCATCCGTCCGGCCGAACACCACACCGCGATCCGGCAGATCCAGGCACTCGGCTACGACCCGGCCGATGTGCGCCACATCATCCTCACCCACCTGGACCTCGACCACGCGGCGGGCCTCGCGGATTTCCCGGAGGCCACGGTCCACGTCCACGGCCCCGAGTTCCGTGCGGCGACCGCGGGGCGGACGCTGGCGGAGCGATTGCGGTATCGCGCGGCGCAGTGGGCGCACGGTCCGCGCTGGATGGTCAACGAACTCGAGGGCACCGACGAGTGGTTCGGTTTCCGCGCCGTGCGCGATCTGCCCGGGGTGCCGCCGGAAATCCTGGTGGTCCCGCTACCCGGCCACACCCGCGGCCACATCGGAGTGGCGATCGACACGGGTGCGGGCTGGCTGCTGCACGCCGGCGACGCCTTCTACGTCGCCAGCGAGATCGACCCGGCCGGTCCGAAAACACCGCTGCTGTGGTGGACCTACGAACTCGGGTCCATCGTGCGCGGCGCCTATCAGGAAAACCGGCGGCGGCTGGTGGAACTCAACCGGAACCACGGTGCGCAGATCACCATCGTCAACTCCCATGATCCCGAGCTGTTCGCCCGCGTCAGCGGGAATTCGGTGCGATCGGCGGGGCACGGGGAGATTCGCTGACTCCCCGCGATCGGGCAGCGTTGCCCGCGAGCGATGCCGATCGCATGCGGACGGCGACCGCCGAGTGTCGGCGGCGAATGCGCACCCGGCTACACCGCACGGCATTGACCAGCGCAAACCGAGGCGGTGACCGAGGTCACGTTTACCCGATGTGAAGCCCGCGCGGCGCATTCGGCACAGTGGAGGGATGCGATACCGGTGTGCGAGCAGGAACAGGTGGGTCGTCCGAGCAACTGATCGGCGAATGTCGGTCGTGGCCGCGGGGGCGCGCTCGGTCCGCAGGAGTGAGGAGTGCCCGCGATGAGCGCGGCGAAGAAGCCGGCACCGCAACGCCGGGCCCGTCCGGACGATCCCGGGCCCGACTTGTTCGCCTACGGCACCCTGCAGTTCGGTCCGGTGCTCGAGGTGCTGCTGGGTCGCACTCCGGAGATGGATGTCGGGGTCGCCCGCGGGTGGCGGGTGGCGGCGCTGCCGCAGCGGCTGTATCCAGGTCTGGTCGCCGAACCGGGGCGGATGGCGGGCGGGCTGGTCCTGCGGGGCCTGACCGCCGCCGACTGGCGGATCATCGAGGCCTTCGAGGATCCCGAATACGATCTGCGGCCGATCGAGCTGATCGGGTACGACCAGCCCGTGCGCACCTTCGTGTGGTCGTCGGCGGTCACCGGAAACGACTGGTTGCCCGAGGTATTCGTCTCCCACCATCTCGACCGCTACGTCGAGCGCACGGCCGAATGGCGGCGTGAACGGGCCTGACCGACAGCAGGACCGCCCGGGTCCGGTTCCGGGCGGTCCTACTCGTATTCGCTTGGCGCGCAACGCGATCTCGCTGCGCTCGGGTGGGTGACCACACCCGGGATCGGCGGCCGGACGTCAGGCGCGGGCGGCGATCGCGCGCAGTGCGTGCGGTTCGATCGCGCCCCGGATCAGGGCCCGTTCGTCCACGGTCTCCGCACGGTAGGGCAGCTGCGGCAGCCGCTTGCACATCACCGCGACCGGATCGTCGATGCGTTCGGAGACCCCGAACAGGAACGTCCACTCGTGTTCGTCGCTGCCGTAGGGGACCACGGTGTCGAACAGGTCGGTGAACCGCTGCCAGGACCGCTTCAGGGTTTCGTTGCGCCACATGGTCGGGCAGCCGGCCTGCGCGGCGAGCACGCCGCCCTCGGCCAGCAGTGCCTTACATCGCGTGAGGAATTCCTCCTCGTAGAGGCGGTTGTGCTGGGCGTCCTCGACCCGCTCGTCGGGAAGGTCGATGACGATCACGTCGTAGCGGGTGCCGGCGGCCTCGGCCTCGGCCAGGAAGTCCCAGCCGTCGGCGTAGTGCATTCGGATCGCGCCCTCACCGCGGACCGCGGCCTCCAGGTCGGTGGGCGTATAGCCGTAGGGCAGATGCCGGGCGCACAGCTCGACCTCCATCCGGTCGATATCGACGTGGTCGACCCGCGTCGCCCCCGCGGCCACCGACATCTGGCTGGCCACGCCCTCACCGGAGCCGATGATCAGCACGTTGTCGAGTTTGGCGGCCAGCGCGTACGCCGGAACGAGCATCGCCTCGTGGTAGGTCAGCTGGGAGAACTCGGTGGACTGCCGATCGTCGTCGGAGAACAGCGAGATGCCCTGCGCGGTGCGGGCGATCACCATGTGCTGGAACGGAGTGCGCGCGTCGACGATCACCTCCGACAGGTCCCAGACCCGGGTGAGCCCCGCACCGACCGGCTCGTGCACCCGGCGGGCATGGTGCCCGCGCTGCACGACCTCCATGTGCACGCTCTGCGGGCTCAGGGCCTCCTGCAGCAGTTCGACCGCCTTGGTCGCGCCCGCGCCGATGCTGCCGCAGGTGAACACGTCGACGAAGATGTCGCCGGACTCCGGATAGGTGTGGATCGAGGCGTGCGATTCCGACAGCAGCGCCAGCACCGTCACCCCGTGCGGCTCGAACTTCTTGTGTACCACCTCGCAGATCGTCACTCCCGCGGCGAGCAACGATTGTCGAAGCGCTGTTTCGAGTCGTTCGAGATCGTCGCAGAGGGCTACGTCGACACCACCGAACTCGGCCAGCACGTGCCAGCCGGTGAATTCTGCCGTCATGGGCAAACTCACTCTCGCTCAGCGCCGATGACATGCACAGTCAAAGGCGGAAAACCGTTGAAGGACACCGACGAATAGCTCGCCGTATAAGCGCCGGTATCGAGGATCCGAACGGGATCACCGGCTCGCAGCGTGGTCGGCAGAAGGACTCGCGTGCGTTGATACAGTACATCGTCGCCGTCGCAGGTCGGACCCGCGATCACCGCCTCGTCGGCGGGGTCACCGTCTCGATCGGTCTCGATCCGGTAGGCGATGTACTCGTTCTCGGTCTCGGCCATGCCGTTGTAGCGGCCGATGTCGAGATACACCCAGCGCCGCCCGTCCGGCGCGATGCGCACGTTCACGACCTCGGCGTGGATCACACCGGCATTGCCCACCAGGGCGCGGCCGGGTTCCACCACCAGGTCGGTGTGCTCGGGCAGGTGCCGCGTCGCCGCGGCGGCGATCACCACACCCAGATCGGCCAGCTCCGGCGCCGGGTCGGCGTACGAAATCGGCAGGCCCCCACCGATATTCACCGACGCCACCGGAATGTCCTTGACCGCCAGCGCTTCGATGATGGCGGCAGCCTGCTCGATGCCGATCTGCCACGCGACCGGATCCAGCTGCTGCGAACCCACGTGGAAATAGGGGCCGCCCACTCGCAGGCCGAGGTCGCGGGCGCGCACCAGCAGTCGCACCGCCTCACCGGGCGCGCACCCGAATTTGGTGCCGAACGGGGTCTGCGACTGCGGCGCCGAGGCCAGGAACCGGCACTCCACCTCCGAGCCCGGTGCGAGTTCGGCGATGCGCTCCAGGTCGTCCTCGGTGTCGAAGGCGAACCGGCGCACACCCGCGGCGTAGGCGGCGGCGATGTGGGCGGCCTTCTTGATCGGATTGCCGTAGCAGAGCACCGCCGGGTCGACGCCCAGCGCCACACACATTTCGATCTCGCCGATACTGGCGACGTCGAATTCGGCGCCCTCGGAATCGAGTAGGCGAATGATCTCCGGCATCGGAGAGGCTTTGACCGCGAAGCGAATTCGTGCCGACGGGAAGGCCGCACGGAAAGCGTGGAAGTTGCCGCGCACCCGATCGAGGTCGATGACGAGATGAGGCGACTCGGGCGCGTTTGTACCGATCAATCTAAGGGAACTCTCTTTCTTCTGGGCAGCCTCCCGCTGCAGGCAGCGAGCGAGAGAGTATCAGCGCAAGGGCATGGGAAACGAACCGGAACGGGGTCGGCTTGATCACGCCCGGATGATCACGATCGGCGGCCGGTGCGCCGGATTCGATCAGATCCGCGCGTCGAAACCGGGTTTTCGGCGGCGGACCACCGTGGTTGCGGGGTCGCGACGGGCATCGACGATCATCGCGCTCATCCCGCGCTCACCGTCATCTCGTCGAAGACGACCTCGCCGGCGGCGTCGGATTCGGCCAGGTCGACCACCGCGTCGATCGACCAGCCGTGATCGCCGGCAGGGTCGTCGAGCACCTGGCGCACCCGCCAGAAGCCCCCGGCCTTCTCGATCCGGAACAACGCCGGCCCGCGGGCGTCGGGGCCGGTGCCGATTGCTCCGTATTCGGCGAAGTAGGGGGCCAGTTCCTCGGCCCAGTCCGGGCCGTCGTCGAATTCGCCGAGGTCGTCCCAGCGCTGCCGTGCGGCGAGCTCGATCCGCCGAAACATGCTGTTGCGCACCATGACCCGGAATGCGCGCTCGTTGGCCGTGATCGGCCGGACGGTGTCGGCGCCGAAGGCCAATTGGTCGTCGTCGGTCTCGGCGCCCGGGTTGGTCAACTGCTCCCATTCATCGAGCAGACTCGAATCCACTTGCCGCACAAGCTCACCCAGCCACTCGGTGATGTCCTCGAGTTCCTCGGTCCGAGCGGATTCGGGGACCGTGCGGCGCAGTGCGCGATAGGCGTCGGCCAGGTACCGCAGCACCAGTCCCTCCGAACGGGCCAGCTCGTACTGGGACACCAGTTCGGCGAAAGTCAATGAGCGCTCGATCATTTCGCGCACCACCGACTTGGGGGAGGGGCTGAATTCGGAGACCCACGGGTGCCCGGCACGGTAGGTTTCGAAGGCCGGCTCGATCAGCTCGGCCAGCGGACGTGGCCAGGTGATGTCCTCGATCAGCTCCATGCGTTCGTCGTATTCGATCCCGTCGGCCTTCATCTCGGCGATCGCCGCACCGCGCGCCTTGTGCTGCTGGGCGAGCAACAACCGGCGCGGATCCTCCAGCGTGGATTCGATGATCGACACCACATCCAGTGTGTAGCTGGGCGCGGACTTGTCAAGCAGCTCCAGCGCGGCCAGCGCGAACGGCGACAGCGGCTGATCGAGTGCGAAGTCGCGCTGCAGGTCCACGGTGAGCCGTGCCCGGCGGCCGGTTTCGTCCGGTTCGTCGAGTTGCTGGACGACTCCCGCGTCTCGCAGGGCGCGATAGAGCCGGATCGCCTTCAATATGTGTTTGCGCTGCGCCGGGCGTGGTTCGTGATTGTCCTCGAGCAGGTGCCGCATGGCGTCGAAGCAGTTGCCGGGCCGGGCGATGACATTGAGCAGCATCGAATTGGTGACCCGGAACCGGGACACCATGGGTTCCGGCTGCGCGGCCACCAACCGGTCGAAGGTGTCCTCCGACCAGGACACGAAACCCTCCGGAGGTTTACGCCGCTGGATTTTGCGCAACTTCTTCGGATCGTCGCCGGCCTTGGCCAGCAACCGAGCGTTCTCGACCTCGTGCTCGGGCGCCTGCACGACCACCGTGCCGACGGTGTCGTATCCGGCGCGCCCCGCGCGTCCCGCGATCTGATGGAACTCACGAGCCTTCAACCGCCGGGTACGCACGCCGTCGAATTTGGTGAGGCCGGTCAGCAGGACCGTGCGAATCGGCACATTGATGCCCACCCCCAGGGTGTCGGTGCCGCACACCACCTTGAGCAGGCCCTCCTGGGCCAGTCGTTCGACCAGCCGCCGGTACTTCGGCAGCATTCCGGCATGGTGCACGCCGATGCCGTGGCGGATCAGCCGCGACAGTGTCTTGCCGAATCCGGTGGCGAAGCGGAAGCCGCCCAGTGCCTCGGCGATCGCGTCCTTCTCCGCCTTGGACGCGAAATTGACACTGGTCAGGGCCTGTGCCCGCTCCAAGGCCGCGGCCTGGGTGAAATGGACGACATAGACCGGCGCCTGACTGGTCGTCACCAGATCTTCCAGCGTCTCGGTGATCGGGGTGCGCACATACGAGAACAGCAGCGGCACCGGCCGTTCGGAGCCGGTGACCACGGCGGTGGAACGGCCGGTGCGGCGTTCCAGATCGCGCGCGAAATGGTCGACCTCCCCCAATGTGGCCGACATCAGCAGGAATTGGGCGTGCGGCAGCTCGAGCAGCGGCACCTGCCAGGCCCAGCCGCGATCGGGGTCGGCGTAGTAATGGAATTCGTCCATCACGACCTGACCGACATCGGCGTTCGGCCCTTCGCGCAGCGCGAGATTGGCCAGAATCTCCGCCGTGGCGCAGATGATCGGCGCGGTCGGATTCACCGCCGCGTCGCCGGTGACCATCCCCACCTTGTCCGCGCCGAACACCTCGCACAGCGCGAAGAACTTCTCACTGACCAGTGCCTTGATGGGCGCGGTGTAGTAGGTGCGCCGACCCTGATTCAGCGCGGCGAAGTGGGCGCCGACCGCGACCATCGATTTGCCGGACCCGGTCGGCGTCGCGAGGATGACATTGGCGCCGGTCATCAACTCGAGCAGCGCCTCTTCCTGAGCCGGATACAGCGTCAGCCCCTGAGCGGAGGCCCACTCGGCGAAGGTTTCGTACAGCCAGTCGGCATCCACATCGGGCACGGCACGGTCGGGAACGAGTTCGGACAGCTGCACGTGCGTCCACGTTACCGGGCACCGGGCGAGCTACCGCAACGCCCGGTGCGCCGAGATGCCGGAGGCGTCAGCCGCGTGGTTCCTCGCCGTCGCCGAACTCGGTCTGTTCGGCCAGGAACCGTTCGAACTCCGCGCCCAACTCCTCGCCGGTCGGCAGATCGGCCTCGCCGGCGAGCAGGCTCGACCGACGCTCCTGCGCGGTGACGAAGCTGTCGTACTGCCGCTCGAGCGCCTGCACCACGGTCTCGACCTCGACGTTTCCGGCGATGTGCTCGTTGACCTGCTCGCGCACCCGCGCGGCGGCCTCACCCAGCGCGGCCAGCGGAAGTTCCAGGCCCGCGTTGTCGGCCACATTTTCCAGCAGGGTCTGCGCCGCCTCCGGATAGGCGGTCTGCGCCAGATAGTGCGGGACGTGCACCGAGAACCCGATCGACTCGTGGCCGTGCTGGCCCATCCGGTATTCCAGCAGCGACGACGCGCTGCCGGGTACCTGCAGTTCCCCGGGCCACCGCTGATGTTCGCCGATCAGGTCCCGGTCGCTGGCATGAGCGGTCACGCCCAACGGCCGGGTGTGCGGGATCGCCATCGGGATGGCGCTCAGGCCGATGCTGCGGCGCACGCCCAGCTGTTCGGCCAACAACCGCACCGCGGTCACGAACTTCTCCCAGCGCAGATCCGGCTCGATACCGGCCAACAGCAGGAAGGGAGTGCCGGCGGTATCGCGCAGCGCCCATAGATTCAGCTCGGGATCGGCGTAATCGGAGAAGTGGTCGGTCTTGAAGGTCATCAACGGCCGGCGCGAGCGGTAGTCGAGCAGTTCGTCGACGTCGAAGGAGGCCACCAGCTCGGATTCGAGACTTTCGCGTAGATGGGTGGTCGCCAACCGGACCGCGTGCCCCGCGTCGGTGAAACCCTCCAGTCCGTGCACCAGCACCGGACCCGCGCCGTCGGCCGAGGACAGCTGCGGAGCGGGGAACTCCAGCTCATACATACTGCTCATTTGCCAAACTCCCTGGTCAAGCCCTGTCCGCCTCAGTCGTTTTCGGTGGTGGCCCGGGGCTGGACATCGCCACCGCTCCACCGTCCAGGATACGCGTGAGGTTGCCGCGTACCGGTCGGCGTGTCAGTGGTGACATCCGCGGAAACCGCCGGTCCACCGGGGGATCCAACCTCCGCAGACTAGCGGTCGCGGACCGTGCCCGGCGGAGGCAGGCCACCTTCGTACGCCCTACCGGAGAGCACAACTCCGGATGTGGCAGTGGTATTCCCGGTGCGCGCGGCGTGGCAGATCGGCCCGGCCGTCGGAATCGGCCATAGTGAGGGAGTGAGCGTCCCGGATCCGCCGGCCTCGCGGAGGCGCCGCGGGTTCGGCCGCACCCTCGGGTACGCGGTGCTGAGCTGTGTGCTCGCCGCGTGCGGCTCGACGGTGTCCGGACATCCGCTCGCGATGCGGCAGAGCACCGTCACCCGGCATATCGGCGCCGACCTGCCGAGCCTGCTACCCGGCCAGGACCGCTTTCCGTCCGGCTACACCGTGGTCGTGCCGGCCGGTGATCGGGCCGCTGCGGCGGCGACCGACTTGTCGGCGATCCCGCCCGGCGCGAGCATCGATCCGCCGGTGTGCGCGCCGGAGCCCGTCGATCCCGGTCGCGTCGCGGTGGCGGTGGGTACCGACGCCGACACCCGGTCCACCATCACGGTCGTGCTGACTCGCACGGACCAGGCGTTGTCACAGCTGGGCGAGAAGTTGTCACGCTGCGCGACCGTCCGTGCCCGTCACGGTGCCATCGATCGGACGGTCACCACGCAACTGCTGCCGCCACCGCCGGCCGACGCCGACGACACCTTGGCGTTCGGCCGGTCCGTCGCCGGTTCGCCACCGGGCAGCGCGGCGGACCCCACGATCCGCTCGCTGCTCGCGCAGATCGGTGATGTGCGGATCGAAACGACCGCGATGACCTACGGTTCCGCCCGGCCCGATACGACCGGACTGGACCAGGTGTTCACCGCGGCCGTCGCTGCCGTCCGGAATCATTGACCACGCAGCGAGCGCGCTTTCCCCGGCGCAACCGTAACAGCCTGCACCGACATTCGACTGTGCCGCGTGTGCGTGTCGACGTGCTGCTGCACATCCGTCGCCGATGTCCACAGGGCAGATGAAAGCCCAGGTCAGCGAGCGGCGATAGGTTCCGCGATCGGCGAGGGTGGGGACATGACCACACCCACCGACCCCGCTCGACCCGACCAGCCCGTCCGCGGCGGTCAGGTCCACTCGGCCTCCAGTTGCTCCGACCGCTCGGCGAATACCCACACCCACGACGCGGCAGGGGCAGGATCCGATCTGCCGACTGAGCCCCGGCCGAGTCCGCAACGATCCGACGGCCATCGGCCCGCCGTTCCGGCATCGCCTTCTACAGCGGCCGTCGACTTCGGCGCATCCGCGAAACCCCCGGGGCCCGAGAAACATCCGGACGACGAGCGCGCAACCCGGGCGGTCGCCGACACCGTTGTCTCGCTCCCGGTCGGCTCGTGGGCAGGGGCCGGTGCGGAGGTATCAGGGTCGCCGGACGGTGCGACGCCGGACGGCGAGCCGGCGGCGGGGTCCCTGCTCGGGTCCGAACTCGGTGCCATCTCTCCGGCGTCCGTGGCGACCGGCTCCGACCCCCGCACCGAGTCGGCGTGCATGGGGCAGGCCGGCACGGGCGGCGCGATCGCGGCCGGGCGGTGCCGAGCCGTCCTGGGCCGCAATGGTATTCGGCGGCGGAGGAGGACGGACGTCACCCCGGTGCGGTGTCCACTGGCGGGCGGGAGTGGACGGGGAAACAGCTGCGACCCCGCCGCCGGGCGCGATGTCCCGCAGGTGATGTGCGCTCGCTCCGCCGGCGGATCGGACTGTACCGCTGCGGGTTTCGATGCCGGAGATAATGCTCGCGGGGGTGAGGGCGGTCGCGGGAATGCCGCGGGCCGAGGGTGCGGCGATTGCCGATCCGAGCACGCGTCCGGCGCAACCGAATCGGGCACCGGAGCCGGCGGCCGTGTGCACCCGGGGTCGCGGGCCGGTGCCGCATGCGGTGGTGACGGCCACCGGCCGGAGCGCCGGTCAGATGAGGGCGAGGAGCGGGCCTTCCACGGCGAGGTCGCCGGTGTGCCCGGGGCGGATCGTGCCGACGAGACGGTGGGATCGGACGCGCCGGGCGCGGAGGCGGAGTTCGCCTCCGGGACGGCGGCCGGTGGCGGCGGCTCTCCGGGCAACCGCCCGGTGGCGGGTGCGCCGGAGGTCGATCACGGTAGCGGCACGTCCGATGGATTCGAATCGCTCTGGGCCACAACAGCTTTGACAATGAACGAGCCGGGGGAGTTCATCGCCGCCGTGCCCGCCCTGCTGGGTTTTCGCCCGCACCGATCGCTGGTGGCCTGTCTGCTCTTGCGCTCGCAGAAGTATCCGGGAGCGGTGTATCTGGGGGCCGTCGCCCGGCACGATCTCGACGTCGCCGGGTGCGGGGCATGGGTACGGCTGGCCGGCCAGCTCGCCGCCATCTGCGGGCAGGAACAGGCTGTCGGAGTGGTGGTACTGATCGTCGACGATCGTGCCACCGTTCCTCGGCCGGGTCGGGCCGGACGTCGCTCGGCCCGGCACCGGGACCTCATCCGGACCCTGGACGGTGCGCTGCAGGCCGAGGATGTACTGCTCGCCGAGGCATGGGCGGTCGCGGACATCGCCGCCGGTGCGCATTGGTGGAGCGTGCTGGATCCCGAGGTCTCCGGTACCCAATCGGATCCGGCGGCCTCACCCGTCGCACTCGCTCAGGTTCTCGACGGCCGCCCGATCCGGGGGTCACGAACGGAACTGACCGCCACCATAGCGCCGGACCCCGAGCTGGCCGCCCGCGTCGACGAGGCCATCGACGCCGCCGCCGAGGCGGCTCGCCGGCGCTTCCGCCGGGAACTACGCAACCGGACACCGCGACGCTACAGTCGCGCGGCGCTGGAGATGGTGCTCTGGCAGATCAGCACGGTCGAATCCGGAGACGAACTGGATCCCCGCGAACTTGCCGATCTCGCTGTGGCCGTTCGTGACACCACCGTCCGCGATTGCCTGTTCGCGGTGGCATTGAGCGACCACGCCGCAGCCGCCGAAACGCTGTGGGCCCGAGCCTGCCGCGCGGTCACCGGCCCGGATCGTGCGGAACTGGCCACTCTCTACGGCTACAGCGCGTATACCCGCGGGGACGGGCCGCTTGCCGGCGTCGCCTTCGAAGCCGCCCTGCAGGCCGATCCCGCCCACCACATCGCGCAACTTCTCGATGCCGCGCTGCGTACCGGAATGCGGCCCGCGGACGTGCGCAAGCTGGCCGGCAGCGGTCGCGACATCGCGGCGGGGCTGGGGGTAGACCTGCACATCGCAGAGCCCGGCGAACCTCCCGTGGAAGGACCACGCGGATGAGCGCCGGAACGAGACCGAGCGAGCTAGCGAGCGCTGTGCGCGCGATCTCCCAGTGCCGCGAGGAAATCCCAGGCGTCGGTGACGATTTCGTCGAGGTCGTTGTGCTCGGGCTGCCAACCGAGCTCCTCGATCGCCTTGGCGCTCGAGGCGATCAGCACGGCCGGGTCACCCGGGCGCCGCGGCGCGTCCACCGCCGGGATCGGCCGTCCGACAACCCGCTCGCACGCCGAGATGACCTCGCGCACCGAAAAGCCCGTTCCACTACCCAGGTTGAAGATGCGGTGCTCACCCGGTCGCGACTGGGCCAGGGCCAAGGCGTGGGCCGCGGCGAGATCCCGGATGTGGATATAGTCCCGGACCGCCGTGCCATCCGGCGTGGGATAGTCGGTGCCGAACACCGAAATCGAATCACGGTGTCCCAGTGCGGTTTGCAGCACCAACGGGATGAGATGGGTTTCCACCACCCGGTTCTCGCCCAGCCCGCCGTAGGCGCCGGCGACGTTGAAGTAGCGCAGGCTGGTCGCGGCCAGGCCGTGCGCGGCCGCATACGACGTGATGGCATGGTCGATCGCCAGCTTGGAGGCGCCGTACGGGTTGGTCGGACGGGCCGGGGCAGATTCGAGAATCGGAACCTGCTCGGGTTCTCCGTATACCGCCGCGGTCGAGGAGAACACCAGGCGCGGCGTCTGCGACCGCCGGATCGCCTCGAGCAGGGCCAGCGTCTTCACCACGTTGCCCTGCCAGTACTTCTCCGGCTGCTGCACCGATTCACCCACCAGCGACTGCGCCGCGAAATGCAGGACACCGTCGAAGGATTCGGATTCGATCAGCTCGACTCCGGTGGTCGCGATATCGCCTTCGACGAACTTCGCACCGGCCGGCACCCCTTCGGCGTTACCGGTGGACAGATCGTCGACGACCACCACCTCATGGCCATCCTGAATCAGAACCTGCGCGCAGACCCCGCCGACATACCCGGCCCCGCCGGTCACCAGGAGTTTCATCGGTCAGGCCAGCCTGACCTGGACCGCATGGGCCATCTCGTCGGACAGTTCGAAACCCGAGTGCCCGGGCACCGAAATGATCACCACACCCGGCTTGGTTTCCACCGTCACGCGGGCGTCGGGCACCACACCGGCTTCGCGCAACTGGCCGATGACATCCGGATCGGCCTGGATATGTTCCGACAGTCGCCGGATCACCACCGCGGACACCTGGCCGGGCGGCAGATCGGAAAGCCGGACCAGCTTCTCGTCACCGGAATTGGGGGAGTTGACGCCCAGTTCGTCCAGGCCGGGGATCGGGTTGCCGTAGGGGGAGGTCGTGGGGTGGTTGAGCACCTCGAGCAGGCGCAGTTCCACCTCCTCGCTCATCACGTGCTCCCAGCGACAGGCCTCGGCGTGCACGTTCTGCCAGTCCAGGCCGATGACGTCGACCAGCAACCGTTCGGCCAAGCGATGTTTGCGCATGACGGCGACCGCCATCGCGCGACCCTTGTCGGTGAGCTCGAGGTGTCGGTCACCGGCGACCATCAGCAGCCCGTCACGCTCCATCCGCGCGACCGTCTGACTGACCGTCGGGCCGCTCTGCTCGAGGCGTTCGGCGATGCGCGCGCGCAGCGGCACCACGCCCTCCTCCTCGAGGTCGTAGATGGTACGGAGGTACATCTCCGTGGTGTCGACCAGATCCTTCACCTGTTACCCCTTCGTCGGCACGAATTCTACCCACGCCCGGCTGCACAATCGGCGTCAGCATATTTCGCACGCCCTGCGCGAACCTCGCCGATGCCTGCGCGCGCGAGCGGCCGCGCGCGGGCGACAGGCGCGCCCGGTGTCGTCATGCATTTCTACTGCATCACAACGACACCGTGGCCGGTCTGCTTCCCGTGTTCGTGCCGGTGTCGGCAACGCCACGGCGACAGCGCGCGGTGGGCTAGCGTGACGGTATGGCTGACGACGCCACCGTGGTGTGGACCGACCGGTTCCTGGACTACACCTGGACACCGGAACATCCGATGAAGCCGGCCCGGCTCCGATTCACGATGGCGTTGGCACGCGGGCTCGGACTGCTCGACGGCATCGAAACCCTCGCACCGGATCCCGCCGGCGACGGCGAGCTGTTGCGGATCCATACCGCGGCTTACATCGAGGCCGTGCGCCATGCCACACCGGCGCCACCGGGTACCACTCCGCCCGTCGCGCCACCGCACGGCCTGGGCTCGATGGACAACCCCGTTTTCCCGCACATGCACGAGGCGGCCTCGGTGATCGTCGGCGGAACCCTCGCCGCCGCCGGGGAAATCGCGGCCGGGCGCACGCGCCGCGCGGTGAGCATCGGCGGTGGCATGCATCACGCCATGCCGGACTCCGCCTCCGGGTTCTGCGTCTACAACGATGTGGCGGTGGCCATCTCGTGGCTGCTCGATCACGGGTTCGATCGCATCGCCTACATCGACGTCGACGTCCACCACGGTGACGGCGTGCAGCGGGCGTTCTACGACGATCCGCGCGTGCTGACCATCTCACTGCATCAGCATCCGGCGACCCTGTGGCCCAATACGGGATGGCCGGAGGAGACCGGATCGGGCGCCGGCGAGGGCACGGCGATCAATCTCGCCGTGCTGCCCGGCACCCGGGATGCCCAGTGGCTGCGTGGATTTCACGCCGTGGTGCCCGGAGCGCTGGCGGCGTTCCGTCCGCAACTGGTCGTCAGCCAGTGCGGGGTCGACAGTCATCGCGAGGACCCGCTGGCGGACCTCGAGCTGACCGTCGACGGTCAGCGCGCGGCGTTTCGGGCCATGCGCGACCTCGCCGACCGGTACGCCGAGGGCCGCTGGCTGGCCGTCGGCGGCGGGGGCTACGGGCTGGTCCGCGTGGTCCCGCGGGCGTGGACCCATCTGCTGGCCATCGCGCTCGACCGCGAGATCGACCCGGTCACCGCGACCCCCGAGCCCTGGCGCGAGCAGGTGCGCGCCTACGCACCGACCGTGCCCGCCCCGACCACGATGACCGACGGCGGTGATACCGCCTTTCTCCCGTGGGAGGGCCCCGGCGGGGCACTCGACACGGGCGATGCCCGCACCGACCGCGCTCAGCGCGCCATCGACACCTCGGTACTGGCCACCCGCCGCGCCACATTCGGATTGCTGGGCCTGGACCCGGAGGACCCTCGTGACTGACTCACCGACACCGGACACCGACAGCACGCCGGCCGACCCACCACCGCCACCGCAGCACTGGTTCGCCGATGTGCTCGCGGCCGATGGCGGAGTGGTCCGGTTGCGGCCGATCACCCCCGACGATGCGGAGCCGATGCAGCGGTTCCACGCCGCGCTGTCCGACCGGACCCGATATCTGCGATATTTCGGTCCCTATCCGCGGATGACCCCGAAAGACCTCTACCGCACCACCCACGTGGACTATCACAACCGGGTCGGGCTCGTGGTGGAACTCGGTTCGGTGATCATCGCGGTCGGACGATACGAACTGTTGTCCGACCGCGAAGGACCCCGCGCGGCCGAGGTTGCCTTCGTCGTCGCCGACGAACACCAGGGCCGCGGGCTCGGGTCGATTCTGCTGGAACACCTCGCCGGTGCGGCGGCCGAGAACGACATCGCCACCTTCGTGGCGGAAGTGCTCGCCGAGAACCACACCATGGTGACGGTCTTCCGCGAGGCCGGCTACCAGGTGCACCGCAGCCGTGACGGTTCGGTCCTGCATCTCGAGTTCGCCATCGACCCCACCGAGGCGCTCCTGTCGGTCCGGGATTCGCGCGAGCGGGCCTCGGAGGCCCGCAGCGTCGGCAATCTGCTGGCGCCACGGTCGATCGCCGTCATCGGTGCCACCCCGGCGGCCGGCCGCGTCGGCGGTGCGGTGCTGGCGAATCTGCTGGCGGGAGTGTTCCAAGGGCCGGTGTATCCGGTGAACCCGAATCGGGCATCCGTGCGCGGGGTCCGCGCCTATCCGACCGTGCACGACATTCCGGACGAGGTGGATCTGGCGGTGATCGCCGTTCCGGCCGAAGAGATCAAATCGGTTCTCGACGACTGTATGGCCAAGGGCGTGAAGGGCCTCGTGGTCCTGACCGCCGGCTTCTCCGAAACCGGGCCCGCGGGGTTCCGCGCCGAACGCGACCTCGTCGACGCCGCCCGCGGGCACGGTATGCGGGTGGTCGGTCCGAGCGCGCTGGGCATCGCCAACACCGATCCGGCGATCTCGTTGAACGCCACGCTCGCGCCGGTGCTGCCGGGGCGTGGCCGGGTCGGATTCTTCTGTCAGTCCGGTCCGTTGGGCGCGGCCATCCTGGCCGAGGCCGCGGCCCGGAAATTGGGGCTGTCCACCTTCGTCTCCGCCGGCAACCGGGCCGACGTCTCCGGCAACGATCTGCTGCAGTACTGGGATACCGATCCCGATACCGACGTCGTCCTGCTGTATCTGGAGACGTTCGGCAACCCGCGCAAGTTCTCCCGGATCGCGCGCCGGGTCGCGCGCACCAAACCCGTGGTCGCGGTGAGCAGCGGGCGCAACGCCGCCAACGCCCCGGTCAGTGGGTTGGAGCGTTCGCTGGAGCGCGACCTGTTCGCCCAGGCCGGGATCGTGCAGGTCGATACGATCGCCGAACTGTTCGATTGCGCAATGCTGCTGGCCTATCAGCCGCTGCCGGACGGGCCCCGGCTGGCGGTGGTCGGCAACAGCGCCGCGCTCGGCTGGCTCGCGGTCGATGCGGCGCGCGGGGAAGGCCTGCAGGTCGGGGAACCGACCGACCTGGGCCCGCAGGCCGAACCCGCGGACTATCTGACCGCGGTCGCGGCCGCGATGGCGTCCTCGGAGGTCGACGCCGTGATCGTGATCTTCGCCCCGCCGGTGCCGGTGGCGGTCACCGCCTTCGCCGAGGCCATCCGGGCGGGCGCGCAGGACGGGACCAAACCGGTCCTCACCACCTTCGTCGCCGACCACGGCATGCCCAATCTGCTGGCCGTCCGCGGCATCGGCGGAGCCGTCGACCGCGGCTCGATTCCCTCGTATCCGGACCCCGAACGCGCCGCGCGGGCGCTGGCCCGGGTACGCCGCTACGCCGCGTGGCGGACACGGCCGGCGTCGCTGGTGGTGCGGCCGAACGGGTTGGAGGTGGGGCGGGCGCGAGAATTGGTGGAGCAGTGGATGATTCGCCGCCCGGAGGGGGAATGGCTGGCCGATCTGGAGGCGGCCGAGTTGCTCGCCTGCTACGGCATTCGCGTCGTGGAGTTCCGCGAGGCCCGGGACGCCGAATCGGCCGCGGCGGCCGCCGCCGAGCTCGGCTATCCGGTGGCGGCGAAGGCGACCGGCGAGATGTGGCGCAGCCGGCCCGATTTCATCGGTGTCCGCCTCGATCTGTGGCGCGACAGCGCCGTCCGCCGCGCCTACGACGAATTGGCCGAGTTGACCGGCAACGAGGTGGTGCACATTCAGAAGATGGCCACCAAGGGTGTCGGCTGCGTCCTGCGCGTCCAGGACGACCCGTCGTTCGGATCGGTGATCGGATTCGGGCTCTCGGGCACCATCATCGACCTGCTCGGTGATCGGGCCTATCGAGCGTTGCCGCTGACCGAGGCGGAGGCGGTCGAACTGATCGATGCGCCGCGTGCCGCGCCGTTGCTCGACGGGCAGGCCGGGCCCGGCCGGACCATCGGTGAACCCGCGGACAAGGCCGCGCTGGCCGTACTGGCCCAGCGCATTTCGGCGCTGTGCGACGACCTGCCGGAGGTCCGGGAGCTGGCGGTGGAGCCGGTCCTGGCCTCCCCACAGGGCGCGGCGATCCTCTACGCGCGGGTTCGGATCGGTCCCGAGCCCAGTCGCTTCGACAACGGCCCGCGCCGCCTGGTCTGATCCTCGCGGCCCGGTCCGACCTTCGCCGCGGGGCACCCGCCATCCCGCCGTGACCGGCGCCACCGTCGATGGTGCATCGGGATGGTCGATACTGGCCGTATGCGCGAAGATCAGATCGAGAGCGCTACGGCGCCCCTGCGGGACGATATCCGGTTTCTCGGCGCGATCCTGGGCGAGACGATCCGCGATCACGAGGGACCCGAAGTGTTCGACCTCGTCGAACGGGTGCGAGTGGAAGCATTCCGGGTGCGCCGGTCGGAAGTCGAGCGCAGTGCCGTCGCGGAGATGCTGCGCGACACCGATCTCCGCGTCGCGATTCCGTTGATCCGCGCGTTCAGCCATTTCCTGCTGTTGGCCAACCTGGCCGAGGATCTGCAACGCGATCGCCGGCGCGCGGTCCACGTCGCCGCGGGGGAGCCGCCGCAGGAATCGAGTCTGGCCGCCACGTACCGGGCACTCGACCAGGCGCGCATCGACGGGGCGGTCGCCGCCGAGGTGCTCGAGGACGCCCTGGTGTCGCCGGTGATCACCGCACATCCCACCGAGACCCGCCGTCGCACCGTCTTCGACGTGCAAGCGCGAATCACCGAACTGATGCGTCGACGCGCCCGTTATCGTGCGGACGAACCCGAGTACGCCGTCATCGACCGCGACATCTGGCGCCAGATCCTCACCCTCTGGCGTACCGCGCTGATCCGCTTGGCGCGCTTGCGGATTTCCGACGAGATCGAGGTCGGGTTGCGTTACTACGATCTGACTCTGCTCGAGGTCATTCCGCGCATCAACGCCGAGGTGCGGGCCGCACTGCGGGCGCGCTGGCCCGGGCACGACCTGCTGACCAGGCCGATCCTGCGCCCGGGTTCGTGGATCGGGGGCGACCGGGACGGCAATCCGAACGTCACCGGGGAGGTGGTCGAGCGCGCCACCCGCCGGGCGGCCACGGTGATCTTCGGCCACTACTTCGACGAGCTTGTCGCGCTGGAGAAATCGCTGTCCCAGTCGATTCGCCTGGTCCCGATATCGCCCGAGCTGGCGAGACTGGCCGACGCGGCGGGCGACGATTCGCCGCAGCGTGCCGACGAACCGTATCGCCGGGCGATCCGCGGAATCCGGCTCCGATTGGCGGCAACCGCGCGGCGCGCGCTCGGATCGACCGTGGACCTGCCGTCGGTCGCCGAACTGGCCGTGGACCAACTCGACCGCGCCGACCCCTACGACGGCCCGGCGCAGCTGCTCGACGACCTGACGGTCGTCGACGCGTCCATGCGGGCATCGGGTGACGGCTTGCTGGCCGACGACCGGCTGGCCGCGCTGCGCGGCGCCGTCGAAACCTTCGGCTTTCACCTGCAGGGCCTGGACATGCGGCAGAACTCGGAGGTCCACGAACAGGTGGTCGCCGAATTGCTGGCCTGGTCGGGCGTGCACTCGGACTACCGGAGCCTGTCGGAACCGGAGCGGATCGACCTGCTGGCAAGGGAATTGAGCACCCGTCGGCCACTGCTCGGTCCGCACGCGCGGCTCGGTGAACTCGCCACCAAGGAACTGGGTGTGGTGCGTGCCGCGCGGGCCGCGTTGGACGCCCTCGGCCCGGACACCGTGCCCAACTACATCATCAGCATGTGCACGTCGGTCAGCGATATGCTCGAGGCCGCCCTGCTGTTGAAGGAGGCGGGGATTCTCGACCCGGGCGACGAACAGACTCCGCCGCATTCCCCGGTCGGGGTCGTTCCGTTGTTCGAGACCATCGACGATCTGCGCGGTGGCGCGGCCACGCTGGCCGCGGCACTGGAGGTTCCGGCCTACCGGCGCCTGGTGGCCGCGCGCGCCATGGCGCAGGAGGTGATGCTGGGGTATTCCGATTCCAACAAGGACGGCGGCTATCTGGCGGCCAACTGGGCGCTGTACCGGGCCGAACTGGACCTGGTGGACATCGCCCGCAAAACCGGAATTCGCTTGCGGCTGTTCCACGGTCGCGGCGGAACGGTGGGCCGCGGCGGTGGCCGCAGTTACGACGCCATCCTCGCGCAGCCGGCCGGCGCGGTCCGCGGTTCGCTGCGCCTCACCGAACAGGGTGAGGTGATCTCCACGAAATACGCCGAATCCGGTTCGGCCCATCGCAATCTGGAATCGCTGGTCGCCGGCACGCTCGAATCGTCGCTGCTGGACGTGGAAGGGCTGGGTACGGAGGCGGATGCCGCGTACCGAGTGTTCGAGGAATTGGCGGAATCGGCGCGCCGGGCCTACTCCCGGTTGGTGCACGAAACACCAGGATTCGTCGACTATTTCCGCGCCTCCACGCCGATCGCGGAAGTGGCCGACCTCAACCTCGGCAGCCGCCCGGCATCCCGCAAACCCACCAATTCGGTATCCGATCTGCGTGCCATCCCGTGGGTGATGGCGTGGAGCCAATCGCGTGTCATGCTGCCCGGCTGGTACGGCACCGGCACTGCGGTCCACGAGTGGGCCGGATCCGACCCCCAGCGCTGGCAGACCTTGCGTGAGCTGTACCGGCGCTGGCCGTTCTTCCGCACCGTGATGTCGAATCTCGCTCAGGTGATGGCCAAGGCCGATATGGACATCGCTGCCAGCTACGCGGAGCTGGTGGCGGATACAACCTTGCGCGACACCATCTTCGGGATGATCCGCGCGGAATTCGACCGGACCGTCGACGCCCATGCGGCGATCACCGGTAGTGACCAGTTGCTGGCCGACAATCCGGCGCTGGCCGAATCCATCCGCAACCGGTTCCCGTATCTGGAGCCGCTCAATCAGATGCAGGTCGACCTGCTGCGCCGGCGCCGCGCCGGCGACGATTCCGAATTGGTGGAACGCGGCATCCTGTTGACGATGAACGGCCTGGCGACGGCGCTGCGGAACTCCGGATAGCCGCACTCGGACGGCTGGCCACGACAGCACGCCGGCCGACGGGTACGCCCCGGAGGGGGAGGGGCGCACCGGCGTCGGCCGGCGCTGCGGAGGTGATCGGTCGGATCACCATGGTGGGGCTGGGCCGGATTCCGGGCGGCCCAGCGTCTTGCGACCTAGCTGGCGTAGGCGCGCAGGCGGTCGGCCCGCTCACCCTTACGCAGCTTGGCCATGACTTCGCGTTCGATCTGGCGCACCCGCTCGCGCGAGAGACCGAACAGTTTGCCGATCTGGTCGAGAGTGCGCGGCTGCCCGTCGTCGAGTCCGAAGCGCAGGCGGATGACCTGCTGCTCCCGCTCGTCGAGGGTCGCCAGCACGCTGCGCACATCGCGGTGCATGAGGCCGGCGATGACGGCGCTCTCGGCGGAGGTGGCCTCCGAATCCTCGATGAAGTCGCCCAGCGGGGCTTCCTCGTCGTTGCCCACCGGCATATCCAGGCTGACCGGATCACGGCTGTGGTCGAGCAGATCGGCGATCTTCTCCACCGGAATGCCCGATTCGGCCGCGAGTTCCTCGTCGCTGGCCTCGCGACCCAGCTGCTGATGCAGCTCCCGCTTGATCCGGGCCAGCTTGTTGACCTGCTCGACCAGATGGACGGGCAGTCGGATGGTGCGGCTCTGGTCGGCCATACCGCGAGTGATGGCCTGCCGGATCCACCAGGTGGCGTAGGTGGAGAACTTGAAGCCCTTGGCGTAGTCGAACTTCTCCATCGCGCGGATCAGGCCCAGGTTGCCTTCCTGGATCAGATCGAGCAGCGGCATGCCGCGCCCGGTGTAGCGCTTGGCCAGCGAGACGACCAGGCGGAGGTTGGCCTCGAGTAGGTGCTGGCGGGCGGCTTGGCCATCGCGGACCAGAATCGCCAGATCGCGCTTGCGAGTGGCGGACAGCCGCTTGCCGGTCTCCAACAGGTGTTGGGCATAGAGGCCCGCCTCGATGCGCTTGGCCAACTCGACCTCGTCGGCGGCCGTGAGCAGCGCCGTCTTACCGATCCCGTTCAGGTACACGCGTACCAGGTCGGCGGCGGGGCTCTGGGCGTCGAGGTCCGAATCGATGGCGCGCACTCCAGTGGTGGCGGGGCTTGTCATGACTTGCCTCCTGTCGGTGGTGTCTCACTCCGATCAACGGACCCGACACTGGGAAAGTTCCCCGCCCTGGCGCCGATAAACCGTGCTGAGCTGCGGCTTTCGCAACCTCCGTCTGAGAAGTTCCTAAGAAGGAATCAGGCGGGCGCGACGACGTGCGCGATGTCGGTCGCGGTCGTGGCGAGCTCGTGCGGAGCGATCAGCCCGTGTCGCACGAGTCCGGCGATCGCCGACAGCGCCTCGGAACGGAATTGCGGGGTGGCGGGGGTGCCGGTGTGGCCGATTGCGAGCAATTCGACCAACTCGTCCAACGGCAGACCGTCCGGGCGCATTCCCGCCAACAGGGCCGCGAGGGTGTCGTCGATCTCGTGCTGCCACCGCGGGCCGTCCCCGCGATGCAGCCGGACCACCCGCTCCTGCCACCCCTCGGGACCGGGCAGCAGGACGCGCTCCAAAGCGGTGGCGGCCTCGACCGTGAAGCGCGCCCGCCATGCGATGTCGTTGTCGGCGGCCACCGAGCGCAGCCAGGCCGAGCGGCGGAAGTACGCCGGAGCTTCCGATCCGAGGGGGTCGTCGAAGCCGTGGGTGAGATCCTCGGCCAGCACCTCGGTGGATCCCTCGATCGCCCGCAGGTAGACGAAGCCGAAGCCGATGCCTTCGACACCGGCGGCGTCGAAGGCGGCCAGCCACTGGTCGGCGCGCCGCTGTGCCTGCGCGTCGCGCGGATCCAGGCCGGCATCGCGCAACCAGGTGCCCACGTACAGCGCGGGATCGGCCACATCGCGCTGGACGATCCAGGCATCGACGCCGTGATCGGGCAGCCAGCCGGCGACCCGGGTCCGCCAGTCCTCGTCGCCGGTGTGGATCCAGGAAGCGAGCATCGCCGCCGTGCCACCGGGATTCAACAGTGCCGGCGCTTGCGAGACGACGAGTTCGCTCGCCCCGTCGAGTGCGAGCCCGGAATCGCGGTAGGTGTGCTCGATGCGAGCCGGCCCGACGACGAAGGGCGGGTTGGCCACGATCTGATCGAAGCGCCGCCCGGTGACCGGCTCGAACCAGGAACCCTCGACCAATTCGATGTCGAGTTCGTTGAGTGCGGCGGTCGCCTCGGCCAGCCACAGCGCCCGCCGACTGACGTCGGTCCCGGTCACCGTTCGCGCGTACCCCGCGGCGTGAACGGCCTGCACCCCGCAGCCGGTGCCCAGATCGAGAACCGAACCGACCGGCTCGGTGGGGGTGGCGCGCAACAGCGACAGCGACGCCTGGCCGACGCCGAGCACATGGTCGGGGCTCAAGGTGCGCCGCTGCATCGAATCGTCGAGATCCGACAACACCCAGCGGGTGCCGGACCCGAGGTCCAGTGGCCGCAGATCCAGGGCAGCGCGGACCTCGTCGCCATCGCGGGCGAGCAGGCCGGCGGCGACCGCACGGTCGATGTCGAGCGGTGCGAAGGCCGTTGCCACCTCTGCTTCGGGCAGGGCGTCGCCCAGGAGCAGCAGCCGGATCAGCGTGCCCAGTTCACCGGCGTCGCGGGCGGCGCGGCGTACCGGCACCGGTTCGGACCGGCCGAGTGCGGCATGCGCGTCGGCTCCGATCGCGTCGAGCACGGTGTCGGCGTCGTAGCCCACCCGGATCAGCGCGGCACGAAGCGCGGGGGCGAGTGCGGTGAGCAGGGATGCGGTCGTCGAGTCGGCAGGCACAGCGAAACTCTGCCACCGGGGTCCAGCCCTGTGCTCGCCGGGGCCGACGCGGACTCGGGCCGCCGACCGCTCAGCCGTCGATCGATCGATGCTGCCCGGACTCGAGCGCCTTCGCCGCCCGCCGCTCGTCCCAGCGGCTGGGCTCGTCCTTGCGGCGCGGTGGGCGGTCGTTGGCGATGAGGACCGCGATCCACGGCAGCGGAATCGATACCCCGATGATCGCCAGGGAGATCAGCGCGTTGCTCCACAGGCCGTAGGCCACGGCGGCCAGCACCAGGCAGGGGATGCGGAAACCCATCAGGATCATGTAGCGCTTGACCCGGTCGCGATGCTGCTGCTCCAGCGACGGCGCGGCCTCGGTGATCAGCGCGGGATGTTTGTCCTCGCCCGGGAAGAACCCACCGGAGGGCCGGGCGGGCCGGGGTACCGACCCGGGCGGCCGACGTTCGAAGGTCGGCTGGGGCCCGCTGCCGGTGTCGTTCGCCCGGGCGTCCGCGTCCTCCGAACCGACCCGCCCGGGGCCCGACGTCCGGGACTCGGGAGCTGGATCGGCGGAGTCGCGGTCAGACTGCATACTCCGAGTCTTCCACTCCGCATGATCGAATGCACACGCGCCCAGCAGGCTGGGGCCCGGCGGCTCCGGGCGGCGATCGGGCCGTTCCGGGCGTCCCCGGTAGGCCGGGTCGCGCCCGGATCGCCGACGGGTTCGGCTACTCCCGCCGACCTCCGGCGCACGGCGATGGCAGAATCGATCGGGTGAGCACCGACACCTTGATTCGGCCGGATACGACCACCGACGAGTCGACCGACAACGACACCCCCAAGTACTTCCACTACGTGAAGAAGGACAAGATCGCCGAGAGTGCCGTCATGGGCACCCACGTGGTGGCCTTGTGCGGTGAGGTGTTCCCGGTGACGCGGTCGGCCAAGCCCGGTTCGCCGGTCTGCCCGGAATGCAAGCGCATCTACGAAATGATGAAGAAGGACTAGCCTTCGCCGACTTTCGTCCGCCCGACGGTTGACCGTCGGGCGGTACTGCACGGCCACGGCGAGCTGTGACGTGCTCGTCGGCGGGGTCCCGACGCACGACATCGCCGCCTTCGATCGGATCGGGTCCGCGTCGCGGCCGAATTGGGCTCGCCGACCGGCCTTTTCGTGAGGGTCTGCCGTCGCGATGCGGTGTGCCGCGCGGAAGGCTCCCGTCAGTGGCGATAGTCGACCGGCCGGCGGCTCCTAGGCTGGATTCATGGCTGGCTCGGAAACTCCGTGGTCGAAAGTGACTGAGCCACGGGCCCTCTCGGTGGGCGAGGCTCGTCATGATCCGGCCGGCGAGGCCGGTCGTGATTCGGCGAGCGAGACCAGCCCCAGCTCGACCGGCGAAACCGGCCATGCGGCCGAGGCCGGGTACGACCCGGCCGCCGGGCCGTCTGTTCAGGCGGAGCCGAGCGGCGGTCCCGCGCTCGCGCGGTGGGCGCAGACGATCGTCCTCATCGGATTCGGTGTCGTGGCCGTGCTTTTCGTGGCCTTGCTGCAGAACGTGTCGTGGTCGGTAGGGACTCCCACCGTCTCGACCGCCTCGACCACCGCGACCACCAGTGCAGCGGCCACCGCCGCTGCCGGAGCGGCGGAGCGGCCCGCGGCCTCGGGCCCCTTCTCGCTCGGCGGCATCACGGTCGGGGCGGTCGTCGGCAACGACGGCGGTGTTCTGCGAGTGCGCAGTCCCGGCGGCAACATCGTGACGGTCCACACCGATGCCACCACCAAGGTCCTCGTCTTTCCCGGATCGAAGGTTGCCGACATCGGCCCCGGTTCGATGGTGGCCGTCTACGGCGACGAGCGATCCGACGGTTCCATCGAGTGCACCCTTCTGATGGGCCTTTCCCTGTAACCCGGTGCCAGGTCACCCCGAACGCACCCGATGCTCCCATCGGTGGAAATAGACTAAACGGACATATCTCCGGTTCCGGCTACGCTCGGGCAATGGCATACCCAACCCGCGACGGGTCGAGCGATGCCTCGCACGAACCCGATGCCTCCGCCGGCCGGCCGATCCGTGGCCGCCTCGATCAACTCGGCCGGCCCGGCCCGCTCCGGCGGACGTGGGCGCCCTGGAGTGCCATCGGCGCCGGTGTCGTGACCCTCTTCCTGCTGTTCCGTCCGTGGCTGAAGGCGAGCGGTCCGGACGGGCATGCGCGAACCGACGCCTTCGGGCGCATCGAAGCCAGCACCCTGCAGCTGACCGCGTGGTCGCAGCAGCACAACAGCACGCCGCAGATCAGCGGGGCATGGGCCATTCTGGCGGCGACGGCCATCGTCGCCATGTGCGTTCTGGCCCTGGTCAGCATTCGCGCGCGGACCGAGGCCGCGGCGCGATACACGGCGCTGTGCGCGGTCGTCTCCGCCGCGCTGGTCCTGATCACCTTGGTGTACATCAACGCGCAGGCGGCCGACCTGAAGGCCATGACCGCGCGCAAGTACGACATGGGCGGCCAGATCGGCTCTTTCATGGCCTGGGTGTTCGGCAACGGCTCGCCCGTGGTGCCGGGCCTCGCGCGCAAGAGCTTCTCCACCGCGGCATTGACCCCGTGGGGAATGGTGGCCTGTGCCCTCATGCTGATGTCGGCCGTCGCCGTCGTCGTGCAGTGGGCGGCGGATCATCCGGCGGGCCGGATGCGCTTGCGGTTCCGGTCGCCGATCGTGCCCGCCGCGGAATCGAAGCGGGCGGATTCGCCGCCGGCCGACTGATCCGGCGCCGTGGTGCGATCCGGCCCGCCGGCCGGGGAGCTCTCGGCCGATGCCGGCGAAGCCTGTTCGGCCGATCGTGAGGCGGCCGCGGCAGGTTCGGCGGGTGGCGGCGCGGCGGCTGCGACGCGTTGCCGGCGCCGGGCCCACCATTGTTTGAGCTGTTCGAAGCGGGTGGCGCGGGCGGGCCAGAATTCCTGCACGGTGGCGTTGAACTCCGCGCCCAGAATCACGGCGAAGGCCAGGAAGAAGGTGAACAGGAGGAAGGCGATCGGCGTGGCCAGGGCGCCGTAACTGACGCCCGCGCGCGCCGCGTAGGTCAGATATCGCCGCAGGATGTCGCTGGCGGTCATGAAGAAGATGCCGGCCACCAGCGCGCCGCCGAAGAGCCGGTGCCACGGCAGCGATCGGTGCAGGGCCAGCTTGTAGAGCGTGGTCAAGCCGACGATCAGCAGCAGGCCGGCCGCCGGATAGTAGAAGTTGTCGATCAGGCGCAGCCCCGGCTCGCGCCAGCCTTCGGGGAGTGCCCGGCCGATCAGCGTCGGGCCCAGAGCCACGAGCGGCAGCACGAACACCGCCGCGACGAGGAACAACAGATACAGTCCGAGCGCGAAGATCCGCTGCCACACCGGATGGCGGGCATCGGCCTGCCCGTGGGCGGCGACGATCGCGTCCACGAAGGTCGCCATCGCCGACGACCCCGCCCACAGCGACAGCACGAAACCCACCGACACCACCGCGCCGCGGCCGCGCTGCAGCACGTCACGGACGGTCGGCGCGATCATCTCGTCGACGACGTTGGAGCTGAACAGGTTCCGGCTGAAGCTGATGATCTTGCCCTCGACGATGTGCACGGTGTCCGGGCCGAACAGGCCGCCGACGTAGCCGATACTGCCCAGCAATCCCAGCAGCAGCGGGGCCAGGGACAGGGTCTGCCAGAAGGCCGCGGCCGCCGATTTGGCGAAGATCGAATCGGCCCACGCCTTGACCGCGACGCGCGCGATCACCGCCCAGACACGGCGCAACACGGCCATGAGGTGACCGCGCAGGCGCCGGGTGATCGGCGCTGCACCGGGGGTGGGGGCGGGGTGCTCGGAAGACATCGTGAGTACAGCATTGCCCACCGGTCGCGCGCGGGCAGCAACAGGCTCCGAACGTGTCGCACGTGTTCTGCCGCACAGCCCCGATGGGTCCGGCGAGGTGAGCCGGGGCGGGTCCGAATTCGTGGCGAACGAGGCGGTGTCGAATTGGCACGCTGTCGGTGCCGGTCGCTACTCTCTGTCGAGTGACTTCGGGTGGTGGCGGTTCGTTACGAGCATGGCAGCGCAGAGCACTCACCAGATATCTGACGACCAAGCCGCGCGATTTTCTGGCCGTGGCCACGCCCGGCGCCGGTAAGACCACCTTCGCGCTGCGGTTGGCGACCGAGTTGCTCACCGATCGAACGGTCGACCAGATCACCGTGGTCGCGCCCACCGAGCATCTGAAGCATCAGTGGGCCGCCTCGGCGGCGCGGGTCGGGATTCAGCTGGATTCGAATTTCTCCAACAGCACCGGCGGGACCTCCGGCGACTTTCACGGTGTCGTGGTCACCTATGCGCAGGTCGCCTCGCATCCGTTCAAGCATCGGGTGCGGACCGAGAACCGGCGCACGCTCGTCATCCTCGACGAGATCCACCATGCCGGTGACGCCAAGAGCTGGGGCGATGCCGTCGCCGAGGCCTTCGGTGACGCCACCCGCCGATTGGCGCTGACGGGCACCCCGTTCCGCAGCGACGACTCACAGATCCCGTTCGTGAACTACGAACCGGACGAATCGGGCTTCCCTCGATCGAGCGCCGACTACACCTACGGCTATTCCGAGGCACTCGCCGACGGCGTGGTCCGGCCCGTGGTCTTCCTCGCCTATTCCGGTGAGGCGCAGTGGCGCGACAGCGCGGGGGAGGAGTATTCGGCGCGGCTCGGTGAGCCGCTGAGTGCCGAGCAGACCGCCCGGGCCTGGCGCACCGCGCTCGATCCGGCCGGCGACTGGATGTCGAAGGTCCTGGCGGCGGCCGACACCCGGCTGCGGCAACTGCGCGCCACCGGCATGCCCGATGCCGGTGGGTTGGTGATCGCGACCGATCAGGAGAAGGCCCGCGACTACGCCGAACTGCTGGAACATATTTCGGGCTCGAAACCGGCACTGGTGCTGTCCGACGATCCGACCTCCTCGAAGCGCATCGGCGAATTCAGCAACAACACCGATCCCTGGATGGTCGCGGTGCGGATGGTGTCCGAGGGGGTCGACGTCCCGCGTCTGGCCGTCGGCGTCTACGCCACCAGCGCCTCGACCCCGCTGTACTTCGCCCAGGCCATCGGCCGCTTCGTACGCGCCCGGCGGCCCGGCGAGACGGCGAGCGTCTTTCTGCCGTCGGTGCCGGTGCTGCTCGATCTGGCGGCGCAGCTCGAGGTGCAGCGCGACCATGTGATCGGCAAACCGCACCGCGAGAAGAACGCCCTCGACGACGAACTCCTGATCGAGGCCAACAAGCAGAAGGACGAGCCGGGCGAGGAGGAACGCGCCTTCGTCGCTCTGGCCGCGGACGCCGAATTGGACCAGGTGATCTACGACGGCGATTCCTTCGGCACCGCGACCTTCGCCGGCAGCGACGAGGAGGCCGACTATCTCGGCATTCCGGGACTGCTCGACGCGGAGCAGATGCGGGCGCTGTTGCGCGATCGTCAGAGTCGGCAGATCCGGGAGCGCAGTGCTGCCGCCACGGTGACAGAGATGCCGGGCGCCGGACCGTCGGCGGCCGCGGCGGCCGAGCGCGTCGCCACCGCCGACCGGCTGGGCGAGCTGCGGCGCGAACTCAATTCGCTGGTCGCGATGCACCATCACCGCACCGGCAAACCACACGGCGTGATCCACGGCGAGCTGCGCCGCGAATGCGGCGGTCCGCCGACCGCCTTGGCTACCGCCGATCAGCTCTCCCAGCGCATCGCCGCCCTGCGCCGCATGTAGCCGGTCCGATCGCGGTCCGGGTCCGGCTGAGAACCCGTGCAGCGCAATGGATGCCGATACTCAGTGGGCAGCGGCGACCGGCTCCGGCCAAGCCTGGAGCGCGCGGTCGATGGTGCGGCCCAGCCGGGGCCCGTCGACCCCGTCCGCGGCCTGGACCGACAATCCGAACAGCACGGCGGTGTAGAAGTCGGCAAGCCCGGCGATATCGGCCTCGGCGTCCAGATCGCCGTCCCGGATGCCGCGCTCGAGCCGCTGCCGCACGGCTTCGGTGGTGTGGCGGCGGCGCTCGGCCAGGAAGTCACGGACCGCGCCGTTGCGGGGGGCGGCGGTGTGCCCGGCAACCACCACCAGACAGCCGCGCGGGGTGGCGGGATCGCAGTAGGCGGACGCGTTGTCGCGCAGCATCGCCTCGATCGCGGCGCGCGCCGTCGGCGCGGTGTGCAGCGCCCGGTCGGTGTAGCTGCCCTCGGTCCGGCCGTAGAGCTCGACCGCCTCGCGAAACAGCTGCTCCTTGGACCCGAAGGCCGCATACAGGCTCGGCGAGTTGATCCCCATCGCGGTGGTGAGGTCACTCATCGACGCGCCTTCGTAGCCGTGTTCCCAGAACACCTCCATGGCCCGGCGCAAAGCGGTGTCGCGATCGAATCCCCGTGGGCGTCCCCGTTCGGCCATCGTCGAACCTCTTTCTGTATCGATCATTAAATATATCTCTTGACGGCAAGGGGTCGAACCTGCTTGGCTATTTTTGTACTGATCGACACAAAAATAGGAGTGCAGATGAGTGAGTCGACCGGAGCAGTGGCCCTCGTGACCGGCGGAAGCCGAGGGATCGGTGCGGCGATCGCGCGGCGGCTGGCCGCCGACGGCGCCGATGTGGCGCTCACCTACCGCAACGGCGCCGAGGCGGCCGAAGCCGTGGTCGCCGACATCCGGGCCGCCGGCCGGCGGGCGCTCGCGGTGCGCGCCGACAGCGCCGACGCCGAACAGGTCGTGGCGGCGGTCCACCGCACCGCTGCCGAGCTGGGCGGTGTCGACATCCTGGTCAACAACGCGGGAATCTTCCCGGCCAAGCCGTTCGCCGAATTCACCGTCGCCGAAGTCGACGAGGCGCTGCACATCCACGCCCGCGCCGCGTTCGTCGCCGCGCAGGCCGCGCTGGGCTATATGGATCGCGGCGGGCGAATCATCAGCATCGGCTCCAACCTGTCCGACCGGGCGCTGTTCGAGGGACTGACGCTGTACAACCTGAGCAAGTCCGCGCTCAACGGATTCACCCGGGCGCTGGCCCGGGAACTGGGCCCGCGCGGAATCACCGTCAACCTGGTCCAGCCCGGGTCCACCGACACCGACATGAACCCCGCCGCCGGCGGCCATGCCGAGAACCAGCTCCGCTTTTCCGCGCTCGGCAGTTTCGGCGAGGCCGACGACGTCGCCGGTGTCGTCTCGTTTTTGGCCGGCCCGGCCGGTGCCCGCCTGACCGGGGCCACGCTGACCGTCGACGGAGGTACCAACGCCTGATCGACGGGCGGCACAAGCCGGGTCGGCGCGGTCAGCGGGTGAAGAACAGCGCCGGATCCACGCTGTCGAGGGGTGTCCAGCGGGCGGGCGCGGCCGTGTGGCCGGCTGCCCGCCCGCCGGTGCGGTATCCCTGGAGATCCAGTGTCAGCCAAGGGTTTTCATCCACCTGGCGGGCCAGTGCGTAACAGGTGGCGAGCAGGTGCAGGCAGCGGGGCGTACGCGCCGAACACGAGCAGTCCGAGTGCGCCAGCCGCGGTGTCGGCACGAGATCGGCGGCGGTCAGGGCGGTATGGACCGCATCGGTCAATTCGACAGTGTGGGCGGGGATATGTGCCGCGATGGCGGCGACCCGGTCCGCGGGCAGTGCCTCGAGTTCCAGATGGGTGACCGAGGCCTGCCCACCCCGATGGATCCGGGCTCGGACCGAAGTCCCGTCGAGCTCCAGTTCCACCCCGCCGTGGCGGGCGATACTGCGTGCCCGAGGCAGAAGCGGTTCGGGACGGGCGGCACTGATCGGCTCGGCCAGCCGGACCCAGCCCATTCCCCACGGTGTGTAGCCGAATTCGTTGTCGGGCATGTCAATTGCCTCGTTTCCGGCGCAACACCGCCAGGAGATGATCGTCGTCGAGCCGGGCCAGCCGCGACACCGCCGACCGCCCGTCGCCGCTGCCCAATCCGGCCAGCGCCGCCTTGCGATCGTGCATGCCGGCGATATGTTCCTCCACGGTGGTCGCACTGGTCAGGGTGGTGATCGTGACCGGGCGGGTCTGGCCGATCCGGTGGGCACGGTCGGAGGCCTGGGCCTCCACCGCCGGATTCCACCACCGGTCGTAATGGATCACGTCCGCGGCGCGGGTCAGGGTGAGACCGGTGCCCGCGGCCCGCAGGCTCAGGATCAGGACCGGCGGCCCCTGCGGCGACTGGAATTCGGCAACCAGATCGGCCCGTTCGGTGGTCGACAGCCCGCCGTGGAAAACCGGCGCCGCGATCCCGAACTGCTCGGCGCAATGCCTCGCCAGTAGTTCGCCGGTGCGCCGGTACTGCGTGAAAACCAGGGTGGCGCAGCCGAGTTCGAGGTTGTTGGCCAGAATGTCGGCACACACGTCGAATTTGCCGCTGCGCCCGGCGAGTTGCGCGAGATCGCCGGTAATCAGTCCGGGATGGTTGCAGACCTGTTTGAGCGCGGTGAGCGCGGCCAGCACCCGCGCGTTGCGCTCGGCGCCCGCGCCGAATCCGTCCGCCTCGGCGCGGGCGAGCACTTCGTCGTAGAGCCGCTGCTGCTCCTCGGTCAGATCACACACCAGGTCGGTGTGGAGCTTCGGTGGGAGCGCCGCCGCGACCTGAATCTTCTTCCGCGCCAGGACGATCGGCTCGATCGCGTCGTGCAGACGCCGCACCGCGACGGCGGAACCCTCCTCGACCGGGCGGACGTAGCGGCGCCGGAAGCGGGCTTTATGGGTGAAGGCGGCGGGGGTTACCAGATTCAGCAGCGCCCACAGTTCATCGAGATGGTTCTCCACCGGGGTCCCGGTGAGTGCTACCCGCGCCTGGGTGGTCAGGCCGCGCGCGGCGCGCGCGACCTGGGTGCGGGGATTCTTCAGGATCTGCGCCTCATCGAAAATCGCCGTCGCCCAACTCGTCTCCGCCGCCACCGGGGCCTGGCCGCGCAGCGTCGGATATCCGCAGACCACGACCGCGCCCGGCGCCGCGCCGTCGATGGGTCCGCCGCGCCACGCCCGCGGACGCAGATCCGGCGCGAATCGCGTGATTTCGTGCACCCAGTTGCCGACCAGCGAGGTCGGGCAGACCACCAGCTGGGGTCCCTTTTCGGCCCGGCCGAGGAGGAAACCGATGGCCTGCACCGTCTTTCCCAGCCCCATCTCGTCCGCGAGGACGGCTCCGCCGTGTTCGGCGGTGGCCCGATGCAGCCACGAGATTCCACGAGCTTGGTAGGGCCGCAGTCGCGCCCGCAGCGCATCGCCGAGCTCCCGGTCGATTCGTTCGGTGGCCAGAAAGGCGTCGACCGCACGATCGGCGGACACGATCGCCGTCGCCGCGGCGTTCGGCACGGCATGCGCCGCGGGCGGCAAGACTTCGGGACCGCCGCCCGCGTGCGCCACGGTCCGCCAGGCCGCCAGGGAGGGGCCGGCCTCGGGGACGTCCGCGGGGAGGTCACCGGGGTCGATCACCGCGCATTCGACCTCCTGCACGGCGATGGTCGTGCCGTCGGGGGTCGGTATCGCGAGCCGAACGGTCTCGCGCTGTCCGGCCGGGGCCGGACCCGGCGCCCGGCCGGACCAGGTCCACAGCGCGAAGGCGTGCCGATCGGGCAGATAAGTGGCATGTGTGCTGTGCAGAACGACCCTCCGCTTAACTCCGTATGGCGTACGGAGTATTATAACCACGTACGCCGTACAGAGATTCCCGAGGAGGGGATGTGACCCGGAAATCGGCCGCGGACCGTGCCGGACAGGTGATCGCTCTGCTGTGGCGCCACGAACTTCCGGCGCGTCCGGCGATGCGGGGGCCGAAACAGACGGTCGAGGTGGACGCGGTGATCCGCACCGCGGTGGAGATCGCCGACCGCGACGGCTACGCGGCGGTGTCGATTCGTGCGGTGGCGACCGCGCTGGGCTTGCGGCCGATGAGTTTGTACACCTATGTCCCGGACAAACAGGCGCTGGTCATCGCCATGGTGGACCGGGTCGCCGAGGAGGACGCGCCGATCGATCCCGAACTGCCGGCCCGGGAACGGCTCGCCGCCATCGCGCGTGGTGTGCGCGCCGAACTGCTCGGGCATCCGTGGCTGCTGGAGGTGCCGCCGTGGCGGTTGGACCTGGGACCCGGGCGGCTGCGCCGCTACGAGCGGCAGCTGACCGCACTGGCGGATCTGGGGCTGACCGATGTCGAGATGGACCGCACCATCGCCGTGCTCTCCGATTTCGCGACCGGCAACGCTCGCACCGCTGTCGCGGCACGGCGCGGCGCCGAGGAGATGAGCGACGCGCACTGGTGGCAGGTGCACGGGCCGCTGCTGACCGAGGCGATGGCCGGGCAGCATTTCCCGCTCTCGGAGCGGGTGGGCGCCGCGGTCGGTGAGCAGTATCAGGCACCGGGTGATCCCGACGGGGCCTTCGAATTCGGGCTGGCGCGGCTGGTGGAGGGTCTGGTGCGAACCCTGCGGGTCCGAGCCGTGCCGTCCGGATAGGAGAGTCCGGATATGAGAACGGGCGGCCCGAGGGCCGCCCGTGGGCTGACAGGGGACGTGAGGAGCCGGACTACAGCGCCGGCGCCGACTCGGTGTCGATGACTGCCTCGAGTTCGCGCAGACGCTCCATGTGCTCGTTCGCGTGATGCTGGCAGAAGAGCAACTCGCCACCTGCGGGAAGTGTCGCGCGGACGCGCGCCGCCGCCCCGCAGCGGTCGCAACGGTCGACCGCAGTCAGTGGGGTGCTTGTCAGTGTTCCTGGCATGACTCCTCCGTCCTGGCTCCCGGCGCAGAATGCCGTTCGCCTGGTGTGGGGCCCACGGTCCCTTCCGCGGGCTCGCTACCGCTACTTCCCAGCAGTGGCTGATGACTACTCTGTCAGACGTTCGGGACGGGGGCTTTGTTCCCGAAGATGTTTGTATGTGTTTTCCCTAACATGACCAGGTATTTCGCTGTGGGCGAACACCATGGCCACCCTTGGGAACCTCGGTTCACCACCTGTGGTTCAACACTCCGGTAACAGGCCGATCCAGTTGTCTGCCGGCAGATTACCCGGCGTATCCGACAATCAACCGTCCAATTCGCTCGGTGCGGCGGGTCGCCCGCGCGCGCTGGGTAGGGTGCAGCCGTGACCACCGACGATGTTGCCCAGCCCACACCGCGACCGCAAGAAGCCAACCGCCCCATGCTGGTTCACCTGTGCACGCTCGCGGAGTGGGAACAGGCGCAGCGCAGCGGCGAACGGGTGGCGCCTTCGCTCGCGACCGAGGGGTTCCTGCATCTGTCCGCGCCGCATCAGGTGCATCTGCCGGCGAACCGGTTGTTCGCCGGCCGCGCCGACCTGCTGCTGCTCTGGATCGACCCGGATCGTCTCGAGGCGCCGGTGCGCTGGGAGCCGGGTGTGCCCGAGGATCCGGATTCGATGCGGTTTCCGCACCTGTACGGGCCGCTACCCGCCACAGCGGTGATCGGCACCAGTTACTATGCCTGTGATGAAAAGGGGACATTTCCGGCACTCACTGCCGATCCGGAGCTGTGGCCGGCATCTCGAAATCCTTGATCTAGGCTGGATTTCGTGAACGTCGACGTGACCCAGCTGCCCGGAATTGGCGTACGCAAGGACTTCGAGGCTCGGTCCGGCCGCCGGATCGGCGTCGTCGCCCACCGCGACGGCGGCATCGACCTCATCGTGTCCAAGCACGACGATCCCGACGACTGCGCGGCGCAGGTGCCGCTCACCGTCGACGAAGCCGCGGTGCTGGCCAATCTGCTCGGCGCACCCCAGTTGGTGGAGAAGCTGCGGGAGGACCATCGCGATCTTCCCGGTATCACCACCCGCCAGCTTCCGATCGGCGACGATTCGCCCTATTCGGGCCGTTCCCTGGGCGAGACCCGGATGCGCACCCGCACCAAGGCCTCGATCGTGGCGGTGATGCGGGCCGGGCAGATCTACCCCTCGCCCGGTCCGGACTTCGTTCTCGTCGCGGGAGATCTGCTGGTTGTGGTCGGAACCCCGCAGGGCCTGGATGCGGCCCTCGAGATTCTGACCGACGGGTGAGCCGGTGGAATCGACCGCACTAGCGCTGTTCGAGCTCGGAGCGGTCCTGTTCGCCCTGGGGGTTCTGGGGCGCGTCGCAGGGCGTTTCGGCATGTCCCCGATTCCGCTGTATCTGCTCGGTGGTCTCGCCTTCGGTGAGGGCGGGGTCATGACCGTCAAGGCCGCTGCCGAATTCGGCCATCTCGCGGGCGAAATCGGTGTCGTCCTGCTGTTGTTGCTACTCGGCCTGGAATACACCGCGCCGGAACTCATGACCGGAATGCGCAAATCCTGGCTGGCCGGTCTGCTCGACATCGTCCTCAACGCGACCCCGGGCGCGGTCGTGGCGCTCATCCTGGGCTGGGGACCCACCGGGGCGATCACCCTCGCCGGCGTCACCTACATCTCGTCGTCCGGAATCGCGGCGAAGGTGCTCAACGATCTCGGGCGGCTCGGTAACCGGGAAACCCCGGTCGTGTTGTCCGTCCTGGTCTTCGAGGATCTGGCGATGGCGGTCTACCTGCCGATCCTGACGACACTGCTGGCCGGAGTGGGCTGGCTCGCGGGCCTGCGGTCGCTGGCGCTCGCGCTGCTGGTGATCACCGTGGTCCTCGTCATCGCGCTGCGCTACGGCCGCTACGTCTCCGCGATCGTGGACAGCAAGGACCGCGAGGTGTTCCTGCTGCAGCTGCTCGGCGCGGCTCTGCTGGTCGCCGGAATCGCCTCGGCGCTCAACGTTTCCGCGGCTGTCGGCGCCTTCCTGCTGGGCATCGCGATCTCCGGATCGACCGCACAGAGCGCCGCCAAACTGCTCGAGCCACTACGAGATCTGTTCGCCGCCATCTTCTTCGTGGCCTTCGGCCTCAACACCGATCCGCAGAAAATTCCGCAGGTATTGGGCTGGGCCGTGCTGTTGGCGGTGATCACCACCCTCACCAAGATCGGTACCGGCTGGTACGCGGCCCGGCGGCAGGGGATCGGCCGGCTGGGTCGCGCGCGAGCCGGTGCCGCCCTGGTCGCCCGCGGTGAGTTCTCGATCGTCATTGCGGGACTGGCGGTTTCGGTGGGCGCCGTCGAAGGTAAGCTCGCCGCCCTGGCCTCGGCGTACGTCCTGCTGATGGCGGTTCTGGGACCGGTGGCCGCGCGCGTGGTCGAACCGGTGGTGCGGTCAACGCAGCGTCGGCTCGCTCCGGCCGCCGGCTGACGGCTCGTCGTCGTGGGCCGGGGACCGCGGGTTCGGCGGAGCCGGCGCCTCGGCGGCGGTCCGGGTTCGGCTCGCGTCGGCTCGCTGCCGGTCCCGGATCCGCTCCAGCCGCCGCGACAGCGCCACCGCGACGGCGCCGACCAGAAAGCCGATGAGTAACGCGGTCAGGTGACCGTAATCGGTGAACGTGCGGCCGTGCCAGGCGGCGAAACCGAACCACACGAGCAGTCCTGCCGCCCATACGCTGCGCGGGGTCCCGCGCAGATGGTAGGTCAGCGCGGCCAGTACCGCGGTGAAGCCGTATGACGACCCCACATCGGAGGCGACCACCACCCGCAACGGGATCAGCTCGTGGTGCACCGCGAAGGCGATGCCGGTGACCACGACCAGGGAAGCGCCGACATGGCCGCAGGCGAAGACCATGATCCACCGCAGCGTGCCGAGCCAGCGTTCGGCGAACGCCATCACGGTCAGGAATCCGAGGATGGTGACCCACGGAAATCCGCCGTCGGTCCAGAACGCCGAGGCGACCAGCACCTGAACGGGTTCACGGCGCATGTTGTGCAGATTCGTCGACGCGGACAGAATCAGCCGGTGCCCGGCGAAATCGCTGATTCCGCGCAAGGTCCACCACGTCACGAACAGCGTGAAGGCATAGGCGCAGGAGGCCGGGGCCCCGGCCAGGTGGTCGTGGACGGCTTTCCCGGCGCGATAGATCCGGTCGGGGCCGTGCCACCAGTCCAGTATCGGCCGCCGAACGGACGCGAGATCGACGGTCCGGATCCACGGGGACCGGTAGTGATTCAATGCGGAGGACGCCACCCAGCCAGTGTCGCCCGCGCTGCGCCCTGGTGCGTGGCGACCCGCGCAATCGGGCCGCGGACGCGGGCGCATCCCGGGTTCGGCGAGCCGGGCGTCACCAGCGGCGGTGCTGCGGTCCGTCCTCCACGGGGGCGCGACGGTCCCGCGGTGGGACACTCTCGGCCACCGGCACGTCCGTCGACGGGGTGCGGCTGGGCCAGTACCGGCTGGCGCGTTGGCCGCGGATCCGCGACAGATCCGGCTCGTGGATGTCGGTGATCCCGACCTGCAGGAACAGCAGCAGGGTCACCATGCTCACGCCGATGATCAACGGCGTCAGCAGCTGATGGGCCTGCGCACCGGACGGAGCGCTCATATGGTCGGTCATATGCGCCTGCATGGCGTACATGCCGGTGTAGTGCATACCGCACACCGCGACGCCCATGATCATCGCCGAGCCGATCGTCGCCGGCAGGCCCTCGACATGCAGGGCGAACCACAGGGCGGCGGTCGCGGCAACGACGGCGATCACGATCGAGGCCAGCACCACCCACGGTCGTAGTGCAGTGCCACATCGGTTTTCATCGCGTACATCCCGGCATAGTGCATGGCGGCCACGCCGAGGCCCGTGATCGCTCCGCCGGTCAGGAGCGCGGAGGTGCCGCCCCGCCGGCGCAGCACCAGGGACAGTCCGATCCACACCACCGCGACCGCGATCGCCGCACTGATCAGAGTGATCGGGATGTTGTAGCGAATCGTCGCGCCGTGCACCGAAAAGCCCAGCATGGCAATGAAGTGCATCACCCAGACGCCGGTGCCGCCCAATGCGATCGCCGCGGTGACGATCCACCCGCGGTGGCCGGGGTTGGCTCGGGCGCGGACCATGCAGCGCAACGCGAGCAACGACCCGATGACGGACATGACATAGGCCAGCACGGGCGTCAACCACCCGTAGGTGAACTGGTCGATCTGAAGCATGCGGACTCCTTGCCAGAATCGTCGTCACCGCATCACACGCCGGTGACGCTCCGCACACTAGCGATATACCCGCTGGTAGTAAATTTAGAGAAGCATTGTCCGGGAAATTAGCTCGTATTTGCTGAGCTGTGTGCCCAGCTCGCAGTGGATGGGTCGGAGCCGGTGGCGGATCATCGGTCCTGTTCAGCACGGTTGACGAGGCGTCCCGGTCGGCGGCACCACCGCAATCTCACAGCAGCGGGGGTGGGCGCAGATCCAGGCGGCGCATCACCCGGTCCACCAGATCCGGCGGCATATCGGGTTCGCGCCGCGCGGCCAGCGCTTCGCTGCGGCCCGCGTCGAGAACCTCGTTGCTGATCGTGCGCAACTTGCCGGTCAGCCGCATCGCGTGTTCCACGGCCTTGCTTCCGTCGGCGGCCTCGGCGGCCTCCGGATCCGCGCGCACCAGCCGCCGTTCCACGCTGTCGCGCAGCCGCTGGTAGACCTCGTCGGGCAGATCCTCGTTGTCGGCGATCTCCTCCAGCCGGACCAGTTCGGCGCGCAGGATCCGCGTCCACAGCCGCCGTTCCAGGTCCCGCTCGACCTCGGTATCGGCCTGCACCCCGGTCCACCGAACCACCAGGGGCAGGGTCGGCCCCTGCAGCAGCAGCGTGAACAGGACGACGACGAACGAGATGAACAGCACCTCGGTGCGGCCGGGAAAATCCGCGCCGGCATCCGTGGTCAGCGGCAAGGCCAGCGCCAGGGCCACCGTCACCACCCCGCGCATCCCGGCCCACCAGGTGACCACCGTTTCGCGCCAGGTATAGGGCTCGTCCACTCGTCGGCGTCGCCACCAGCCACGGAACAGCCCGGTACTGGCCAGCAACCACAGCAGCCGCAATCCCACGACGACGCCGACCACCGCCGCCGCGCCGCCCAGCAGCCGCGGCCAATCCGGTCCCGTGGTGGCCAGCACGGTACTGAGCTCCAGGCCGACCAGTCCGAAGGCGAATCCGGTCACCAACATGTCGATGACGTCCCAGAAGGAATCGCCCACGATCCGGTAGCCCACATCGCTGAAATCCGTTGCCGCATCGGTCAGATACAGGGCGCACACCAATACGGCCAGCACCGCCGATCCGTGCGCGGCCTCGGCCAGGCCGTAGGCGGCGAACGGCAACAGCAATCCCAGGGCGACCTGCCACGGCGCTTCGGTCAGCCGCCGCATCAGGGCGCTGCCGGCCCAGCCCAGCGCCAGCCCGACCGCCACCGCGACCACCGCGGACACGACGAAATCCACCGCGGTTCGCCAGGTGGAGAAATGTCCGGTGACCACCGCGTGCACCGCCACGTCGTAGATCACGACGGCCGTCACGTCGTTGAACAGTCCCTCGCCCTCCAGCACGGCGACCAGACGCCGCGGCAGCCCGAGCCGGTCGGCCATCGCGCTCACCGCCACCGGATCCGGGGGCGCCACCACCGCGCCGAGCGCGAAGGCGGTGCCCACCGGCAGGGCCGGGTACCAGAGATGGAAGATCGCCGCGACCGCGGCCGCCGTCGCCACCACCAGGCCGACCGCGCGCAGCAGAATCGCGCCGGCGTTGGAGGCGAACTGCTGCCAGGAGGTCCGGCGCGCGGACGCGTACAGCAGCGGAGGCAGCACCAGCGGCAGGATCAGATCCGGCGCCAGCGCGATATTCGGGACGAACGGCAGCACGGCCATGATCAGGCCGAAGATCGTCATCAGCACCGCGGGTGCCAGACCGATACGTCTGCCCAACGGCTGCGCCAGGATCGTCGCGAACGCCAGTACGAACACCAACACCAACTGATCCACGACAGCCCAGCCTATTGGCCGCGCGGTGCCATGGCCCGCACATACGACGATGGCGCCGAGGTCGAGCCTCGGCGCCATCGTCGTAGCGGTTCGGTATCAGTCCAGGTAGTCGCGCAAAACCTGGGAGCGGCTGGGGTGGCGCAGCTTGCTCATGGTCTTCGACTCGATCTGCCGGATGCGTTCCCGGGTGACCCCGTACACCTGGCCGATCTCGTCGAGGGTGCGCGGCTGGCCGTCGGTCAGGCCGAAGCGCAGCCGGACCACGCCCGCCTCGCGTTCGGACAACGTCTCCAGCACCGACTGCAACTGGTCCTGCAGCAGTGTGAAGCTCACCGCGTCGACCGCGACGACCGCCTCGGAATCCTCGATGAAATCGCCGAGCTGGGAATCGCCCTCGTCACCGATGGTCTGGTCCAGCGAGATGGGCTCGCGCGCATACTGCTGGATCTCGAGGACCTTCTCCGGGGTGATGTCCATTTCCTTGGCGAGCTCTTCGGGCGTGGGCTCGCGACCCAGGTCCTGCAGCAGCTCACGCTGGATCCGCCCCAGCTTGTTGATGACCTCGACCATGTGCACCGGAATGCGGATGGTGCGAGCCTGATCGGCCATCGCGCGGGTGATGGCCTGCCGAATCCACCAGGTGGCGTACGTGGAGAACTTGTAGCCCTTGGTGTAGTCGAACTTCTCCACCGCGCGGATCAGACCCAGGTTGCCCTCCTGGATCAGGTCCAGGAACGCCATACCGCGGCCGGTGTAGCGCTTGGCCAGCGAGACGACCAGCCGCAGGTTGGCCTCGAGCAGGTGATTCTTGGCCCGGTTCCCGTCGCGCATGATCCATTGCAGGTCGCGGCGGGTGGCCACGGGCAGCTTCTCACCCTTGTCCGCGAATTCGCGCAGCTTCTCGGTGGCGTAGAGGCCGGCCTCGATCCGCTTGGCGAGTTCGACCTCCTCTTCCGCGTTGAGCAGCGCGACCTTGCCGATCTGCTTGAGGTAGGCGCGCACCGAGTCCGCGGAGGCGGTGAGCTCGGCGTCCTTGCGGGCCTGCCGCAGCGCCTCGGATTCCTCCTCGTCCCAGACGAAGTCGCCGGAGGCCTTGTCCTTCTCCGACGGCTCGTCGGCCTCCTCGTCCTCGGCCTCCTCCTCGGCGACCTCTTCGACCAGGTCGTCGCCCTCATCGCTCAGATCGTCCTCGGAAACCTCCAGGTCGCCCAGGTCGTCGAGTTCCAGCGACTCGTCGTCGAGAGGTTCGTCGGTCTCGTTGTCCGCACCGGGGGCCGCCTTCTTGGTGGTGGCCTTCTTGGCGGGTGCTTTCTTCGCAGCCTTGGCTCCCGCCTTCTTGGCGGGTGCCTTCTTCGCGGCGGCCTTCTTGGCCGGGGCCTTTTTTGCGGCAGCCTTGCGGACCGGCCGTGCTGCGGTGCTTTCTGCGGAGTCGGCAGCGTCGGCCGATTCGGCGGTCTGTCGGGTATTCGTGGCTACCACGTACGCCCTTTCGTGACGGTCTCGTGCGGCGTCACGCCAGAGTAATCATCCGGCGGAGCGGTTCTGTCGGGGTTAAACCCGGCTCTCGTGCCGGGGTCGTTTTCCGGCTCACCGCCGGTCTCGTTCCATTGTAACTATCGGCAACGAGTGCTCACGGTGCGATCCCGCTATCGACGGCCATCGCGGCGCCGACGATACCCGCGGTATTCCGCAGATGAGCGGCCACCACGGGAGTCCGATTGGCCAGCAAGGGGATCCAGTGTTCGGCATCGCGGCTGATCCCGCCGCCGGCGACGAAGACCGTCGGCCAGAACAGATCCTCGAGGGTGATCAATACCTTGGACACCTCCGCGGCCCACTCCTTGTACGACAAATTCTTTCGTTCCTTCACCGAGGAGGCCGCCCGATGTTCGGCCTCCTTGCCGTGCACCTCGAGATGACCGAGTTCGGTGTTCGGAACGAGAACGCCGTGATGTAGCAGCGCCGAGCCGATGCCCGTCCCGAAGGTCAGCAGCATCACCAGGCCGTCGATATTGCGGGCGGCGCCGTAGCGGTCCTCGGCCAGGCCCGCGGCGTCGGCGTCATTGAGGACCACCACGTCGCGCCCGCCCAATGCCAGGGAGAACAGCTGACGGGCGTCGGTGTCGATCCAGCTCTTGTCGATGTTGGCGGCCGTGCGGGCGATGCCGTTGACCACCACGCTCGGCAGGGTCAGTCCGACCGGACCGTCCCAGTCGGCCTTGGCGACGAGTTGCGCGACCGTCTCGGCGATGGCGTTCGGGGTGGCGGGATGCGGTGTGGAGATCTTGATCCGCTCGTGGGCGAGGTCACCGGTGGCGAGGTCGACCACCGCCCCCTTCACCCCACTACCGCCGATATCGATTCCGAATGCTTGCCCCCGAGCGGACATCGCGAACTCCCTCGTTCCCTGTGGTCATAGGCCGATGACGGTGCCAGCGGCACGTTACACCGCGGGCGGCGCGCCGCCGCGCGAGAGCGGATGCGAGTCCGGACGGATCTGTGGTCGGATGGAAGCCGTGCCCGAGACGAATTCACCCGCCGAGATCGGCGACCCGCCCGTCCTCGACCCCGCCGACATCGCCGAATTACGCCGTGTCGCAGTGTATCTGGCCGAAACCGCGGCCGCGCACGTGCGTAACCGCCGCCCGGAGGTATTCGGGCCCGGCCGCTCCGAGGACGGGTCGGTCCGTACCAAATCGACCCCGACCGACCCGGTCACGGTGGTCGACACCGAAACGGAACGGCTGATCCGGTCCCTGCTGGCGCAGGCCCGGCCGGGCGAGCCGGTTTTCGGCGAGGAGGGCGGCGGTAGCCTGGGCGGGGACACCGAGATCGTCTGGGTGGTCGACCCGATCGACGGAACCGTCAACTTCGTCTACGGCATCCCGGCGTACGCGGTCTCGGTGGCGGCGATGCGCGGTGGCCGTTCGGTGGCCGGCGCCGTCGTCGATGTGGCCGCAGCGGTGACCTACAGCGCCGGACTCGGCGCCGGCGCCACCCGGACCGAATCGGACGGCACGGTGATTCCGTTGCGCTGCAACGATGTCGACTCCGCGCGGCTGGCGTTGGTGGCGACCGGCTTCGGCTACGGTGCGGCCCGCCGCGAGCGGCAGGGCGAACTGGTGGCGCGGCTGCTGCCCCGCGTGCGCGATATCCGGCGGATCGGCTCGGCCGCCCTGGATCTGTGCATGGTGGCGGCCGGACGCGTGGACGCGCACTACGAGCACGGCCTCAACCCGTGGGACTGGGCGGCCGGCGCCCTGATCGCCGCCGAGGCGGGCGCGGTGCTGCGGCTGCCGGGGGCGGATTCCACGGGGGCACAGGGCGAGCTCACCGTCGCCGCGGCGCCCGGTATCGCCGACGAGCTGGCCGACCTGTTCGAGCGTCTCGGGGTGAGCGCGCCGATCCCCGAGCCCTGAGCCCTGAGATCCGCCTGCCCGAATGTCGCCTGTCCGCCGGCGGGGCGTCAGCAGCGGGCGGTGCGGGCGGCCTCCAGCAGTGCGGAGTCGACGTCCGGACCGCCCGGCGCCGGATTCTTCAACGCGCGCAACACTTCCTCGGCGTCGGTGCTGGGCTGCAGATCGTTGCCGAACAGCGAGCCGAGCGCGAGGTCGACGGTGTCGTCGGTGCGCTGATCCTCGATCAGCTCCGCGCAGGGAGCCACCAGCTGCACCGACGCGGCCGCCGGGCGCCCGTTGACCCCGTACCGGATCTGGCCGGTGCATACCAGATCGCCGTTGACATACACCTGGTCGTTGCCGAATACCGGCGCCGGCGGGCTCGCAAAGCCGTAGTCACCGAGTTTCGACGCGATGTGTTCGGCGAGGCCGCGCTGACCCGAGGCGTTCAATACCCGGACCTTGGCCTGCGCCAGCGGAGCCGGTTCGACATCGTGCAGTCGTGACGGCGACACCACCTGGCCCAGCTGCGCCGGTTGCGGCGCGTTCGGATCCGCGGCGGGTGCGGGCGAATTGCAGGCCATCGCGGTATGGCCGGTATCGGCGGTGGTCAGCGCCTTGATCCACACGATGGCGCAGATGAGGGCCAGCACCGCGATGAGCGCGACCCACGGCTGGTAGCGGCGTCGCAGAAATGGGCGGCCCTTGGCGTCGACCGCGCTGCCTTCGGTGATCAGTGAAACCACACGCACACCTTACGAGTTGACGGGCCACAGTCACGCATGCGGACACCTCGCCCGGCGCTGCGGCGCGGAAATCGGGTCCGGATGCGATAGAGATATCGGCGTGACGAGCAACCGAAGGCCGATCCGCATCGCGGTCGGGTCACGCCCGGGGAAACCGGGGAACACGGGACGGCCGCATAACGTGTCCCGACCGGGGTCGCAGTGACGATTACCCGTCGGTTTCGACTCGCTTGTGTTTTGATTGCGACTTTTGCTCCAGGGTCCGCTATTGTCTGGCGGCCCGATTCGAATCGGCTGATGTGAATCAGGGAAGCGATTTCGGGAACAACCAGGACATGTCCTGCGTTGACCGAGCGCGATCCGGTATGGATCTCGGTGATCCGGCCGGGCGGCGAGCGGTGTACACGTGACGTGCACCACGGCGGGACGGTGGTCGCCGAGCCGATTCCGAAAGGGATCGACGCGGTGGGGCCGGTCCGGGATATACGGAGTAAGGACGAGGGGAAGACGACATGGCAACCGACTATGACGCACCTAGGCGCAGTGAATCCGACGAGGTGTCGGAGGACTCGCTCGAGGAGCTGAAGGCTCGTCGCAACGAGGCCGCGTCCGCCGTCGTGGATATCGACGAATCCGATACCGCGGAGTCGTTCGAACTTCCCGGCGCGGATCTGTCCGAGGAGGTGCTCTCGGTCCGGGTGATCCCGAAGCAGGCCGACGAGTTCACCTGTTCGAGCTGCTTCCTGGTTCACCACCGCAGCAGACTCGCCAGCGAAGCCGGCGGGCAGATGATCTGCATGGATTGTGCAGCCTGAGCGGAGAATCTCCGCGGCGGGCACGACAGAACGAAACGACGACGAACAACCCGGCAGGTTCCGTCAGCCCGCGCTCGGCACGCCGAGCGCGGCCAGCACCTGCTCGGGTTTACGCGTGCTGACCAGCCAGTACGGAGCGGGATCGTCCGGATCGTCGAGGACGAGTAGGACCATGGGCCCGATCCAGGGTCGATGCTGGACGAATGCGGCCGGGTCGAGCTGACGACCCAGCGCCGCGCTCTTGGCGCTGGCCGGAACCGCCACTGCCCGGGATACATACGTTACCGGCAGGTGGGCCCGGTCCGCGCGTAATTCGAGGATGCCGTCGGCATCCGGCGCCACTTCCACTCGGTGGCGGCTGACCCACAGCAGCGCCCACACCGGAACCGGGAACAGCAGGACGTAGGGCAGCCAGGCCCGGATCCCGGGAGCGCCCATGTGAATCTCGGCAGCGAGCAGTCCGGTGATGCCCAGCGCTATCGGCCACCACCACAGCGGCACCCACAGCCGTTCGGAATAGACGGGGGCTGGGGCGCTGCCCGACGCGGGCGCGGCGGACTCGTGCGGAGGCGTGGACTGGGACTGGTCGGACACCACATCAGACTAGGTCAGGCCGACATATTCGATACCGCCGGGAGCCGCTGCGGCGCACGCCACACCGGGTCCGATGCACACCGCCGAGTCGCGGCCCGGCGCTGCCACGATCATGGCGCGCAACGCGTAGGCTCGCTGGACGTGACCGGAATTGCACCCATACCTCTGCTGCGGCTAGATCCCGGCGTCCCGGTGCCCACGCGTGCGCACCCCGGAGATGCCGGTGTGGATTTGTGCACCACCGAAGACGTCATCCTGGAGCCGGGCGAGCGGGTGCTCGTCGGTACCGGAATCGCCGTCGCGTTGCCGGTGGGCACCGTCGGCCTGATCCATCCCCGGTCCGGCTTGGCGGCGAAGACGGGTCTGTCGATCGTGAACACGCCGGGCACGGTCGACGCGGGGTACCGGGGCGAGATCAAGGTCTGCCTGATCAACCACGACCCGCGCACGCCGATCCAGTTGCGTCGCGGCGATCGGATCGCGCAACTGCTGGTGCAGCGGGTGGAGTTGGTGGATTTCGTCGAGGTCGAGCAACTCGACGAGACTTCGCGTGGCGCAGGCGGTTACGGGTCCAGCGGTGGCCACCACAGCCTGACCCGGCAGACCGGCGGGCCGGACATCGCCGGAGGGGAGGTATGACCATGTTCGGCCGTGGCGATCATCGCTCCGATCACGATGCGGAGCGCGAGGATTTCGCCCCCGACGATTTCGGCCGCGACGAATTCGGCTACGGTGCCGCCGCTCCGGAGTACGGCGATGCCCGGGCCTATTACGCCGAAGGCGGTTACGCGCAACGCGCCGGTGCTCATCACGCCGCCGACCCAGGGGAGGGTTATCACGAACCCGCTTATGCGCCGGGCTATTCCGAGCCGCAGTACCGGCCCGAACCGCTTTCCGAGCAGCCCGGCGGACGGCACGGCCGACACGGCCGGCCCGACCCGGAGCCGGTAGTACCGGGCTATCCGGGCGATCATCCGCACCCGGGTGCACCCGGGGGGCGTGCCCCCTCCGGTGAATATCGTCGAAATGGGTTCCCCCCCAATGGTTTTTCGCACGGCGACGCCCTGGGTGACGCGGCCTTACCCGATCCGCGCGATGTCGAGGACACCGGGCCGATTCCTCGAATTCCGGCGGGCCCTCCTCCCGGTCGCCCCGCACCGGGGGGGACCGGCGCGATTCCGCGCACCCCGGCCGGTCCGCTGCCCGGCGGTTCCGGTCCGATTCCGCGTCGGCC
>NZ_BAGM01000092.1 GCF_000308855.1 Nocardia veterana NBRC 100344 | reverse complement strand
CGGTGGCGCGGGTGCGCCCGCGGCCGGTGGCTTCCGGGGTCGTCCCGGTGGCGGCGGTCGTCCCGGTGGCGGCGGCGGTCGTGGCGGTGCCGCGGGTGCCTTCGGTCGTCCCGGTGGTGCGCCGCGCAAGGGCCGCAAGTCGAAGCGGGCGAAACGCGCCGAATACGAGAACATGCAGGCACCGTCGGTCGGCGGTGTGCGGCTGCCGCGCGGCAACGGCGAGATCATCCGACTCGCTCGCGGCGCGTCGCTGTCCGATTTCGCCGAGAAGATCAACGCCAACCCGGCCTCGCTGGTGCAGGTGCTGTTCAACCTCGGTGAGATGGTCACCGCGACCCAGTCGGTCAACGACGAGATCTTCGAGCTGCTCGGCGGCGAGATGAACTACGTGGTCCACGTGGTCTCGCCGGAGGACGAGGATCGCGAGCTGCTGGAGAGCTTCGACCTCAGCTACGGCGAGGACGAGGGCGACGAGTCCGACCTCGAGGTCCGCCCGCCGGTGGTGACCGTCATGGGTCACGTCGACCACGGTAAGACCCGACTGCTGGACACCATCCGCAAGACCAACGTCCGCGAGGGCGAGGCCGGCGGTATCACCCAGCACATCGGCGCCTACCAGGTGCAGGCCGAGGTCGGTGACGAAGAGCGGCTGATCACCTTCATCGACACCCCGGGTCACGAGGCGTTCACCGCCATGCGTGCCCGCGGTGCGAAGGCCACCGACATCGCGGTGCTGGTCGTCGCCGCCGACGACGGCGTGATGCCGCAGACGGTGGAGGCGATCAACCACGCGCAGGCGGCCGACGTGCCGATCGTGGTCGCGGTCAACAAGATCGACAAGGAAGGCGCGAACCCGGAGAAGATCCGGCAGCAGCTGACCGAGTACAACCTGGTGGCCGAGGAGTACGGCGGCGACACCATGTTCGTCGACATCTCCGCGCGGCAGGCGATCAATATCGACAAGCTGCTCGAGGCGATCATCCTGACCGCCGACGCGGCGCTGGACCTGCGGGCCAACCCGGATATGGACGCCCAGGGTGTCGCCATCGAGGCGCACCTGGATCGCGGCCGCGGTCCGGTGGCGACCGTGCTGGTGCAGCGCGGCACGCTGCGGGTCGGCGATTCGATCGTCGCGGGCGACGCCTACGGCCGCGTCCGCCGCATGGTGGACGAGCACGGCGAGGACGTCGAAGAGGCGCTGCCGTCGCGTCCGGTGCAGGTCATCGGCTTCACCTCGGTGCCCGGCGCAGGTGACAACCTGCTGGTCGTCGAGGAGGACCGGATCGCCCGGCAGATCGCCGACCGGCGCAACGCGCGCAAGCGCAACGCTCTGGCCGCGCGTAGCCGCAAGCGGATCAGCCTGGAAGATCTGGATGCCGCTCTGAAGGAGACCTCGGAGCTCAACCTGATCCTCAAGGGCGACAACTCCGGTACGGTCGAGGCCCTGGAAGAGGCGCTGCTCGGCATCGAGATCAGCGACGAGGTCCGGCTGCGGGTCATCGACCGCGGTGTCGGTGGTGTCACCGAGACCAACGTCAACCTGGCGTCGGCGTCGAACGCGATCATCATCGGGTTCAACGTCCGGGCCGAGGGCAAGGCCACCGAACTCGCCAACCGCGAGGGCGTGGACATTCGCTACTACTCGGTGATCTACCAGGCCATCGACGAGATCGAGAAGGCCCTCAAGGGCATGCTCAAGCCGATCTACGAAGAGGCCGAGCTGGGTCGCGCCGAGATCCGCGCGGTGTTCCGCTCCTCGAAGTTCGGCAATATCGCCGGCTGCATGATCACCTCCGGGTCGGTCAAGCGCAACGCCAAGGCCCGTCTGCTGCGTGACAGCGTCGTGATCGCCGATACGACGATCCAGTCGCTGCGTCGCGAGAAGGACGATGTCACCGAGGTTCGCGAGGGCTTCGAGTGCGGTATGACGTTGGGCTACAACGACATCAAGGAAGGCGACATCATCGAGGCCTACGAGCTTCGGGAGAAGCCGCGCGACTGAGTTCGACGACGAGCGAGCGTCACATCCGGGATCGGACGTGACGCTCGCTCGGTCGGCGTGTCGTGACAAGCGAAGAGGTGAGCCCTTGTTCGTCGGAGCACTGGAGTTCGACATCCTGCTCGGCGATGTGCACTCGTTGAAACAGAAGCGCTCGGTGATCCGCCCGGTCCTGGCCGAACTCCAACGGTTCGGGGTCAGCGCCGCGGAGGCCGGCGATCATGATCGACACCGCCGCTCCCGGCTGGGCGTCGCGCTGGTCAGCTCCGACATGGGACATCTCACAGCGGTGCTGGACAAGTGTGAACGCCACGTGGCGGCCCGTCCGGAGTTACAGTTGCTGGCAGTACGCCGCCGCATCTTCGGACCCGAAGACTGAACGACATGTGGTGCCGTTGCCGACGCGGCGGCGGTATCGAAGAAAGTGAGGAGGGCCCGCCATGGTGGATCAGGCCAGGGCACGCCGACTCGCGAAGCGGATCGTCTCCATCGTCGGTACGGCGATCGAATACGAGATCAAGGATCCGCGGCTGCGTTTCGTCACCGTCACCGACGCGAAGGTGACCGGTGACCTGCGGGAAGCGACCGTCTACTACACGGTGATGGGTGAAAACCTTTCCACCGAACCGGATTTCGCGGGTGCCGCCGCCGGACTGGAGAAGGCCAAGGGTGTGTTGCGGTCCAAGGTCGGCGCCGCCACCGGGATCAAATTCACCCCGTCGCTGAGTTTCGTGCTCGACACCGTGCCGGATGCGGCACGCGAGATGGAGCAGTTGCTGGCGAAGGCCCGCGCCGCGGACGAGAAGGTGGCGCAGGTCGCGGCGAATGCGACGCATGCCGGCGACGCCGATCCCTACAAACCCGACCCCGACGAGGAAGACTGACCGCTACGGCGGTCGATGCGGCGGACGGCCGGGCCCACCAGGGTGCTCCGGTCCGATCGCCGGAGAATCGAGCCTGGAAATGACAGCTGTGACGTCGTCGGCGGATCCGGCCGCGGCGGTCGAGGTCCTGACGGCCGCCCGATCGGTGACCGTGCTGTGCCATGTGCAGCCGGACGCCGACACCGTCGGCAGCGGGCTGGCCCTGGCCCTGGTGCTGCACCGCCGCGGCGTCCCGGTCCAGGTCTCGTTCGCCGAACCGGCCGAACTGCCGGCGTCGATGCGCTCGCTGCCGGGCGTGCACCATCTGGTGCCCGCCGATCGGGTGGCGGAGCGGGTCGACCTGCTGGTCACCGTGGATTGTGGAAGCGTCGGCCGCCTCGGCGCGCTGGCGGACCGGATCGACGGTGCCGCAACAACTTTGGTGATCGATCACCATCGCTCCAACACTCGGTTCGGCACGGTGAACCTGATCGACGAGACGGCCGAGTCCACCACCAGCGTGCTGGCGCGGCTCTTCGACGCCTGGGGTGAGGAGATCGATCGCGATATCGCGCACTGCCTGTTCGCGGGTCTGGTGACCGATACCGGCTGTTTCCGCTGGGGCGGCCCGGGCACCCATCTGCTAGCTGATCGTTTGCTCGCCACCGGGATCGACGGTGCGGGGATCACTCGCACGCTGATGGACACGCATCCGTTCGGCTGGTTGCCGATGCTGTCGCGAGTGCTCGGTTCGGCGCGGCTGGACCCGCAGGCCGCGGGTGGCGCGGGCCTGGTCTATGCCTTCGTCCGCAGCGAGGACGCCGACGGATTGCGTTCGGAGGAAGTCGAAAGCGTCATCGACGTGGTCCGCACGACGGCCGAAGCCGATGTGGCGGCGGTGTTCAAACAGTCGCGATCGGACGCCGGCTGCTGGACGGTATCGCTGCGCTCGCGCGACAGCGGCGTCGGCACCGGTGATGCCATCGACGTCGCACAGGTCGCGACCCGGCTGGGCGGTGGCGGTCACCGCTACGCCGCCGGGTACACCACGCACGGTGCCCCGGAGGACCTGGTCGCGGATCTGCTCGCCGAGTTGACCCCGGGCCGGGAGCACTGAATATGGGTGATGCGGGCCGGATCTCGGTATGCGTGCGCGCACATCGAGTGAATCGGTGGGTCCTGCGCGCCTCCGCGATCCCGTACGTCGGCGTCGACGGCGCCGATCCGGTCCGGTTGCGGTGGGGTGCGGTGCACACGTTCGACGCACTCGATCCCGGTCGCCATCGCATCGAGTTCACCCTGCGCTACCGCGGGTTCGCTCGACCGGCGACCCGGTCGGCGGTGGAGGTCGAGCTGGCGGCCGGGGAGCATGCGGCCTTCCGGGTCGACAACGGACCGCTGAATCAGGATCCCTTCGTATTCCGTCGCGCCGACGGTGCGGGCGGGAACTGAGCCGTGTCCGGGGCAGGTTCGGAAGCCGACGTCGCGGCGGGGGACAGCAGAGCGGACCGGGAGGCGGCGCGTGCCACCGGCCCCCGCCGCATCCTCGGGATCGCGGTACCCACGCTGGGAGTGCTTGTCGCCGAACCGATCTACCTGCTGTTCGATATGGCGGTGGTGGGCCGGCTCGGGGCGCTGGCGTTGGCGGGACTCGCCGTCGGTGGCCTGATACTCGGCCAGGTCGGTACCCAGCTGACCTTCCTCAGCTACGGGACCACCGCGCGTTCCGCGCGTCGGCACGGCGCCGGGGACGAACGCGGCGCCGTGGCCGAAGGGGTGCAGGCCAGCTGGCTGGCCGTCGCTGTCGGGCTGGTGATCGTGGTGGTCCTGCAGGTGTTCGCGCGTCCCGTCGTCGACGTGATCGCGGGTGGTGCCGATATCGCGGACGAGGCGTTGCGCTGGTTGCGGATCGCGCTGTTCGGGGTGCCGCTGATCCTGCTCACGATGGCGGGCAACGGATGGCTGCGCGGAGTGCAGCGCACCCGTCGTCCGCTGGCGTATGTGGTTGCGGGACTTGTGGTCTCGGCGCTGCTGTGCCCACTGCTGGTGCACGGGCTGGCGGGGGCCCCGCGGCTGGAGTTGGCGGGTTCGGCCGTGGCGAATGTCGCCGGGCAGGTCGTGTCGGCGGGGTTGTTCGTCGCTGCCCTGGTGCGGCAGCGGGTTCCGCTGCGTCCGCATCCCGGGGTGATGCGGGCGCAGCTCGTGCTCGGCCGGGATCTGATCGTGCGGAGCCTGGCGTTCCAAACCTGTTTCGTCTCGGCCGGTGCGGTTGCCGCTCGGTTCGGCGCCGCCTCGGTGGCCGCGCATCAGCTCGTGCTACAGCTGTGGAACTTCCTGTCGTTGACCTTGGATTCGCTGGCGATCGCCGCACAGACGCTGGTCGGCGCGGCATTGGGATCCGGCGACGCCTCGGGTGCGCGTGGGCTGGCCCGGCGGATTACGCTGTGGTCCACCGTCTTCGCGGTGGCGCTCGCGGTGATCTTCGCCGCCGGATACGCCGCCGTGCCGCAGCTGTTCACCGACGATCCCGCGGTACTCGACCGGGTGCATGTCATCTGGTGGTTCTTCGTTCCGCTGATTCCCGCGGCCGGGGTGGTGTTCGCGCTCGACGGGGTGCTGCTGGGTGCGGGCGATGCCTCGTACCTCCGCACCACCACGATGGCCGCGGCGCTGGTCGGATTCCTGCCCGCGATTTGGCTGTCGCTGTCGTTCGACTGGGGTGTCGCGGGCATCTGGTCCGGATTGAGTGCGTTCATTCTGCTGCGCCTGGCCGCGGTGAGCGGGCGCGCACTGTCCGGACGCTGGGCGCGGGTCGGGAGCGAGATTCCCCGCTCGTCGTGAGCGACCGCATGAGTCGCAGAGCTCGGCGGCTCACGACCTGCGGCGGTGCGGCGGATCACGGACTAGGGGACCGCGGGTGGAGGCCGGGTGTGCCGGCACCCACAAGATCATGGGATGGTGGAACGGTGATTCCGAAGTTGATGGCGGTGAGCGATATCCATGTCGGTCATCAGGGGAACAAGCCGGTGGTCGAGCAGATCCGCGCGGATTCGCCCGAGGACTGGCTGATCGTCGCCGGTGACGTCGGGGAGAAGACCGACGACATCCGCTGGGCGTTGCGCACGCTGCGTGAGCGCTTCGCCAAGGTGATCTGGGTTCCCGGCAACCACGAGCTGTGGACCACGACCAAGGACCCCGTGCAGATCAAGGGCGCGCCGCGCTACGACTATCTGGTCTCGATGTGCCGCGATCTGGACGTGGTGACGCCGGAGGACGACTTCCCGGTGTGGGAGGGCGCGGGCGCGGAACAGTACGGGGGCCGGGTGACGATCGCGCCGCTGTTCATCCTCTATGACTATTCGTGGATGCCCGAGGAGGCCGGGACGAAGGCCGAGGCCCTGACCATCGCCCGGGATCGCAATGTGGTCGCGACCGACGAATTCCTGTTGGCCAGCGACCCGTATGTGACCCGCGATGCCTGGTGCCGGGCTCGGGTCCAGTACACCCGCCGGCGGCTCGACGCGCTCGCGGAGGGAACGCCGCTCGTCCTGATCAACCATTTCCCGATGGTGCGCGAGCCCACCCGGATGCTGTTCTATCCGGAATTCTCGTTGTGGTGCGGCACCGAGGAGACCGCCGACTGGCATACCCGCTACAACGTGGTGTGCTCGGTGTACGGCCATCTGCACATTCCGCGCACCACGTTCTACGACGGCGTGCGCTTCGAGGAGGTATCGCTGGGCTATCCCCGCGAATGGCAGCGCCGTGGCCTCCCGGACCGGCTCCTGCGCCAGATCCTGCCCGCCCCCGAGTACGGCCCGAACGATCTGAACGAGTGGGGCGGCCACTTCAAGATCACTCCGGAGATGCGCGCGGCCGCGGCGGAAATGCGCCGCCTCGCCGACCGCCGCCGCGGCGTGAACTGATATCGCGGGACTGACCGCACGGGTTGGATGGCGCCGCATACCGGACGGTCGACAAATCCGGCGCGTCGGGCGCGAAACGGTCACCGCCGCAGGCGATCTGGCACACTGGCTGATGACGCACGGGCTCGAACCGGCGCTCCGCACCAGGATGCAGGGTCGACGAGCCCGGCGGCGATGACCGGCCTGCCACACGGAGTATGGGATGAGCGAGCTCGGCCCGATATGGAGAGCAGCCGAATCGCTACCCAGGGACGTACATCCCGGCATTCTTCGCGCGAACATTCTCGCTCGGCGGCTCGAGGCCGTGGTGATGCGTATCGGTCACGAGATATCCGAGAACGTCTACCGCAAAGCGCGAGACGAGCTGCTGCACGGCAATCGGAATTTCCTTGCTACGGACGCTGAGATCGCTGCCATGCTGAAGCGCGGCCCGGTCGGCAGAAGTGCCCCGACGGCGAGTCCGGCGCTCCGGAATCAGGATATCGGCCTACCGGACAGTCCCCGAGAAATGTACCGGGCATGGTCTGGATTGTCGAAATCGGAAAAGGATGATTTGTACCGCGCCGACCCGTTCATCGGAAATCGGGACGGCATTCCGCACGCGGAACGCGACCACTACAACCGTACGACGCTCGAGTCCCTGTGGAATCGAGCGAGGGAACGGGGCGACCACGAGCGGGCGGAAAACTATCGAGAAATAGCGGGGATGCTGGCCACGGCCGAGCGTGGCGACTCCGGCATCTATCTCTCGCATATCGATGACAACTGGCATTTCGCCTTTTCCCTCGACAACCCGGATCTGGCCGATCACGCCGCGGTCCTGCTCAATCCGGCTGGGACGAAATTCCCGGTGGGCTATGCCGAACAGACGTTGCACCAGGTACGAGACGCCGCTCTCGCGGTCGATCCGAGCGCCCGCACGTCGGTCACACTGTGGGGTGGGTACGACAATCCGCGCTCGACGGTCCAGTCGATATTTCCACAGTTCGCCGCCGATGGTGCCGCCGCCGCCCGGCGGTTTCACGAGGGGCTGCGCATCACCCACGAGGGGGGTGGTGCGCATACCAGCACCATCGGCCATTCCTACGGTGGCGTCCTGGCGGGTCATGCGGCCGGTCGAGGAGGTGCGCTGGCGACCGACGAACTGGTACTGGTCGGCAGTTGGGGTACGGGTGCCGATCACGTCACCGATTTGCGTCTCGCCGGCATCGCTCCCGAGCGCAACGCCGAACACGTGTACGCCACCATGGCACCGCACGATCATGTTCAGCTGATGCCCAGGACTCACGGCACGGCTCCGACCGAACCGGATTTCGGCGCAACCACCTTCACCTCCAGTTCGGCGCCCGGCAGCGTGACGTGGAATGCCGAAGAACACCAGGCAACCCATTACCTGGATTCCGCCAATCCGGCATCGGAAAATATCGGTCTCATCGTCACCGGTCGCGGCGATATGGTGACGTGAACCCCGAGCAGAACGGATATCGACCGGCGTGAACGACGAACCTGCGAGCCACGGATCGGAAGCGGGCGGAGCTGCGACCGAGCCGGCGCGGCGGCTGTTCAGGTACCTCGAGCGCACGCTGATCGCCCTTCCGATCGATGTTCGGCTCGCGCTCAGCCATCCGAGGATTCCGGGCGCGCGTTTTCACGGGGGTGTATTACTGCCCTGCGTGGACGGCCGTGCCGACACCGTGTTCTTCGATATCGCTTACTGGATCATCGGCGTCCCGGCCGACCGCCTCGACTGGACCTTCGATCTGATCGTGCGAGGGTGGTCCGAGGCCGGGTGGCCGGTCGACGTCGGTCGCCTGTCCCGGCCACGGGCGGCGTTCGCGCGGACGTCGGACGGCTTCGGGCTCGCCGTCCGGCAGAGCGTCGACGGTGATCTCAGCCTGGCGGGATCGACTCCGCCCTTCTTCCCCGGGACCGGCGTGGAATTCGCCTTTCCGGAGACGATCGTCCATCCCGGCGCCGGGATGGACGAGCCGTACAGCGTGTCGTCTGCGGATGCTCCGGCCGAGGCGCCGACCCCATGGACACGGCCGGAATCGCCGTAGCGGTCGCCGTTCGATTCACCACGAGCGCCGGTATGCGCCCCGATAGTCCAGGCAGGCGGCGCCGGGGCGGGCGGTGCGGTGTGGTTCGGTGTGCTCGCGGTAGATCCGCAGGCCCTCGCGAATTCTCCATGCGGCCCGTTCCAGCTGATCGGGGGTCAGCGCCTTGTCGAACGCCGCCGCGTCGAGGAGTTGGGCGCGGACCTGTTCCAGGTGCAGTCGTGCGTACTCCAGCGGGGTGAGCTCCATGGGCGGGAGACTACTCCACTTCGAACATACTTTCGATACCTGCCGCCGGATGTGGTGTGCTGCCGCCTGCGGGACTCAGCGGAAGCGATACACCATGGTCAGGCTCGTCGTGCCGACCCGGTTGACGACCTGCGAGCCGGCGACGATGTCGAAACCCAGTCGCTCGTACAGGCGCAGTGCCGGATTGGATTGCCGCACACTGAGACTCACCGCGTCGTAGCGCTCCCGGGCCTCGGTCAGCAGGCGCCGCAGCAGGGCGGTTCCGAGTCCGGTGCCGCGCAGCCGTGGCGCCACCCCGATCGCGAGTTCGGGTACGGCGTCGTCGAGATAGCCGTAGCCGGGGTTGTCGGCGGGAAACAGTCGCAGCCATGCGGCACCCGCGCCACCGTCCGGCCCGCCGACGATCCCGAGATCACCGTTGCGGCCCCATCCCTCGACGTAGCGAGCCAATTCGGGCAGCGCGCGCAGTTCGTCCGGAGTGGTCATGTTCTGCTCGGCCGCATGCGCCGCTTCGAACAGCATCGCCCACAGCAGCGGCTCGTCGGCGGGCGTGGCGGTGGCGAGCCGATGGGACATGCCGCGCGACTCTACGGGCTTCGTCGGCCACGATCCATCGGGCTATCCCGGTGCCGGTCACGGCTTCCCCGGAGCTGGCCGCGTCCGGACCGTGCCCGCACCGCTAGGCTCGTAGCGCAGGCAGGCTCGACTCAGGAGGCGGTCATCGAGGAACAGGCGCGCGTCATCGGCAGCATTCTGCCCGCGGGAGTGGCCGCGGCGGAGCTGTTGCGGTATCCGGAGGATCTGAAACCGCATCCCGGTGAGGAACATCTGATCGCGCAGTCGGTCGAGAAGCGCCGGCGCGACTTCATCGGCGCCCGGCACTGCGCGCGGCTGGCGCTCGCGCAGCTCGGTGAGCCACCGGCCGCGATCGGCAAGGGTGAGCGGGGTATGCCGCTGTTCCCGCGCGGCGTGGTCGGCAGCCTCACCCATTGCGACGGCTACCGGGCGGCGGTGCTGGCGCACCGGCTGCGCTGGCGCTCGGTGGGCATCGACGCCGAACCGCACGACACCCTGCCCGAGGGTGTCCTGGACTCGGTCAGCCTGCCCGCCGAACGCGAGTGGCTGCGGGGTGCGATCCCCGCCACCGGGCTGCACCTGGACCGCTTGCTGTTCTGCGCCAAGGAGGCCACCTACAAGGCGTGGTTCCCGCTGACGCTGCGCTGGCTCGGATTCGAGGACGCGCACATCACTTTCACACTCGACGAGTCCGGTACCGCGGGCACCTTCCACAGCGCACTGCTGGTCCCGGGGCAGACCGTCGACGGTGGGGCGCCGCTGACCTCGTTCGACGGCCGGTGGACGATTACCGACGGGCTGATCCTGACCGCGATCGTGGCGGGCTGATGGGCGACAACGCACCGGCCGTCGACGCCCTCGGCGGGCTGCTCGTGATCGACAAGGACGGCGGGCAGACCAGTCACGACGTGGTGGCGAAATGCCGGAAGATTCTGCGCACCAGGAAGATCGGGCACGCCGGCACCCTGGACCCGATGGCCACCGGGGTGCTGGTGCTCGGCGTCGAGCGGGCCACCAAACTGCTCGGCCTGCTGAGCCTGACGACCAAGTCCTACACCGCGACGATCCGGCTCGGGCAGGCCACGGTCACCGACGACGCCGAGGGGGAGGTGCTGGCCACCATCCCCGCCGACCGGATCGCCGATACCGATATCGCCGCCGGGGTGGCCGATCTCACCGGCGAGATCGATCAGGTCCCCTCGACGGTCAGCGCGATCAAGGTGAACGGGGAACGCGCGTACGCCCGAGCCCGGGCGGGGGAGCAGGTGGAACTGGCGGCCCGGCGGGTCACGGTGAGCCGGTTCGAGATCCTCGCTCGCCGCGATATCGATACCGGGGCAACCACATTCGTCGATCTGGACGTCGAGGTCGATTGTTCGTCGGGCACCTATATCCGGGCACTGGCCCGCGATCTCGGTACCGCGCTGGGGGTCGGCGGCCATCTGACCGCACTGCGCCGCACCCGGGTCGGCCCGTTCACGCTCGAGCACGCCCGCACCCTGGCGCAGCTCGCCGACGACCCCGGGGTGGACCTCGATATCGATGCCGCTGTGCGGCTGGCCTTTCCGCAGCGCGAGATCGATGCGAACCAGGCCGAATCGCTGCGCGACGGGCGGTGGCTGGATCCGGTCGGCGTGCGCGGCGTGCATGCGGCCACGACCGCCGAGGGCCGCACCATCGCCCTGCTGGAGGAGAAGGGTAGGCGCTCCTCACCGGTTTTCGTCGTGCGCCCGCGCGGGCTCGTCGACTGATCCGGGACTATCCGTCGTCGCGCAGCTGATCGCCGAGCCGCTGCACCGCGTCGCGCATATGCCCGACGAGTAGTTCGCGCACGTCGCGTGGTGGACCCGCGGCGATCGCCTCGCGCAAGGCGACGTGCTCGCGGACCTGGTCGTCGAGGTCGGTGTAGGTCGTCTGCAGCGCGCCCAGGCACATCCGCGTCTCGATCAGCAATGTCCGCGCCGCGCGGACCAGGCGTGGGCTGTCGGCGCTGGCCACCAGTGCCTGGTGGAAGGCGTGGTCGGCGTCGGTGACCCCGGTGGCGTCGCCCCGATCGGCGCAGGCCCGCATCTGTTCGATGCTGGGTTCCAGTGCGGCGTAGGCGATCTCGCGGCGACCGTCCAGGATGAGATCCAACGCGCCACCCTCGATCGCGGTGCGCGCCCGGTAGATGTCCACGATGTCGGCCAGACTGAGTTCGATGACGAAGATGCCGCGGTGGCGCACGCTGTGCAGCAGACCTTCGGAGACCAAGCGCTGCATGGCTTCTCGGACGGGTCCGCGGGACACGTCGAATTGCGCGGCCAGATCGGCCTCGACGAGCTGGGTGCCCGGTGCCAGCGTGCCGTGCACGATCGCCGCCCGCAGCCGGTCGGCGATCATTTCCGCCGTGGACTGCCGGTTCACGGGTTCGAACTCAATCACCGACATGAATCGGCCTTTCCGAGAAGAGCGTTCCGAGTCCCGGCCCGGACGGGGACGGTTGGACGGGTAGGCCCGCCAGTCGCAGCCCGTGCCAGACGGTGACCTGGTTCGCGGTGAGCACCGGCTTGCCGAGCGCTGATTCCAGCTCCGGCAGCAGTTGTATCGTATGCATCGCGGTGTCGGGAATCAGCAGCGCCTCGGCCTCCGGGTGATCGTTGGCCGTCGCCAGTGCCAGCACCTGGTGGGGTGTGAGTGTGCCCACCTCGGCGGCGGTATCGATGCCGGCGCTGGTCATGGAGACCACTCGGATGTCGGCGGCGGCGAGGAAATCGACGAACAGCGCCGCGACCTCGTCCGGATAGCTGGCGCACACCGCAACGCTGCGGACGTCGAGCGCCCGCACCGCCGCCACGAACGCGAAACTGGTACTCGACGCCGGGACCCCGCACATCCGGGCGAGGCCGTCCGATTGTTCCCGCGCTCCCTGCGGTCCGTAGACGAAACTGCCGGAGGTGCAGGCCCACACCACCGCCAGCGGGTCGAAGGGCGCCAGCAATCGCGCGCCCCGGCGCAATTTGTCCGGACTACCGAGCTCGAGCAGTTCGGGGACGGCGTGCAGGTCGGTGCCGTAGATGTGGGCGACGCGCAGGTCGACCCCGAGTCGCCCTGCGGCCCAGTCGTATTCGTCCTCGGCGGCGTGATCGGGATAGATGAACCCGACCGTCGGTGTCCGTTCCACAGCGCCTCCTAGAAAACGTTCTGTAGCCACTTGCCGGGTCCCATCATCGGCAGCTTCATCCGGCCCAGACAGGCCCACATGGTCAGCTGATTGGCCGTCAGCACCGGTTTGCCGAGCAGTTCTTCCAGCGGTGCGACCAGGTCGTAGGTGGGGAGGTTGGTGCAGCTGACGAAGATGGCCTCCGCGTCGGGATCATCGGCGGCCATGATGCGCTCGGCGATCGTCCGGTAGCCGACCTTCCAGATTCCGCCGCCGAGTCCCAGGTGGTCGGAACGCAGGACCTCGCATCCAGCCTCCCGCAGGAAGTCGTGCAGCTTCCCGGTCAGGATCTCGTCGTAGGGGGTGATGACCGACAGACGCCTCAGGCCCAGTGTGTGCACGGCTTCGATCAACGCTCCGGAGGTGGTCACCGCATCGCGGGCGCCGGCTCGGCAGATGGTGTCGCGCAGCGATCGTTCGTAGGCCAGCCCCTTGATGAAGCTGCCGGAGGTGCACAGATAGGCGATCACCTCCGGCTCCACGTGCAGGACGTTACGGGTGGCGGCGGTGAGATGTGCTGCGTCGGAGACCAATTCGGCCATCTCGAGGGAGACCGGCACCGGTTCGTACGGGGTGCGCGCCAGATGCAGGCTGACTTCCAGCGGCGCCCACCGCCACAGTTCCCGCTCCAGCGCCAGATCGAACGGCGCGATGATTCCGATACCCCGTTGCGCGACCGGACCGTCCAGCTCGGGAAAATTCAGTTCCACGAGGGCCCCTCTCGCGTTCGGGCGACAAACCTCCGCACACAATCGGATTGTTGACAAGCATACGATGGGTTTTTAGCCTGTCAATATGAACGCGGGCCCAGTTGTCACCGTCCTGTGCGACGGCGTCGAGCCCGACGCGGAACACCTGCGTCCGGTGGTGGAACAGGCCGACGTTCGCTGTGTCGACGGGGCCGGCCTCGCCGACGCACTCCCCGGCACCGACATCCTGTTCGTCTCCGACTTCCGGAGCACGGCGCTTCCGGGAGTGTGGCATCGCGCCGATCGCATCCGGTGGGTACACGTCGGGGCCACCGGCGTCGACGCCGTGATGTTCGACGAGCTGATCGACAGCGAGGTGGTGGTCACCAACACCCGCGGGCTGTTCGATCAGCCCATCGCGGAATACGTTCTCGCGCAGATCCTCAACTTCGCCAAGGACGTGCCGGAATCGCTGCGATTGCAGCAACGGCACGAGTGGCGGCACCGGGAGTCCGAACGGATCACGGGGGCCACCGTCCTGGTGGTCGGGACCGGCTCGATCGGGCGGGCCATCGCCCGGCTGTTGCGCGCGGTCGGCATGCGGGTGCGCGCGGTCGGGCGCACCGCCCGCGTCGGCGACCCCGATTTCGGTGTGGTGGCAACGGATTTGCATGCCGAACTGCCCGCGGCGGACTACGTCGTCTGCGTGACCCCGTTGACTCCGCAGACTCGGCACCTGTTCGATGCCGGTGCCTTCGCCGCGATGAAACCGCATGCGCGTTTCGTCAACGTCGGGCGTGGGGAATCGGTGGTCACCGACGATCTCGTCGCGGCGCTGCGCGGCGGCGCGCTGGCCGGTGCGGCCCTCGACGTGGTCGATCCGGAACCGCTGCCGGTCGGCCATCCGCTGTGGGATCTGCCGAATGTCGTTGTCACCCCGCACAACAGCGGTGACTTCGTCGGTTGGCGAGCTGAGATCGTGGCCGCGTTCGCCGACAATTTCCAGCGGTGGGCCAGCGGCCGGCCCTTATCGAATGTGGTCGACAAGAAGCTGGGCTACGTGCCGAGCTGAAGGGAGTCACGATGGCCCACACCGAGATCGGGACCGACCCCGCGGCGATGACCGCGGCCGAGTTGGCCGCCGCCTATTCGGCCGGGGCCCTGTCTCCCGTCGAGGCGACCAGAGCGGCGCTGGACGCGATCGCGGCCCGCGACGATGTCCTGAACGCGTTCTGCCTGGTCGATCCGGAGCGTGCCATGGTGCAGGCGAAGGAGTCCGAGGCGCGCTGGCACAGCGGGCATGCGCAGGGCCTGCTCGACGGCGTGCCGATTTCGATCAAGGACGTCTTTCTCACCGAGGGCTGGCCGACCCTGCGCGGCTCGACCTCGATCCGGCGCGATGTCCGGTGGCCGATCGACAGCCCCGCCACCGCGCGATTGCGCGAGGACGGGCTGGTCTTCCTGGGCAAGACCACCACGCCGGAGCTGGCGTGGAAGGCCACCACCGACAGCGCGCTGTCCGGTATCACCCGCAACCCGGTGGATCCCGGCAAGACCTGCGGCGGCTCCTCCGGTGGTTCGGCAGCGGCCGTGGCGGCGGGGATGGGGCCGGTGTCGATCGGCACCGACGGCGGGGGCAGCGTGCGCATCCCCGCCTCGTTCTGCGGCGTCGTCGGGTTCAAGCCCACCCATGGCCGCATCCCGCTCTATCCGGCCAGTCCGTTCGGGCCGTTGGCGCATGCCGGACCGATCGCGCGCACCGTCGAGGACGTGGCGCTGCTGATGGACATCCTCTCGCTGCCGGATCACCGCGATCCCACCGCGGCCGCGCCGCCGCTGCTGACGTTCCGCGGTGAACTGCAGCGCGAGGTGCGCGGTGCGACGGTCGGCTATTCGGCGAATCTCGGTTTCGCACAGGTGGATCCGGAGGTCGCGGCGGTGGTCGCGGCAGCCGTGCGGGCGCTCGACGAGGCCGGTCTGCGGGTTGTCGAGGCCGATCCCGGCTTCGCCGATCCGCGCGACGCCTTCGAGACGATGTGGGCGGCGGGTGCGGCGGCCATGCTCTCGACCTTCCCGGCCGGCACCCGGGATCGGGTCGATCCGGGTCTCGGCGCCATGTGGGATCGCGGCCGCTCGCTGGGCGCGGTCGATTATCTCGCCGCCCGCGCGGTCGCCGCGGAGGTCGGCATCGCCATGGGCGCCTTCCATACCGCCCACGACGTCCTGATCACGCCGACGATGCCGATCACCGCCTTCGACGCGGGATGTGATGTGCCACCGGGCAGTTCGATGGACAGCTGGCCGCAGTGGACGCCGTTCACCTATCCGTTCAATCTCACCCAGCAGCCCGCGATCAGCATTCCCGCCGGGCGCACCGCGGCGGGGATGCCGGTGGGGTTGCAGATCGTGGGGCCGCGCCACTCCGACGATTTCGTCCTGGCACTGGCCCGTTTCGCCGAAGCCGTGCTGAGCTGACTCGCGGGCCGCGCCGGCACTCGCGGCGCGGCCGGCCCGGAACGAAGGTCCGGGCCGGCCGTGTGTTCGCGTTGCCGAGTTAGTCCGAAGCCCGGGTGAAGGACAGGGTTTCGCCTTCCACGCCGCGCAGCCACAGCGCGTTGCAGGCGGTGGCCAACTCGGGCAGGCCCTGCTCGATGGTCGCGAAGACATTGCCCGGAACCCAGCCCATATCACCGTTGAGCAGCAGGTTGTTGCGGTCGTAGAACAGTGCCAGGTCGGTGGCGCCCTGCGCGGCGTGCGCGGCCGAACCCGGTTCGTAACCGTAGGCCGGATTGCCGATCTCCCACGGTTCGAAGTCGAACAGGCAGACGTCACCGGGAATCGGTGTGACGGTGGGGTTTTCGCGATGCGGCGCCGCGGTGATGCGCGGCACCAGGGTGTACACCTCGTTGCGCGCGTACTTGGCGTGGAACGCGTCACCCTCCTGCGGCAGCGCGTCCCAGACCGCCGCGCAGGTCCGCGGCGCCTGCTCGTCGAGCAATCGCGCGCGGGCGCGCACGCCGGCCTTGGTGAGGGTGATGGTGAGATATCGGGTCATCGAGAGTCCCCTGTCCGTTGGGTGTCGCCGACGTGGTCACATCTCGTCCAGAACTCCGTTCCAGATGGCCAGCGCCTCGTCGATCTGTTCGGCGGTCACGATCAGCGGTGGAATCATGCGCACCACGTTGCTGTAGGCCCCGCAGGTCAGCAGGAGCAGACCGCGCTGGACCGCCAGCTGCTGGGCCGCTGCCGCGGCCGCGGTATCGGGTTCGCCGGTGGCCGTGGTGAATTCGCAGCCGACGAGCAGGCCCAGACCGCGCACGTCACCGATCGCCTTGGTGGCACCGGCCCGAGCGCCGGCCAGTAGCTGCTCGCCACGCGCCGCGGCGTTGTCCACCAGCCCCTCGGATTCGATCACATCGATCGTGGCCACCGCGGCCGCACAGGCCACGGCATTCCCGCCGTAAGTGCCGCCCTGCGAGCCCGGCCACGCCGCGGCCATCAGGTCCTGCGGGGCCGCGATGCCGGACAGCGGGAAACCGCTGGCCAGCCCCTTGGCGATGGTGATGACATCGGGCCGCACATCGAAGTGCTGGTGCCCGAAGAACTTTCCGGTGCGGCCGAAGCCGGTCTGGATCTCATCGCAGATCAGCAGAATGCCGTGCCGATCCGCACGTTCGCGCAGTCCCTGGAAGAACCGGGTGTTGCCGGGAATGTAGCCACCTTCGCCGAGGACCGGCTCGACGACGAACGCGGCCGTCTCCGCGGGGGCGGTGAGCGTGGCGAGGATGTAGTCGAGTTCGCGCAGCGCGAAGTCGGTGGCCTCCTCCTCCGACCAGCCGTACCGGTACGCGGTCGGGAACGGTGCCACGTGCACGCCACCCATCAACGGGCTGAACCCGGCCGAGAACCGGGTGCCCGAGGTGGTCATGGTCGCGGCGGCCACCGTGCGACCGTGGAATCCGCCGTGGAACACCACCACGTTCGGGCGGCCGGTGGCCTGCCGTGCCAGCCGCAGCGCCGCCTCCACGGCCTCGCTGCCGGAGTTGGCGAAGAACACCGAATCCAGATGGGCGGGAAGGACATCGGCGAGCCGCTCGGTCAGCCGCAGCAGCGGGCGGTGCATGACCGTCGTGTACTGGCCGTGGATGAGACTGCCGATCTGTTCACGCGCGGCCGCGACCACCCGTGGATGGCAGTGTCCCGTGCTGGTGACGCCGATCCCGGCGGTGAAATCGAGATAGCGGCGTCCATCGGTGCCGTAGAGGTAGCAGCCCTCGCCGTGGTCGACCGTGACGGGCGTGGCCTGGCGGAGAACGGGGGAAAGTGCAGTCATGGTGATCCGCCTCCCGGGCGACGGGAAATCCGTGCCGCAACGGCCGGACTTATTGTCGGATTGTTGACAATGTGTATAACATGGCCGCGGCGGTGACGGCAACGGCGGCGCCGATCCGAAATGGTGCGAGCTGAGGAGCGAGCGATGACGCACACCGTGGCGGAGGCGGACGCGGCGACGGTCGCGGCGATCGACAGTGTTCCGACCGATCTGTTCATCGGGGGGCGGTGGCGCGCGGCAGCCGAGCGGTTCGCGGTGACGGACCCGGCGACCGGCCGGACGCTGACCACCGTCGCCGATGCGAGCCCCGAGGACGGCGTGGCGGCGCTGACGGCCGCCGCGGACGCCCAGGCCGCGTGGGCGGAGGTCCCGCCCCGCGCCCGGTCGGAAATCCTGATGCGGGCGCATCGGGCCCTCATCGACGACACCGACCGGCTCGCCCGCATCGCGACCGCCGAGATGGGCAAGCCGCTGGCCGAGGCGCGCGGTGAGGTCGCCTACGCCGCGGAGTTCTTTCGCTGGTTCGCCGAGGAGGCGGTGCGTCTCGACGGTGGTTATCTGCCCGCCCCGACGGGTGGGTCGCGCTTCGTGGTGGCCCGGCGGCCGGTGGGGCCGAGTGTCCTGATCACCCCGTGGAACTTCCCGATGGCGATGGCCACCCGCAAGATCGGCCCCGCCTTGGCCGCGGGTTGCACCTGCGTGGTGAAGCCCGCCGAGCAGACGCCGCTGTGCACGCTCGCGATCGCCGAACTGCTCGCCGCCGCAGGGGTTCCCGACGGGGTGGTCAACGTGGTGACCACGTCCGATCCGGCGGCCGTGACCGCCGCCGTCATCGCCGACCCGCGGTCGCGGAAACTGTCGTTCACCGGATCGACGGCGGTCGGGAAACTGCTGCTCGAGCAGTGTGCGAAAACAGTGATGCGCACATCGATGGAACTGGGCGGCAACGCCCCGCTGATCGTGTTCGACGACGCCGATCCCGACACCGCCGTCGAGGGCGCGCTCGCGGCCAAGATGCGCAACATCGGTCAGGCCTGCACCGCGGCGAACCGGATCTACCTGCAGCGCGGCATCGCCGACGAATTCACCCGCCGCTTCACCGAGCGGATGGCGGCGCTGCCGATGGGACCCGGCACCGAGCCGGGAGTGGTGGTCGGCCCGCTGATCGATGCGGCCGCGGTGACGAAGGTGTCCGAGCTGGTCGCCGATGCCCGTGATCGTGGCGCCACGGTTCTGCTCGGCGGCTCTCCGGCGGCCGGCCCCGGGCACTTCTATCCGCCCACCGTCCTGACCGGCGTTCCGGACAATGCCGCGATGTTCGGCACCGAAATCTTCGGGCCCGTCGCGGGTTTGGCCGTCTTCGACACCGAGGCCGAGGTTATCGAACGCGCCAACGACACGCCCTACGGCCTGGTGTCGTATGTGTTCACCGACAATTTGCGGCGCGGATTGCGGGTGAGCGAGGCACTCGACACCGGAATGGTCGGGCTCAATCAGGGCGTGGTGTCGAATCCCGCGGCGCCGTTCGGCGGCGTGAAGGAATCGGGCCTCGGCCGCGAGGGCGGTTTCGCCGGCATCGACGAGTTCCTGGAAACCAAGTACATCGGTGTGGCACTGTGATGCCGAGGTATCGCATAGCCACGATTCCCGGCGACGGGATCGGCGTGGACGTGACGGTGGAGGCCGTCAAAGTACTGAACGCGGTGCTCCCGGATATCGCGTGGACCGAATTCGACTGGTCGTGCGAGCAGTATCTGCGCACCGGCGCCATGATGCCGGAGGACGGTCCCCGGCAGCTGGCCGATTTCGACGCGATTCTGCTCGGCGCGGTGGGATTTCCCGGTGTGGCCGACCATATTTCGCTGTGGGGCCTGCTGATTCCGCTACGCCGGGCGTTCGGTCAGTACGTGAATCTTCGACCGGTGCGACTGCTGCCCGGTACCGAATCCGCGCTGCGCGGACGCACCGCCGATGATCTCGACATTCTCATCGTCCGCGAGAATTCCGAAGGCGAATATTCCGCCATCGGCGGTACCCACAATCCCGGGCGGCCGGACGAATTCGTGGTCCAGGAGTCGATATTCACCCGCACCGGCTGTGAGCGGATCATCCGGTATGCGTTCGAACAGGCGCGCGGGCGTGACCGCAAACTCTGTTCGGCCACCAAATCGAACGGCCTGATCCACTCGATGCCGTACTGGGACAGCATCTTCGAACGAATCGCGGCGGAATATCCGGAGGTCGAGACCCGGCAGATGCACGTCGACGCGCTGGCCGCCGAAATCGTGCTGCATCCGGATCGGCTGGATGTGATCGTCGGCTCGAACCTGTTCGGCGACATCCTCTCCGACCTCGCGGCCGCGGTCACCGGTGGCCTCGGGCTGGCGCCGTCCGGGAATATCAACCCCGCTCGCGACGCGCCCTCGATGTTCGAGGCGGTGCACGGAAGCGCGCCCGATATCGCGGGCCGCGGGATCGCCGATCCGGTGGCGCAGATCCTCGCCGGTGCGATGATGCTCGCGCATCTGGGCGAATCCGCGGCGGCCGCGGCGGTCGATCGCGCGGTCTGCGACGTACTGGCCGAGGGGGCGGTGCGCACGCCGGATCTGGGCGGAACCGCGACCACGGCCGAACTCGGCACCGCGATCGCCGAGCGGGCCGCGGCACTGGTCACGCGCTGAGCGGGCACCCGGCCGACTGCGGCCGGATCACTCAGGTGGTCAACCAGATGGCTTCGGCCGCAGGGCTTCCCAGGTCGATGGTCTGCTCGCCGATGCGCACCGCTATGGTGCCGGCGAAATCGCGGCGTTCGACCACGGTGATGACGGTGTCCAGCGCGATGCCCACCGAATCGAAATAGCGCAGCATGGCCGGGTCGAAATCGGAGATGCGTGCCACGCGCCCGGACTGGCCGGCCTGGAACGCGCTGAGTTGCCGGGCGGGTGGAGTCGGTACCGCGCCGTCGACCGACGGAATCGGGTCGCCGTGCGGATCACGGTCGGGGTGACCGAGTTTCGCGTCGATGCGTTCGACGAGGGTCTCCGATACCGCGTGTTCGAGGACCTCGGCCTCGTCGTGCACCTCGTCCCAGCCGTAGCCGAGTTCGCTGACCAGAAACGTCTCGATCAGCCGGTGGCGGCGCACCATGGCGACCGCGGCGCGGCGACCGTTGTCGGTGAGGGTGATCGAGCCGTAGCGGGCGTGTTCGACCAGTCCTTGATCGGCGAGTTTGCGCACCGCTTCCGACACCGTGGACGCGGAGACCCCGATGCGTTCGGCCAGCAATTTGGTCGACACCTTCTCCTGCGACCATTCCTGCGCGCTCCAGATCACCTTGAGGTAATCCTGGGCGACCGACGACAGCGACGGCGCCACGTTAGGCGCATGCCCGGCCGCGCCCCCATCGGGAGACGGTGATGGCGCAGCTGAATCCGCCAGCTCACGCCGGGTGGCGACATCGCGTTTTCCGGGCACGTATCGAGCTTAGCGGGGGCCGGGACGCGGCCGGAGCAGGCAGCGTGCGTAACCGCGGAGGCCGCCGCGGATCCCGCCGTCGGGCACAGCGGGGGCCGGGACGCGGCCGGAGCAGGCAGCGTGCGTAACCGCGGAGGCCGCCGCGGATCCCGCCGTCGGGCACAGCGGGAGCGACGCGGCCGGAGCAGGCAGCGGGGGTATCCGCGCCACGGCTCGTGTCGGCGCCGGGTGACGGCCGGGTGAACAACTGCACTGCCGAATCCCGGTTCGTGACCGTGCTTGCGTAGGCTTCGGTGTGTGCAGAGATGGCGAAGTCTCGAGGAAATGCCACCGGACTGGGGTCGGTGTGTGCTCACCATCGGCGTGTTCGACGGTGTGCACCGCGGTCACGCCCAATTGATCAGCCGCGCGGTGAAATCCGCTGCGGTGCGCGGTGTTCCCTCGGTTCTGATGACCTTCGACCCGCATCCGATGGAAGTGGTGCGTCCGGGATCGCATCCGGCGCAGCTCACCACGCTCACGCGGCGCGCGGAGCTGGTCGAGGAACTCGGTATCGATGTGTTCCTGGTGATGCCGTTCACGCAGGAGTTCATGAAGCTCACGCCCGGCCGCTACGTCCACGACCTGCTGGTCGAGAAGCTGCACGTGGCCGAGGTCGTGGTCGGCGACAACTTCACCTTCGGCAAGAAGGCCGCCGGCACCGTGGACACCATGCGCGAGCTGGGCGGCCGGTTCGGCTTCGAGGTGGACGGGGTGAAGCTGGTCGGCGAGCACGCCGTGACCTTCTCCTCCACCTATATCCGCGCCTGCGTCGACGCCGGCGACATGGCCGCGGCCGCCGATGCGCTCGGCCGGCCGCACCGGGTCGAAGGTGTGGTCGTGCACGGCGACGGCCGCGGCCGTGAACTGGGTTTCCCGACCGCCAACGTGGCTCCGCCCATGCATGCGGCGATTCCGGCCGACGGCGTGTACGCGGGCTGGTTCACCGTTCTCGCCGCCGGTGAGACGGTGGGTGTCACGCGTCCCGGAAAACGGGCCATGGCCGCGATCTCGGTGGGTACCAACCCGACCTTCTCCGGCCGCACCCGGACCGTCGAGGCCTTCGTGCTGGATACCGAGGCGGATCTGTACGGTCAGCACGTCGCGGTCGATTTCGTCCAGCATCTGCGCGGTATGCGCCGCTTCGACTCGGTCGACGATCTGATCCGGGCCATGGGCGAGGATGTCGAGCAGACCCGGCAGGTGCTCGCCGCCGCGGAAGCGAGCGAAGAGCGAAGCTGAGCGCACCCAGGTACCGGGGTCGCCGGGCCGATTCGGTCCCCGCGTGTGTGTCCGGTAGGCTGGTTCGTCGGGTCTGCTGCGGTCCGCGGTGGCGCCCGCCCGGGATTTCCCGGTCTCCTCGAGCGCGGACTGAGAAACAAGGAGTGAATTCGTGGCGCTGACCACCGAGCAGAAGGCGGCCATCCTCAAGGAGTACGGCCTGCACGAGAAGGACACCGGTTCGCCGGAGGCCCAGATCGCGCTGCTGTCCAAGCGGATCTCCGACCTGACCGAGCACCTGAAGGTGCACAAGCACGATCACCACACCCGCCACGGTCTGCTGGGTCTGATCGGTCGCCGCCGGCGGCTGTCGAAGTACCTGCAGGACAAGGACATCGAGCGCTACCGTTCGCTGATCGAGCGGCTCGGACTGCGGCGTTGATCCGTTCGCGCCCGCACGGACGCGACGGCAGACGCGCTGACAATCACAGGTAGTTAACGCGCAGCCGACGGGGAGGCATAGAATCTCCCCGTCGGCTAGTCGTATATCGGCACCGCACCAGCCGTATGCACCCGCACGCGTGGCGTCGGTCTTCGGTAGTGGCCTTTCGGCGAGAGTTGCCGGCGGGCTTCGATCGATGACCGCCTCCGCGTCGCCGGTTCCACGGGGGATCGGCCGGGTGTCGCGCCGCAGCCAGGAGGGCTGCCGCGCGCCCGAGCCCGGGTACGGCTGCCCCTGCGCAGGGAGAAGCAGCGCGGGGACACCCGGCCGGATCGCGCCTCGACGGCGTTGGATCCGGCAAGACGAGAGGTTGAGACAAAATATGACCGAATCCCAGACGAGCTCCGCCATCGAGGTCGAACCCGGTGTGTTCGAATCGGTGGCCCTGATCGACAACGGCAGCTACGGCACCCGCACCGTCCGGTTCGAGACCGGGCGTCTGGCCAAGCAGGCCGCCGGCTCCGTCGTCGCCTACCTGGACGACGAGACCATGCTGCTGTCGGCCACCACGGCCGGTAAGCACCCCAAGGATCAGTTCGACTTCTTCCCGCTGACGGTCGACGTCGAGGAGCGTATGTACGCCGCGGGCCGCATCCCCGGCTCGTTCTTCCGTCGCGAGGGCCGTCCCTCGACCGACGCGATCCTGACCTGCCGCCTGATCGACCGTCCGCTGCGCCCGTCGTTCGTCGACGGCCTGCGCAACGAGATCCAGGTCGTGGTCACGGTGATGAGCCTGGATCCCAAGGATCTCTACGACGTGGTCGCGATCAACGCCGCCTCGGCGTCGACCCAGATCGCGGGGCTGCCGTTCTCCGGTCCGGTCGGCGGTGTGCGCGTGGCGCTCATTCAAGGACAGTGGGTCGCGTTCCCGACCGTCGAGCAGCTGGAGGAGGCCGTGTTCGACATGGTCGTCGCCGGCCGGGTCGTCGAGTCCGGTGACGTCGCGATCATGATGGTCGAGGCCGAGGCCACCGAGAAGGTCATCGAGCTGGTCGACGGCGGCGCCCAGGCGCCGACGGAAACCGTTGTGGCCGAAGGCCTCGAGGCCGCGAAGCCGTTCATCGCGCGGCTGTGCAAGGCGCAGGCCGACCTGGCCGCGCTGGCCGCCAAGCCCACCGAGGAGTTCCCGCTCTTCCCGCCGTACGAGGCCGACGTCTACACCGCCGTCGAGGGCACCGCGAAGAACCCGCTGAGCGAGGCGCTGTCGATCGCCGGCAAGCAGGAGCGCGAGGAGCGGATCGACGAGATCAAGCTCGAGGTGCTCTCGGCGCTGGCCGAGGACTTCGAGGGCCGCGAGAAGGAGATCGGCGCGGCGTTCCGCTCGGTCACCAAGAAGCTGGTGCGTCAGCGCATCCTGTCCGACGGTTTCCGCATCGACGGGCGTGGCCTGGCCGATATCCGGGCGCTGTCCGCCGAGGTCGCGGTCGTTCCGCGGGCGCACGGTTCGGCGCTGTTCGAGCGCGGTGAGACCCAGATCCTGGGCGTCACCACCCTCGACATGGTGAAGATGGCCCAGCAGGTCGACTCGCTCGGCCCGGAGACCAGCAAGCGCTACATGCACCACTACAACTTTCCGCCGTTCTCCACCGGTGAGACCGGCCGCGTCGGTTCGCCCAAGCGGCGCGAGATCGGTCACGGCGCGCTCGCCGAGCGGGCGCTGGTGCCGGTGCTGCCGAGCCAGGAGGAGTTCCCCTACGCCATCCGTCAGGTGTCGGAAGCGTTGGGCTCCAACGGATCCACGTCGATGGGTTCGGTGTGCGCCTCCACGCTGTCGCTGCTGAACGCGGGTGTGCCGCTGAAGTCGCCGGTGGCCGGTATCGCCATGGGTCTGGTGTCCGACGAGGTCACCAACGACAAGGGTGAGGCCGAGACCCGCTACGTCGCGCTGACCGACATTCTCGGTGCCGAGGACGCCTTCGGCGATATGGACTTCAAGGTCGCCGGTACCCGCGACTTCGTCACCGCGCTGCAGCTGGACACCAAGCTCGACGGCATTCCGTCCAAGGTGCTGGCGGGTGCGCTGAATCAGGCCCGCGACGCGCGCCTGACCATCCTGGACGTGATGGCCGAGGCCATCGCCACCCCGGACGAGATGAGCCCCTATGCGCCGCGCGTCACCGCGATCAAGATCCCGGTCGACAAGATCGGCGAGGTGATCGGGCCCAAGGGCAAGGTCATCAACCAGATCACCGAGGACACCGGCGCCAACATCTCCATCGAGGACGACGGCACCGTGTTCGTCGGCGCGACCGACGGCCCGTCGGCGCAGGCCGCGATCGACGCGATCAACGCCATCGCCAACCCGCAGCTGCCGAAGGTCGGCGAGCGCTTCCTGGGCACGGTCGTCAAGACCACCGCCTTCGGCGCGTTCGTCTCGCTGCTGCCGGGTCGCGACGGTCTGGTGCACATCTCGAAGCTGGGCAACGGCAAGCGGGTCGGCAAGGTCGAGGACGTGGTGAACGTCGGCGACAAGATCCGTGTCGAGATCGCCGATATCGATAACCGCGGCAAGATCTCGCTGGTCCCGGTCTCCGACGAGGACAGCGCCGAGTCCGCTGCTCCGGCCGCCGACGAGGCTCCGGCTGCAGCCGAGGCCACGGCCGAGTAAATAGTTGGATGTGACGAAGAAGAAGCCCTCCGCGCGCGCCACGACCTCCCCGGGTTCGGCGCGCGCGTCGGGCGGAACGGTTCGCGGCGCGCGCACCGAGCGATCCGGTCGCGCGACGAATCCGGCGAGGACTTCCGATGCCGCCCCCTTGCTCCCGCTGGAGCAGGGGGGTTCTTCGCTGGTTCTCGCCGACGACGGTTCGCTGTCCGACAGTGGGGTGCGGCGAACGGTCCTGCCCGGCGGATTGCGGGTGGTGACCGAACACGTCCCCGGCGTGCGGTCGGCATCGATCGGGGTGTGGGTCGGTGTCGGCTCGCGCGACGAGAGCCCGACGGTCGCCGGGGCCGCGCATTTCCTGGAACATCTGCTGTTCAAGGCCACGCCCACGCGCTCGGCACTCGATATCGCCGAGGCCCTGGACGCGGTCGGTGGGGAGTTGAACGCGTTCACCGCCAAGGAACAGACCTGCTACTACGCCCACGTCCTGGACGAGGATCTGCCGCTCGCGGTCGATGTGGTCTCCGATGTGGTGCTCAACGGTCTGTGCCGGCCGGTGGATGTCGATGTGGAGCGACAGGTCGTGCTCGAGGAGATCTCGATGCGCGACGACGATCCGGAGGATCTGGTCGGCGACTGTTTCCTGACGGCGCTGTTCGGTGATCATCCGATCGGCCGGCCGGTGATCGGCACCATCGACTCGGTGGAGCAGATGACCGCCGCTCAGCTGCGCGGATTCCATCTGCGGCGGTACCGGCCGGACCGGATGGTCGTCGCGGTCGCCGGGAATGTCGAACACGACCATACGGTGGAGTTGGTGCATCGCGCCTTCGCCGATCGGCTCGATCCGCTGCGGGAGCCGGCGCCGCGCCGGGAGGGCCGGTTCCGGACGCGCACGGCGCCGCAACTGCACCGGACCTATCGGGACAGCGAACAAGCGCATCTCGTCTTCGGCGTGCGTGCCTTCGGCCGGCACGAGGGACAGAAGCGCTGGCCGTTGTCGGTGCTGAACACCGTGCTCGGCGGCGGGCTGAGTTCGCGGCTGTTCCAACGGATTCGGGAGGAACGCGGGCTCGCGTATTCGGTCTACTCCAGCGTCGACACCTTCGCCGACACCGGTGCGTTCTCGGTGTATATCGGCTGCCAGCCCGAAAATCTCGGGCAGGTGGCGAGTTTGGCGCGGGGAGTGCTGGAAGAGGTGGCCGCCGACGGCATCACCGACGCCGAATGCGCTCGCGCGAAGGGCTCGCTGCGGGGTGGGCTGGTGCTGGGGCTGGAGGATTCCGGATCCCGGATGAATCGTATCGGCCGCAGCGAACTGAGCTACGGCAACCACCGTAGCGTGTCCGAGACGCTGGCCCGGATCGATGCGGTGACCACCGAGGAGGTCTCCGCGATCGCGCGCACGCTGCTGGCGCGGCCGTTCGCCGCGGCGGTGGCAGGCCCGTATCGTCGCACTCGCGAATTGCCCAGTGCGGTCCGGGGATTGGTGAGCTGAGTCAGTCGCGCCCGGAGTCCGGCGCCGGAGGCTGGGCCGCGGCGGTGCCGGACGGATCCGCGGCGCCCGCGCGGTTGGCCGCGCCGACCACCGCCGCGAGCAGGCCGGGCAGCGCGTGCTCGACCTCGTCCGTGCGCAGGCGGGCGTAGGTCTGGCCGTCGGCCACGATCCGTTCGGTGATCCCCGCCTCGCGCAGGATCTTCAGATGGTGGGTGGCGGTGGATTTGTTGATGGTGTCGTAAAGCATGCCGCAGCGCACCGGCCCGCCGGCATTGCTCAGCCGGCGCACCATCTCCAGCCGCACGGGATCGTGCAGGGCACCGAGCACCTCCTGCACGGTGGCGACCGGATGCGATTCCACGGTCTTCTGGGTATCGGTCATGATCTTTCTCACGGAAAATTCGGTTTGATGGGAATCAAACCCTCGCTACGGTAGTTGAGTTCGATCGCAATCAAACTTACCCGATGGAGAGAATCGATGGCCGCAACTATGACGGTTGCACCGGCCCAGCGGACCACGCAGTCCTGGGCCTACGCACTGATTCTGGTCGCCAGCGGGGTAGCGCTCGGAGTCTCCGGTGTTCCCGCTCCGCTGTACGGCCTCTACCAGAAGGAATGGCATTTCTCGCCGCTGACCACGACGATCGTCTTCGCCGTCTATGCCGTCGCGGCGCTGGCAGCGGTCCTGGTCTCGGGCAAGATTTCCGATGTGGTCGGGCGCAAACCGGTACTGCTCGGCGCGCTGGCGACCATGGTGATCGGACTGCTCGTCTTCCTGTTCGCCGACAATGTCGCGATGCTGCTCCTGGCACGGGCGCTGCACGGCGTGGCGGTCGGCGCCACGGTGGTCGCCGGTGCGGCGGCCCTGCTGGATCTGCGGCCGCAGCACGGGGCCCGGTCGGGCCAGCTGACCGGGGTGGCGTTCAATGTCGGTATGGCCGTGGCCATCCTGGGCTCGGCGCTGCTGGCCCAGTACGTTCCGCATCCACTGCGCACACCGTATGTGGTGATCACGGTCTTCTGCCTGCTGATCGGTGTCGGCGTGGTGATCATGACCGAAACCCACACCGCTCGGGTGGCGGGTCCGATCCGGATCGCGAAACCCGCGGTGCCGCAGGAGATCCGGGCCGACTTCTGGTTTTCGGCGCTGGGTGTGATGGCCGCCTGGTCGGTGCTCGGAGTACTGCTGTCGCTGTATCCGTCACTGGCCGCGGAGAAGACCGGGGTGCACAACCTGGTCTTCGGCGGTGCGGTGGTCGCCTCGACGGCGACGGCCGGCGCACTGGCGCAGCTGTTCGCGACCGCGATTCCGGCGCGTCGCGCGGCGATCGGCGGGGACACCGGGATGGCGCTCGCCCTGCTACTGACGATTCCCGCTCTGGCGACCCACAATTGGGTGGTCGTGCTGCTGGCCGGGGTACTACTCGGCGCCACCTTCGGCCTCGGCTTCGGGGGATCGCTGCGGCACCTGTCGAACGTCGTCCCGCAGCACAAACGTGGTGAGACGATGTCGGCCTATTACCTGCTGGCCTATTCGGCGATGGCGTTGCCGACCGTCCTGGCCGGCTGGGCGGCGACCCAGTGGGGGATGGGCACGATCTTCCCCTGGTTCGTGGTGGTCGTCGCGCTGGCCTGCCTGACCGCCGCCGCCATCGGCGTGCGCGGCAGCCGCGCGACCGCCTGACGGACGAAAAAGGTTCCTGCGCAGGGGAATCGGGGCGCGCCGCGCGGTGCGCCCCGATTCCCCGCTACTATTCCGCCATGGCTCGGCGGGGGAGATTTCTGGAGCGACAGGCCCAACGGCTGCGGCGATCGGCACTGCTGGTGTCGGTCGTGTCCGTCGTCCTGGGCGGATTGGCGATCGCCGCGGTGTCGTGGTGGACGCTGTGGCTGCTGCTCGGGGCGAAGTCCGATACGCCCAATCAGCTCGATCTGACCAAGATCGCGCTGTCGGTCGCGGCGGGAGTCGGCGGCGCCGTGGCGCTGGTTGTGAGTTACCGCAAACAGCGCGACAACGAACGCGGCCGGTTCGCCCAGCTGTTCGGCGCTGCCGCAGCGCAATTGGGGCATGCCGACGTCGCCGTGCGGATGGCGGGCGTCTACGCGATGGCCGGTGTGGCCGACGAGTTCTCGGCACGCGGCCGACGGCAGCAATGTATCGACGTGCTCTGCGGATATCTGCGCCTGCCCTACGACCCGGCCGAGGGGGCGACCCATCTGAGTTCCCGCACGACCACCGACGAGACGGCCGGAGCCGAGGTCGAGCGGGTCTACCAGTTGCGGCAGAACGATCGGGAGGTGCGCCGCACCATTGTCGCGGTGATCGTGTCGCACCTGCGTCCGCAGGCCGAGATTTCCTGGTCGGACTGCGATTTCAACTTCGACGACGCGGTACTCGAGGATGTCGATTTCCGCTGGGCGGTCTTCGCCGGACGACACACCCACCTGCGCGGCACCCACTTCATCGGCGCCCGATCGGCCAACTTCGAGAATGTTCGATTCGTCGGCAAACACGTGACGTTCCACAGCGCGCGGTTCGACAGTGACGCGTTGTTCCGCGGCACCTGCTTCACGCCGGCCGCGGCGGACCTGGAGACCGGCCGCGCGGGCACCAGCTTCGTCGACGCCGTCTTCCGCGGCAAGGCCGACTTCACCGAGGCCGAATTCGGCGGGCCCCGAACTCGGTTCACCGGCGCCGAATTCACCGGACCGGCGTCGTTCACGCGAGCACGGTTCACCGCCGACGCCACCGCATTCGACCGTGTCCGTTTCGCGGGCGAGCATGCGGAGTTCCTCGGCACGGTGATCGACAGTGCGCAGATCACGTTTGCCGACAGCCGTTTCGACGCCGCGCGAACCTCCCTCGACGGCGCCCGCATCGGGGCCGGGGCGGGGGTACCCGACTTCGCCGGTGTGACCTGTGGCGGCCGGGTATCGGCGGAGGGCGCCGTCCTGCGGGGCCGCCCCGGCGCCCTCGACTGCGCTGCGGCCGGTTCATCCAGTGCCGCCGCGGCGTCGCGCGTCGATGCCCGCACAGCGACCGAGGACCTCGACGCGGCCGGCCGCGACGAGACGCAGAAACCTGTCGACCCGGATGGCGAGACCGCGGACGCACTCGACGGCGGCGGTCGCACGGTCGGACGATCCGGCTGATCCGGGCTCGATCCGGGCGGTACCGTCGGTGCCATGAAGATTCGTGGTGCAGTGCTGGAGCGGATCGGGGACCCGGTTCCGTATGCAGATTCGACGCCGATCGTGGTCGAGGAGCTGGAGCTGGGCGAGCCGGGGCCGGGGGAGTTGCTGGTCCGGATCGAGGCCGCCGGCCTGTGCCATTCGGATCTGTCGGTCGTGGACGGCAACCGGGTCCGGCCGGTGCCGATGCTGCTCGGGCACGAGGCGGCCGGGCGGGTGGAGCAGCTCGGTCCCGGTGACAGCGACCTGCGGGTCGGCCAGCGGGTCGTGATGACCTTTCTGCCGCGCTGTGGCGACTGCGCGGGGTGTGCCACCGACGGCCGCACGCCCTGCGTACCGGGCAGTATCGCCAACAATGCCGGCGAACTGCTCGCCGGCGGACGGCGGCTGCGTCGCGGCGACGAGTCGGTGCACCATCACCTCGGCGTCTCCGGATTCGCCACCCATGCGGTGGTGGACCGAAGGTCCGTGGTGCCGGTCGACGACGATGTGCCGCCGGAGGTCGCGGCCGTCCTCGGATGCGCGGTTCTCACCGGTGGTGGGGCGCTGTTGAATTCGGCCCGGCCCGCCCCCGGCGACCGGATCATGGTCGTGGGCCTCGGCGGCGTGGGCATGGCCGCGGTGCTGGTGGCCGCCTCGTTGCGGGAAAACCTGGGCAGCGAGGTCATCGCCGTCGACACCCTGCCCGAAAAGCTCACGCTGGCAACCGAATTGGGCGCCACCCAGGTCTACACTCCGGCCGAGCTCGCCGAGCGTGGGATCGTCGCCGAGGTCGTGGTGGAGGCGGCCGGCAACGTGCGGGCCTTCGAGACCGCGGTCGCCGCGACCGCGCCCGGCGGTACCACCGTCACCGTCGGGCTACCCAATCCGCAAGCGCGGGCGAGCATTTCGCCGCTCGGCCTGGTCGCGCAGGGACGTTCCATCGTCGGGAGCTATCTCGGTTCGGCCGTACCCGCCCGCGACATCCCGGAATACGTGCGGATGTGGCGCGCCGGCCGGCTCCCGGTGGAGCGGCTGATCTCCGCGCGGATCCGGCTCGACGACATCAACCGGGCGATGGACGAGCTGGCCGCCGGGCACGGCTTGCGGCAGGTGATCGTCTTCGGCTGATTCCGCGAGCGCCCGCCGGCACGGCCGGGCCGCCGTGGTCGAGGTGACCCAGGTGACTTCGGGCGTACCGGTGTGGCCGGTCGGGCGGAGCGGGCCGATAGGCTCAGCACGCAACGGCATCGAACGATATGTGAGGAGTTCACGGTGACGACGAACCGGATCCGGGTGGGCGTACTCGGCGCGCAGGGCAAGGTCGGGCAGGCGATCTGCGCGGCGGTCGAGGCGGCCGACGATCTGGACCTCGTCGCCCGCGTCGACAAGGGCGACGCGCTCGATGCGTTCACCGCCGCCGACACGCAGGTGGTCGTCGACTTCACCCACCCCGATGTCGTGATGCCGAATCTCGAGTGGCTGGTGGAGCACGGCATTCACGCCGTCGTCGGTACCACCGGATTCGACGAGTCCCGCCTGGATCGGGTGCGCGGCTGGCTGGCCGCTGCGCCGCAGGTCGGCGTGCTGATCGCACCCAACTTCGCGATCGGCGCGGTGCTGTCGATGCGGTTCGCCGAGCAGGCGGCCCGCTGGTTCGATTCGGTCGAGGTGATCGAGCTGCATCATCCGAACAAGGCCGACGCGCCGTCGGGCACCGCCTACCGGACCGCCGGCATCATCGCCGAGGCGCGCAAACAGGCGGGCGTGGGCCCGAGCCCGGACGCGACCACCACCGAACTCGACGGGGCGCGCGGCGCGAGCGTCGACGGCGTGCGGGTGCATTCGGTCCGGCTGGCGGGCCTGGTCGCCCACCAGGAGGTGCTGTTCGGAACCCAGGGCGAGACCCTGACCATCCGGCACGATTCGCTCGACCGGACCTCCTTCGCCCCCGGCGTCCTGCTCGGGGTGCGGCAGATCGGTTCGCGTCCCGGCCTGACCGTCGGTCTCGACCCGCTGCTGGACCTGTGAGCGGTGCCGACGGCGACAGCGGACGGCAGGTCGTCCGCATCGTCGGTTTCCTCGTCTTCCTGGTCGTCGCGCTGATCTTCTATTTCCTGCTGCTGGGCCGGATCGCGATCGATTTGATGGGCTCCGGCAAGCCCGCCGCGATCGCCATGGGCGTCGGCGTCCTGATCCTGCCGATCCTGGGAGTCTGGGTGGTGGCGACCAGCATCCGGGCCGCCCTCGCCCATCAACATCTGGCCCGCCGCATTCACGACGAGGGCCTGGAACTGGATACCTCGCAGCTGCCGCGCCGACCGTCCGGTCGCTTGGAGAAGGCGGCCGCCGACGAATTGTTCGAGCAGGTCAAGAAGGAATGGGAAGCCGATCCCGACAATTGGCGCACGAACTATCGCGCCGCCCGGGCCTACGACTACGCCGGTGACCGGACCCGGGCCCGGGAGACCATGCGGCGCGCTGTCGCGCTGGAGCGTGCGGAGCGCAACCGCGAAGACTGATCGGCCGGAAAACACTCCGAGTGGCGAACGATGTACAGACGTTTCGTCCCGGGGGCCCGGGATACTGTCGAGAAGTGAGCATCGCATGTTCGAGCGTCGTCGCGGCACCTCGGGCCGAGGTGTTCGAGTGGTTCCGCCGGCCCGGAGCCTTCCGGCGGCTCGCACCGCCCTGGCAGCCGGTCGTCGTCGCGGATGAGGCGACGTCGCTGGCCGACGGGCAGGCCGTGCTGCGGCTGCCCGGCGGGTTGCGGTGGGTAGCTCGGCATCAACCCGGCGACTACGACCCGCCGCGGCGATTCGTCGACGAGATCGCGGTGGCGGGGCCGGCGTCCCTACCGCTGGGAAAGCTGCTGCCCTGGCGGCACATTCACGAATTCGAGGCGATCGACGAGCAGAGCACCCGAGTGATCGATCGGGTCGAGACCCCGATCCCGGCGGCCGCGCTGCGCTCGATGTTCACCTATCGATACCGGCAGCTCGCCGACGACCTGGCGGCTCACCGGCGCGCCGCCGAACGGGGCTTGCGGCCCAGGACGATAGCGGTCACCGGCGCCTCCGGCCTGGTCGGCACCGCGCTGACCGCCTTCCTCACCACCGGCGGCCACACCGTGATCCGCCTGGTCCGCCGAAACCCGGCCGGACCCGATGAGCGGCAATGGAATCCGGACGCCCCGGCCGGTGACCTGCTCGACGGTGTGGACGCGGTCGTACATCTGGCGGGTGCGTCCATCGCGGGCCGGTTCACCCCGGACCACAAACGCGCCGTGGCCGAGAGCCGCATCGGCCCCACCCGCGCGCTGGCGGAACTGGCCGCCGCCGCAGGGGTGGAGACGTTCGTCAGCGCCTCGGCGGTCGGCTACTACGGGGCCGATCGCGGCGACGAACCCCTCGACGAGAACGCCGCTCCCGGAACGGGTTTCCTCGCCGACCTCGTAACCGCCTGGGAGGCCGCGACCGAACCGGCCGACGCGGCCGGGGTCCGCGTGGTGCGGGTGCGGACCGGCATCGTGCAGTCGCCCAGCGGCGGCACCCTGCGACTGTTGCGGCCCCTGTTCGAGGTCGGGCTCGGCGGCCGCATCGGTGACGGCCGGCAATGGCTGCCCTGGATCGGCATCGACGACCTCGTCGACGTCTACCACCGCGCGCTCTGGGACACCGAATTGTCCGGCCCCGTGAATGCGACTGCCCCGCAACCGGTTCGCAATCTCGACTACACCCGCATCCTCGCCCGAGTTCTGCGTCGCCCCGCCCTGCTGCCGGTCCCCGAATTCGGCCCCGCGCTGATCCTCGGCGGCGAGGGCGCGACCGAACTCGCCACCGCGAGCCAACGCGTGCTCCCTGCCCGCCTCACCGCCGCCGACCACCCCTTCCGCGACCCCGATCTCGAATCGAATCTGCGCCACCTACTCGGCAAAACCCCCACCTGAACCGCCCGTCCGGACCGCTCGTTCGGATCCGCACCCGGATCAGAGCTTCCGGGTCGACGCCGGTCCGCGACCGCGCGTTCGGCCGGGAACCGTTGCGCCTCGATCATGAGGTTCTCGTCGCCGTTCCCGCTCGACCCTCCCGTCACGTGAGGCCGCACAGTGGCCTCACGGACACCATCGAGCACACCATCGGGACGGTCGCGAAGCTGACCGGCGCCGGCGGTGCTGACCTCGTTACCCTCACTGGTATGGCTCGGTTGCTGATCATCCACCACACCCCGTCGCCGTTCATGCAGGACATGTTCGAGGCCGTGCTGTCCGGGGCGAGTGATCCGGAGATCGAGGGCGTGGAGGTGGTGCGGCGGGCGGCGCTGGCGGTCACGGCGAGCGATGTGCTCGAGGCGGACGGGTATCTGCTGGGGACATCGGCGAATCTGGGGTACATGTCGGGAGCGCTCAAGCACGCCTTCGACACCTTCTACTATCCCTGTCTGGACAGCACCGGCGGGCGGCCGTTCGGGTTCTACATCCACGGCAATCAGGGCACCGAAGGAGCCGAACGCGCCATCGCCACGGTCACCACGGGATTGGGGTGGGAGCAGGTCGCCGCACCCGTGATCGTGAGCGGGCAACCGGGTAAGGACGACCGCGAACGGTGCTGGGAGCTGGGCGCGACCGTCGCGGCCCGGCTGACCGATTGAGCCGGGACCCGATTTCTGGTGTCTCACCGCGGCATCACCGCTGCCGTCATACTCGACCCAGGACGTTGCGCTCCGTCGCACGGGCGCGGCGAGGTGTTGCGGCTTCGGGAAGGGGAGGGCGATATGACGCCACCGCGGCGGATCGGTCTGGTCGAGGACCACGAGTCGGTCGCGCTCGGCCTGGCCAGCATGCTGGCCGGGGAACCGGATCTGGAGTTGACCGTCACCGCCGGGACGGTATCGGAATTGCTCGCGCGCGCACCGCAATTGGACCTGGTGATCCTCGATCTCCGGTTGTCGGACGGTTCGACTCCGCAGGACAATGTGCAGGCGTTGCGTGCTCGCGGGCTCGAGGTGCTGGTCTTCACCGGTGCCGACAACCCGTTTCTGGTTCGTTCGGCGGCGCGCGCCGGGGTACTGGGTGTGGTGCGCAAATCGGAGGATGTGCGGACGGTGGTTGCGGCGGTGCGGGCGGCCGCCGGTGGCGAGCAGGTCGTGACCACCGACTGGGCTGCCGCCATCGACGGTGACCCGCAGCTGCCGGACGTGGGATTGAGCCCGCGGCAGCAGGAGGTGCTGACCCTCTACGCCTCCGGGGAGAAAGCGTCGCGGGTGGCGCGCCTGACCGGCCTGTCGGAACAGACCGTGAACGACTATCTGGGCCGGATCCGGCAGAAGTACGCCGATGCGGGCCGGCCGGCGCCGACCAAAACCGATCTGTACAAGCGCGCGGTCGAAGACGGGTGGCTTCCCGTGCCCGAGCGCAATCACCAGCCGTGATCGCGGTCGCCGCCCCGAGGGTCGGCGCGCGCGCCGCCGGCCTTCTCGGCCGCGCCGACGCGCACGACCAGGCTCCGGCCGTCGACCGTGTGATGCGCCGTCTCGGACTGTCGATCGGGGCGGGCGGGGTGATCATGGGTCTGGCCGACGTGCCCGAGATCGCCGAACAGGCCCGCTTCGCCCCGGCCTGGTGGAGCCCCGTCACCGCTGTGCTCGCCTTCGGATTGTTCCCCGTACTGGCCATTGCCTCGATCCGCTTGCGCCCGAGCATGATTCGTCGAGTGTCGAGCGGTGCCGCGGTGGCCTACCTCGCCGCGGTGGTCGCGATGCCGGTCGGGCTGGATACCCACAGCGTCGGCGCCGGTTCGGTGTGGCTGTACCGGATGCTGCCGCTCGGGGTGCTCGCCGCTGCCCTGGCCTGGCCGATCGTGGTCTCGGTCGGATACCTCGTGATCGGATCGGCGGCGGTCGCGCTGACCAACATCTATCTGACCGAGGAGTTCACCGCGCTATCGGTGTCGAGTGCCTTCGCGCGGTCGATGGGGTTGTCGGCGCTGTTTCTCTGGTGTGTGGTCTCGGCCCGGTCGGCCGCGGCGCGCGTGGACCGGGAATCGGCGGAGGCGGGACGGCAGGCCGCCGAGGCGGCCGCGGCGGCGGCGCGTGATGCCGAGCGATCGAGGTTCGCCGCCTTGATCCACGACGCGGTGCTGAGCACGCTGCTGGACGCCTCGCGGGCCCAGCCGTCGGATGTGTTGCGCCGCCAAGCGGAACGGACCCTGCGCCGGCTCGACGAGATCCGGGTCGAATCCGCCGCCCCCGACGTTCTCGACGCACGGGCCGCGGTGACCTTCCTGCGGGCGTCGGTACACGAGGTCAACGCCGGTATCCGCTTCGCGACCCGGACCTGGCCGGGCTTCGACGATCTGCGAATGCCGGCCGCCGCCGCGCACACCCTCGCCGCCGCACTGGCCGAGGCGGCCCGCAACAGCCTGCGGCACGCCTCGGTGCCGGATCGTCCGGTGACGCGAACGGTGACGTGCACGATCAGCGCGGGCGGTATCCGGGTCGTCTTCGCCGACGACGGTGCCGGATTCGACGTCGACACGATCTCGGCGGATCGGCTCGGTATCTCGGTGAGCATTCTGGGCCGCATGCGCCGCTTGGCCGGCGGCGCCGGGTTCGTGGAATCGCAACCGGGAGAAGGAACGACGGTGACGCTGGTGTGGGGAGGTGACGGTGCGCACTGAATCCCGGGACGGCGAATTCGGCTTGCGTGAGCTGCTCGGCCTGCGCGGTGGCACCGCATGGCTGTTCCTGGTGATCCTGGAGGTGACCATCACCCTCTACATGGTCCGCAACCTCGACACCACGAATGCGCTGTCGGCGGTGACCGCGTTGACGGTGATGATCGTGGCCGGGGCGCTGGTCCTGGTCGTGCCGGTGGATCCGCTGCCCTGGACCGTGACCGTTTTCGTCGCCGCGGCCGGTCCGGTCGCCACGGCGTTGACCTCGGTGGATCTCAGCGGTTCCCAGGAACACCACATGGTGTGGACCACCTTCGCCACGTCCTATGTGCTGGCGGTGCTCGTGCTGCGTGGCCGCGCGGGCGCGGCGTGGCTGGGTGTGGGAGGCGTCGCGGCGGTGATCGTCGTCGACGGCGCGCGAGCCTGGCTGACGCCCGGTGCGATCGTCGCCGCCATCGTGCCGATCGGCACGGTGATCGCGATCTCGGTTTTCGCCCGGATCATGCGGCCGACGCAGCGTTCGCTGCGACTGTTGCGCGACGAGGCGGCCGAACAGGCCGCCGCCGAGGCGACGATGGTCGCCGCGGACGGCGAACGGACGCGGCAGCTCGCCCGCCTGGACCGCGTGGCACGACCGATTCTGGAACGGATCGCCGACGGCGCGGCGCTCACCCCCGCCGAGCGCGAACAGTGCCGGCTGTTGGAGGCGGAGCTGCGGGACGGATTGCGCGCTCCCCAGTTGGCCACCGACGAACTCAGCGGCGCCGCGCGGGGTGCGCGGGCGCGCGGTGTGGAGGTTCTGCTGCTCGACGACGGCGGATTCGACGATGCGCCGCACTGGTTGCGCGAACGCGTCGTCGGTGTGGCCGTGCGCGAATTGGATGCGGCCAATGCCGGATCGGTGACCGTGCGCGTCCTGCCGCCGGGCCGGCGCGTGCTCGCCACCGTGCTCGCCCAGACGCCCGAGCACGATCGCCGCACCGAGATCGACGCGGTCGGCGCTGTCACCGTCATGGACTAAAGCGCCGGTTGTCGGTGTGCGGCTCGCACCGTGCCGGAGGCGCTCAGCTGTCGCAGTGTCCGGGGCCGCCCTTGCGCATCTGATCGCGCAGCGCACCTTGGACCGCGCTCGACAGCCAGGCGTTCAACGATTGACCACTCTGGGTGGCGGCCTCTTCGGCGCGAGCCTTCAGGTTCTCGACCATGCGCAGGGTGACGCGGCTGATGTCGCCGGTCATCTCCTCGAAGGTGGGGTGGGGCTGCTCCTCGGCCGGCGTTCGGCGCACTTCGACGCGGGCGTCCGTTCCGGCCAGCGACACGTGCACGGTCCGATCGTCGAGGGTGGCGTTGACCTCGTCCGCCAATTCGGAGAGGGCCGCCAGCAGGACCAGCCGCAGCGAGTTCTCGGTGGCGGCGGCGAGCGCGGCCGCGGTGGCTTGGGTCTTCTCGTCACCGAGCGCGGCCGCCGCGACCAGATCGTCGTGTAGCCGCGCGGTGTACTTGTTCAAATCCATGACATCAGTATGACGCCAAATATGATGTCGCGATAGTGGCAAGACGACATCATCAATGATGTCATTGCTGGAATGTGACCGGAATGTCGGCAGATATGCCGGGCGACGGTTCGGTGTCGTCTCGGCGACCGGGTAGCCTTTCTGACCATGACGAACGGTGAATCGACGCGAACAGAGCTGCGCGCGTCCGGAACGGTCGGTGTCGCGATGGTGACCCCCTTTACCGCGGAGGGCAAGCTCGATGTCGATTCCGGCGTCGCCCTCGCCGCTCGCCTGGTCGATCGCGGCGTCGACCTGCTCGCCGTCTCCGGAACCACCGGGGAGTCGCCGACCACCACCGAATCGGAGAAGTTCGATCTGCTGCACGCCGTCGTCGACGCGGTCGGCGATCGCGCGACCGTGATCGCGGGCGCCGGCACCTACGACACCGCCCACAGCATCGAGCTGGCGCGCAATGCCGAGCGGGCGGGTGCGCACGGTTTGCTGGTCGTCACTCCGTACTACTCGCGCCCCTCGCAGGAGGGTTTGCTGGCGCATTTCACCGCCGTCGCCGACGCCACCGACCTGCCGGTCACGCTCTACGACATTCCTCCGCGATCGATCGTGCCGATCGCCCCGGACACGTTGCGGCGGCTGGCCGAACATCCGAATATCGTCGCGGTCAAGGACGCCAAGGGTGACCTGGGTGCGGGCGCGGAGTTGATCGCCGACACCGGCCTGGCCTACTACTCCGGCGACGATGTGCTCAACCTGCCCTGGCTGTCGGTCGGCGCGGTCGGATTCATCAGTGTGATCGGACATCTGGTGCCGGAGCGGCTGGTGCAGTTGCGGGATGCCTACGCCGCCGGCGAGGTGGCCTTGGCCCGCGACATCAATGCCAGCATGTTGCCGATCAATCGTGCGATGGCCCGGGTCGGTGGCGTCGCGCTGATCAAATCCTCGCTGCGGATGCTCGGCATGGATGTCGGTGAGCCACGGTTGCCGCAGCTGATGCCCGTCGGAGTGAATCTGGAATCCATCGTCGCCGAATTGCGGCTGGCAGGGGTGCTTGCATGAGTGATCCGGTGAATCGTCGTCCGCGCCGGTCCGCGAGCCGTGCGGCAGGGGCGCCGGCTCCCGCGCCGCCGCCCGCCCCACGGGAACAGCCGGCTGCGCCTGCGCCCGAACAGGTTTCGCCCGAGCCGCCACGAGCAGCCGAACCGCGCGCCGAGCGTTCGACGGCGCGTCGGGACGCACCGGCTGCCGTTGCCCGGGAGACCGCGCCGGCCGACAAGCGCGCCGAATCCCCCGCGGCCCAGCGCGGCGAGCAAACCGGCGATCGTGGCCGTTCCCGCCGCTCCGGCCGGGGCCGCCAGTCTTCCCGGGGTCGCGCGGAACAGGCTGTGCCGCAACCGGTTGCGCCGGAACTGCCGTCCGGGCTGCCGCCCAAGCTGCCGAAACACGGGCTGCGGGTGTTCGCGCTCGGTGGTATCGGCGAGATCGGCCGCAATATGACGGTCTTCGAATACGACGGCTCGATGCTGATCATCGACTGTGGCGTGCTGTTCCCGGAGGATCAGCAACCGGGCGTCGATCTGATCCTGCCCGACTTCCGGCCCATCGAGGATCGGATCGACGAAGTGGCCGCGGTGGTGCTGACCCACGGCCACGAGGACCACATCGGTGCGGTGCCGTTCCTGCTGCGGTTGCGTCCCGACATTCCGGTCGTGGGTTCGAAGTTCACGCTCGCGCTCGTCGCGGCGAAGTGCCGCGAACACCGCCTGCAGCCGCGGCTGATCGAGGTCACCGAGGGGCAGAAGACCAGCCACGGCCCGTTCGAGTGTGAATACTTCGCGGTCAACCACTCGATTCCGGATGCCATCGCGGTCGCGGTGCGGACCCCCGCCGGGCTGGCCCTGCACACCGGCGACATCAAGCTCGACCAGTTGCCGCTCGACGGCCGGCTCACCGACCTCGCCGGTTTCTCCCGCCTCGGCGACGAGGGGGTCGACCTGTTCCTGGTCGACTCGACCAATGCCGAGGTGCCGGGATTCGTCACCCCGGAGCGGGAGATCGGCCCGGTGCTCGACAGCGTGATCGGCAAGGCCAAGGGCCGCGTCATCGTCGCCTCGTTCGCCAGCCACGTGCACCGCATCCAGCAGGTCGTCGATGTGGCGCAGCGGTACAACCGGCGGGTCTGTTTCGTCGGCCGCTCGATGGTGCGGAATATGCAGATCGCCCAGGACCTGGGTTATCTGAACATTCCCGAGGGCATCGTGGTCGATCTGGATCAGGCCGCGAATCTGCCGGTGCACAAGCTCGTCCTCATCTCCACCGGCTCGCAGGGCGAACCGCTGTCGGCGCTGTCGCGGATGGCCCGCGGCGACCATCGCCAGATCAACATTCGGGCCGACGATCTCGTCGTCCTGGCGTCGTCACTGATCCCGGGTAACGAGAACGCGGTCTTCGCCGTGGTCAACGGCCTGGCTCGGCTCGGCGCGACGGTGGTGACCCAGCAGAGCGCGAAGGTGCACGTCTCCGGCCACGCCTCGGCCGGTGAACTCCTGTATCTGTACAACGCGGTGCGGCCGACCAACGCCATGCCGGTGCACGGCGAATGGCGGCATCTGCGGGCCAACGCCGCACTCGCGGTCGCGACCGGCGTGCCCGAGGATCGGGTGGTGCTCGCCGAGGACGGGGTGGTGGTCGACCTGGTCGACGGTATCGCCTCGATCGTCGGCCGCTATCCGGTCGGCCAGGTGTACGTCGACGGCCTGTCGGTCGGCGACGTCGGCGAATCGACCCTGTCGGATCGGCTGATCCTCGGCGAAGGCGGTTTCATCGCGATCACGGTGGCGGTCGACGAGACCACCGGCAAGGCGGTGAGCGCACCCGAGGTGAGCGGCCGCGGTTTCTCCGACGATCCGGAGGCACTGCTGGGCGCCCAGGAACTGGTCGAGGCGGAACTGCTGCGTTTGGCCGGTGAGGGTGTCACCGACACTCACCGCATCGCGCAGGGCGTGCGCCGGGTGGTGGGTCGCTGGGTCGCCGACACCTATCGTCGCCGTCCGATGATCGTGCCGACCGTCATCGGCGTCTGAGCGGGGTCTGTGGCCGCGGCCACAGAGCTACGCCGGGCGCCTGGGCTAGGCTCGTCGACCATGAGTATGGCTCAACGGGAACGCCGGGCCCTGGTCGCGACCATGACGGCGGCCGGGCCCGACGCGCCGACCCTGTGCGGCACCTGGACGGTGCGGGAGCTGGCCGCACATCTGGTGGTGCGGGAGCGTCATCCTGCGGCCGCACCCGGGATCCTGTTGAAACCCCTTGCGGGATATCTGGATTCGGTTCAGGCCAAGGTTTCCGGGCAGCCGTTCACCGATCTGCTGGAGCAGATCCGCACGGGGCCGCCGTGGTGGTCGCCGCTCAAGCCGGTGGACGCGCTGGTGAATCTGACCGAGATGTTCGTTCATCACGAGGACGTGCGCCGCGCGGAGGAAGGCTGGCAGCCGCGCACACTCACCGCCGACGATCAGGCGAAGCTGTGGTCGGTGACGCGGCGAATGGCCCGGATGGCATACCGCAAGTCGCCGGTGACCGTGGTGCTGGCGACGCCGCAGGGTGAGCGGGTGACCGCGCACAACGTCGGTGGTGACGCCGTGGTACTCACCGGCGATCCGGCCGAGCTGCTGCTGCATGCGTTCGGACGCAACGAGGTTCGCATCGACGCCGCGGGTGGCGTCGATGATGTCGCCGCGGTGTTCGCCTCCGATCGCAGCGTCTGATTCCGCCTTCGTTTCCGCTGTCGACGGCGCCCGGCGCCGGGCGGATCCGGCCGTTGACGGCGCTGTGAGGTCGGCAATGATGTCGGTGGGATGGGTGTTGCGGATGGTCCCGATGGGGCTGTTGCGGCTAGCCTGAGGTCATGGCAGGTAAGTCCCGCGGCACTACGACCACGAGTTCGCGGGCGGGATCCACCCGGGGGCGGGCTCCGGCGCGGACTCGCTCGGCCGGCTCGCGCGCCCGATCGGCGCCGCGGGGACGGACGACCGCCACCCGCAAGCCGGTGCGCCGATCGCCGCAGACCGCGCCGCTGGCCGTGATCGGCCGTGGTATCGGTAACGGCTGGTCGATGCTGGCCCGCGGCTTCGGCGCCACCACCCGGACCATCAGCAGGGCGGGCGAGATCGAACACGGACATCGCCGGGACGGAATCGCGTTGGCGCTGGTGGCATTCAGTGTGGTCATCGCCGCCGCGGTGTGGATGTCGGCCGGCGGTCCGGTGGGCCGCTGGGTCGATGCCGTGGTGCGTGCGATCGCCGGATCCGCCGCCGCGGTCCTGCCGTTCGTGGCTTCCGGCATCGCGGTGGTGCTGATGCGCACCGAACCCAAGCCCGAGATCCGACCCCGGCTGGTGCTCGGCAGTCTCCTGGTGGGACTGCCCGCCCTGGGCATCTGGCATATCCTGGCCGGCGCGCCGACCGACGCCCGCGGGCGCGCGCACGCCGCCGGATTCGTCGGCTATGTGCTGGGTGGACCGCTCGGCGACGGTCTCACGGCCTGGCTGGCGGTGCCGCTGTTGTTGCTGGCGATGCTGTTCGGCGTCTTGCTGGTCACCGGAACCACGGTCCGCGAGGTTCCGCACCGGCTGCGGGAAGTGTTCGGGCTCACCGACGCCGGATACGACGACTACGACGGCCAATACGGCCTCTACGATCCGGAAAACTATGACGCCGACGGTTTTCCGGTGCACAAGAGCCGCTCGTCACGGCGCGGCCGCACCCCCGAAGAGAATTACCCGGCCGACGAATTCGGTGGCGCCGACGCGGTCACCGAGGTGCTCGGTGAGCCGCCGCTGCGCGAGGCCAAGGACATTGCCGCGGAACCGCCCGAAACCCCCGCTCCGGCAACCAAACCCAAGACCCGCAAGGCGCCGAAGGTGGTCGATCAGACCCCCGAGCCGCAACCGCCGCAGCAACTGGAATTCGTCACCGACAGAGAGGTCGACGGCGACTACCAACTGCCGCCGCTGACCCTGCTCACCGACGGTGACCCGCCGAAGAAGCGCAGTGCCGCCAACGAGTCGATGATCGAGGCGATCACCGAGGTGCTGGTGCAGTTCAAGATCGACGCCGCCGTCACCGGTTTCGTGCGCGGCCCGACGGTCACCCGCTACGAGGTCGAACTCGGGCCGGGCGTGAAGGTCGAGAAGATCACCGCACTGGCCCGCAATATCGCCTATGCGGTGGCCACCGAGAATGTGCGGTTGCTCGCACCGATCCCGGGCAAGTCGGCGGTCGGCATCGAGGTACCGAACGCCGACCGCGAACTGGTGCGGCTGGCCGATGTGCTCAAAGCGCCCTCGACGCGAAACGACCACCACCCGTTGGTGATCGGTCTCGGCAAGAACATCGAGGGGGAATTCGTCTCGGCCAATCTGGCGAAGATGCCGCATCTGCTGGTGGCGGGTTCGACCGGATCGGGTAAGTCGAGCTTCGTCAATTCGATGCTGGTGTCGCTGCTGGGCCGGGCCACGCCGGATGAGGTACGGATGATCCTCATCGACCCCAAGATGGTGGAACTCACGCCCTACGAAGGCATTCCGCATCTGATCACGCCCATCATCACTCAGCCGAAGAAGGCCGCCGCCGCACTGGCCTGGCTGGTCGAGGAGATGGAACAGCGGTATCAGGACATGCAGGCCAGCAAGGTCCGCCACATCGACGATTTCAACAAGAAGGTGAAGTCGGGGCAGATCACCACGCCCCTGGGCAGTGAGCGGGTGTACCGGCCGTATCCCTACATTCTGGCCATCGTCGACGAGCTCGCGGATCTGATGATGACCGCGCCGCGGGATGTGGAGGATGCGATCGTGCGCATCACCCAGAAGGCCCGGGCGGCCGGTATCCATCTGGTGCTGGCGACCCAGCGACCGTCGGTGGACGTGGTGACCGGTCTGATCAAGACCAATGTGCCGTCCCGGCTCGCCTTCGCCACCTCCTCGTTGACCGATTCCCGGGTCATCCTCGATCAGCCCGGCGCGGAGAAACTGATCGGCATGGGCGACGGCCTGTTTCTTCCGATGGGCGCCTCCAAGCCGACCCGGCTGCAGGGCGCGTTCATCTCGGACGAGGAAATTCAGGCGGTCGTCGAATTCACCAAGAATCAGGCCGAACCCGAATATCAGGAGGGTGTCACCACCGCCAAGGCGGGGGAGAAGAAGGATGTCGATCCCGATATCGGCGACGATCTCGACGTCTTCCTGCAGGCGGTGGAGTTGGTCGTCACCTCGCAGTTCGGTTCCACCTCGATGCTGCAGCGCAAACTGCGGGTCGGTTTCGCGAAGGCGGGCCGGCTGATGGATCTGATGGAAACCCGCGGGGTGGTCGGTCCGAGCGAGGGCTCCAAGGCCCGCGATGTGCTGGTGAAGCCGGACGAGCTGGAGGGATTGCTGTACTCGATTCGCGGTGGCGGCGGGGAACCGGAAGAGGCCGCCGAGCCGAGCGCCGGCGAGCCGTAGGGCCCGAGCCGGGGCGAGCCCCGCTCTCAGGCTGTATAGGCCCAGCCGGTGACGGTTCGCACCGCGATCGCGATGATCGGTCCCTGCGGTGAATCATGTTCGTACTGAGGGTATTTCGCGAGCAGCCAGGTCAGTGCGGGCGCCCGCTCGGCAGCCTCGGTGTGGACGGTGGCGGTGCCGTCGACGCGGACCCACCACAGCCGCGTCCAGTCCTCGTCGTAATGGTCGGCGAGCACCGAGACGCGCGGATTGGCGGCGATATTGCGCAGGCGGCGCAGATCGGTACCGGATTTCGGCTTCTGGTCGATCGCGACGACGAGGATCCGATCGTCCGGTGACAGGGCGAAGGTCACCGGCACCAGATGCGGCTGGCCGGTGGCGTCGGCCGTGGCCAGGTGGGCCACCCGGGCCGCGCGCAGCCGCGCGAGCGCGGTGCCGGAATCCCAGCGCGGCATCGGGCTAACCGGCCGCGCGCTCGCGGCCGATCTGCTCGGCGGCCTCGCGCTGGATCCGGTCGAACTGGGCACCCATCGCGGTGGCCAGTGCCGTCGCCGCCGAAAGGGGTCGGACCATCACCTTCAGATCGTCGATCAGGCCGTTCTCGTCGACGTGCAGGAAGTCGCACCCGTTGACCTGCTTACCGTCGACCGTCGCCTCGAACAGCAGCGCCGAATCCCGGCCGCCGGCGTCGGTGATCTCCCGGACATAGCGGAAATCCTCGAACACCCGCATCACGCCGCGCAGAATGGCCGCGGTGATCGCCCGGCCGGGATAGGGCTTGAACGCCACCGGACTGGTGAACACCACGTTCTCGGCGAGCAGCGCCTCGATCGCCGCCATATCGCGTGCTTCCACGGCCTGTCGGAATGCCTGCATCGCCACCTCGCATATGCAACTGGTTGACTATGCGGTGCATCGTACCGCGCCCGGCGCCACCGTCAGGCCGTCGCCGCCTGATCCGTGAACGCCCCCATCACCGGTGTCCACTCCACGAACCGCACGGCATCGATCAACTTCTCCCGCGCGAACGGATCGTCGGCGAGCAACCGCTCCATCGCCGCAGCGTCCTCGGCCCGGAACAGCAGCAGCGCGCCGGAGCCGTCGGCGTAGGGACCGGTCGTGAGTACCACACCCTGATCCACCAGATCCGACAGCCATGCCCGGTGGCGCGGCCGATGCTCGTCGCGCTTGGCGGCGGTGGCCTCGGAGTAGGTGTAGTGGACGGCGAAGATCGGCACGGGGACTCCCGAAGACGTTCAGAGGGTCAACAGCATTCGAGTATTGCCGAGGGTGTTCGGCTTGACGTAGCTGAGGTCGAGGAATTCGGCCACGCCGGTGTCGTAGGAGCGGCACATCTCCGCGAACACCTCGGCGGTGACCGGAGTGCCGTCGATTTCGGTGAAGCCGTGCCGGGAGAAGAACTCCACCTCGAAGGTGAGAACGAACAGCCGTTGCAGCTGCAACTCGCGGGCGGTGGCGATCAGTTTGTCCACGATCATCCGGCCGACCCCGCGGCCCTTGACATCGGGGTGGACGGCTACCGTGCGCACCTCGCCGAGGTCGGCCCACAGCACGTGGAGTGCGCCACATCCGACCAGGCGGCCGTCGAGTTCGGCCACCCAGAACTCCTGGACCGACTCGTAGAGCGTGACCAGGTTCTTCTCCAGCAGAATGCGGCCGGCGTAGACGTCGACGAGGCTTTTGATGGCGGGCACGTCGGACGTGCGGGCGCGGCGGACGAGCACGGTGCCGGGGCCGGTGCCGCCGATCGAATCACTCTGGGATGCCCGCGTCGTCATGGGGTGCACAGTAGTCGGCTCCCCAACCGATAGTCTGGTGGAGTGCCGCACATCTCGTCTGCCCGCCCGCCCCGACCTGCCGGGGGCTGCGGTTGCGCGCATTCCGGCCGGGGGTGCCGGTGAGCGTGCAGAGCGACGATATGGATCGGTCCTGGGCCGAGGCGGGCAGAGCTCGGGCGAATCTCGTTCCGCCGCAAGCGAAGCGGACGGTCGAGCCGTCGGCGGTGCCGCTGATGAACATCGCCAACATCCTGACGGTCCTGCGCATCGTGATCGTGCCGATCTTTCTGCTGGCGCTGTTCGCCGGCGGCGGGCACGACACCGGATGGCGGATCGCGGCGGCCGCGTTGTTCGGCCTCGCCGCCATCACCGACCGGATCGACGGTCAGGTGGCGCGCAAGTACGGTCTCGTCACCGACTTCGGCAAGTTGGCCGATCCGATCGCCGACAAGGCGTTGATCGGCGCCGCGCTGATCGGGCTGTCGGCCCTCGGCGATCTGCCGTGGTGGATCACCGTCGTGATCTGTGCCCGGGAGATCGGTGTGACCCTGCTGCGACTGGCCGTGGTGCGGCGCGGGGTGATCCCCGCCGGACGGGGTGGCAAGGCGAAGACGCTGGTGCAGTCGGTGGCGATCGGGGTATTGCTGTTACCGCTGGCCGGTGCGTGGGCGAGCGTGGGAATGGCGCTGATGTACGTCGCCGTCGCGCTGACCGTGGTCACGGGCTTGGACTACGTGGTGCAAGCGGCCCGGTTGTGGGCCCGCCCGGTCGAGCGACGGTGAGCCGCATGCCCCCGGACCGGACCGGCGCCGCGGCGACCGCAGACCCGCTGTCGAGCGCGCCCGAAGCAGTGGACCTCGTGGGCATGCTGACTCGCCGGGGTCAGACCGTGGCGACCGCCGAATCGCTGACCGCCGGCCTGCTCGCGGCCACCCTCGCGGGGGTGCCGGGCGCCAGTCTGGTACTGCGCGGTGGCCTGGTGGTCTACGCCACCGATCTCAAACATCGGCTCGCCGGGGTGAGCGAAGACACCCTCGCCGCCGACGGCCCGGTCGCCGCCGGCACCGCCGAACAGCTCGCCGTCGGCGCGCGCACGACCTGTGCCGCCGACTGGGGAATCGGGCTGACCGGGGTCGCGGGTCCGGATCCGCAGGGAGAATGCCCGGTCGGGACGGTTTTTCTCGGGCTGAGCGGACCCGGCGGCACCGAAGTGATGCGCTTGCACCTGGCCGGAGACCGATGGACGATCAGGATGAGCGCGGTCCGCACGGCGATCATCGAACTGCTGCGCCGAGTCGACGACGGCGAGCGGACCGCAACGGGCTGACGGAGACTGCGCGCCCGGCGCCGATCGGTTCCCGTGGGCGGGAACCAACGGGGTGGCATGCGACGTTGGCACAGTAGACGGAGGGTGCGTCACGCTCGACGGCGGTCGCGCTCGGCCCGGTGAGGCGAAACGTGAGGAGAACGAGATGACGCTGCTTCGAGAGGCCATCGGCGAGAGTCTGCGGCGCGCTCGGATCGCCCAGAGCCGGACCCTACGTGAGGTGTCGACGTCGGCACGCGTGAGCCTCGGCTATCTGTCCGAGGTCGAACGCGGACGCAAGGAAGCCTCGAGTGAGCTCCTGGCCGCCATCTGCCAGGCACTGGATGTGCCCTTGTCGCAGGTTCTGGTCGATGTGAGCGCCACCATGGCGGATGCCGACGCTCCCGCGCCCCGCGTGAGCGAACCGGCTCCGGTCGAGACCGGGGCGGAGGCGGCGGCCACCGGTGTGGCGGCCCGTGCCGGTATCGCCGGGGACACCCGGATCGTGATTCCGGCCCCGAAAGCCGAGAAACTGGTGTTGGTACAGGCGAAGTGAATCCCCGCGCGTCGGCGCTCGTGAGTTACCCGCACCGCAACGGTGCCGGCAAGGCTGTACGACGGAGCGGAAACGGATAGATTCTCTGTAAGCGTCGGTTACGGGTGGTTCGGCAGTCCGACACCGCGCGATGGAGGATAGGGACACGGGGTGCGTGACGGTCGCGCACCACCGCCGCGCTGCGGCGCGGCGCAGTCAGATGGAGGCGGGATCAATCGATGGCTAATCCGTTCGTGAAGGCCTGGAAGTACCTGATGGCCCTCTTCGATTCCAAGATCGAGGAGCATGCGGATCCGAAGGTACAGATTCAGCAGGCTATCGAGGAAGCCCAGCGTCAACACCAGGCCCTGTCGCAGCAGGCGGCGTCGGTGATCGGTAACCAGCGCCAGCTCGAGATGAAGCTCAACCGGCAGCTCGACGAGGTCGAGAAGCTCAACGCCAACGCGCGCCAGGCGGTTCAGCTGGCCGACCAGGCCACCGCCGCGGGCGACACCGAGAAGGCGATCCAGTACACCAACGCGGCCGAGGCGTTCGCGGCGCAGCTGGTGACCGCCGAACAGTCGGTCGAGGACCTGAAGGTGCTGCACGATCAGTCGCTGCAGGCCGCCGCCCAGGCCAAGAAGGCGGTCGAGCAGAACGCCATGCTGCTGCAGCAGAAGGTGGCCGAACGCACCAAGCTGCTCAGCCAGCTCGAACAGGCCAAGATGCAGGAGCAGGTGTCGGCCTCGCTGCAGCAGATGGACTCCACCCTGTCCGCTCCCGGCAGCACCCCCAGCCTGGACGCGGTGCGCGAGAAGATCGAGCGTCGCTATGCCAACGCGCTGGGCGCCGCCGAACTCGCTCAGAACACCGTGCAGGGACGCATGATGGAGGTGCAGCAGGCCAGCGTGCAGATGGCCGGCCACAACCGTCTGGAGCAGATTCGCGCCTCTATGCGTGGCGATGCCCTGCCGTCCGGTGACTCCGGCCAGGCCATCGCGAACCCGGCTCAGCCGCAGGTGAACAAGGGCCAGGCCGCGCAGCAGTAACTGCGCACTGGTCGATCGGAAGGCTGAGCTGATGGGGCGAACGCGGGCGCGGAACGAGCCCGCGACCTCCCGCGCCCGGCCGTGGTCCCGGTCGACCCGGATCGATGCGTCCGCGCCGCCCGCCTCCGCCGTACCCTCGGCCGATGCGGCGCGGACGCCACTGTCGAATTCCTCGTACATCGACCGGGCCGGGTTCGCCGATCAGGCCACAGCCCGGCGGTCGATCGCCGAAACCCTTGCGCCGCAGGGTGATTCCGCTGCCGCGGATTCCGCTCCGGACATCTCCCGATCGGCGACCGCGAGAACATCGGCGCGAGCCGAGGTCAGCCGGTTCTCGCAGCGCCGCAAGCATGCTGACGTGCGCGAGCAGGAGCGCCTCGAGCGCGCCCGGCGGGTGCCGGGGACGCTGCGCGACGCCGGCGAATACGCGTTGCACGCGGTGCGGAAGTGGGCCGATCCGCGGGAGCGGGAGCTACGCCGTCGACGCCGGGTCCGGCGCCGGAGCCTTCGCTGGAGCGCCGCGTCCGGTGTCACAGCCCTGGGAACGGCTGGGCTGGTGGCGATTTCGGCCCCCGTGTGGGCGGTGGTCGTGGTCGGCGGTGGTGCCGCGGCGCTGGTGACCGGCGCGGCGTTGAGCACCCGCCGATATCTGGAACTGCGCCGGCATCCCCTGCCGCCCGCCGCATTCGTTCCCCGCCGGTTGCCTTCGGTGCAATCGGCGGCCCGCGCGCCGATCGCGCGGCTGGTCCGCGCGGAGCGGGCATTTCACGAACTCGGCCGGCGGATCGCGGCCGGCGGCCGGGTACCCGTCGACGACCTCGCCGATACGGTGGCGACCGCGGAATCCGGCGCGGCGGCGTTGCACGCCCTCGCCGGCGATATCGCGGCGATGGAGAAGACGCTCGAGGTGGTCGCGACCTCCGGTGCGGGGGCGGGCCTGGCGGAGCAGGTGCGGGCGATGGTCGCTCGCCTGGACGCGGGCGTGGCCGAATACGAGCAGCTGCTCGCCGCGGCCGGACAGGTTCTCGCCGTGGGGCCGGGTGACGGTCCGGCGGATGCGTTTGGCTGGGCGATGGTCACCCTCCGGGAGGCCGCCGACCGCCTCGACGGCTGGGCGCAGGCACTCACCGAACTGGCCGACCGGCGGTAGCACCCACGGACGAGCCCTCTCGGGGTTCACCCTGATATTTCCCGGATATCGGCTGTGACCTGGTGATTTTCCGATGCCGAGTTGACAGTATGGAGGAGTCGGATCGCGATGACGGCGGTTCGGAAACCTTCGGGAGGAATGGACATGTTCTGGAAGATTCTGGGCGTCGTCGCGCTCGTGTGGCTGGCGCTGATCGTCATCGGCGCGCTGGTCAAGGCGTTGTTCCCGATCCTGATGATCAGCGTCGTGGTCTTCGGCCTGTACCTGCTGTACAAGGCCGTCTCGGGTTCGAACAAATCGACGGTCACCAAACTGTAGTGCGGATTTCCGGAACGGGCCGCTCGGTGGATGCCGGGCGGCCCGTTCGCATTCGGCGACAATGATCGCCATGGATCATGTTCCCGAGAATTGGCAGCGCGGACTGGTGATCGTCGCGCATCCCGACGATATCGAGTACGGCGCCGCGGCCGCGGTGGCCCGATGGACCGGGCAGGGCAAGGACATTCGGTACCTGCTGGCCACGCGAGGCGAGGCCGGGATCGCCGGGCTGCCACCGGCCGAATGCGGGCCGCTGCGGGAACAGGAGGAGATCGCGTCGGCCCGGGCCGTCGGTGTCGAACAGGTGGAGTTTCTCGGCTATCCGGACGGTCGGATCGAGGGCGGCCTGGGTTTGCGCCGCGATCTCGCGGCCGCGATTCGCCGGCACCGGCCCGAGATGGTGGTGCTGTTCAATTTCGGTGACACCTGGGCTCCGGGGTATGCCAACAGCGCCGACCACCGCGCGGTCGGCCGCTGTGCGCTGGATGCGATCTCCGACGCCGGTAACGAGTGGATCTTTCCCGAGCTGGCCGAGCTACCGGTCTGGACTCCGCGCTGGGCGGCGGTGGTGGGCCCCGTGGTCACGCATGCGGTCGACGTGACCGATACCGTGCGGGCCGCGGTGGATTCCCTGGTCCAGCACCATCGCTATCTGAGCGCGTTGAGCGACGTCCCGGTACCGGAACAGGCCCGGGCCATCGTCGACCGCGCGACCGGCCCGCATGCCGGGTTCCCCGCCGAGCGCGCGGTGGGGTTCGAGCTGTATCACTTCGCGGACTGACGAAGCTGTGCGCGGACACGAACGCCGACTGCCGGATTCATGACGCTCGGGTAGCTCCGCCCGCCCGGCATCCGCTCGGTACCGGGTATGGCATGGTGGGGCGCATGCGAGTGGCTGTCGTCGCGGGGCCGGATCCGGGTCATGCGTTTCCGGCGATCGCGTTGTGCCTGCGGTTCCTCCGGGCGGGCGATGATCCGGTGTTGTTCACCAGTCCACGCTGGTTCGAGGCCGCCCGCGCGGCGGGTATCGCGGTGCGGCGGTTGAAGGGCCTGGCGCCCCGGCCGCAGGACGACGACCGGGACGCGGGTGCGCGCATTCACGAACGGGCCGCCCATATTTCGTCCGAAATTCTGCCCGACCTCAGCGCGATGCTGCCGGAGCTGGTGGTGTCGGATGTGCTGACCGCCGGCGGTGGGATGGCGGCCGAGCGGCTGGGAGTGCCGTGGGTCGAGTTGTCGCCGCATCCGCTGTATCTGCCGTCGAAGGCGTTGCCGCCCATCGGAAGTGGGCTGGCTCCGGGGGAAGGGCTGCGGGGCCGGATGCGCGACACCGTGCTGCGCGGCCTGACCGCCCGAGCGATCACTCGCGGGGAACGGCAGCGCGCGGTGGCGCGGGCGAGTGTGGGGCTGCCCGAGGCCGATCCGGGACCGGACGCCCGGCTGATCGCCACCTTGCCCGCCCTGGAGGTGGATCGGCCCGACTGGCCCGACCACGCGCATATCGTCGGGCCGTTGCTGTGGGAGCCGACGACGCGCACATTGCCGCTGCCGCCGGGCGATCGCCCGCTGGTGATGGTCGCCCCCTCGACGGCGCAGACGGGGGTCGGCGATCTCGCCTCCGGCGCGCTCGCGGCCCTCGCCGACAGCGACGTGCGCGTGGCGATCTCCATGCTCGACACCCCACCGTCGGATCTGCCGCCGTGGGCGACCGCGGGGCTGGGTCGCCAGGACGACCTGCTCCGCCATGCCGCGGTGGTCGTCGGCGGGGGTGGGCACGGACTGCTGGCCAAAACCCTGCTGGCGGGGGTCCCGATCGTGACCGTACCCGGTGGCGGCGATCAGTGGGAGCTCGCGAATCGCGCTGTGCGGCAGGGGAGTTCGATATTGGTCCGGCCGTTCACCATCGAAGCGCTGCGGGCCGCGGTGCGCACCGTGCTGAGCGATGATTCCTATCGGCAACGCGCCGCGGCGGCCGCGGCGTCCGCCGCCGAGGTCGAGGATCCGGTCGAGGTCTGCCATCGCGTCCTGGACCGGGTGCGGGCGAACTGACGATCCGCTGCGGGCGCACCCGGTGCGGAGGCGATGGCCGCGGCGCGCCGGTGCCCGGTACCCTCGGCACGGTGCGGTTGACTGAATTCCAGGAACTCTTGCATACCGAATTCGGCGTCGCCCGCGGCGACCTGCTGCTGGCCGATCATGTCCTGCCCGCGATGAACGGCCGCACCGGCGCCCAGGCGATCGAGGATGGTGTCGACCCTCGCGAGGTCTGGCGGGCGCTGTGCGCCGAATTCGATGTGCCCAAGCATCGATGGTGACCTTGTCGGCTGGGTCACAGCCCCGTTGACCTCAACTTAAGTCGAGGTTGCAGGCTTGGGTCATGACCGCTGAGGATACGAACACCGAGATCACCACGCGCCGGATCCAGGAGTTGCTGGACCGGGCCGACATCACCGACCTGCTGGATCGCTACCTGCGCTCCCTGGACGACGGCGTCTTCGACGAGCAGTGGGCGCGCACCTACTTCACCGAGGACGTCACGGCCGAAATGCCGATCGGCACCGTCCACGGGCGCGATGCCGTCCTCGCGCATATCCGGCGCGGCATGGCGTTGTTCGACCGGACCGTCCATCTGGGAACGAATCCGGTGATCGAACTCGACGGCGATCGGGCCAGGGTTCGCGGCGCGCAACTGAGCACCCACGTGCTGGCCGACGGTTCCGAATCGATCTTCATCTCCGCCGGACATACCGATACCGACCTGGTCCGGACCGCGGACGGCTGGCGGATCTCCGCTTCGGCGCTGCGGATCACCTGGACCCAGGGCACCCCGCCGAGCCTGCCGGCGGGGCTGGGTCCGGCCGCGTGAAACGACCGCTCGCGTGGAACGCGGTGGCGCTGTGGGGAATCCGTCTCGGCGGGGCGAGTCGCTCAGCCGACCGTGACCTCTGCGGTGACGGGTTCCACCGGCGCCGCCTCGCTGCGACCGCGTAGGAGCGCGAAGGCGACGACGCCGCCGAGAATGCCGACGCCGGCCGCGACCGCGACCGCGGCGTCCAGTCCGGAAACGAACTGCGCCACCGTGATCCGGCCCTCGCCGGCCGTGCCGCGGAACACCGTGCCCAGCACCGCGACCCCGAGGGCGAGACCGAGCTGACGGGCGGTGTTCACCGCGCCCGCGGCGGTGCCGCTCTGCTGCGGGGAGACCGCGGCCATCGCGACCGCCACGAGCGGGGGCGCCAGCACGCCGATCCCGATGCCGAGCACCACATAACCGAAAAGTAGTGCGCTCCACGATGATCCAGTGTCGATCAGGCCCAGCAGACCGGCGCCGGCGCCGATGATCAGCAGCCCGCCGCCGATCGTCCAGCGCGGCGCGGCATCGTGCAGCCGACGCCCGAAGACGGCCGAGACCAGGAAGGCGGTGAGCGCCATCGGCAGCATCGACAGGCCTGCCTGCAGCGGGCTCAGGTGCAGCTGCTGCTGTAGCCACAGCGAGATCAGCGGGCTGGTGGCGAAGGCGGCGAAATTGAAGCCTGCGGCGGCGATCAGCGTGGCGCCGAATTCTCGGTTGCGCAGCAGGGCGAGCGGGAACATCGGTGCGGTGCTGCGGGTTTCGATCACCACGAAGCCAACCGCGGCCAGTGCGCCGACCGCCAGGGACGCCAGCGTCGCGCCGTCGCCCCAGCCGTATTCGCCGCCACGGACGATGCCGTAGGTGATGGCGGTCGCCGCGCCGGCGAAGGCCACCATCCCGGCGACGTCCACGCTCCGGTCGGGCCGCCGCTGCGCCGGGCCGAACGCCGACAGCGACAAGACGATCGCGACCGCGGCGATCGGCAGATTCACCAGGAAGATCCACCGCCACGAGAGCAGATCGGTCAGCACGCCGCCGAGGACGACGCCGATGCCGGCCGCCGCCCCCGCGATCGCCCCCCCAGGCGCCGAAGGCGATACCGCGATCGCGGCCGGTGTAGGTGGCGTGCAGCAGCGACAGCGTGGTCGCGAAGACGGCCGCGCCGCCGATGCCCTGTACCGCCCGCGCGACCACCAGCAGCTCGGTGGAGCCCGCGAGTCCACAGGCGAGCGAGGCGACGGCGAAGACCACCAGGCCCGCCAGATAGGTCCGCTCGGCGCCGAACCGGTCGGCGAAGGAGCCGAGTACCAACAGCAATGCCGCGAGGGCCAGGGCGTATCCGTCGACGACCCATTGCAGTCCGGACAGACCGGCGCCCAGGCCGTCGGCGATGTCGGGCAGTGCGACATTGACGATGGTGACGTCGATGAGCAGCATGAGCGTGCCGAGGCACGCCGCGAACAAGGGGAGCCATTTCCGCATGGCGACCTCCGGGGAGTATGAACGATATCGACGCCAAGCGTGCGAAAGGTCGCGCTATCCATCCAGCCATCCGGCTATCGACGTGGGATTTCCGCCTATGAACCCGGAAGATGAGATCGAATCCTCCGTTCTCGATCCGCTCGACAAGCAGATCGTGCACGGATTGGTCACCGACGCCCGGATCCCGTTCGCCAAACTGGGTGCGATCCTCGGTGTCTCCGAACAGACCGTGGCCCGGCGCTATCGGTCGCTGCGACAACGCGGCATGCTGCACGTCTCGGGTCTGGTCAACACCATGCCGCTGGGTAACACCCGGTGGATGCTGCGGCTGCAGTCCACCCCGGCCAAGGCGCTGCAGTTGGCCGAATCGCTGGCCCGGCTGCCCGACGTCAGCTGGGTGGCGCTGCTGTCGACCGGGTCGGAGGTGACCTGCGTCAGTCGTCCCCGATCGCTCGAACAGCGAGATGCCTTGCTGCTCAACGTGCTTCCGCGGGCGAGTCAGGTCACCGGGTTGACGGCCTACGAGATGATCCACCGATTTCCGCTGCCCGAGGAATGGCCGCGCTACGGCCGATTGCTGAGCGCCGATCAGTTGCGGCAGCTGGGGCGCCGGCCCGCGGTGAACGATGTGCGCGGACCCGAGGCGCCGGTGGATCTGTCCCCGGGCGACGAGGCGATGCTCGCGGTCCTCGCGCGCGACGGTCGCGCCTCCTACGCCCGGCTGGCGGCCGAAACCGGATGGAGCGCCTCCCGGGTGGCGCGCCGCATGGCCGAACTGACGGCGGCCGGGGTGCTCTACTTCGATCTCGACTTCGCCATCGAGCGGATGGGGTATGCGGTCCGGGCCTCGCTGTGGGTGCGGACCCGTCCGGCCGACCTGGACGCGGTGGGACGGGCGATCGCGGCCCATCCGGAGACGGCGTACGTCGGGGCGACCACCGGGCCGACCAACCTGGCCGCCTCGATCGTCTGCCGGGACAGCGCGCATCTGTACCGGTACATCACCGAACGGCTGGGCGCGTTGGACGGCATCGTCGATGTGGAGGTCACTCCGACACTGCGGATGTTCAAACAGGCGCAGGCGTTGATGCACACCGATCGGATCGCGGTGGTACCGACCGCGACCGGAGGCCGGACCCGGTGAGCACGGCGCGTCGCTTGCCTCGAACACCTGTTCGTCTAAGCTTGCCATCAGAACTTGTCGGTGCCGCCCTCTACCGTGGGCGCCAACCACACAACGAGACTTACCCGTCAGAAGGGGATCAGACGATGGCACCACAGGCCTACGACCGTGACAAGGCGCTCGAGCTCGCTCTGGCGCAGGTCGAGAAGAGCTTCGGTAAGGGCGCGGTCATGCGCCTGGGTGAAGAGGCGCGCCAGCCCATCTCGGTGATTCCGACGGGCTCGATCGCCCTGGATGTCGCGCTGGGCATCGGCGGTCTGCCGCGGGGCCGCGTCGTGGAGATCTACGGTCCGGAATCCTCCGGTAAGACCACGGTCGCCCTGCACGCCATCGCCAACGCCCAGGCCAACGGCGGCGTCGCGGCCTTCATCGACGCCGAACACGCGCTGGATCCGGAATACGCCCGCAAACTCGGGGTCGATACCGACGCGCTGCTGGTCTCCCAGCCGGATACCGGTGAGCAGGCGCTGGAGATCGCCGACATGCTGGTGCGCTCGGGCGCGCTGGACATCATCGTCATCGACTCCGTCGCGGCGCTGGTGCCGCGCGCGGAAATCGAGGGCGAGATGGGCGACAGCCATGTCGGTCTGCAGGCCCGCCTGATGAGCCAGGCGCTGCGCAAGATGACCAGTGCGCTCAACAACTCCGGCACCACCGCGATCTTCATCAACCAGCTGCGCGAGAAGATCGGCGTGATGTTCGGTTCGCCCGAAACCACCACCGGCGGTAAGGCATTGAAGTTCTACGCCTCGGTGCGTCTGGATGTGCGCCGCATCGAGACGCTGAAGGACGGCAGCGATGCGGTGGGTAACCGCACCCGCGTGAAGGTCGTCAAGAACAAGGTGTCGCCGCCGTTCAAGCAGGCCGAATTCGACATCCTCTACGGTGCGGGCATCTCCAAGGAGGGCTCGATCATCGATATGGGCGTCGATCAGGGCTTTATCCGCAAGTCCGGCTCCTGGTACACCTACGAGGGCGATCAGCTCGGCCAGGGCAAGGAGAACGCTCGTAAGTTCCTGCTGGAGAACACCGACGTGCGGGACGAGATCGAGAAGAAGATCAAGGAGAAGCTCGGCATCGGTGCCGATGTCACCGCAGACGCGGGTGCCGAGGCGCCCGTCGACTTCTAACCGATGCCGGACCGGGACGCGCCGGGGTCCACGCCCTTCCCGGACCCTGGCGCTTCTCGGCTCGACGCCGTCGAGCGACTCCGGCGACAGCTGGCGGATATCGAATCCCGCACGCGGTCCACCGACGATGCCGGAGGTGAGCGGTCGAAACCCGGGCGCCGACCCGGGGGTTCGCCTCGTCGCCGGCGATCCGCGGGAGATGCGGCGGATTCGCCTACCGGACTGTGGCGCTCCGATGGCGGCGCGGTTCCCGCCGCGCGGCGACAGGGGAGTGCGGACGGACTCTCGGACAACCCGAGCGGTCGTCCGAACCGCCGGTCGAAGACCGACGTCGACGTTGCCGACGGTGGCTCGCGGTCGCCGATCGGCAACGACGCGCATGAGCCGACCGGCAGGGATGCCGCTGCGAGCTCCGACGGCGTGTATGACCCCGATGGTGCATCCGTCCACATGCGCGGGGTCGACCCGGACCGGGGCGGTGGCCGTCGCAGGCGGCCGCGTGGCGAGGAGCGCGAATCACCTTCCGACGCAGCGCAATCCACGCCGAAGGCGGGCACCGAAGCTCAAGCGAAGGATATATGCCTGCGTCTGCTGACCGACCGAGCCCGCAGCCGGGCCGAACTCGCGGACAAGCTCGCAGCCAAGGGTTTCGCGCCCGAGGTCGCCGAGCGCGCCCTGAACCGACTCGCCGAGGTCGGGCTGATCGACGATGCCGCCTTCGCGGAGCAGTGGGTGCACTCGCGCCACACCTTCTCCGGCAAAGGGAAAAAGGTTCTCGCACAAGAACTTCGGCGCAAAGGGGTCTCCGATTCCGATGCCGAGTCCGCTCTCGCCGCCATCACACCGGCAGACGAAAGCGCCCGCGCCGCCGACCTGGTCCGCCGTAAGCTCGCCGCTCTGCCGCAGGACCTACCGATCGACACAACGACCAACCGCCTGGTGGGTATGCTCGCGCGGCGCGGATACAACCAGTCCATGGCTTATGCGGTAGTTGCGGAAGAACTGCGCACCGTCGCGGAATCCACTGCGGTAGAGCATGATTCGGACGACACCGCACCGAACCGGGCAATGGTGAATCGAGCCGACCGACTCGACGTCGACGGGCCATCCGGAGACGGGATCGCCGGAGCCCAACCGACCACCTCCCGTCGACCGCGAACCGGAGACCCCGACGACTCCGAACGGGCCGCGGAACTGGTCCGCAAGAAGCTCCGCACGCTGCCCCGCGATCTCCCCGCGGACAAGGCGACCGCCCGGCTGGTGGGGATGCTCGCCCGGCGCGGATATCGCCCAGCCCTCGCCTACACCGTGGTGAAACAGGAATTGGCCGCCGCCGAGCACAACGCGGTAGCCGACAGGGTTTCGGCGGATCCGATCGCGCCCGAGCCGGGCGGCGTCGATGCCGAAACCCCGCCTCTGGCGGTCGAATCGGCGCACGACGAGGCGGAACAGGCCGCGGACCTGGTTCGACGCAAGATTCGGACACTGCCGCGCAACCTTCCCGAGGACAAGATCGTCAACCGCCTGGTCGGAATGCTCGCCCGTCGCGGATACGGGCAGTCGCTCGCCTATTCCGTCGTGCGCGCCGAACTCGCGCACGGGTTCCCATCGGACTGATCCGCCGGCGCACCCCTGTGCGGCGATCAGCACCGTCGCACATCCGGGACCTGCCCGGGCACCTCACGACCGGCGTGGCTCGGCGGCGACCAGCGGCGATGCGAACGGTTGGACACCCATCCCCGGTCGCCGCGAGTGGCGTGGCCCGGCGACCGGGGTGGTGCGTGTTCAGGATCGGCGATCGTGGACTCGATGGCGAGGGTTGCGCTCGATGCGAGCGCAACCTCGGCGCGACGTGACCGCGCGGGATCAGCGTGTGCCGCCCGCCCGGGACACGTCCACCCCAGGGGCGGCGTCGGTCAGTACCGAATCGACCCCGAGGACGGTCCGGCCGCGCCGGCGCGCTCGCAGCCGGCGCTCCAGGCGGGTGGCCAGGAAGGTCAGCGCCCAGTTCAGCGCGATCATGATGACGGCGACCACGATCAGCGCGGGCACCGTGTTCTGCTCGGCCGCACCCAGCTGCTGACCCTGCCGCACGATCTCCTGATACGTGATCTGATAGCCCAGCGCGGTGTCCTTGAGCGCGACCACCATTTGCGAGATCAGTGCCGGCAACATCGCCGTCACCGCCTGCGGCAACAGGATCAGCCGCATCATCTGCCCCTTGCGCAGCCCCAGCGCTTGCGCCGCTTCGCTCTGGCCGCGCGGCAACGAGCGGATTCCCGACCGCACGATCTCGGCGATCACCGACCCGTTGTAGACGGTCAGCGCGATCACCACCGCCGCCAGCGCGAGCTGGTCCGAGGCGAACAGATTGTCCTTGGCGAACCAGTTGTAGAGGAAGATCATCAGGATCAGCACCGGAATCGCGCGCGCCACCTCGACGATCGCGCCGGCCACCCAGCGCACCACCCGATGATCGGACAATCGCAGCAGGCCGAACACGGTACCGATCACCAGCGCGAAGACGATGGACAGGGCGGCGGCCTCGAGCGTCCCGCGCAGACCGGGCAGGATGTAGGTCTGCCAGATCTCCGCCTCGACGAACGGCTTCCACTTCTCGGCGGTGAGCTGTCCCTTCTGGTCGAAAGCGCGCCATACCAGCCAGCCCACGGCCACCACGGCCGCCAGGACCAGGACCGAATAGACCGCGTGCCGCCGGCGGGCCTTCGGGCCCGGAACGTCGTAGAGGACCGAGGCGTTCGCGCTCATCGCTTCACCTCGAATCGCCGGGCGAGCCAGCCGAACAGCAATCCGGTCGGCAGCGTGAGGATGACGAAACCGAGGGCGAAGATCGCGCCGATGGCGAGAATATCGGCCTCGGTCTCGTTCATCGACGCCATCAATGCCGCCGCCTCGGCCACGCCGATGGCCGAGGCGATCGTGGAATTCTTCGTCAGCGCGATCAGCACGCTGCCCAGCGGTGCGATCACGGACCGAAACGCCTGCGGCAACACCACATGCCGCAGGTTCTGCCCGAAGGTCAGGCCGAGTGATCGCCCCGCCTCGGACTGGCCGAGCGGCACCGTATTGATTCCGGCGCGCAGCGATTCGCAGACGAACGAGGCGGTGTAGACGCTCAGTCCCAGCACCGCGAACCGAAAGTTGTTGGTGGGCAGGAAATCCAGGCCCGAACTCGCACTCGCGAGTTTGATGCCGAGGGTGGTGTAGAGGCCGAGCGAACAGAACACCAGAATCAGCGTGAGCGGGGTATTGCGGAAAATCGTCACGTACGCCGTGCCGATCCAGCGCGCCACCGGAATCGGCGATACGCGCATCGCCGCCACCAGGGTGCCGATGATCAGCGCCCCGATCGCGGACAACACGGTCAGTTTGATGGTCACCCAGAAGGCGTCCAGCAGCTGACGGTCGTAGCGGGAGATCAGATCGAACACGGTGCCGGTGTCCCTTCGCGATCAGTAGCGGTCGACCTGCGGCGGGTTCGGGATCTGGAAGGTGGGACCGAGATTCTTCGCCAGCGACGCCTTCCAGGAGCCGTCGTTGATCATCGATTCGATCGCATCGTTGATCTTGTCGCGAGATTCCTTGTCGCCCTTCTTCAGGCCGATGCCATAGTTCTCCGTGGTGAACGGCTGACCGACGACCTTCAACTGTCCCGGCGACTGTGCGGCATATCCGGCGAGGATGATGTTGTCGGTGGTCACGGCGTCCACAGCGCCCGACTTCAACGCCTCCACACACAGCGAATAAGTGTCGTATTCCTGCAACTGCACATCATTGGCGAAATTCTTCTGGATGTTCTGCGCGGGAGTGGAGCCCTTCACCGAGCAGAGCTTCTTTCCGCCCTTCAGCGACTCCGGGCCGGTGATGTCGGTGTTGTCGGCGCGAACCAGCAACGATTGTCCCGCAACGTAATACGGCCCGGCGAAGTCGACCTTCTGCTTGCGCTGATCGGTGATCGAGTAGGTGCCGACCACATAGTCGACCTGCCCGTTCTGGATCAACGTCTCACGCTGTGCGGAGGGAGCTTCCTTGAAGGTGATCTTGTCCGGGCTCACCCCGAGCTTGCCGGCGACATAGGTCGCGACATCCACGTCGAATCCGGAGAACGAACCGTCCCGGTTACGCAGTCCCAGACCCGGCTGATCGAATTTGATGCCGATGGTGAGTTTGCCTTCGGAGGCGTGTTCGGTGGCGGTCTTGTTGCTGCCGCCACCGCATCCGGTCGCGACGACCGCGATGGCCAGCGCGCCGATGCCGAACCGCAGCGCTCGGGTGATCCTCATCGAATGCCTTCTCTCTCGTGACGTGTGAAGGGTCGCGCGCGGTGCGAATTTCAGCAGTCGGTGCCACCGCGGCCGGGAACAGCGATCAATGGCTCAAGATTTTGCCCAAGAAATCCTTGGCGCGCTCGGAAGCGGGTGCGGTGAAGAAGGTTTCGGGCGGCGCATCCTCGACGATCTGCCCGTCGGCCATGAACAGCACCCGGTCGCCCGCCCGGCGGGCGAAGCCCATTTCGTGGGTGACGACCAGCATTGTCATTCCCTCCTTGGCCAGTGACACCATCACCTCCAAGACCTCGTTCACCATTTCCGGATCCAGTGCGGATGTGGGTTCGTCGAACAGCATCACCTTCGGATTCATGGCCAGGGCCCGGGCGATCGCCACCCGTTGCTGCTGGCCGCCCGACAGTTGCGCGGGATATTTGTCGGCCTGATCGGCGATACCGACCCGCTCGAGCAATTCCATCGCCCGCGCGCGGGCCTGCTTCTTGTCGATGCGGCGCACCTTCACCGGCGCAAGGACGACATTGTCCAGAATGGTTTTGTGCGCGAACAGATTGAACGACTGGAAGACCATGCCGACGTCCGCGCGCAACTTCGCCAGCGCACGGCCCTCGGCCGGTAGTTCCACGCCGTCGACCGCGATGGTGCCCGAATCGATCGGCTCGAGGCGGTTGATGGTCCGGCACAGCGTCGACTTGCCGGAGCCGGAGGGGCCCAGCACGATCACCACCTGTCCGCGCGGCACTTCCAGGTTCACCGCCCGGAGCACGTGCAGATCGCCGAAATGCTTGTCCACGTTGCGCATCGAGATCATCGGAGGTACCGCGTCGGTGCGCGGGTGGGCGCCGGCCGCGGTGGGCGCACCGGGATCGGGGGTGTTCCCAGTGCCGGCGGTGCCGGGAGTTGCGTCGGCAGCATCGGTCATGACAGTCGACCCTAGAGCGGTCCTGCGCGAAATGCGCACTTTTAGCACGTGCGTCGCGCCGTCGCCGCCTGCCCTTAACCCGGCGGTGACTTGGGCCGCCCTTCGCGTGACCGTGGTCACCGCGCGCGGCTGTCCGGCCACCGGGGTGGGCGGGCGATATCCCGCAGCGTCTACCCTGGACCCGTGAATTCGTCCATGCAGGTTGCAGCGCATTCGGCTGCGGGACGCGCCCCCGAATCGGCCTCCGATCCGCAGCCCCGGCGGACCTACGAGGTTCGCACCTACGGCTGCCAGATGAACGTGCACGACTCCGAACGGCTGTCGGGCCTGCTCGAGGACGCCGGATACACCAAGGTCACCGGCGGTGAGACGGCGGACCTGGTGGTGTTCAACACCTGCGCTGTGCGCGAGAACGCCGACAACAAGCTCTACGGCACGCTCGGCCATCTGGCGCCGATCAAGGCCGAGCGGCCCGGCATGCAGATCGCGGTGGGCGGTTGTCTGGCGCAGAAGGATCGCGACACCGTGGTGCGCAAGGCGCCGTGGGTGGATGTCGTATTCGGCACCCACAACATCGGATCGCTGCCGGTACTGCTCGAACGCGCCCGCCACAACGAGCAGGCACAGGTCGAGATCCTGGAATCGCTGGAGGCGTTCCCCTCGACACTGCCGGCCCGGCGCGAATCCGCCTATGCCGGCTGGGTGTCGATCTCGGTCGGCTGCAACAACACCTGCACCTTCTGCATCGTCCCGTCGCTGCGCGGCAAGGAGGTCGACCGGCGCCCCGGTGATGTGCTGGCCGAGGTACAGGCCCTGGTCGATCAGGGGGTGCTCGAGGTGACCCTGCTCGGGCAGAACGTGAACTCCTACGGCGTGAATTTCGCCGAACCCGCACTGCCGCAAGGACATCCGGCCGAATTCGCAACCGAACAGCGCGATCGCGGCGCCTTCGCGAAACTGCTGCGCGCCTGCGGTGGCATCGAGGGACTCGAGCGCGTGCGCTTCACCTCGCCGCATCCGGCCGAATTCACCGACGATGTGATCGAGGCGATGGCGCAGACGCCGAATGTCTGCCCGCAGCTGCACATGCCGCTGCAATCGGGGTCCGATCGGGTGCTCAAGGCGATGCGGCGCTCCTACCGCAAGGATCGCTACCTCGGCATCATCGAGAAGGTGCGGGCCGCGATGCCGCACGCCGCCATCACCACCGACATCATCGTCGGTTTCCCGGGCGAGACCGAGGAGGATTTCCTCGAAACCCTCGACGTCGTGCGGCAGGCGCGATTCACCAGCGCGTTCACCTTCCAGTACTCGATCCGCCCCGGCACCCCCGCGGCGACCATGCCCGACCAGGTGCCCAAGGCCGTGGTGCAGGAACGCTACGACCGGCTGATCGAACTGCAGGAACAGATTTCGCTGGACGCCAACCGCGCGCTCATCGGCACCGAGGTGGAACTGCTGGTCGCCGACGGCGCCGGCAAGAAGAACGCCGCGACCGCCCGGATGAGTGGCCGTGCGCGCGACGGCCGGCTGGTGCATTTCCGGCCCGCAGCCGACGCGGCCATTCGGCCCGGCGATATCGTCACCGTCGACATCACCGGCGCCGCACCCCACCACCTGATCGCGGACGGCCCGGTGCACAGCCACCGCCGGACCCGCGCGGGGGATGCCTTCGAACGGGGAGTGCTGCCGAAGACCGCGCCGATCGGGGTCGGTCTGGGCCTGCCGCGCATCGGCGCGCCCGAGCCGCTGCCCGCCGCATCGTCCTGCGATGCCGGATGTGGGGCGTGAACGCCCGATGACCGACCGTGGTGACGAGAACGGCCAGCGCCCGGAGCGACCGCGGGCCGGCGACGAGTCGGCGGGCGGATCGCCGGCCGATCCGTCCCCGCAGCCGCCGACCGAACCCCAGCCTGCCGGGAAGCCGAACGAGGAGAATATGAACCCCGCCGAATCGAAGGTTTTCGAACAGTTCCGCGGCGACCTCGAGGCCGTCGAGCGCAAGATCGCCGGCGAGATCGACCCCGGTACGCGGGCGATGGTGGTGGCGATCGCGGTCTTCGCGCTCCTGCTGTCGCTGATTCTCCCGCATGCCGGTGGCGCCCGCGGTCTGGACGTGCTGGCCTTCGATCACAACGCGCAGTTCGAGCACATCGGATTGCCGTCGCGGGTGTTCGAATGGTTCGTGGTGATCTTCGGAATCGGCTTCTCCTCCCTGGCCCTGGTGACCCGGCGGTGGGCGCTGGCCTGGGTGGCGGTGGCCGGATCAGCGGTGGGCAGCGTTTTCGGCGTGCTGTCGATCTGGCACCGGCAGACCCCGGGACTGGGGAACTACCACGGCGCGGGCCCCGGCATCGGCCTGATCCTGGCGACGGTCGCGATCATCGTGCTGACCTTCCACTGGATTCGCGTGGTGTGGAGCCGGACCGCATTGCAGCTCGAGGCCGAGGAGCGCCGCCGCATCGCCGCCGCCGAACAGGAGGAGCGCGACCGGCGCCGGCTGTTCGGGGACGACGCCTGACGGCAGATCAGCGGGTCAGGGCCACGACCGGGATGGTGCGCACGGTCTTGCGGGCGTGCTCGGCGAAGAACGGATACAGCCGGGTCAGCTCGGCCCACGCGCGTTCGTAGTGGCCGTCGCGCAGTGGGGTGGCGGTCGCGGACCACGTGTCGTCGGCCAACTCCACCGTCACCGCCGGATCGGCGACCAGATTCAAGTACCAGTCCGGATGATTCGGCGCGCCCACATTCGAGGCGACGACGAGCAATCGGTCGCCGTCGCGGTGGAACATCATCGGCGTGGTGTGTGGGTTTCCGGTGCGGCGGCCGGTCGTGGTGAGCAGCACCAGCCGATCCCGGTGCATGCCCTCGACCGGGCCGCCGGCCCGGAATTGCTCGATCACCCGGCGGTTGGTTGCCCGCACATCCACGGCCCACTCCTCGTCGGCAGCATTCGACACAGCGTTGTCCGGTGTGTATCGGTCCGCTCGTCCGATCAGCGGCGGCTGACCGCACCCTCCGCCGCGTCGGCCCATTCCCGCCACTGCTTCGCCTGTTCGAGTGCCTTCTCGGCGTCGCGTTTGCGGCCCGCGGCCTCGGCCTTGGCGGCCTGCTCCTCGAATTGGGCCACCCGCTCACGGAACTGGGCCGCACGCGCCATCGCCTCCGGATCGGTCCGGCGCCACTGGGCGTCGACCGCCTCGCGGACCCGCTTCTCCATCGCGCGCAGCCGGCCCTCGAGTTCGTGCATGCGCTCGCGCGGCACCTTCCCGATCTCGTCCCAGCGTTCCTGCAGGTCGCGCAGGGCGGCACGGGCGGAATCCACGGTATCGGGGTCGATCCGCTCCGGGATCCGGTCCTCGTAGGTGCGCAGCAACTCTTCCTTGGCGGCCGCGTTCTGCTCGAACTCGGCATCGCGCTCGGAGGCGGCGGCATTGCGCGCCGCGAAGAACACGTCCTGCGCGGCTTTGAACCGCCGCCACAGTTGCTCATCGGCCTCGCGGGGGGCGCGCCCTGCGGCCTTCCACTCGGTGAGCAGGTCGCGGAAGACGGCTGCCGTGCCCACCCAGTCGGTGGAATCGGAGAGCTCCTCGGCGCGCAAGCACAACTCCTCCTTGCGTGCCTTCGCCGCCGCGCGTTCGCGATCCAGTTCGGCGAAGTGGGCGCCGCGCCGCCGGTTGAACGCCTCGCGTGCCTTGGAGAAACGCCGCCACAGCGCGTCGTCGACCTTGCGATCGACGCCACGGATGGACTTCCACTCGTCGAGGATTTCGCGCAGCCGATCACCCGCGGCCTTCCACTGGGTGGATTCGGCGGCGATCTGCTCGGCCTCCGCGCACAGCGCTTCCTTGCGCTCGGTGTGCTCGTGGCGGGCGCGTTCCTTCTCCTCCTTGGCGTGGGCGGCCGCCTCGTCGGAGTGTTCGATGATCGCCTGCAACCGCTGGGCCAAGCCGTCGATATCCCCGATGACCGCGGCCGTGGGCAGCGATTCGGCCAGCGCGAGGGCCGCGGCCTTGGTCTTGCGCGCGTCGGTGCCGGCGGCCAGCCGCGCCTCCAGCAGGGCGACCTCGGTGGCCAGGTCGTCGAATCGGCGCCCGAAGTGGGCCAGTCCCTCGGCCGCGTCACCGGCCTGCCAGGAGCCGATCACGCGCTCGCCGTCGGCGGTTTTCACCCAGGCGGTGCCGTCGTCGTCCACCCGGCCCCATTTGCTCGGATCGCTGACCGTGGGAACCACCACCGGATGCGGATGTTCGTGGGCCGGACCGGGAACGGGAGCGGGTTTGACATGCTGGGTCGGCGTGCCGGGTTTGGGCGCGCCCGGCTTGGGTACTCCGGCTGCGCGTGGGTGTGCGCCGGGCTTCGGTGCGGCATCGGCCGGGCTCGGACGCTTCGCGGCGGGATTGCTGGACCGCTGCGCCGCGCCGGTTTCCGGATGCACTGCCTTCTCGGTTCCGCTGTTGTCGGTCATCGCTCCTCGTCCCTGCCGCGCGTCACGGCTGCCTGGTTACGCCCTAGCAGATCCCATTCAACCAGCCAGGAGACAGAATTGCCCTCTCTTGACGGCGGTGGCGTGCAGCGAGTGACGGGTGAGGGCGGTGGGAAGGCCTTGGTGGCGGCACGACCTGCTCGGGCGACGGCCTCGGCGGCCGCCGAGCCGGGGCCGCTACCGTTGACGAGTGTTCCGTGTCGCCGCGTTGATTCCGTCGCCGCTCGTCCTGATCCCCGAATTGGGTGGTGGGACACCGCTGACCGATTCCGATCATCCGGCCGCACTGGTGCCGCAGTTGCGGGCGGCCGTGCTGGACGCCGGGCGGATGCTGGGACGCCAGGCCCGGCACTGGACGATCGTCGGTGCGGGCTCCGGCCCGGCGCCGACCGGCGTCGGTAGCTTCCGCGGTTTCGGAGCCGATGTGCGGGTGAGCCTGTCCGGATCCGAGGACGGCGACGCGCCGGCGGATCCGCACTGGCCGACGCCGCTGCTGGTCGGGGCATGGCTGCGCGGCCGGACCGCCGCGGAGTCCGACGAGGCGGGCGACATCGAGGCCGTCGCGCTGCCGGTCGATCCCGACACCGATCCCCCGCGGTGCGCGGAATACGGTGCCACGCTGCGCGCCCGTCTCGACGACGATTCCCGATCGCACGCCGTGCTGGTGGTGGCCGACGGCGCGGCCACCCTCTCCACCACCTCACCCGGCTATCTCGATCCGCGCGCGGAGGCCGAACAGGGGCGGATCGACACCGCGCTGGACGCGGGGGACCGCGCGGGTCTGGGCGAGCTGGATCCCGGTCTGTGTGCCGAACTGGAGGTGGCGGGCCGGGCCGGGTATCAGGTGCTGGCCGGATTGTTCGGCGCCGACACCGCCGACCCGAAGGTCGAAACGCTGTATCGCGGGGCGCCGTTCGGGGTCGGCTATCACGTCTCGGTCTGGTATCCGGCGGGTGCGCGGTGAGCGCGCCGATCGCGGTGATCGGTCCGACCGCGACCGGAAAGTCCGATCTGGCACTGGAATTGGCGCTGCGGCTCGATGGCGAGATCGTCAACATCGACGCCATGCAGCTCTATCGCGGCATGGATATCGGGACCGCCAAACTGCCTCCCGACCGCCGGCGCGGAATCCTGCATCATCAGCTCGATGTGCTCGAGGTGACCGAAACCGCCACCGTCGCCGCGTATCAGAGCGCCGCCGCCGCCGACGTGGAGGCGATTCTCGGCCGAGGGCGGGTGCCGATCATCGTGGGCGGCTCGATGATGTACGTGCAGGCGCTGCTCGACGACTGGGAGTTCCCGGCCACCGATACCCGGGTTCGCGAGAAATGGGAGGCCGTTCTCGAACGGGAAGGGGTGGCGGCGGTGCACGCCGCCCTGCGGATCGCGGATCCGGTTGCGGCGCAGACGATCCTGCCCACGGACGGGCGGCGGATCGTCCGCGCGCTCGAGGTGGTGGAGTTGACCGGGCGGCCCTTCGCGGCATCGCAACCCCAGCGCGGCGTCCCACGCTGGAATACGACGATCATCGGCGTCGACCGGGAGACGGCGGAACTGGACGCCCGGATCGAGGCACGCACCGAGAGCATGTTCGCCGGCGGACTCGTCGACGAGGTGCGCGCCCTGATCGACCGCGGGCTGCGCGCGGGGCAGACGGCGCGCCGGGCCATCGGGTACGCACAAGTCCTGGCCTACCTCGACAACGAATACGACCTGGACCACGCTCGCGAGCGCACGGTGATCGGCACCCGCCGCTACGTGCGCCGGCAGCGGTCGTGGTTCCGCCGTGACCCGCGCGTGCACTGGGTCGACGGCGCCGAACCACAGCTGGTGGATTCGGTACTGGCCCAGGTGATATCGCACGCCGACTGACCCCGCTGCGGGCGGTCCGGCGACGACGAACAGGAAACGATCCGGCAGTGACCACCCGCAACGCCTCGGTCGGCGACTGGCACGCGTATCTGGGCAACCGGGCCCGGCGCCACCGCGACGGACGCTTTCTCGTACACGGCCGGGAACCGATCGAGGCCGCGCTCGCCGCGGGCTGGCCGGTGGAGGCCGTGCTCTACCGGCTGGGCACACCGCTGTCGCCCTGGGCCGCCGCACTGCTCGACCGCGGGGAGGTCCCGAGAATCGGATTGGTCGGTGCGACGCTCGACGAACTCGCCGCCCCGGACACCGGGACGCCGGAGGTGGTGGCGCTGGCCCGGTGCCGCACCCGGAACTGGACCGATATCCACTGTGACACCGACCATCCGGTGGTCGTCGTCGATCGGCCCGCGTCGGCGCTGCGGCTGGGCAGCATCATCCGCACCGCCGCCGCCTTCGATGCGGCCGCGGTCGTGATCAGCGGTTCCGGCGCCGACGAATACGATCCGCACTGCGTTCGGGCCTCGGCCGGTGCGCTGTTCGCGCTGCCGGTGCTGCGCGTACCGGGTCCGGCGGCGGTGACCGAATTCCGGAGCCGGCGCTGCGCGGCCGGCGTCCCGACCCGCCTGATCGGTGTCGGCGCGGGCGAGGGCGACCGGGCGGTGGATGCGCATCGCTTCACGGATGCGACGATCATGGTGGTGGCCGACGACGGTGCACTGGATGCGCGCTGGCGCGACGCCTGCGACGAGACGGTACGGATTGCGGCGGGCGCGCGGCCGGCCACGCCGTGCACGGTGTCGGTCGTGCTGTACGAAATCTCCCGGCAGCGCCGGGTGTTGGGATCGGATGCGGTCGCGACGCGATCGGCGAACACTGCGGAACGGGTGGAGGATCGACATCGATGACTGAACTGGCCGCTCATTCGGGCAGTGGACCGGCCGATATCGAATTCAGCAAGGGGCACGGCACCCAGAACGACTTCGTGGTCCTGCCCGATCCGGATGCCCGGCTCCGGCTGACCCCCGATGTGGTCGCGGTACTGTGCGATCGCCGCCAGGGTATCGGCGCCGACGGGGTGCTGCGGGTCGCGCGCACCGGAACGCTGGTGGATTCCGGTGAGTTACCCGCGCTGCCGCCGGATGTGGCCGCGACCGACTGGTTCATGGACTACCGCAATGCCGACGGCTCGATCGCCGAGATGTGCGGTAACGGCGTGCGGGTCTTCGCGCACTATCTGCTGGCCACCGGACTGCAGCGGGACACCGAATTCGTCGTGGGCACGCGTGCGGGCGCGCGGTCGGTGGTCGTGCACTCCTTCGACGAGGTCCACGGCGAGGTGACCGTGGATATGGGCCCGGTCCGCCTGCTCGGCGAGTCCACCGCGACCGTCGCCGGCAGTGCCCTGGCCGGGGTGGGTGTCGACGTCGGTAATCCACATCTGGCCTGTGTCGATCCGGCATTGACCGCCGACGGCTTGGCCGCCCTGGATCTGAGCGTGCCACCCGGCTTCGATCCGGAGTTGTTCCCGCACGGGGTGAACGTGGAGATCCTGACCGCACTGGGCGCGGACGGCGCGGTCGACATGCGGGTCTACGAGCGCGGTGTCGGCGAAACCCGATCGTGCGGCACCGGCACGGTGGCCGCCGCCGCCGCGGCGCTGACCCGGGCGGGCTTCGCGCCGGCCGACGAGTCCGCCCAGGTGTCCGTCCGGGTGCCCGGGGGCGCCGTCACCGTCGGTTTCGAGCGCGGCCGGGCGTGGCTGCGGGGTCCGTCGGTGCTGGTGGGCTCCGGACACCTCGCCGGCACCTGGTGGGCAACGGCCTGATCTCGGCATGCGCCGCGTCGTGCCGGAAATATCCGAGTGCGCCCGGTGGTTGTGGCGTGGGACCATGGAGGTGTATGAGGAAATCACGGACGTACGAGTTCACCCCGATCGAGCAGCTCGAATCGGATGCGGACGGCTACGCGGATCAGGACTACAGCATCGGTGACGACGAGGCCGACAACGGCGTGACCGATTACGACGACGGTTTCGGCAGTTCCGACGACTATGCCGAAGGGCGGCGTGGCGGCTGGTCGGTCGAGCCGACGGTCGGTGAACTACAGCTGGACGAGCGCAGCGCGCTGCGGCGCGTGGCGGGGCTGTCCACCGAGCTCACCGATATCACCGAGGTCGAATACCGACAGCTGCGACTGGAACGGGTCGTGCTGGTCGGGGTGTGGACCGAGGGCAGCGCCGCCCAGGCCGAAGCCAGCATGGCCGAGTTGGCCGCGCTCGCCGAAACAGCCGGATCCCAGGTGCTCGATGCTCTGATCCAGCGACGCGACAAGCCCGATCCGGCGACCTACATCGGTTCGGGCAAGGCCGACGAGCTGCGGGCGGTGGTTCTCGACACCGGCGCCGACACGGTGATCTGCGATGGTGAACTGACTCCGGCCCAGCTGACCGCGCTGGAGAAGGTCGTGAAGGTGAAGGTCATCGACCGCACCGCACTGATTCTGGACATCTTCGCCCAGCACGCGACCTCCCGCGAGGGTAAGGCGCAGGTGTCGCTGGCCCAGATGGAGTACATGCTGCCGCGCCTGCGCGGCTGGGGCGAGTCGATGTCCCGGCAGGCCGGTGGCCGGGCGGGTAGCAACGGCGGCGTGGGTCTGCGCGGACCTGGTGAAACCAAGATCGAAACCGACCGCCGGCGGATTCGCGAGCGCATGGCCAAGCTGCGCCGTGAGATCCGCGAGATGAAGACGGCCCGCGATACCAAGCGGTCGCGGCGCAGTTCCAGCGGTATTCCGGCGATCGCCATCGTCGGATACACCAATGCCGGTAAGTCGAGCCTGATGAACGCGCTGACCGGCGCCGGGATCCTGGTGCAGGACGCGCTGTTCGCCACCTTGGATCCGACGACCCGGCGCGCGGCCCTCGACGACGGCCGCGAGGTGGTGTTCACCGATACCGTCGGATTCGTGCGGCATCTTCCGACCCAGCTGGTCGAGGCCTTCCGGTCCACGCTGGAAGAGGTCACCGGCGCCGACCTGCTCCTGCACGTGGTGGACGGTTCCGACGCGCTGCCGGAGCAGCAGATCAAAGCGGTCCGCGAGGTGATCACCGAGGTCCTGCGCGAACAGGGCGAGGGATCGGGGCCGCCGGAGCTGCTGGTGGTGAACAAGATCGACGCGCTGGACGCGACGCAGCTGGCGCATCTGCGTGCTCAGCTGCCCGGTGCGGTCTTCGTTTCCGCCCGCACGGGCCGCGGCATCGACCGGTTGCGCGAGCGGTTGGCCGAGATCCTGGGCGGGCTCGATGTCGAGGTGAGTGTGCTGCTCCCGTACACTCGGGGTGACCTGCTCGCGCGCATCCACTCCGATGGCCGCATCATCAGCTCCTCGCACGAGGAGGGTGGTACGCGGGTGCGAGCCCGGGTTCCCCGAGCTCTCGCACCGACTCTGTCGCAGTACGCGCACGCGAGCACCGTCGGTAGTGCGGATGCAGCGGGGCCTTCGCACTGAAGCTTGCATAGTTCATGTGCCACAGCCGTTTTCGACAGCGTCGCGTCGTCGTGAGCGGTTGCAGGGAGGGTGCCAATGTCCGGAAACGATTCCACGTCGGTCGAATTCGCCACCGATCGGACCGCGGCGGAGGGTGACGCCGCGCCGGAATTGCACGACGCAGCGGCGGCGGACCACAGCGCTGTCGCGCGGGGCGACCGCAGCGCCGTGCCGAAGTCGCTCAGCGACGGCGCTCCGCTGCGAATGACGGTGCCCGCCACCGATCTTCGGATCTTCGACGCGTTGGCCACGCCGGTGCGGCTGTGGAACAGCCCGGTTTTCCACGGTCTGGACAACATTCCCGAATCCGGTCCCGTGATGCTGGTCGGCAACCACACGCTGCTCGGCGGTGTCGATGCGCCCCTGCTCGTGCACGAGATCTACCACCGCACCGGCCGGGTGGTCCGCGGCCTGGCCGAGAACGTGCTGATGCGGGTGCCGCCGGTGCGTGAGCTGGTGCATCGCATCGGCAGCGTTCGCGGCTCCCGCGACAATTGCCGCACCTTGCTCGACAATGGTGAGGCCGTGATCGTCTTCCCGGGCGGCGGACGCGAGGCGATGCGCCGCAAGGGGGAGAAGTACCACCTGAAATGGGAGGGTCGCACCGGGTTCGCCCGGATGGCGATCGAGGCCGGTGCGCCGATTCTGCCGACCGCGATGATCGGCGCCGACGACGTCTTCGATGTGGTTTTCGACGGCGACCACCCGGTGATGAGCCCGTTACGCTGGACGGTCGAGGCGTTGGGTATCCGCGGCAATCTGACTCCGCCGCTGATGCGCGGGATCGGACCGACCTTCCTGCCGCGGCCGGAGCGGTTCTACTACTCGATCGGTGCCCCGATCGAGACCACCGCCTGGCAGGACGCGTCAGATCTGGACGCCGCCGCCGCAGAGCTGCAGCAGGTGGTGCGCAAGGCGCTGGAGGAGGAGATCACCCACCTGCTCGCCGAGCGCGACCGCGATCGCGGCCGGACGCTGTGGGGCCGGGTCCGCGATGCGGTTGGGCTCTAGCCCCGCACGGGTTCTGGAGGTTTACCCGCGTTCAGGGTGGGCCCATCCGCCGCTCCAGCGCTTTTCGCACAGGTAGCCGACTTTTTTCGGGTCTGAAGTGAACCACGATTCCCGTTCCGGGTACCGTATGTGACAGGCGAGTTGCCGACGTGGTCACTAGGAGGTTGGCGTGGAGCGCACCCTTTTCGAGCCCGAACACGATCTGTTCCGGGAGTCCTACCGCAAGTTTCTCGATCAGCATGTGGCGCCGAACCATGCCCGGTGGGAGGAAGCCGGGGTCGTCGACCGGGAGGTGTGGCTGGAGGCCGGTAAACAGGGCTTCCTGGGCATGGCCGTCCCCGAGGAATTCGGCGGCGGCGGGGTGCGGGACTTCCGCTACAACGCGATCATCACCGAGGAGACCACCAAGGGGCAGTACTCGGGCCTGGGCTTCCCGCTGCACAACGACGTGATCGCGCCCTACCTGCTGGAGTTGACCAACGACGAGCAGAAGCAGCGCTGGCTGCCCGGATTCTGCTCCGGTGAGATCATCACCGCGATCGCCATGACCGAACCCGGAACCGGATCGGATCTGCAGGGCATCAAGACCCGCGCGGTGAAGGACGGTGACCACTGGATTCTCAACGGCGCCAAGACCTTCATCACCAACGGCATCAACTCCGACATCGTGATCGTCGTCGCGCAGACCGATCCGGAGAAGGGGGCGATGGGCTTCTCGCTGCTCGTCGTCGAGCGGGGGATGCCCGGTTTCGAGCGGGGCCGCAACCTCGACAAGATCGGCCTCAAGGCGCAGGACACCGCGGAGCTCAGCTTCACCGATGTGCGGGTGCCGGCCGAGAACCTGCTGGGTACCGAGGGGATGGGGTTCATCCATCTGATGAACAACCTGCCGCAGGAGCGGATGTCGATCGCGGTGATGGCGGCGGCGGCGATGGAGGGCTGCCTCGAGACCACCATCCAGTACGTGCGCGACCGCAAGGCGTTCGGCAAGCCGATCGGCGCCCAGCAGAACACCCGATTCGTCCTGGCCGAGCTGGCCACCAAGACCACCGCGGTGCGGGTGCTGGTCGACCGCTTCATCGAGGCGCTGAACGCCGGTACGCTCTCGGCCGAGGATGCCGCGATGGCCAAGTGGTGGAGCACCGAGGAACAGCTCGACCTGATCACCAAATGCCTACAGCTGCACGGCGGCTACGGCTACATGCGCGAATATCCGATCGCCAAGGCGTACATGGATGCGCGGGTGCAGACCATCTACGGCGGCACCACGGAGATCATGAAGGAGATCATCGGCCGCTCGCTGAAGCTCAGCTGACGCGTCGGGACAGGTCCCGCGCGCGCTCACACACCCGACAGCAGCGATCGCCGCCGGTACTGCGGCGGCGATCCTCGCACAGCGGGTCTACGAGGCGGTTCCCGACAGCGCGGTGGCGGCCTCGGTGAGATCGGCGACCAACCCGTCGTAGGCCTCGGCACGGTCGGGGGCGCGCAGGGCCGCGGCGGGGTGGATGGTCGCCAGCGCGCGATGATCGCCGTGGGCGATCAACCGCCCGCGATCCCGGGTGATCCGGAAATCGGGGCCGAAGACGGCTTGGGCGGCCACCGCGCCCAGGCACACCACCAAGCGCGGGCGGATGGCGTCGAGTTCGGCGGTCAACCAGGGGCTGCACGCGACGATCTCGGTGCGCCCGGGCTTCTGATGAATCCGCCGCTTCCCCCGTTCGGTGTACTTGAAATGCTTCACCGCATTCGTGAGGTAGACGGCCTCGCGGTCGATTCCGGCGTCGGCGAGGGCCCGGTCCAACAGCGCCCCGGCCGGGCCGACGAACGGGTGACCGGCCAGATCCTCGCGATCGCCGGGTTGCTCACCGATCATCACCATCGGAGCGTGCGGCGGTCCTTCCCCGAACACGGTCTGATTGGCGTGCCGGTACAGATCGCACCCGTGACATCCGCACGCTGCCGCGCGCAGCCGGTCGAGATCGGTGGTGTCCGGAACGAATTCCGCCGCGCCCGGGGCCTTCACCATGATCGTGCCCTCACCACGTCACTTCACGCCGAGTTCGGTCTCGATCGCGGCGCAGAAGGCGTCCAGGTCCCGCGGATTGCGGGAGGTGATCAGCGTCCAGCCGTCCTGCGTCCGGGCCACCTGCTCGTCGACCCACTGCCCGCCGGCATTGCGCACATCGGTCTGCAGGGACGGATACGAGGTCATCGTCTTGCCGCGCACCAGATCGGCCTCGACCAGCAGCCAGGGTCCGTGGCAGATCGCGGCGATCGTCTTGCCGGCGTCGGCGAAGCCGCGCGCCAGATCGACCGCTCCCTTTTCGGTGCGCAATTTGTCGGCGTTCACGGTGCCGCCCGGTACGACCAGGGCGTCGAAATCACTCACCGACACCGACGCCAGGTCGGTGTCCGGATCGACGGTCGTATCGGCTTCGGTGTCGTGCACGAACGTCTGCACCGCGTCGGTGGACGGGGCGGCGTGGGTGACGCGAATTCCGCAGTCGCGCAATTGCTTCAACGGTTCCAGCAGCTCGTCGCGCTCCACGCCGGTCTGCGAGGTGACCACCAGGACGGTGGGCTCGCGGTCGGGTCGGCTCATCTCGTGTCCTCCTCGTGTCACGGGGCGCTCAGGCGCCTTGCAGGCGGATCAGCGTGTTGAGTAGTTCGGCCTGTTCCGCCAATTCGTGCTGGTCGGGATGGTCGCCGATGCGATCGGCCAGTTCGGGCCGGCGGATCAGTTCCAGCCCGTCCCCGTCATCGGTCGCGAGCCGGATCCGGCCCTCCGACAGCACCAGACGGGTGCCGGGACCGCCCGCATCCAGCAGCATCCGCAGATCCTCGGCGGTGACCTGCGGATGGATTCCACGGTTGTGCTCATCGGCTGTCATGTCCGGCGGATGCCCGACGTCCGGCCGGTGAAACACCCCGGCTCAACCCTGTGCCTGCGGCACCGGGGGCCGCGGATCGCGGCCCGGCACCGCCGGATCCGGCCCGGGATCCGGTGTCGGCCCCGGAATCGGACGCCCGGGGTCAGGGGGCGGATCGGGTACGGGCTCCGGGGGAATCGGACGGCCGGGGTCCGGCGGGGGATGCCCGGGAATCGGGTCCGGTGAGGGGCCCGGGATCGGTCGCCCCGGCTCGGGCGGATGGCCGGGAACGGGATCCGGTTCCGGGACGGGCGGGCGCGGATCCGGATCCGGGGTGGGGATCGGATGCTCCGGGGTGGGGTCCGGAACCGGATGTGGCGGAACGGGTTCCGGAATCGGGGGTTCGCCCGCCCGGATCGGGCGCTCGGTATCGGCGGTGTCCATCTCGACTCCTCGGTGTCGCCCGTTCGGCGCGGCTCGCCGAACTTACGACGGGTAGGGCGGATACGGTGCGGCCTTCAGCGCCCGCGCCAGATGCGCGGCGTTGCGGGCCACGCCCGCGGTGGTCGTCGCGACGGCCTCCGGTGGCTCGTCGAGGTCCAGGTAGTCGACGCCGCTCATCGCCTCGCCGTTCCAATAGGTGCAGCCCTGGGCGGGAACGGTGAAGCCGATGTCGTTCAGGGCCTGGAACAGGTCCGCGCAGATCTTGTGCGCACCGTCCTCGTTGCCCACGATCGCCGCGATACCGACCTTGCCCACCATGGCGGGACGGTTGTCGTCGTCGGTCACCGACAGTTCGGCGTCGAGGCGCTCCAGCACGCGCTGAGCTACCGAGGACATGTGCCCCAGCCAGGTCGGCGTCGCGATCAGCAGGATGTCGGCGGCGGCGATCTGTTCCCGCAACTGCGGCCACTGGTCGCCGTCGCCCTCGTCGCCGGTCACACCGGGATGGAGATCGAGGTCCACCGCGCGGACGGATTTGCCCGCGACACCGTGGTTCGAGAGCTCACGCAGTACCTGCTCGGCGATCAGTTCGCTGCTGGATCGGTCCGGCGATTTCTTCAGGGTGCAGCTGACGGCGATCGCGGTCAGATCCTCCCCGGGAGCTCGGGATCCGCTCGGGTCGTTCACGATCTGCTCCTTTCGGCCGGTGCTGTGGGGATGGTCTGTTTCGCGCATACCCGTCGCGGAGCGCTCGAACCGCGCCCGGCCGTGGTGTGGCCGCCGATTGAAGCCGCCGGATGCCGGGTATGTGCCGGCTATGGAGATTCCGCACCCCGAAGTGCGCCGGAGCTCGGGACACCGGCCTGCGACGGCATCGCGATGCCGGCCGTCCACACCCTCGGCACCGCCGGATTCCGGGGCGCCGCCGCTGCCGCAGCCTCGTGGCGAACTCTCGCGCGGCCTGTGCGCCCTGCTGAGCGGTACGGCCTGCCACGTGGACTTCGATACCGAGTACACCGATCCCTACGGCGAGGATCTGCACCTGGCCCTGCATCTGTGTTACGAATTGCATTACCGCGGTTTCGATTCCGTCGATCCGCGGTGGGAATGGGATCCGGGATTGCTGCGCCTGCGCGCGCATCTGGAGGATCGCTTCCTGTCCGCGCTGCGCCGCGACGTGCCCGGCGGCGACGATCTCGCGGGCGAACTCGACGAGCTGGTGACCGAGCCGGTCGAGGCCGCCGGGGTCGGCCGGTTCCTCGCCGAGCAGGGGCAGTGGTGGCAGGTGTGCGAATACTTCGTGCACCGGTCGATCTACCACCACAAGGAAGCCGATCCGTACGCGTGGGTGATCCCACGGTTGCGTGGTCAGGCCAAGGCCGCGCTCGTCGCGGTCGAATACGACGAGTTCGGCGCCGGTCGCGGCGAGAACGTGCACGCTCAGCTCTTCGCGGACCTCCTGGCGGGGGCCGGGCTCGACAACGGGTATCTGCACTATCTCGACGTCGTCCCCGCGCCGATGCTGGCCTTGGTGAACATGATGTCGCTGTTCGGCCTCCACCGGCAGTTCCGGGGCGAGCTGGTGGGGCATTTCGCCAGTGTGGAGATCAGCTCGCCGCCCGCGTCCCGGCGGATGGTCGACGTTCTGCGCCGGCTGAACGCCCATCCGGCCTGTGTCCGCTTCTACGCCGAACATGTCGAGGCCGACGCGGTGCACGAGCAGGTCATGCGCCGCGACGTCATCGGCGACCTGGTCGAGCGCGAGCCCGAACTGATTGCGCCGCTGGTCTTCGGAATCCAGGCCACCACCTTGCTGGAGGGCGCCGTGGACCGGCAGATGCTCGACAACTGGTCGGCCGGGCGCAGTTCGCTGCTCGATCCGGACGCGATCACCGCCGTTTCCGCGGATTGATCTCCGAAGGACGGGTATTCGCCGATCATGAGACTGTTTCGGGCACCGGGTGTGTACGCCCCTCGAGCCGATACCGGATTACTGATCCGAGCGCTGAGCGCCGCGGCCATCCCCCACGGGGCCAAGGTGGTCGACGTCTGCACCGGCACCGGCGCCGTCGCGATCGAGGCGGGCCGAGCCGGTGCCGCTGCCGTCACGGCCGTGGATATCTCCCGGCGGGCACTCGCCTCGGCGTGGTTGAACAGCAGGTTGCAGGGTGTGCCGTTGGAGCTGCTGCACGGCGACTTCGGGCGGGTGCTGCGTCGGCGTACCTTCGATGCGGTACTGGCGAATCCGCCCTACGTGCCGGGCCCGGCGACGACCACGCCTCGCGGCCGGGCACGGGCATGGGAGGCCGGCCCGCACGGCCGCGCGTTGCTGGATCCGCTGTGCCGGTTGATGCCGGAGCTGTTGCGCGCCAAGGGAATGGCGCTCATCGTGCATTCGTCGCTGTGCGATCCGGAGCTGACGGTGCGCCAGCTGCGCGACGGTGGCCTGAAGGCGGCGGTGGTGGTGCGCGAGACCTGTGAATTCGGCCCGGTGCTGAACAGGCGCGCCGAGTGGCTGGAGGCCCAGCGGCTCATCGAACCGGGCACCCGGCAGGAGGAGTTGGTGGTGATCCGTGCCGATCGAGAATGACACCGTCGCCTCCGCGACCGATGCCACCGTCGCTTCCGCGACCGATGCCGCCTCCGCGAGGCCGCGCCGCACTCGGGTGACCCTGACCAAGGACGGCCCGGCGCTGATCGAGGGTCCGGTCGATCTGGTGACCGACGACGGGCGAACCGTGCACTGCGATCGGTTCGTGGTCGCGGTGTGCACCTGCCGCCGCTCGGGTATCTACCCGCTGTGCGACACCACGCACCGGCGCCATCGCCGGAAGAAGGCGAGCTGAGCGCCGGGTTCAGTGCCGCGCGGACGCGGTGATGTCGCGCGGCACGAGTACCGCGGTCACCACCGCGACCGCGGCCACCACGATCGCCGCCGCGTACGACGTAACGGTGAGCGCGGAATCGAAGGCGGCCGAGGCGATCTCGTGCACCCGCGCGCCGACCGCGCCGCCGATGTCGTCGGCCACGGCAACCGCCCCGCCGGCCGATTCCCGGGCGGTCGCCGCCGCCGCTCCCGAGATCGGCAGATCGGTCATGGCGTGGGTGAACAGTGCACCGTGGACGCTGCCGAGCAGTGCTACCCCCAGCCCGTTGCCCAGCTCGTAGCTCGTCTCCTCGACCGCGCCGCCCTGCCCGGCGCGTTCGGGCGGCACCGAGGAGACCAGCACCGCCGCCGCCGTGGTCACCGCGATCCCGTCTCCGATACCCAGGCAGACCAACACCAGCGCGACCACCGGATAGGCGGTCGGTTCGGGGGAGACGGCCAGCACCGCGAAGCCGGCCGCGAGTACGAGCAGGCTGGCGACCATGACGGTACGGACCCCGATCCGGCGCAGCAGCGCCGGTGTGGTCAGCGATCCGACCAGCGTCGCCACCGCCGCCGGAGCCGTTCGTATGCCCGCCTCCGCCGGGGAGTAGCCGTGAATGTACTGCAGCCACAACGAGATCAGGAACAACGCGGCGCCGATCGCGATCATCGCCATCAGGGTGGCCAGCGCCGCGGCGAGAAACACCGGGCGCCGGAAGAGCCGGATGTCGAGCAGCGGGTCGGCGAGCCGCAACTGCCGCCGCGCGAACCAGACCAGCATCGCCATCCCGAGCACCAGCACCCCGACGTTCACCGCGACCTCCTCGCCGCGCGCGAGATGTTTGACGCCCCAGACGAATCCGATGATCCCGAAGACCGACAGCGGCACACTCGTCCAGTCGAATCGGGTGCTCGACGGCGCCCGGTATTCCGGTAGCAGCCACAGTCCCGCGCCGAGCGCGAGAATCACCACGGGCACATTGATCCAGAACGCCGCGGCCCAGCCGAAATGTTCGACGAGCACGCCGCCGACGATCGGCCCGACGGCCGCGCCCACCCCGGCGATCGCCGCCCAGATCGCGATGGCTCGGGTGCGCTCGTGCGGATCGTGGAAGATGTTGCGGATCAACGACAGTGTCGAGGGCATCACCATCGCGCCGCCGATCGCCAGCAGCACCCGCCCGCCGATGAGCTGCCCGGTCAGTTGTGCGGTCGCCGCGACCACCGAGGCGATGCCGAAGAGGGCGAATCCGGACAGAAACAGTCGCTTGCGGCCGATCCGATCACCGATCGCGCCGAAGGTGATCAGCAGACCGCCCAGGACCAGGCCGTAGATGTCGACGATCCAGAGCTGGGCCACCGCACCGGGTCGCAGATCGTCGATCAGGGAGGGCAGTGCGACGTTGAGCACCGTGGCGTCCATCGCGACCAGGAGCAGACTCGCGCACAGCACCGCCAGCATCGCCCATCGTCCCCGGACGGGGGCCGCCGTCCGCTCTCGACCGGTCATCGGGCCTCCCGAGTTCGACGGCTCGTGCGAATTTCCGGCAATCCTACAAACCGGGGAACTGCGGCGGGTGGCATCCGGCCTCGGCGCGCCCGGCGCGCGCCATGGCCCGGTCGTCTCCGTACGAGGTGATGATCGTCGTTGTCGCGCCGCGGCTATCGGTCCGCCGCCGCGCGCAGCCCGGTGAGGATCAGATCCAGACCGAACAGATATTGGTCCTCACCGCTGCGATGGACATCGAGAAGTTCGGGGGTCAGGTCGGCGATGGTGGGGTGCGCGCCGGGATCCAGCTGCTGTAGCCGGCTGGGCATGTTCTCGCCGCGGACGGGGGCGAATACCTGACGCAGAGCCGCCCCGAACGTGTACTGCAACAACGTCACGTAGCCCCGGGCGGTTTCCAGCCGGCCCAGGCCCGCCGCGCGCAGCTGGGACAGCACCAGTTCGAGTGCGGCCGTGGCCGTATCGGCGAAATCACCGTCGCCGTCGGGCTTCACCGCGAGCACCCGCAGGACGGCGGGCCGCTCGACCAGCAGCCGGTACAGCGCCACACAGCAGGCGCGCACCTGGTCGGCCCAGTCCCCGGCGACCGCCGGTGGGTGGAAGCTGTCCAGCACCCGGTCGCGGGCGGCCTGGAGTAGCTCGTCCTTGCTGCGGAAATAGGTGTACAGCGTCATCGTGCCGACGCCGAGCTCGCCGGCGAGGGCCCGCATGGAGATGTCGTCGCACTCGGTGTCGTCGAGCATCCGCAGGGCGGCGTCGACGATGGCTTCGGCGCTGAGCGTATGGCGCGGTACTCGGCGTCGTCCGCCCCCGGACTGGGAAGGTCGGGCGGGCTGTGATGTCACGGCAGCTTCTCCGGTCGGGATGAAATCCGGTCTCGCCGTCATTGTAATATGCACGTACGATGTACCGTACGTTGTACGTCAGCCCTCGTCGTGGAGGTCGGGTCGTGGCAGCAACAACCATCTCGAGCCCGCTCGCGCAGGTTCCGGCCCGAGCGCGGGGCTGGTGGCGCGAAGTGGTGCTGGTCGTCGTGGTGTACTTCGCCTACGACGGGGCGCGCCTGCTCGTCGGCAGCGGACTCGAGCACGCCCGGCACGACGCCCACGCGGTGCTGGGCCTGGAACACCGCCTACGGCTGGATCCGGAATTGTGGCTGAACCGGGTCTTCGTCGACCACGCCTGGATCGCGGTGCCCGCGGATTTCGCGTACGCGACATTGCACTATCTGGTCACTCCGACGGTGCTGATCTGGCTGTGGTGGTCGCATCGAGAGCACTATCGGCCGGCCCGGACCCAACTCGGGATAGCCACCGTCGCCGGCCTGATCGGATTCGTCCTGCTGCCCACCGCCCCGCCGCGGCTGCTGGAATCGTCCTACGGGTTCGTCGACGTGATGGCACTGCACGCCTCGGCCGGCTGGTGGCAGGGCGATGCGAGCACACCGCGCGGCCTGGATTCGCTGACCAACGATTTCGCCGCGATGCCCAGCCTGCACGTCGGGTGGGCGCTGTGGTGCGGAGTGATGTTGTACCGGTTCGGGCGCAACCGCATCACGCGGGTCGTCGGCGTGGCCTACCCCGTCCTGATCACCCTGGTGGTCATCGGAACCGCCAACCACTACCTGCTCGACTGCCTCGCCGGTGCCGCCGTGATTCTCGCCGCCGGTGCCGCCGCCGCGCCCTACCTGCGGATCTGTGATGCGGCCGCCGACGGGCTCCGGGTGTGGCGCTCGATGCTGCGCGATATCTCCGGCCCGTCGGCGTGGCGGAATGCGGCGGTCGCGGCCTTCGCGCCGGGCGCGGTCGCCGGACCGGCCGTGGGCATCGGCGCCGGACTGGCCGTCATCGATGCGCGGGCGGAGACGACGATCGACAGGATCACGGGAACGTCGGTGCGAGCACCGGACCACGCCGCCGACGGTCCGGCGCACGGCCGCGGCGCAGCCGGATATCGCGGGCCGGGACGCTGCGGCCGGACCACGCCGCGAGCGCCTGCGACGGCCCGCGACGTCCGGCCCGTCTGAGCGGCGACCCGCTCGTCGTGCGGTGTCGCCACTCGTCGGTAGAGTGAAGGTCCTCGGCACTTCCGGCTCTGGTAGGAGGCATCGGTGGATGTGAAATCGGCCGTGCGCGGCTTCAATTCGGTGGTTCTCGCGCTGACGGAGGCGCCGGTCATCGGCCCGCTGATGCGCAAGGGGTTCGTGGAGATCACCTATGTGGGCCGCCGCTCGGGCAAGAGCTTCAGCACGCCGGTGAACTACCGGCGCTCGGGCGATTCGATTCTGATCGGCGTGGCGATGCCGGATCGCAAGAGCTGGTGGCGCAACTTCACCGGGGACGGTGGGCCGATCACCCTGCATCTGCCGGGCGGCGACCGCACCGGGCACGCCGTCGCGCAGCGTGATGAGCGCGGGCGCGTCACCGTTCGGGTACAGCTGGACGCCGCGGCGCCCGGGGATCCGGAGCGCAACTGAGCCGCAGCGGTGACGGTGCCCGCGAGGGCGGGCACCGGAATCGAAAAGCGAACCGCTAGGCCGGTATTCGATCGGTCAGGGCGGTCGCGGGGTCGCTGTGCTCGCCGTCGGCGGGCGTGAAGCGGTGAAGATCGAATTCGTGGGTTCGGATGCCGTGATGGAACGCATCCAGTTCGGCGCGATCGAAGATCAGCTCGACACCTGTTGTGGGCGTGTCGGTTTGGGCACGCAGAACGTAGCGTCCGTCGGAGCGCCGGCTCTGCGTGATCGGTAATCGGTGCGTGCGTCCGGCACGGACGCCATCCTGGTAGTGGTCGAACTGCTCGTCGCGAAGGAGTAGCAGTTCCGCGGTCGGCAGCGCGGTGCTGCCGGTGGTCGCGGTGGTGGCGCGTTTATCGTCCCAGACGGCGGTCCATCCGTGTTTGCGTGCGATCCGCACGCAGTTCTGATGGGGGGAACTGGCTGAGGCCTTGCGGAATTCGCCTGCGGTGAAGGTCGGTGGCCGCGTCATCGGATGCCCTTTCTACGGAGTAAAGCCGCCGGCGCACCGATGCGCGGATCGCCGCGCCGACCGTGCCGGCTACGGCTTGTAGCCGACGGCCGCGAAATTACACGGCCGAGCCGGATCCTCCATGTCCACCGGTGAGACGGGTCGCCACTCGGGTGCGTGCACGATCCCCGGGGCCAGGAGTTCGAGGCCGTCGTAGAAGGCGGCGAAATCGTCACGGCGACGCAGGGTTACCGGATCGGAGGTCCGTTTATAGAGCTCCGCGACCGCGGCCAGGCCGCGTGCGACCTCGTCGGACGCCTCGTCCGATGCGGCATGGCTCATTGCCACGTAACTGCCGCGGGGCAGCCGGTCCCGTAGTTGGGTCATCAACCGATACGGGCGGTCACTGTCGGGTACGAAGGGCCACACACTGACGATGAGCAGGCCCAGTGGTTGGTCGAGATCGATCAGCCGCCGGGTCTCGGGATGGTCGAAAATGTCGTCCGGACAACGCACATCGGCATCGACGAACGCGGTGGTGGCGAGTGCGTCGGTCTCCCGGAACAGTCGCAGGCCGCGGGCCACGGCCTCGGTGTTGTTGTCGACGTAGACGACCCGCGCGCGCGGCGCGACCGCCCGCGCGACCTCATGCGTGCTACCGGTCGCGGGTAAGCCGGCGCCGATGTCGAGAAACTGGCGGATGCCGCGCGAGGCCATGAAACCCACTGCGCGGCCGAGGAAACCACGATTGTGCCGCGCCCAGGCGCCGATGTGCGGAAATGCCGCGAACACCTGCTCGCCGAATATCTTGTCGACGTCGAACAGTGCCTGTCCGGACAGGTAGTAGTGATACATGCGCGCCGCCGACGGGCGGCTGGCATCGAAGTCGCGGGCGGGAAAGTCGTTGTCGCTCATAGCTGTCCGGCACTCCTTAGGCTTTGCAGATTACGGACGGTGCGTCACGTCCCGGTGACGCTCCCGTGTCGGAACGACCGCGCGATTCCGGCGATGAACTCGCGGGAGTGATCGGGATCCGCCGCGGCCGCGGATAATCGGTCCCAGACGATCTCCCGGGCCGCCACCGCGGGTTTGTCGTCGATGTAGCGGATATCGCCCTGGCTCTCCACGATCGCCATGTCCAGATCGCCGGCAGCGCCGGGGGAGGGCACCCGCACCAGAGTGAATCGATCCTCCATCCCGGCGCCGCGGGGGGCGACGGTGAACGGCAGCACCTGCAGGGTGATGTTGGGCCGATCCGCCAGGGCGAGAAGGTATTCCAACTGCTCGGCCATCACCGCCCGGCCGCCGTATTCGCGGCGCAGACAGGATTCCGAGAGGACGGCGTGGAACCGCGGGGCCGCGGGTCCGGTCAGGATGTCCTGCCGCGCCAGGCGCGCGCGTACCGAGTCCTCGAGCGTCACCCGCGGGTCGTCGGCCGAGACCACCGCATCCGGCGGTGGCTCGTGCAGCGCGCGGATATAGGACTCGCACTGGATCAGGCCGGGCACGATCTCGGCCTCGGCGACCCGCAGCAGGCTGGCGTGGGCCTCGAGATCGACCAGGAGGCGCAATTCCTCGAGATAAGCGCGGCGGTGACCGGTGTTCCAGAACCCGCGTTTGTGGTTGTCCCGGCGCAGGGCTTCGAGGCTCTCCAGATATCCGGGATCGGTGAAACCCAATGCGACCGCGAGTCGTTCGAGATCACCGACGGTAATCGAGCTGGCGCCGTTGATCAGCATCGCGATCCGGCTCTGACTGGTGTCGATGATCCGGGCGGCCTCCGCCTGATTGATTCCGGCCACGCTGATCATATGTTCGATTTCGCGGCCCAGCAGTAATTTTCGCGCAGTACGTAATCGGGCTCCCATGGCTGTCAGCGTATCGGCGCGAGGCGTGGCCCGGGAGGTGGCCGAAACCGGGCGTAGCTGGGTGCTGGTCATATCGCCGACGAAATCTCTTCCGCCCCAATCGCTTTCATTCGCGTGATAATCACGCTAGCATGTATCACGTTCAGGCTATCACGGTTTCGGCGACAGCCGGGCACAGCAGGAGTCACGATGGTGGACGGATCCGTTTGGCCGGTCGGATGGCCGCACGAGGCCCCCGACCATCCGATGTCGGTTGCCGAAGCGCATTCGGTCATGCAGCGACATCGGGGCTGCCGGCGTGCGGAGTGTCCGCGTAAACGCGTCGCGTATCTGACTCTGGTCGAGGCCGGCCGACTGCGCCCGGATTCCGGTCGCGCGCGCTGAATTCGCCGATATTTGGGAGATCTCACAGCATCGGGGGCCTGTGATTCGGATGTTTGGGCCAACCCACGCCGAGCTCTCGTAATCACCGCGCACCACCGTTACCTTCGTGTGTGCGATGGGGATCGGGCGCACGGAAGGAGCGCGATGCCGGCCTACGACTCCTGGGATGCGGAATCCGCGGAGGGCGATGGATACGATTCCGAAAAGTCCAGGAGCGCATTATCTTCCGATCCCGCCATAGTGATGCGAATGGGATTCGAACTGGCGCTCATCCTGCTGGGCGACGCACCCTCCGGCGCCGCGCTCGCCCTCCGGCGGCTCGAGTACGCCGCGGCCGACTGGGCACGGGACGGAATTCCGATCGATCTGGTGCAGCACGCCATCCACGACGGGGTGAAACGCACCTTGAACCGGATCGATCCGGCGGGCGGAACCGGTACCACCGATCCGGTGGCCGACCGCAGTTTTCTCGTCGACATGCTCGATCTGCTGACCTGCACCGTTTCCCGGGCCTACGTCGACGCCATTCGCCACCGCCCGGCCTGATCCGCCACCTTCTCCGGGTGGGTTC
>NZ_BAGM01000093.1 GCF_000308855.1 Nocardia veterana NBRC 100344 | reverse complement strand
CACCCGGCGGTCGCCCGGGGTGAGAGCGCGCCCGCTCAGCAGGAGCCAGTGCTCCTCGTCGCCGGCACCGATCGCGGTGTCGGCGGCGCCCGGTGTGCGCGCCGGATCGGCGCCGACACAGGCGATCACCTCGTCGTCGCGGACGAAGCTGACCGCGCGCTGGCCGTAGATCTCGCGCGCGCGTTCGAGCAGATCGGGGAGGTCGGCGCCGTGCAGGACCGCACCGGCGAACAGTGTCAGCAGTTCCGCCTCCCGCGAGGCGGTGCGCGCCTCCCGCGTCCGATTGGCGGAGATGTCGACCAAGGCGGACACCGCCACGGCCACCACCGCCATCACCACGATCGTCAGCAGATTGTCGGGTTCGGCGATGGTGAGGCTGTAGCGCGGCGCGGTGAAGAACCAGTTGAGCAGCACGCCGCCCAGCACCGCGGACAGGGTCGCGGGCGCGACACCACCGAGCAGTGCCACGGCGATCACGCCTACGAAATACAGCGCGCTGTCGCCCGCGAGGTCCAGCACCGAATCCAGCCACAGGTAGCACAGCATCGTGATCAGGGTCGGCACGATCAGCGCGGCCGGCCACGACAGGGCCGAACGTGGGCCGCGCAGCAGTCCGGCCCGGCGGAAACCGCGCTGGGCCTCGTCGTGGGTGACCATATGCACGTCGATACTTCCCGACCGCTGCACCACGGTCGCCCCGATGCCCTGATCGAGAATGCGGGCCCAGCGCGACCGCCGCGAGGTCCCGATCACGAGCTGGGTGGCGTTGACCTGACGGGCGAAATCCAGCAGTGCGTCGGGGACGTTCTCCCCGGTCACGGTGTGCAGGCTGGATCCCAGGCTCGCCGCGAGATCGCGCAGCCGATGCAGGCGCTGGGTCGACACCCCGGCCAGGCCGTCGCCGCGCAGCACGTGGACGACGATCAGCTCGGCACTGGATTTGGTCGCGATCCGGCTCGCCCGGCGCACGATGGTCTCCGATTCCGGGCCGCCGGTGACCGCCACGACCACGCGTTCCCGCGCCTCCCAGGTCGCGGTGATCTTGTGATCGGCCCGGTACTTCGCCAGCGCGGCGTCGACCTGATCGGCCAGCCACAGCAACGCCAATTCCCGTAGCGCCGTGAGGTTTCCGGGACGGAAGTAGTTGCGCAGGGCCGCGTCGACCTGGTCGGCGGCGTACACATTGCCGTGGGAGAGCCTGCGCCGCAACGCCTCCGGGGTGATGTCGACCAACTCCACCTGGTCGGCGCCGCGAACCACCCAGTCCGGCACCGTTTCCCGCTGCACCACGCCGGTGATCTGTTCGACCACGTCGTTGAGGCTCTCCAGATGCTGCACGTTCACCGTGGAGATGACGTCGATGCCGGCGTCGAGCAGTTCGTGCACGTCCTGCCAGCGCTTCTCGTTCTTCGAACCCGGCACGTTGGTGTGCGCGAGTTCGTCGACCAGCACCACCGCGGGTGCGCGGCGCAGAACCGCCTCGAGATCCAGCTCGCCGATCCGGGTGCCGCGATAGGTACGCACCGCCGGTGGGATGCGCTCGATACCGTCGAGCAGTTCCGCGGTCCGGCGTCGGCCGTGGGTCTCGACCACGGCGGCCACCACGTCGCGGCCGCGGTCCAGCCGTCGGTGGGCCTCGCCGAGCATCGCGTAGGTCTTACCGACGCCGGGCGCCGCCCCGAGGTAGATGCGTAGCTGCCCGCGCTTCACAGATCCATCATCGCGCGATTCGGACGTCGTGTTCTGCGCGGCGCCCGCACGACGCGGGGTGTTTTCCCGCCCGCCACGCGCAGCGCCGTCGTACAACAGACGAAGCCGATGATCACCGCCGCCGCGACCGCGAAATCCGGCACTGCCGTCTCCTCGTCACTGTCTCGTATGCACATCGCCGGACGACCTGCTCGATCCGAACTTCCCACTGTGTACCGCCGGGAACGGCGAAATCCGGAGATTTTTACGACTCCTTGACGGGGCGGCCGCCGACCTTGACGCCGTACTCGCAATCGGCCGATCCGTAAGCGCCCCGTCAAGGCGGCCGCCGACCCCGCTAAGAACCCGTCAACGCCCTCGAAATCCGATGGTTCGCCGCGCTTCACTCACTGCGGCGCATCCGCATCCGGATGCCGTCAACAGAGAGGTTTGCACTATGTCTGTCGCGGTGTTCACCGTCGTGACCGTGGCGATCTTCGCCCTGCTCGGTCTGCTCCAACGGGGGGTGGAACGGCTGTGATCGAGAACATCGTCGGTCTGATCCTGGCGCTCGGCGTCGCCGGCTACATGGTTGCGGCGCTGCTGTTCCCGGAAAGGTTCTAGGTGAGCACAACCACTGCCGGGGTCGTCTTCGTGGCGACCCTTCTCGTCGCGCTCGCGGCGGTCCACATCCCGCTCGGCGACTACATGTACCGGGTGTATTCGGGCACGAGACACTCGCGGGCCGAACGCATCGTCTATCGCGCCATCGGGGTCCAGCCCGGAGTGGAGCAGACCTGGGGCATCTACGCCCGCAGCGTACTGGCCTTCTCCGCGATGAGCGTCCTGCTGCTGTTCTTCCTGCAGCTGATTCAGGGCCGGCTGCCGCTGCATCTGCACGAACCCGGGACCGAGATGACCGCGGCGCTGGCGTGGAATACCGCGATCAGCTTCGTCACCAACACCAACTGGCAGAACTACGCCGGTGAGTCGACCCAGGGTCATCTGGTCCAGATGGCCGGCCTGGCCGTGCAGAACTTCGTCTCGGCCGCGGTCGGGATGGCGGTCGCGGTCGCGCTGGTACGCGGGTTCGCTCGCCGCCACACCGGCGACCTCGGCAACTTCTGGGTCGATCTGGTGCGCGGCACCCTCCGGATCCTGCTGCCCGTCGCGTTCGTCTTCGCGATCGTGCTGATCGCCGGTGGCGCGATCCAGAACTTCCACCTGCACGATCAGGTCGCGCAGATGGTCGCCGGTGCGACGCAGACGATTCCGGGCGGGCCGGTGGCCTCGCAGGAGAGCATCAAGCTGCTGGGCACCAACGGCGGCGGCTTCTTCAACGTGAACTCCGCGCACCCGTTCGAGAACCCGACGGCCTGGACCAACTGGGTCGAGATCTTCCTGATCCTGCTGATCGCCTTCTCGCTACCGCGCACCTTCGGCCGCATGGTGGGCAGCACCCGGCAGGGTTTCGCCATCGTGTCGGTGATGGGTGTGCTCGCGCTGATCAGCGTGACGCTGACCAACTTCCTCCAGTTGCGTCACCACGGCACCGTGCCCACGGCGGTCGGCTCGGCGCTCGAGGGAGTCGAAACCCGGTTCGGCGTCACGGATTCCGCGACGTTCGCCGCGTCGACGACGCTGACCTCGACCGGCGCGGTCGACTCCGCCCACGATTCCTACACCAGCCTCGGCGGCATGATGACGATGGTGAACATGCAGCTGGGCGAGGTCGCGCCCGGCGGCGTCGGATCCGGTCTTTACGGCATGTTGATCCTGGCCGTGATCACCGTCTTCGTCGCGGGGTTGATGGTCGGGCGCACACCGGAATATCTCGGCAAGAAGATCACCCCGCGCGAAATCAAGTTGGCCGCATCGTATTTCCTGGTCAGTCCGCTGATCGTACTGGTCGGCACCGCCCTGGCGATGGCATTGCCGGGCGAGCGCGCGGCGATGGCGAACTCCGGACCCCACGGCCTGTCGGAGGTGCTCTACGCCTTCACCTCGGCCGCCAACAACAACGGCTCGGCCTTCGCCGGGCTCGGCGGCAACACCGTGTGGTGGAACACCGCCCTCGGCCTGGCGATGGTGTTCGGCCGGTTCATCCCCATCGTCCTGGTGCTCGCGCTGGCCGGATCGCTTGCTCGCCAAGGGCATACGCCCGAATCGATCGGCACGTTGCCGACGCATCGGCCGCAGTTCGTCGGCATGGTCGCCGGCGTGACGCTGATCCTGGTCGCCCTGACCTTCCTGCCCATGCTGGCGCTCGGGCCGCTCGCCGAAGGAATTCACTGACATGACCGCTCCGACAACCGATTCGGTGACCGCCCGCCGCGGCGCCGACCCATCCCCGCGCCGGATGTCCCGGGGGATGTTCGATCCGGCGCTGCTGGCGCGATCGCTGCCCGAGGCGCTGCGCAAACTGGATCCGCGCACGCTGTGGCGCAATCCGGTGATGCTGATCGTGGAGATCGGCGCAGTGTGGTCGACGATCCTCGCTGTCGCTCGTCCCACGGTCTTCGCGTGGGCGATCGTGCTCTGGCTGTGGTTGACGGTGATCTTCGCCAACTTGGCCGAGGCCGTCGCCGAGGGCCGCGGCAAGGCGCAGGCCGACACCTTGCGAAAAGCGAAGACCGACACCGTCGCCCGGCGTTTGGTGAACTGGCATCCGGGCGCCGAGGCGCCGCTCGAGGAGCGGGTCCCCGCGCCGGAGCTGCGGCGTGGCGATCACGTGGTGGTCGAGGCCGGGCAGGTGGTCCCGGGTGACGGCGACGTCGTCGAGGGCATCGCCTCGGTCGACGAATCGGCGATCACCGGGGAATCGGCGCCGGTGATCCGCGAATCCGGCGGCGACCGGTCCGCGGTCACCGGCGGCACCACCGTGCTCTCGGACCGCATCGTCGTCGAGATCACCCAGGAGCCGGGCGGCAGCTTCATCGACAAGATGATCGCGCTGGTGGAAGGCGCCAGCCGGCAGAAGACACCCAACGAGATCGCGCTGAACATCCTGTTGGCCGCGTTGACGATCATCTTCGTGTTCGCGGTCGTGACGTTGCAGCCGCCCGCGATCTTCGCCAAGGTGAACAATCCGGGAGTCGGTGACAGCGCGGCGCTGACCGCGCACGGCATCACCGGCATCGTGATGGTGTCGCTGCTGGTCTGCCTCATCCCGACCACCATCGGCGCACTGCTGTCGGCGATCGGCATCGCCGGGATGGACCGCCTCGTCCAGCGCAATGTGCTGGCGATGTCGGGTCGCGCGGTCGAGGCCGCCGGCGATGTGAACACGCTGCTGCTCGACAAGACCGGCACCATCACCCTCGGCAACCGGCAGGCCGCGGCCTTCGTCCCCATGCCGGGTGTCACCGCGGACGAGATGGCCGACGCCGCACAGCTTTCCAGCCTCGCCGACGAAACACCCGAGGGCCGCTCGATCGTGGTGTTCGCGAAATCCGCCTACGGCAAACGCGAACGCACTCCGGGTGAGCTCGCGGGCGCGAATTGGGTGGAGTTCACCGCCCAGACCCGGATGTCGGGCGTGGATCTGCGCGACGGACATCAATTGCGCAAGGGCGCGGCGAGCGCGGTCACGGAATGGGTTCGGGCCCACGGTGGTTCGGTGCCGGAGGAGGTCGGGCGGACCGTCGACGGCATCTCTGCCTCCGGCGGCACACCGCTGGTGGTCGGCGAACTGGTCGACGGGCGAGCCCGGTTGCTCGGTGTCGTCCACCTGAAGGATGTGGTGAAACAGGGCATGCGAGAACGCTTCGACGAGATGCGCCGCATGGGAATTCGCACGGTGATGATCACCGGCGACAATCCGCTGACCGCCAAGGCGATCGCCGACGAGGCCGGAGTCGACGACTTCCTGGCCGAGGCCACCCCCGAGGACAAGCTGGCGCTGATCAAGAGCGAACAGGCCGGCGGCCGCCTGGTCGCCATGACCGGCGACGGCACCAACGACGCCCCGGCGCTCGCGCAGGCCGATGTCGGCGTGGCGATGAACACCGGAACGTCGGCGGCCAAGGAGGCCGGCAACATGGTCGATCTGGATTCGGATCCGACCAAATTGATCGAGATCGTCGAGATCGGCAAACAGTTGCTGATCACCCGGGGCGCGTTGACGACCTTCTCCATCGCCAACGACATCGCCAAGTACTTCGCGATCATTCCCGCGCTGTTCGTGGCGTTGTTCCCGGGTTTGGACGTGCTCAACGTGATGCGGTTGCACAGTCCGCAGTCGGCGATCCTGTCGGCGGTGATCTTCAACGCGATCGTCATCGTGGCGCTGATTCCGCTGGCGCTGCGCGGCGTCGACTATCGCCCGTCGAGTGCGTCGAAGCTGTTGAGCCGCAACCTCGCCATCTACGGAGCCGGCGGTATCGTCGCCCCGTTCATCGGCATCAAACTCATCGACCTTGTCGTCCGATTCCTGCCTGGGATGTCCTGATATGTCTTCGTTCTCGATGCGATACACCACCTGGTTCCGCCAGCATCTGGCCGCGATGCGGGCACTGCTCGTGCTGACGGCGATCACCGGAATCGCCTATCCGCTGGCAGTTTTCGCGGTCGCGCAGGTGCCGGGCCTGCACGACCGGGCCGAGGGTTCGCTCGTCCACCGGGACGGAAAGCTGGTGGGCAGCAGCCTCATCGGTCAGGCGTTCACCGACGGCAACGGTACGGCGCTGCCGCAGTACTTCCAGACGCGCCCGTCGAATTCCGCCCCTGCCGACGGCAGCCGCCCCGACGGCTACGACCCCACCAACACCGGGTTCGGCAACAAAGGGCCGGAGGATGTCGTCGACACCCTGGCGGCGGAGCCGTCGCAATCGAAGGCCGGTTTGCTGACCACGGTGTGCGCGCGCAGCAAACAGATCGGCGAGCGCGAGGGCGTCTCCGGGGCGCGACCGTTCTGCACGCCCGGTGGGGTCGGTGCGGTGCTGGCGATCTTCGGTCCGCGCGACGGCCACGGGGAGGTTACCGCGCCCACCAAGGTCGTCAGCGTGAACGAGGCGTGTCCGGCGGTGCCGTTCCAGGCTGCCTACCGCGGGGTCCGGGTGGACTGCGCCCAGCCCGGGACGGACTATTCGGCCGGACTCGTCGTCCCGATCCGTGGTGACGCACCGGCCGATACCCCGGTGCCCTCCGATGCGGTCACGGCGTCGGGTTCCGGACTGGACCCGCACATCTCACCGCGCTACGCGCAGCTCCAGAGCGCGCGGGTGGCGGCCGCACGGGGTATCCCGGTCGAGCAGGTCGCCGCGGTGGTGGCGGCGCACACCGACGGGCGTGACCTGGGCTTTCTGGGTGAGCCCAGGGTCGACGTCCTCGGCGTGAATCTCGACCTGGACCGTCGCTTCCCGACGCGGCGCTGACCCGTGCGGCGGGGGATCGGTGGGTGGCAGCGATCAGGAGTGCAGCGCACTCCCCGCCAGCCACTGGTCCCACGGCACGATCCAGTCGCCGTTGTTCCACGAGGGCAGTGGCGGTCCGCTGGTGTTGCGGACCTCGACCACGTCGCCGGGGATCGAGAAGTTGTAGAACCAGCGCGCGTTCTCGAGGTTCAGGTTCAGGCAGCCGTGCGAGGTGTCGGTATTACCCTGCGCCCAGACCGTGGAGTCGAGTTGGTGCAGGTAGATGCCGTCACCGCTGATCTGGGTGGCCCAGCCGATCGACTCCTTGTACCCCAGGCGCGAATTCACCGGCAGGCCGTAGCTGGAGGAATCCATGATCACCGGATTGCCCTTGCCCATCACGGTGTAGATGCCGGCGGGGGTGTTGAAGTAGATCGTCTTGCCACCGACCTGTTCGCTGCCGCCGCGCCCCATCGAGGTGGGCATGGTCCGGACCAGCTTGCCGTTCTCGAACACCTGCACTTCGTGGGTGTTGTCGTCGGCGATGGAGACGTGCGAGTCGCCGATGACGAAACTCGTCTTGGAATCCTCCTGGCCGAACAGCCCGGGGCCGAGCTGTGCGCCGAAGATGTTCGCCGCCACCGTGACCTTGGTTCCGGGCTTCCAATACTGTTGCGGCCGCCAGTGCGCGTTCTTGTCGTCGAACCAGAACCACGAGCCCTGGACCTGCGGATCCGTGGTGACCGACAGCCGCTTCTCGGCCGCCGCGCGGTCGCCGACCGCCTCGTCGAAGTGGGCGACGATCACCGTGCCGACGCCGTAGGTTCCCCCTTCGGCCAGGGGCTGGCCGCCGGTGGTGGTCAGATACGCCTTGACCTGGTTGCTCGGGGTCAGCGTGGTGAACGTGGACGTCATCGGCCCGCTGGGACCGGTGACGGTGATGCCCTTCGCGCTCATCGTGTAGGTGTGGCCGTAGCCGAGCGGAACCCTCGGTTTCCACGCCGTCCGGTCCGGATTGAGCGTGCCGTCGACCTGTTTTCCCTCTTCGTTGGTCAACGTGACATCCGTGAGGATGCCGTCCGTGGCGCTCACCTCGATGGTGCCGAGCGGATCGACGTCGGCACTACCGGCCGCCGGCACCATGGCGATCGCCGGTGCGGCGGGGCCCGGGGTGCCGTGCGTCGTCGCCGACGACGGGTCCGGGGAGGACGAGCACGCAGCCATCAGCACCGTCATCAGGGCAGTTCCCAGTGCGACACTGAATCGGCAGCGGCGAGTGGACATGGTGTCTCCTGCGTTAGCCGTGCGCTTGGGCAAGTCCCCCGCAGCGCACCAATCGCCTTACTGTCTCGGTACGTAGTTTACGGGGCTTTTCGAGGTGCTTGCACCTCGGTCGTGTTGCCCCGTGTTTACGCATGGGCGCGCCGGGTACTCCAGTTACTGTTGTGTGCCCGCAGGGCGCTCAGGGACCGATCAGCCGGCATGTCCGGCGCCGCGTGATTCGCCGCCGGTGCCGGTCAGGGATGTGGTTATGAGAAGACGGTGTGAGACCAGAGGCTGCGCGGCCGCTCGCACCTGCGACGAACGGGCAGGCCGGGAATTCGCCGTCCGATGACGCGCAGCTGGACGAGGTGTAGTGATGAGTGCGAATTTGATGATCGTAGAGGACGACGACCGGGTCCGTAGCGCGCTGCGGCTGGCCATGGAGGATGAGGGCTACGACGTCGCCGAGGCCGAGGAGGCCGAGGACGCGCTCGAACATCTCCGCGACAACGGCGCACCGGATGTGATGATCGTCGATCTGATGCTCGGCGAGATGGACGGGTTCACCTGTATCCGTGAGATCCGTCGCGATCACGACGTGCCGATCATCGTCGTCAGCGCGCGTGACGACACTCACGATGTGGTGGCCGCGCTGGAGGCCGGCGCCGACGACTTCGTGACCAAGCCGTTCGAGATCAAGGAGATCACCGCACGGATGCGGGCGCTGCGCCGCCGTGCCCAGCAGGCCGTGGAGCCGCCGGCCCCGAAGGAGGTCGTGCTGGACGCCTATCCCGAAGCGCCGCTGGTGCTTTCGGCCGACAGCGGGACCGTTCGCCGCGGCGACGAGGAACTGCATCTGACGTTGACCGAATTCCGCTTGCTGTGTGAACTGGCGGAGACGCCCGGGCGAGTGCTCTCGCGTAGCGTTCTGCTCGAACGGGTCTGGGACCGTGGCTTTTTCGGCGACGAGCGCATCGTGGACGTGCACGTGCGGCGGTTGCGGACCAAGATCGAGCGCGATCCGTCGGAACCGGCGATCGTGGTAACCGTGCGCGGGCTCGGCTACCGCCTCGATGTGCAGCGCTAGATTCCCGCGCCTGCCGCGCCGCCAGGTGCTGCGCGGCCGGGTGATCGTCGCGTTCACCGTCACCGGTTTGGTGTCCGCACTGTTGGCCGTGCTGATCGCGAGGATCGGGGACGGCGTGTGGCGGACCGCGGTGGCCTGCGGGCTCGGCGGCACCGTGATCGGCGCGATCTTCGGAGTGTGGTTGTCGCATCGGTTGCTGGAACCATTGCGGCAGGTCACCGGCACCGCCGCCAAGATCGCCTCGGGGGAACTGGGCACCCGGCTGCCCGATACCGACGATCCGGATCTGGCCCCGACCGTGGACGCCTTCAACACCATGGTCGATTCGCTGCAGAACCGCATCGATCGCGAGCGCCGGTTGGTCGGTGATGTGAGTCACGAATTGCGGACCCCGCTCACCACCCTGACCACCAGCGTCGGGGTGATGTCGCGCTACGAGGATCAGCTGCCGGAACGAGCGCGGCGGGCATTGGAGTTGGTACGCGCCGAACTCGATCATCTGCGCAGGTTGCTCGACGATCTGCTGGCGCTGGCCCGGGCCGAGGCGCGGATGCACGGCGCCGATGCCGAACCGCTGTCGGTGCGCGAACTGCTCACCCACACACTCGCGGAGATGCGCTATCCACCGGATCTGCTGACCGTCTCCGACGACGGAATCGTGACCGGCCGCAAGCTGGAACTCGAACGTGCGATCGTCAACCTGCTCGAGAATGCGCAGCGGCACGGCGGCGGGGTGGTCGCGGTCGGGGTCGATCGCGCTGGTGACGAAATGGTGATCACGGTCGACGATTGCGGTCCGGGAGTGGCTCCGCAGGACCGCCAGCGCATCTTCGAAAGATTCGTGACGGTGCGGCGTGGGAAACGTTCCGGCACCGGAATCGGATTGGCATTGGTGGCCGAAACCGTGGCCGCGCACGGTGGCCGCGTGAAATGTGACGACCGCCCCGGCGGCGGTGCCCGATTCATCGTGTGGTTGCCCACCGTGACGAAATTCACCGATCATACTTCTGTAACACAACCGTAAAGTAGTCGCACGATAAGCCTCAACGTTCGCGGGCAATTCTGAAGAGGTGATGCAGACCCGAACGCGGAGTATGCCTTTCAGTTCTCCCGATACCGATGACGCCGATGGCCGTCGCAACACTTCCTCCCCTGCGCTGATTCGTGCGCCGCGGGTCGGTGACGGAGCGCGGATGTGGCGGATCGCCGTCGATTCCCAGGTGTTGGACGCCAATTCGAGCTACGCCTATCTGCTGTGGTGCCGTGACTTCCGATCGACCTCCGTCGTGGCCGAAATCGACTCGGATATCGCGGGGTTCGTCACCGGTTATCTGCGCCCGCAGTCGCCGGGCACGCTGTTCATCTGGCAGGTCGCCGTCGACCACGCCTTCCGCGGCCGCGGCGTGGGTGTGGCGATGCTGGATCGACTGGTGGAAAAGGTTGCCGCCCAGGGTGTTTCGACGCTGGAGACCACTGTTTCGCCGGACAACGAAGCGTCACTGGCGATGTTCGCCTCGCTGGCTCGCCGCCGCGGCGCGGAAATGACCCGCCAGACGTTGTTCGAGCCACGAGATTTTCCGGACGGGCACGAATCCGAGGACCTGTACCGGATCGCACCACTGCAGGGTGGTGCAAACGATAGGAAGGATCATCGATGACCACCGCTGAGATGACCGTTTTCGAATCGCTCGAGTCGAATGTGCGCGGCTATTGCCGTTCGTGGCCGACGCTCTTCGACACCGCTTCCGGAGCCTGGCTGCGCGACGGTAGCGGACGTGATTACCTCGATTTCTTCGCGGGCGCCGGAGCGCTCAATTACGGGCATAACAATCCCGTTCTGAAAGAGGCGCTGATCGATTACATCGCCCGCGACGGAATTACCCATGGACTGGATATGTCGACCGTCGCGAAGCGTGAATTGCTCGAGACGATCAACAATGTCCTGCTGGACCCGCGCGGCCTCGACTACAAGGTGCAGTTTCCCGGTCCTACCGGTGCGAACGCGGTCGAATCCGCGTTGAAACTGGCCCGCAAGGTGACCGGCCGCACCCAGATTCTGAATTTCACCAACGCCTTCCACGGCATGACCCTCGGCGCACTGTCGGTGACCGGTAACGCGACCAAGCGCGCGGGCGCCGGGGTACCGTTGACCTACGCGACTCCGATGCCCTACGACGGGTATCTGGACGGCGCCGACGACGACCTGGCGTGGATGGAACGTGTTCTCGATGACAATTCCTCCGGTGTGGACAAGCCTGCGGCGGTGATCGTGGAAACCGTGCAGGGTGAGGGCGGCGTGAACGTCGCACGCGCCGAATGGCTGCGGAAGCTGTCGGAGGCGTGCGCGGCGCGCGGCATCCTGCTCATCGTCGACGACGTTCAGATGGGCTGCGGTCGCACCGGGCCGTTCTTCTCCTTCGAGATCGCGGGCATCACCCCGGACATCGTCACGCTGTCGAAGTCGATCGGCGGCTACGGTATGCCGCTGGCGCTGGTGCTGATGAAGCGCGAGCTCGACCAGTGGACCCCCGGTGAGCACAACGGCACCTTCCGCGGTAACAATCCGGCGTTCGTGACCGCACGGGTCGCCCTGGAGCACTACTGGAGCGACGATCGCCTCGAGCAGTCCACTCTCGCCAAGGGCGACAAGATCCGAAAGTCGTTCGAGGCGCTCTCGGAGAACTTCGAGGGTGTGTCGACCCGCGGTCGCGGGCTGGTGCAGGGCCTGGTGTTCGACGACCCGTCCGAGGCGGGCAAGGTGTCCAGCATCGCGTTCGAGGAGGGGCTGCTGGTGGAGACCTCCGGCGCCGAGGACCAGGTGGTGAAGCTGCTTCCGCCGTTGACCATCACCGACGACGAACTCGAGCACGGTCTGGGCATCCTGGATCGGGCGGTCGACATGGCGCGAGGAGGCAACTGACATGATCGTGCGGACAACTGCCGAGATCACCGGCACCGACCGCGATGTCGCGGCCGAGAACTGGCGCAGCAAGCGGATCATCCTCGGCGGCGACGGGGTGGGATTCTCCTTCCACGAGACCACCATTCAGCCGAATACCGTGCACGAATTCCACTACCAGAACCACGTCGAAGCGGTGTGGCTGGTGGAGGGTGAGGGCACACTCACCGATCTGACCAACAATGTCACCTACGATTTGGCGCCCGGCACGATGTACCTGCTCAACGGGCACGAGCGGCACCGGATCGAAACCCGGACGCTGATGCGGATGCTGTGCGTCTTCAATCCGCCGGTCACGGGCAAAGAGGTACACGACGAGAACGGCGTCTATCCGTTGGTGGCAGCCGGCGAGTAGTGAGGTAGTTAGGAGGACGACACCGCGATGACGTTGGCGGACAGTCGAATCGATCGCTATCGGACCCGAACGGCGGTAGCGGTACCGCCGGTGGAGCGCACCGACCCCACCGTGTGGGGCACGGTCACGTCACCGGAGCTGAAGAACTTCGATGCCGATGGATACGCGGTCATCGATGAATTGCTGAGCCCGATGGAGGTGGCCGATATCGCCGCCGAAATCGATCGGCTGGCCGCGGATCCGATCCTGCGTGCCGACGAGCGGGTGATCATCGAGAAGAAGTCGAACAGCGTTCGTTCGATCTTCGAGGTGCACAAGATCAGCGCGCTGGTGGCGGAGTTGGTGCGCGACGAGCGAGTCGTGGGTCTGGCCCGCCAGGTCCTCGGTTCCGATGTCTACATCCATCAGAGCCGGGTCAACTACATGCCCGGATTCGAGGGCGCCGGTTTCTACTGGCACTCGGATTTCGAGACCTGGCACGCCGAGGACGGCATGCCGTCGCCGCGGGCGGTGAGTCTGTCGATCGCGCTGACCGACAACTATCCGTTCAACGGCAGTCTCATGCTGTTGCCCGGTTCGCATCGGCTGTTCATGCCGTGTCAGGGTGAGACGCCGGAGGAGCACTACCGGGAATCGTTGCGCGAGCAGCAGATCGGTGTGCCGGCGCAGGAGGATCTGGCCGAGCTGGCCGACAAGTACGGCATCGCACAGTTCACCGGCGCCCGCGGTTCGGCGCTGCTGTTCGACTCCAACATCATGCACGGGTCGGCGAACAACATCACCCCGTTCCCGCGCTCGAACGTGTTCCTGGTGTTCAACAGCGTGGAGAACACGCTCGAGGACCCGTACTCGGCCTCGCGTGCGCGGCCGACGTATATCGCCGCGCGCGATTTCACCCCCGTGCGTTGAGTACGCCGCACAACCCGATTCGCCGCCGGGCGGCGGCGCGGGTGCGGGCGGGGTGACCCGAACCCGTCGGGGCCGATGACCAAAGGGTTCGCTTCCGACGGTGGCGGGGCGAGCCCGGTTTCCCCGGCGCGTTTTCGGCCGGAATCCGATCCGGATTCCGGCCGAAAACATGTCCGGGGCCGCCGGGCGGTATGGGACCCGCGCCCCGGTCGCTGTGGCCGGGTCAGGCCCGTGTCAGTGCGGCATAGCGGGCGATGTGCTGATCGGCCGAACCCCACTCGTAGCGAATCGCGGTGAGCCGCTTGAAGAAATGCCCGATCGCGAGCTCTTCGGTCATCCCCATCGCGCCGTGGAGCTGGACCGCGTGCTGGCCGATGAATGCGGCCGCCCGAGCGACGGTAGCCTTGGCCGCCGCGGCGGCCCGGGCCCGCACCGGGGCGTCGGCGTCGAGCTTCAATGTCACCAGGTAGGTGGCGGCGATCGCCTGCTCGAGTTCGAGATACATATCGACCATCCGGTGCTGCAGCACCTGGAAGCTGCCGATCGGCACACCGAACTGCTTGCGCTGCTTGCTGTATTCGACGGTGTCGGCGAGCACCCGGCGCATGCCGCCGACGGCCTCGGCGCAGATCGCCGCGATCGCCTCGTCGACGGCCCGGTCGATCGAGTCGCCGGCCGCGCCGTCGGCGCCGAGCAGGGCGTCGGCCGGGAGCCGCACGCCGTCGAGGACGATATCGGCGGCGCGGCGCTCGTCGATCGTGCGGTAGGCGTGCTGGGTCACTCCCGCGCTGTCGGCCGGTACGACGAACAGCGACAGGCCCGCTGCGGTGCGGGCGGACACCAGCAGATGCGTGGCCAGCGGCGCGCTCGTCACCGCGATCTTGGCGCCGTCGAGGACCCATTCGGCGCCGTCGCGCCGTGCGGTCGTGGCGATTCGGTGGGCGTTGTACCCGGATTCGGCCTCGAGCGCGGCGAATGCCGTGATCACCGTTCCGGCCACGATGCCGCGCAACAGGTCCTCGGCCCGGTCGCCGCCCGCACGGCGCAGCAGACCGGCGCCGAGTACGGCCGTGTCGACGTACGGCTCCACCACCAGGGCGGCGCCCAGCGCCTCGGCGATGATCATGGTCTCGATCGGCCCGCCGTCGAAACCGCCGACGCGCTCGGGCAGGCTCGCGCCCAGGATGCCGACCTCCTCGGCGAAGCCGCGCCAGATCTCGGGCTGATGCCCGGCGCCGAGCCGGGCTACGGATCGGCTCTTCTCCAGGTCGTAACGGGCGGTGAGAAATTCGGCGACCGTGTCACGGAGCAGTTGCTGTTCGGTAGTGAATTCGAAGTCCATCTCTCACAGTCCCAGGGTTGCCTTGGCGATGATGTTGCGCTGAATCTCGTTGCTGCCCGCGTAGATCGAGCCCGCGCGGTCGTTGAAATACCGCAGCGGCGCCACGGCCTGCCACGGTTCGCCGCTGACATATCCGTCGGCGGGTGCGACGAAATCGGCGACCGGACCGCCCGGCATGGTCGCGTGCGGCTGATAGGCGCGGCCGCGCGGACCCGCCGCCTCGAGGGCGAGCTCGGTGAGCCGCTGGCTCAGTTCGGTGCCCAGGATCTTGAGGGTGGAGGCGGCCGGACCCGGATCCTTCCCTCGCGAAATCGCCGACATGGTGCGGTATTCGAGGATTTCCAGCACATCGGCGCGAATGCGCGCATCGGCGAGTTTCGCCGCGAAGGCGGGTTCGTCGAGCAGGCTGCCGCCGGCGAAGCCGGACCGGCCGGCCGCGTGCTCGGCCAGCGATTCGGCCAGCACCTGCAGCGCAGGACCGTAGGCCGAACCACCGCGTTCGAAATTGAGCAGATGTTTGGCGACGGTCCAGCCCTCGTCGATGCGACCGATGACGTTCGATTTCGGCACCCGCACCTGATCGAAGAAGACCTGATTCTGCACCTGTTCCCCGGAGGTCATGACCAGCGGGCGGATCTGAATGCCGGGGGTGTCCATCGGGATCAGCACGAACGTGATGCCCTGCTGTTTGCGCTCCCGTTTCGACGTCCGGACCAGGGCGAAGATCCAATTCGCCGCGGTGGCGTGGGTGGTCCAGATCTTGGATCCGGTGCAGACCAGGTCGTCGCCGTCGGAGATCGCGGCCATGGTCAGCGAGGCCAGATCAGAGCCCGCCTCCGGTTCGGAATAGCCCTGGCAGAAGAACACCTCGCCGGTGAGGATGCGGGGCAGGAAATAGTCCTTCTGCTCCTGGGTGCCGAAGGCGATGATCGCGTGGGCGACCATCCGGATCCCCATCGGCGACAGCGCGGGGGCGCCGGCCAGGGTGGATTCCCGATCGAAGATGTAGTGCTGGGTCATGCTCCAGTCGCAGCCGCCGTAGGCGACCGGCCAGGCGGGTGCGGCCCAGCCGCGGCCGTGCAGAATGCGCTGCCACCGCATGCTGGCCTCGTGATCCGGGTAGACGCTGGTGGCGAGCCGACCGGCACGACGTAGTTCCGGGGTCAGATTCTCGTCCAGGAAGCGCCGCACCTCGTCGCGAAACGCCAGATCGGTGGGCGACCAGTCCAGATTCACGAAGAACTCCTTGTGCGATAAACGGGCCTCTACCATCTCATTTACTCACGCCCGAGCGCAAATGATCGTTAACTTATTGGCTGGGACCGAGAGCTGAGCAGCGAACACGTTCGCCCGGCATCCGTCCGGCTACCGGCTCCGACCGGGTACCCTCACCGACTGTGCACCTGAAGAGTCTGACGCTGAAGGGATTCAAATCCTTCGCGTCCGCGACGACGTTGCGGCTCGAGCCGGGCATCACCTGTGTGGTGGGGCCGAACGGGTCCGGCAAATCGAATGTCGTCGACGCGCTCACCTGGGTGATGGGGGAGCAGGGCGCGAAGGCGCTGCGCGGCGGGAAGATGCAGGACGTCATCTTCGCCGGGACCGCGGGCCGGGCACCGCTCGGCCGGGCCGAGGTCACCCTCACCATCGACAACTCCGACGGTGCCCTGCCCATCGAGTACTCCGAGGTGTCGATCACCCGCCGGATGTTCCGCGACGGCGCCGGCGAATACGAGATCAACGGCAACTCCTGCCGGTTGATGGATGTGCAGGAACTGCTGTCGGACTCCGGTATCGGCCGGGAAATGCATGTGATCGTGGGCCAGGGACAGCTGTCGGCGATCCTGGAATCCCGGCCCGAGGACCGCCGCGCCTTCATCGAGGAGGCCGCCGGTGTGCTCAAACATCGCAAGCGCAAAGAGAAGGCCGTCCGCAAACTCGATGCGATGCAGGCCAACCTGGCCCGCCTGACCGATCTCACCACCGAACTGCGCCGCCAGCTCAAACCGCTGGGCCGGCAGGCCGAGGTCGCCCGGCGCGCGGCCACCGTACAGTCCGAACTGCGCGACGCCCGGCTGCGGCTGGCCGCCGACGACCTGGTGGCCCGCCGCCGGGAGCTGGAGAGCCAGCAGAGCAAGGAAGCCTTCGCGCGGGAACAACAGATCAACGTCCAGGCCGAACTCGATGCCGCGAATGCAGCCCTGGCGCAACAGGAATTCCAACTCTCGCGCCTGACACCCGGCGCCGAAGCGGCCGCCCAGACCTGGTTTCAGCTCTCGGCGCTGGTGGAGCGGGTGAACGCGACCATCCGGATCGCGCGCGATCGCGCCCGCAACCTCACCATCGAACAGCCCACCGGGACCGGCCGCGATCCGGAGCAGCTCGAGGCCGAGGCCGATCGGGTGCAGGCCGAGGAGGCCGAACTGCTGGAAGCCGTGGAGGTGGCCGCGGCCACGCTCGAGGCCGCGCGCGATCAGCTGCTCGAGCGGGAACAGGCCGCCAAGGCCGCCGAACAGGCGCATCTGGCCGCGGTGCGAGCCATCGCCGATCGGCGGGAGGGACTGGCCCGGCTGGCCGGCCAGGTCGATACCCTGCGACATCGCGCGCAGTCGGCCGACAGCGATATCGCCCGGTTGACCGAGGCCCTGGCCGCCGCCCGCAAGCGCGGCGACGCGGCCGAGGCCGAATTCGAGTCGGTCCAAAGCGAATTGAGCGAACTCGACGCCGGCGAGGAGGGACTCGACGCCGCCTACGAACACGCCGCCCAAGCCCTGGAACTGGCCGATGCGCGCGTGGCCGAACTGCGCGAGCGTGATCGCGAAGCCGGGAAGAAGGTGGCGTCGCTGACCGCCCGGATCGAGGCGCTGACCATGGGTCTGGCGCGCAAGGACGGCGGCGCCTGGCTGCTCGACCAGCGGGCCGACGGATTGCAGGGCCGACTGTCGGGAATGCTGCGGGTGCACAGCGGTTTCGAGGCCGCGGTCGCCGCCGCGCTGGGACCGCTCGCCGATGCCATCGCCGCCGACGCGCACAGCACCGCGCAGGCCGCGGTGCGCGCGCTGAAGGACGCCGACGGCGGCCGCGCGGCCGTGGTGTACGGCGACGCGGCACACCCGGGCAGTGATCTCGGCGACCTGCCCGCGGGCGCTCGCCCCCTCGCAGAGGTGGTCGAATACCCGGATCGGCTGCGCGGCGCGGTGGCGGCGCTCACCGCGGGGACCGTCGTCGCCGACGACCTGACACACGCCGCCGACATCCTCGCGGTACGACCGGAGCTGCGAGTGGTCACCCGCGACGGCGATCTCTGCGGCTCCGGATGGCTGCTCGGCGGCTCCGATCGAGCACCCAGCCGGATCGAGGTGCAGGCCGATATCGACTCCGCGGCAGCCGAATTGGCGTCCTGGCAGCGGGAGGCGGAGCAGGTCGAAGCGGCGCTGTCGGGTGCGCTGGCCGAGCAGAGCGACCGCAAACAGGCCGTCGATCAGGCGCTGCTGGCCCTGCACGAATCCGATCAGGCGATGGTCGCGATCTACGACCGGCTCGGCCGGCTCGGCGCCACCGCGCGCAGTGCCCAGCGCGACTACGAACGGCTGCTGGCCCAGCGTGCGGAGGCGGAATCCGCGCGCGACGAGAATCTCGCCGCCCTGGCCGAACTCGAGGGCCGGCTGCGCCACGCCGAATCCGAACAGTCCGATCTGGATTCCGACGCCGACGCCGGCACCGATACCGCCGGTCAGGAACGTGAGCAGGCGGCCGCGGCGCTGGCCGAAGCCCGTGCGGTGGAGGTGGAGGCGCGATTGTCGGTGCGGACCGCCGAGGAACGGGCGGAATCTGTTCGCGGTAAAGCGGATTCGCTGCGCCGCGCCGCCCGTGCCGAGCGGGAGAACCGGGCCCGCGCCGAACGCGCGCAGGCCGCGCGGCGCCGGGCCGCGGAGGTGGCCGCCGTCGTCGCCGAATCGGCCGAACGCATTGCCGCGGAACTGGAAATCGTGGTCGGCGAGGCCGCAGCCCGGCGCGACGAACTGGTCCGCCGGCGCACCGAATGCGCGGCCCAGGTCGACCAGACCAAGGAGCGGGTGCGGGCGCTGACCACGCAGCTGGCTCAGTTGACCGACGCCGTGCACCGCGACGAGGTGGCCCGCGCCCAATCCGCTCTGCGCATCGAGCAATTGGAAGCCACCATCGCCGAGCAGTTCGGTATCGCCCTGGACGAGCTGGTCGCCGAATACGGCCCGCACGTCCCGATGCCGCCGACCGCGCTGGAGATGCAGGAGTACGAACAGGCTCGCGAACGCGGCGAACAGGTCAGCCCACCCCAGGAGATGCCCTACGACCGCGCCACCCAGGAACGCCGGGTCAAGCGCGCCGAGAAGGATCTGGCCACCCTCGGCAAGGTGAATCCCCTCGCGCTGGAGGAATTCGCGGCGCTCGAGGAGCGGTACAACTTCCTGTCCACCCAACTGGAGGACGTCAAGAAGGCCCGCCAGGACCTGCTCGACGTCGTGGCCGAGGTCGATGCCCGCATCCTGCAGGTTTTCACGGAAGCCTACGAGGATGTGGAGCGCGAATTCGTCCAGGTCTTCAGCCGCCTGTTTCCCGGCGGCGAGGGCCGGCTGTTGCTGACCGATCCCGGCGATATGCTCACCACCGGCATCGAGGTGGAGGCCCGCCCGCCGGGCAAGAAGGTCAAGCGGTTGTCGCTGCTGTCCGGTGGCGAGAAATCCCTTGCCGCCGTGGCCTTCCTGGTCTCGATCTTCCGCGCCCGCCCGTCGCCGTTCTACGTCATGGACGAGGTCGAGGCGGCCCTGGACGACACCAACCTGCGTCGGCTGATCGGGTTGTTCGAACAGTTGCGGGAGAAGTCGCAGCTGATCGTCATCACCCACCAGAAACCGACCATGGAGATCGCCGACGCGCTGTACGGCGTCAGCATGCGCGGCGACGGCATCACCCAGGTCATCTCCCAGCGGTTGCGCGGGCAGGATCTGGTCGGAGCGCCGAGCTAGCGTCGCTGCTCGCCGGACGAGGTCACCGTCAGCCGGGTACACCCGCGAACCGGGATTTCAGGACGGCCGCGCCCGTGGTGGCGAGCCAGGTCTCGAGATTCTGCAATCTCGCACCTCCTCGACCACGATCACCGCGCCGGCCACCGAAGCGATGCGCGCCGCAATCGAGCGCGGGTGCTGGCCGCGGCGCAGCGCGCCTTCGCCGAATCCGGGACGTCGGTATCCCTGGCCGAGATCGCCCGCCGCGCCTCGGCCCCCGTGGGGTGCGCTCGCTCAGCGGATCATCTGCACCAGGCCGCCGATGAGGAATTCGACCTGATCGTCGACGTATTCGGCCAGGGCCGCCGGCCCGGGCGCCGCGCCGCGGCGTGCGTTCCACTCGTCGGCGCGGGCGAGGGCCTGAAGGAAAACCATCAGTGCCACCGCCCAGCGCTGTTCCAGCCGATCCGGATCCGCTTCCGGGAAGGTGCGGTGTACCTGAACGAGCAGGGCCGCGCGCAGGTCGTCCTCCGCGGCATCGAGGGCGGGGTGATCGTGCGCCGACATCTGGGACACGATCTTGATCCAGCGCATGCCGCGAGTGCGGTGGCGCTGCAACAACTCTCGATACGGCTCGGTCACCGCCCGTACCAGTTCGCTCGCCGTGGGTGATTCCGGCCGCTGCGCCAGCTCGTCGACGCGGGCGCGAATGCGGTCGCGCACCCCGGCGCCCAGATCCAGCAGGACCGCGGCGAGGAGATCGTCCTTGGTGCCGAAGTGATAGTTCACCGATGCCGGCCCCAGACCGGCGGCCGCGTTGACCGCACGCACCGAGACGGCGTCGACCCCGTGGTCGGCGAACAGCCGTTCGGCGGTCTTCACCAGCCGGGTGCGGGTGGCGCTGCCCTGGCGGTTACCGGTCGATGTCGTCATCCCCGGAGGATGACATATGCCCGTGGGCGCGTCGGCCACGGCGGTCCGTGCGGGCTTCTTGTCGATCAATCGATCCATAACAGGCCCCATCATAGGGCGTCGTAGGCACGGAAAACGCTGATATCGAATCCTTTTCGAGGCAGTCCCGGTGAGTGGGCCGCTCACTTTTGGATCGACTGATCCATTCGGCATGGTGCTCGACAAGTGAGCTCGATCACAGCTTGTGCAAAGGAGATGTGTCCATGTGGACCCCCAGTTCGATTCGGTTCGGGGCCTTCCTCGCTCCCTACCATCCGCTCGACGCGGACCCCGCCCTCCAACTCCGCCGCGACCTCGATCTGATGGAACATCTGGATCACCTCGGCTTCGACGAGGCCTGGATGGGGGAGCACCACTCCACCGGAGCCGAAATCGTGCCCGCCCCAGACCTGTTCATCGCGGCGGCGGCCGAGCGCACCCGGCACATCCGGTTCGGAACCGGCGTGGTGTCGCTGCCCTACCATCACCCGCTGGTCACCGCCGACCGGATCACCCAGCTGGACCTGCAGACGCGCGGCCGGGTCATCTTCGGAACCGGGCCGGGCAAGATTCCGCTCGACGCGCACATGATGGGGATCGATCCCTCCGACCAGCGCCGCCGCCAGGGCGAGGCGCTGGCCGCGATTCTGCCGCTGCTGCGCGGTGAGCAGGTCACCATGGAGACCGACTGGTTCACGCTGCGTGACGCACGGGCGCAGCTGCCGACCTACGATCCGGCCGGTATCGAGGTCGCTGCCGCATCCACCATCTCACCGAACGGCTCGGTGCTGGCCGGCACCCACGGACTGTCGCTGCTGTCGCTGGCGGCGAGCTCACCCTCGGGATTCGACGCGCTCGACCGAAACTGGGGCGTCTACGAGAAGACCTGCGCCGAACACGGCCACCGGGCCGATCGATCGACCTGGCGACTGGTGAATCCGATCTTCCTCGCCGAGTCGCGCGCCGACGCCGAGCGGGCGGTCTCCCGTCGGATCGGCGCGATGGCCGCCTACGTCAACCGCCAGACCGGACAGCGACCGGTATGGGCCGAAACACCGCGCGGCATCATCGATCAATGGCGCAACGAGACCCTCGGTGAATTCGGGCAGGCGATCATCGGCACGCCGGACGAGGCCGTCGCGCAGATCGAACGGCTCATCGACAAGACCGGCGGCTTCGGCACCCTGCTGATCCTGCATGTCGACATGGCCGACTGGGAGGCGACCAAACGCAGTTACGAACTGTTCGCCGCCGAGGTGGTCCCACATTTCAAGAATCGCAACCGCGGTCGCGAAGCCAGTCTGCAATACGCCGAGGATCACCACGAACTGCTGGTCGGCCGGCTCGTCACCGCACTCACCAAGGCCCACACCGATTACTACGGCACGGCCGCGACGGGAGTCTGATCATGCGCGCAGCACAGTTCTTCGAGGGGCGTTTCACGGTGGCCGACGTCGCCGATCCGCCCGCGCTCGGGCCCGGGCAGATCCGGATCGCGGTGGCCGCGTGCGGGATCTGCGGCAGCGATCTGTCGATGTCGAAGGACGCCTGCCGATTCGCCGACGTGGCCGTCGCCGCAGGATATCCGCTGGCCGCCTTCGATGCCGCCCGCCCTGTCGTACTCGGCCACGAGTACGCCGGTGTCGTCACCGAGATCGCTTCCGGCGTGGATGATTTCGCCGTCGGCGACCGAGTGGCCGGAATCGGCCTGGCCACCGATACCGCGACCGGAATCCCGACCATCATCGGCTACTCCAACAGCTATCACGGCGCCTTCGGTGAGCAGATCGTCGTGGATGCCTACTGGGTGCGCAAGGTGCCCGACGGGCTGTCGCTGGACCACGCCACCCTCGCCGAACCGTTGCACGTCGGGGAGATGCACGTCCAGCAGTCCGGCCTGGGGCCCGGTGATTCGGCGCTGGTGATCGGTTGCGGCACCATCGGATTGGGTGCGATCGTCGCAGCCAAGGCGCACGGCGCGAAGGTGGTGATCGCGGCCGAGCCCGCCGCGGCGCGACGGGAACTGGCGGCCCGGATGGGTGCCGACGTGGTGGTCGATCCGACCGAGCAGGACCCGATCGACGCGTGGAATTCGCTGGTGGCCGAAGGCAATACCCTCGTCGGCGACTCCGGGCAGGGCACCCTGATCGCCTACGAATGCAGTGGGCGACCCGGTGTGCTGAACGACCTGATGTATCGGCTGCCGTTCAATTCCCGCATCCAGGTCCTGGCCGCGGGCTTCGCCGAGGAGACCATCGTGCCCGTCGTGCCGCAGTTCCGGCGGATCGCGGTGAATTTCGGGCACGGCCCGTACCGGGACGCCTACGACATCACGCTGCAGCGACTGGCCGCCGGCGAGATCGACGCCGAGGCGATCATCACCGGGCGCGTCGGGCTCGACGGGGTAGCCGGCGCCTTCGCGGCCCTGCGCGAGCCGCGGGGCCACGTCAAGATCATCGTCAGACCCGAGGGGTTCGAGGACCGATCGTGACCGAACGGGTCAGAGCAGATCACTGACGTCGTCGGGGACGTCGACGGCGTATTTGCGTAAGGTTTCCATCGGGACGACCTCGAGCGCGTTCTCGTGGGTGGCCGCGAGCACCACCGGCGCGGCCACCCCGTCCTCGTGGGCGTGCAGCCAGCGAACGGCCACCACACACCAGCGGTCACCGGGTTGCAGGCCGGGGAAGTTGTTCTCCGGCCGCGGCGTCAGCAGATCGTTGCCGATCGATTTCTGATGCTCCAGGAATTCCTGGGTCACAACGGTGCAGACGGTGTGGCTACCCAGATCCTCGGGGCCGGTGCTACAGCAGCCGTCCCGGTAGAAGCCGGTGAGAGGATCGATGCCACACTCCTCCAACGGTCCCCCAAGCACATTTCGATCGGTCACACGCCGATCCTATTGTCTCTGTATCGGATTCGCCGCGCCTTGGGCGGTTGGCATCGGGACGGTTGCGGCGATGCGCACCCGAACGGGCAGATCACCCGGCCTTGTCGGCGTGTCGGGCCGGGCAGATCTGTCCCGAATCTCCCGGATCGGAGAATCGGCGTCACACGGGTGTTTCACATCGGCCGGATGTCGCCGCTGCGGACCGGTCGGAGCGGCTGACCTCAGACGATTCGGTTCGGCACGACCCGGGCCGGATCGATGGCGGGAGAAATGGAAGGGACCCGCCGCGGCGCGGGGCCGCGGTCGGGTTCTGACAGGATGGGGGCCGTGACTGCGCAAGCCTGGATTCTGATCGCCGCGATCGTCGCCGTTCTGCTGGTGGCGTTCGTTGCCGGATTCGTCCTGTACAAGCGCCGCCGGGTGAGCATCACGCCGGCCGGCGACCAGGACAAGCAACTGACCGACCGGTCGGGCGGCTACACCGCGTCCGGCGGCTTCAACTTCAGTCAGGGAGGCGCGGGCGGGGGGACCGCCGGTGCGGGGACACTGACCCCGCCGCGGCCCGAACCGGTGCCGATCGAACGCACCGACGACGAGGGTCAGCCGCATATCGGTGACGACGCCGCGATTCCGCGCGACTCGGTTCGCCGCACCATTACCGACGTCCGCCTGCCGGAACCGGAGACTGTCACCGACCAGGCCGCCGAGGGCGCCACCGCGACCGCGCCGACGACCGAACCGGAGACGACGCAAGCTCCCACCGACGGCGTCGCCGCGCCCGAGGCGCCGGCCGAGCCCGCACCTGCCGAAGCCCCCGCGGAACCCGTCGCACCGGCGCCGCCCGCCGAGACCACCCCCGACGGCGCGACCGCGGTGACCCCCGCGCCCGTCGAGGCGCCCGAGACGGCGCCGGTGGATTCGGCGCCGACCGCTCCCGCCCCGACGGCCGAACCGGCCGCGGTCGAGGAGATCGAACCCACCGCGGGCCGGCTGACCCGCCTGCGCGGCCGGCTCTCCCGATCGCAGAACGCGGTCGGCAAGAGCCTGCTCGGTCTGCTGGGCGGCGGCGACCTCGACGAGGACTCCTGGGAGGAGATCGAGGACACCCTGGTCATGGCCGACCTCGGTACCTCGGTCACGACCACCGTCGTGGAACGGCTGCGCGAGGAACTGGCCGCGCGCAGCGTGCGCACCTCCGACCAGGCGCGGCAGGTGCTGCGCGATGTTCTGGTCGAGGCACTGCGTCCGGAGCTGGATCGTTCCATCCGGGCGCTGCCGCATGCCGATCATCCCTCGATCCTGTTGGTCGTCGGCGTGAACGGCACCGGCAAGACCACCACGACCGGCAAGCTGGCCCGCGTCCTGGTGGCCGACGGACGCCGCGTCCTGCTCGGTGCCGCCGACACCTTCCGCGCGGCGGCCGCCGATCAGCTTCAGACCTGGGGTGAACGCGTCGGCGCCGATACGGTGCGCGGTCGCGAGGGCGCCGATCCGGCCTCGGTCGCCTTCGACGCCGTCACCACCGGCATCGCCGAGGGTGTCGACGCGGTGCTGATCGACACCGCGGGACGGCTGCACACCAAGACCGGCCTGATGGACGAACTCGGCAAGGTCAAGCGCGTCGTGGAGAAGAAGGCGGCGGTCGACGAGGTGCTGCTGGTCCTCGACGCCACAGTCGGCCAGAACGGGCTCACCCAGGCCCGCGTGTTCGCCGAGGTCGTCGACATCACCGGCGTCGTGCTCACCAAACTCGACGGCACCGCCAAGGGTGGCATCGTCTTCCAGGTGCAGCACGAGCTCGGCGTTCCGGTGAAACTGGTCGGGCTCGGCGAGGGCGCCGACGATCTGGCCCCCTTCGAACCGTCCGCATTCGTCGACGCCCTGCTGGGCTAGCGGCGGGACGAAACGGCAGTTCCTCCTCATTTCGACCCGGTCCTCACGGTGCGATCCGGCCTCCCGTGCGCACCCTGAAACCTGGAAGCAACACGGCAAGCGGATCCGTTCACGCATGCGAAACATCGCGGCGGCACGGATGAAACACCCGATGGCGACCCTTCTGTGCAGGCTCGTTTGCCGCAATTTCGGCCGGGCCCGAGATGAGGAGGAACAAGGTGGCGTATCCCTTGCTCGGTGTGCCCGACACCGGCGACACGGCGTGGATGCTGGCGAGCTCCGCGCTCGTTTTGTTGATGACCCCGGGACTGGCGTTCTTCTACGGTGGCATGGTCCGGTCGAAGAACGTGCTCAACATGATCATGATGAGCATCAGCGCGATGGGCATCGTCGGTGTGCTGTGGGCGCTCTACGGCTTCTCCGAGGCATTCGGTGACAACAAACTCGGCGTGATCGGCAACCCCGCCCAGTTCTTCGGGCTGAAGGGGCTGATCGGCGCCAACGCCGTCAAGGCCAGCCCGGCCGACCCGTCGACCGGCGCGTCGGCGGTGGATCAGGTGAACATCCCGCTCGCGGGCACCATCCCGATGACGGTGTTCGTCGCCTTCCAGTTGATGTTCGCCATCATCACCGTCGCCCTGATCTCGGGCGCGGTCGCCGACCGGATGAAGTTCCGTGCCTGGGTGATCTTCGCGATCGTCTGGTCGACCGTCGTCTACTTCCCGGTCGCGCACTGGGTCTTCGACTTCGACGTCAAGGACGCGGCGGGCAACATCATCCACCACGGCGGCTGGATCGCGAACAAACTGCAGGCCATCGACTTCGCCGGTGGTACCGCGGTGCATATCAACGCCGGTGCCGCGGGTCTGGCGCTGTGCCTGGTGCTCGGCCGCCGCAAGGGCTGGCCGAAGACCCCGATGCGCCCGCACAACCTGCCCTTCGTCATGCTCGGCGCCGGTCTGCTGTGGTTCGGGTGGTTCGGTTTCAACGCCGGATCGTCGGTGAGCTCCAACGGACTGGCCGGATCCACCTTCCTGACCACCACCTTCGCCACCTGCGCGGCGATGCTCGCCTGGCTGGTGGTCGAGAAGTTCCGCGACGGCAAGCCCACCAGCCTCGGCGCGGCCTCGGGCATCGTGGCCGGTCTGGTCGCGATCACCCCGTCCTGCTCGTCGGTGAACGTGCTGGGCGCGTTGGTGATCGGTGCGGTGGCGGGTGCGTTGTGTGCCCTCGCGGTCGGTCTGAAGTTCAAGCTCGGGTTCGACGACTCGCTGGACGTGGTCGGCGTGCATCTGGTCGGCGGTGTGGTCGGTACGCTGCTGATCGGTCTGTTCCTCACCCCGGAATCGGGTGCGGGAGCCGGCGGCGCGAAGGGCTTGTTCTACGGCGGCGGTTTTGATCAGCTCGGCAAGCAGGCCGTCGGGGCCTTCACCGTGCTGGCGTTCTCCTTCGTCGTCTCGCTGGTTCTGGGTCTGATCATCAAGTACACGATCGGCATTCGTGCTTCCGAGGAAGACGAGTTCAAGGGCATGGACGAGTCGGAGCACGCGGAAACGGCATACGATTTCGCTGCTGTGGGTGGCACGGCACGTACCGCCGTCAAGGAGGCATGACGCAATGAAACTGATCACTGCAATCGTCAAACCGTTCACGCTCGAGGACGTCAAGTCCGGACTCGAGCAGGCCGGTGTGCTGGGAATGACGGTCAGCGAAGTCCAGGGGTACGGCCGGCAGAAGGGGCACACCGAGGTCTACCGCGGTGCCGAGTACTCGGTGGATTTCGTGCCGAAGGTCCGGGTCGAGGTCGTCGTCGACGACGCCTCCGTGGAGAAGGTCGTCGAGGTGATCGTCGAGGCCGCCCGCACCGGCAAGATCGGTGACGGCAAGGTCTGGGTGACCCCGGTCGAATCCGTGATCCGCGTCCGGACCGGTGAACGCGGTGCCGACGCACTGTAGGAGATGAGAGATTCGGGCAGCCCCGTTCCCTGCCGACGGTCGGCCGGGGACGGGGCTGCCCGCGTGAACGGGTGGTGGTTGCGGGTATGAGTGCAGACGAATCGTCCGACGGCACCGGGTTGTCCCACGGCGCAAAGGATCTGGTCGCGGCGCGCGATCAGTTGCTCGACGGCGGCGATCCGCGTCGGCCCCGGTTGAGCGCGGAAGCGTTGCGGCAGGCGCTGGTCGACCTGCACGAGTTGTGGTTGACCACCAAGGGCGCGGAGTTGGGAATCACCGCCGACAGCGGCCTCGCGGTGGTCGCGGTCGGCGGGTTGGGGCGGCGCGAGATGCTGCCGTATTCGGATCTGGATCTGGTGCTGCTGCACGACGACGTCGATCCGGCCCGGGTCGCCGAGGTCGCCGATCGGCTCTGGTATCCGCTGTGGGATGCGCACATCAAGCTCGATCACAGTGTGCGTACGGTGCCGCAGGCGCTGCGCGTGGCCGCCGACGACCTGACCGCCGCGCTGGGCATGCTCGATGCCCGCCACATCGTCGGCGACGCGGAGTTGAGCAATCTGCTGATCGGCGGCGTGCGCCGCGAATGGCGCACCGGAATCCGTTCCCGCTTCGGCGAATTGGTGGAACAGGCGCAGGCGCGCTGGCAGCGCAACGGCGAGATCGCGCACCGGGCCGAACCGGACCTGAAGAACGGTCGCGGCGGGTTGCGCGATATCCAGCTGCTCGACGCTCTGGCCATCGCCCAGCTGACCGACGCCATGCCGGGCCTCGGCCCCGATGTCCCGGGCGGTGGTCTCGAAGCCGCGCATCGCCGGCTGCTCGACGTCCGCACCGAACTGCATCGGGTGGCGGGTCGCTCGCGGGATCAGCTGCGGGCACAGGACGCCGACGAAATCGGCGCGGCCCTGCGCATCGGCGATCGGTTCGACCTGGCGCGCACACTCAGTGACGCAGCCCGCACGGTCGGATATTCGGTCGACGTCGGATTGCGCACCGCGGGCAACGCGCTGCCGCGGCGCGGTCTGGCGCGACTGCGCCGACTGCCCGTGCGGCGCCCGCTCGACGAGGGGGTCGTCGAACACGCGGGCGAGGTGGTGCTGGCCCGCGACGCCCGGCCGCAACGCGATCCCGGTCTGATCCTGCGGGTCGCGGCCGCCTCCGCTCGGACCGGGCTGCCGATGTCCGCGACCACTCTCAACCGGCTCTCCGAGGATGCGCCGGAACTGCGCGAACCGTGGCCGCGTGAGGCGCTCAACGATCTGCTGGTGCTGCTGGGCGCCGGACGCGGGACCATCGACGCGGTCGAGGCGCTGGACCGAACCGGCTTGTGGGGCAGGCTGTTTCCCGAATGGGGCGCGGTGCGCGACCTGCCCCCGCGCGATGCCGTGCACACCTGGACCGTCGACCGCCACCTGGTCGAGACGGTCGCCTATGCCGGCGCCGCGAGCACCCGGGTCGCCCGTCCGGATCTGCTGCTGCTCGGGGCGCTGCTGCACGATATCGGCAAGGGGCGCACCGAGGATCACAGCGTCGTCGGCGCCGAACTGGCCGGCAGTATCGGCCGCCGGCTGGGCCTGTGGCCCGACGATGTGCACACCCTGGCGATGATCGTGCGGCACCATCTCCTGCTTCCGGAGACCGCGACTCGCCGCGATCTCGGCGATCCGGCGACTGCCGCGCGGGTGGTCGAAACTCTCGGCGGGGACCGGCAATTGCTGGAGTTGCTGCACACCCTGGCCGAGGCCGATTCGCTCGCCACCGGGCCGGGCGTGTGGGGTGAGTGGAAAGCCTCCCTCATCGGCGAGTTGGTGCGCCGGTGCCACGCGGCGATGGCGGGTGAGCCGGTGTCGGTCGATCATTCGCCCACCCCCGCGCCGGTCGACCGGGCCGTTCTGGACAAGGTGGCGGCCGGTGGCGTGCATGTGGAGCTGCGGCCGGGCGACGGCCGCTACACCCATGTCGTGACCGTCGTCGCGCCCGATACTCCCGGCCTGCTCTCGGAGGCCGCGGGCGTGCTGGCCCTGCATTCACTGCGGGTGCTGTCGGCGACACTGGCGGCAACCGGTGATATCGCGATCGACACCTTCGTGGTGAGCCCGAAATTCGGCAACCCGCCCGACGCCGGGCTGCTGCGCCAGGAATTGATTCGGGCTCTCAACGGTGATCTGAAGGTCGCCGCGGTGCTGGCCGACAAGGAACGCGAAGCCGGCGCGCGCACCAGCCCGTACGCGCAGGCGCAACCGCGGGTGATCTGGACCGAGGTCGATCGGCCCGGACAGGTCCTGCTGGAACTGCGGGCCGAGGACCGGATCGGCATGCTCAGCCGGCTGGCCGCCGTTCTCGCCGCGCAGGGCGCGGATGTGCGCTGGGCCAAGGCGGTGACGATGGGCTCGGTGGTGGTCGACGCGTTCAGCCTCGACCTCGGCGGGGCCGATTCCCCGCAGCGGCGCGCGGAGATCGAGGCGGCGTTACTGGCCGTCGTCCCTCATCCGGAACCGAAGAAACCGAGCGAAACGGACACCAGCGCGGACCGGGCCTAGGTTTACCGACCGATTGCCCGCAATTCGGGCAACCTGGTCGACTGGACGTGGTGGCGGTGACCGGATCGTTGCGGCAACCTCTGCTGAATGTGATATCCGCCACTTTAGGATCGGTCTGGATCGTCCGTTGATCGTGATCCGAGCTGTTCGGCTTTTGCGGTACCTGTCCGGCGAATCGGTTCGTTGAGGGGAGCAGGTCGATGGCAATCGAAGTCGTGTCCGCGTCCATGATCACCAGCGATTCGACCCACCACATCGCCCGTTGCGTCGGCGGCGACCACTGGGTGGTGTCGTGGCTCCCGGGCCGCACGCTGACCGGCGCACAGGCGGTGGCGGCCATGAAACTGGCCGGCGCCCTCGTCGACGGCGCACCCGGTGACACCGACTGGCCGGCACTGGACGCGATGGCCCTGCCACTGGGTCTGACCGGCCGGGAAGCCGTCTATCTGGTGGCCTACGAACAGCACGACTTCAGCCGGGCCCCGCGGCCGCGGCACAGCGCGCTGTCCTGACCGCGGTCCCGGTGCCGGGCCCTGCTGTCCGGCCGGACGGCAGAGCTCGGACGAGGGCGAATCCACCGATCCGCGAGTTGCCCGTACCCTGGTAACCCGAGTGACGTCCCTCGACAAGACCAGGAGCGCGATCGGTGTTCGAATCCCTTTCCGACCGGTTGACCGGTGCCCTGAAGGATCTGCGTGGCAAGGGACGTCTGTCACCGGCCGATATCGATGCCACCGCGCGGGAGATCCGGCTCGCGCTGCTCGAGGCCGACGTGGCCCTGCCGGTGGTGCGCCAGTTCATCGCGCGGATCAAGGAGCGTGCCAAGGGCGCCGAGGTTTCCGCCGCGCTGAATCCCGCACAGCAGGTCGTCAAGATCGTCAACGAGGAACTGATCGGCATCCTCGGCGGCGAGACCCGTCGGTTGCAGTACGCCAAGACCCCGCCGACGGTCATCATGCTCGCCGGTCTACAGGGTGCCGGTAAGACCACCCTCGCCGGCAAGCTCGCGAAATGGCTCAAGGGGCAAGGTCATACGCCGCTGCTGGTGGCCTGTGACCTCCAGCGTCCGGGTGCCGTCACCCAGCTGCAGGTCGTCGGTGAGCGTGCCGGGGTGCCGGTCTTCGCCCCACACCCGGGTACGTCGATCGGGGGCGGCGAGAACGAACTGGGCGTCACCGCCGCCGATCCGATCCGGGTCGCGGAGGCCGGTGTCCTGGAGGCCAAGCAGAAGCAGTACGACATCGTCATCGTCGACACTGCGGGTCGCCTCGGTATCGACGAAGAACTGATGCGCCAGGCCGCCGGGATCCGCGACGCGGTGCAGCCCGACGAAACCCTGTTCGTGCTCGACGCCATGATCGGTCAGGACGCCGTCACCACCGCCGAGGCCTTCCGCGACGGTGTCGGCTTCACCGGCGTCGTGCTGACCAAGCTCGACGGTGACGCGCGCGGTGGCGCCGCGCTGTCGGTGCGCGAGGTCACCGGCGTTCCGATCCTGTTCGCCTCCACCGGTGAGAAGCTCGAGGACTTCGACGTCTTCCACCCCGACCGCATGTCGAGCCGCATCCTCGGCATGGGCGATCTGCTCACCCTGATCGAACAGGCCGAGCAGGTCTACGACCAGCAGCAGGCCGAGGAGGCCGCGCGCAAGATCGGTTCCGGTGAGCTGACCCTCGAGGACTTCCTCGACCAGATGCTCGCCATCCGCAAGATGGGCCCGATCGGCAATCTGCTCGGCATGCTGCCCGGCGCCGGCCAGATGAAGGACGTGCTGGCCCAGGTCGACGACAAACAACTCGACCGGGTGCAGGCCATCATCCGCGGTATGACCCCCGCCGAACGCGCGAACCCGAAGATCATCAACGCGTCCCGCCGCCTGCGCATCGCCAACGGCTCCGGCGTCACGGTCTCCGATGTCAACCAGCTCGTCGACCGCTTCTTCGAGGCCCGCAAGATGATGGCCGCCATGGGTCGCCAGATGGGCCTGCCCGGTGCTCGTCGTAATGCCAAGGGCAAGAAGGGGAAGAAGGGCAAGAAGGGCGGACGCGGGCCGACCCCGCCGAAGGGGATGCGCGGTGGCTTCCCCGGGATGCCGGGTCTGCCGCCGGGGATGCCCGCGGCCGGAATGCCGGACCTGTCGAATATGCCCGCCGGACTGGACGAATTGCCGCCGGGGCTCGAAGGATTCGATCTGAGCAAGCTCGAGTTCCCGAAGAACTGAGCCCCCTCCGGCTCCCGGCCTGCTCGCCGCGTGGTCGCGCCGCGGCGAGCGCCGGATGTCAGAGTGCGCGCCGGAGGAAGTCGCGGATGTGTGCCGCTATTTCCTCGCCGTGCGTCTCCAGGGCGAAGTGGCCGGCGTCGAGCAGGTGCAGCTCCGCATCGGGTAGATCCCGCAGGTAGGCCTGTGCCCCGGCCGCGCCGAACACTTCGTCGTTACGGCCCCAGGTGATCAGGGTCGGGGGCCGGTGTGTGCGGAAGTACTCCTGATACGCGGGATATCCGTCCAGATTGAACTGGTAATCCCAGAACAACTGCAGCTGAATGGCGTCGTTGCCGGGGCGATCCAGCTTGGCCTGGTCCAGTTGCCAGGCTTCCGGAGCCAGCCGGTCCATGCGGTCCGCGGGCACACCGTGGGTGTACTGCCACTGAACCCACTTGGGTTCCAGCAGTTCTCGTACCGCCGCCTCATTGGCCGCCCGGTCCTTCGCATGGGCGAACAGAATGTCCCAGAACGGCGTGAAGCCTTCGATGTACGCATTGCCGCTCTGCGAGATCAACGCGCTCACCCGCTGCGGATCGCGGGTCGCGATCCGCAACCCGATCGGTGCGCCGTAATCCTGGATGTAGAGCGAGAAGCGTTGCACGCCGAGCTGATCGAGTAGCTCTTCGACGATGTCGGCGAGCCGGTCGAAGCTGTACTCGAATTCGTCTACGCCCGGCGCGGCGGAGTTGCCGAAGCCGATGTAGTCCGGCGCCACGAGGTGGAACTCGTCCGACAGCTCGGAGATGAGGTGGCGGAACATGTGCGAGCTCGACGGGAAGCCGTGCAGCAGGACGAGCGTCGGGTGGTCCGGATTTCCGGCTTCCCGGTAGAACACGTCGAGCCCGCGGACCGTGGTCGTGTGCAGGCGAGTGGCGAAGGGGGACATGGTGATTCCTTTCGATCGGCAGCGTGCCACCGCGAGAACGATCGTTCTCAGCGGCTTCGGGTAGCATAGGAGAACGATGGTTCTCACGCAAGGGAGAGGTGTTGTGCAGCGGGAAACGGATGCCTCCCGGGTCCTCGATGCGGCCGATCGGCTGTTCGACGAACGCGGGATCCAGGGCGTCGGCATGGATGCCATCCGAGACGCCGCGGACGTTCCGTTGAAACGGCTCTACCGCGACTTTCCGTCGAAGGCCGATCTCGTCCACGCGGTCCTGAAGCGGCGGGACAGCGAGGTGCGCACGGCCCTCGCGCAGTACGTCGACGCGAAGGCCCAGACGCCCCGGGAGCGGGTGCTGGCGGTGTTCGACTACCTGTTCGAGTGGTTCGGCAGGCCCGATTTTCGTGGCTGTCTGTTCATCAACACGGTCGGGGAACTGGGTGGCACGTCCGACGAGGTCGGCCGGATCGCCGCCGGGCACAAGCGTGCGGTCCGTGACTATTTCGCCGAGCTGGTGGCCGAATGTGCCCTCCCCGAATCGGTCGCCGACCAGTTGCTGATCATCGCCAACGGTGCGATGGTGACGGCCGCGATGCACGACGACCCCGAGGTGGCGCGCCAGGCGCGGGCCCTCGCCGACACCCTGCTGCGCGCGGCCGGCCCGATCGGCGAACGGCGCTGAGCGGTCTCTCGGTTGGAGGCCCGGTAGGTTGGGATCGGCGATTCGATCGGCTTCCGGCGACGTGGTGAGGAGCGATATGCGGATGCATCTGCGCGGAGTGGTCCTTCCCGGCGACGAGGTACGCGATCTCTGGGTTCGCGACGGGGTGATCTCGTTCGAGCCGGTGCGCGACGCCGAAACCCTGTGCGCGACAGGGTGGATCGTGCCCGGCCTGGTCGACGCCCACTGCCATGTCGGGATCCGTTACGGCGGTGGACACGAGGATCGCGACGGCGCGATCGCCCAGGCCGAGGTGGAACGCGATGCGGGAGCGCTGCTGCTACGCGATGCCGGCTCGCCCATCGATACGCGGTTCATCGACGACCATCACGAACTGCCGAAGATCATCCGAGCGGGGCGCCACATCGCTCGGCCCAAGCGCTACATCCGGGAATTGGGCATCGAATTGGACGACGAGCGCGACCTGCCCGACATCGTCGCCGAACAGGCCCGCTTCGGCGACGGCTGGGTCAAGATCGTCGGTGACTGGATCGACCGTTCGGTCGGCGATCTGCGGCCGCTGTGGAGCGACGCGATCCTGAAGGAGGCTATCGACGCCGCGCATCGGGAGGGCGCCCGCGTCACCGCCCACGTCTTCGGCGAGGACGCGCTGCCGGGGCTGATCAATGCCGGGATCGATTGCCTGGAACACGGCACCGGACTCACCGACGACACCATCGAGATGATGGTCGAACACGGCACCGCGCTGGTGCCGACGCTGGTGAATATCGACACCTTCCCCGATATCGCCGACAGCGCGACCAAGTTCCCCGTCTACGCCGCGCACATGCGCGATCTGCACCGCCGGGTCCGCGACACCGTGGCGAACGCTCACGCGGCCGGGGTGCCGATCTACACCGGCACCGACGCCGGCGGTTCGATCCGGCACGGCCGCATCGCCGACGAGATCGATGCGCTGGCCGGAGCCGGGCTGTCGCGGCACGAGGCGCTGGCGGCGGCGTCGTGGCGGGCGCGCGAATGGCTCGGCCGACCGGGCATCGAGGACGGCGCACCGGCCGATTTCGTGGTGTACCGCACCGATCCGCGATCTGGTCGCGACGCGCTCGACGCCCCGGCATATGTCGTCCTCCGGGGGCGGGTGTACCCGGGCCGGGATCCGGTCACTGGGCACCGGTAGGTCGTCGGCACGATGAGCGGCTCGGCGAACGCGCTGTTCACACGCCATCGCCGCGGTCGGCGACCGGCCCGGCCGCGCGAGCCCCGCGTGCGCGGCGAACGTCCCGCCGGGTCCGGGGTGATTTCCCCGGTGGCGGGCGCGTCTGGCAGAATGAACGACCGTCCTCGTCGGTGACCGCGACTCGCTCGCGGTGCCTGGGTTCGGGGACAGTGTCAGCCCGTCTCCGGTTACGTACCGCGCGGCGGTCACACACTCAACGCAAAACCGGGTCCGCACCCCGTGCGGGCTGCTGAATTGCGCCGTGACCACTCCGGCTGCCCTCGGGCCGCCGCCATCGAAAGGCATTGATACAGCCATGGCTGTCAAGATCAAGCTGACCCGTCTGGGCAAGATCCGCAATCCCCAGTACCGCATCGTCGTCGCCGATGCCCGCACCCGCCGCGACGGCCGTGCCATCGAGAACATCGGCAAGTACCACCCGAAGGAAGAGCCCTCGCTGATCGAGGTCGACTCCGAGCGCGTGCAGTACTGGCTGGGCGTGGGCGCGCAGCCGACCGAGCCGGTCAAGCGTCTGCTGGAGATCACCGGCGACTGGCAGAAGTTCAAGGGCCTGCCGGGCGCCGAGGGCACCCTGAAGGTCAAGGCCGCCAAGCCGAGCAAGCTGGACCTGTTCAACGCCGCCCTGGCCGCCGCCGACAGCGAGCCGGTCGCCGAGGCTGTCACCCCCAAGAAGAAGAAGTCCAAGGCCGCCGAGGGTGAAGGCGAGACCGAGGCCGCGACCGAGGCTGCCGAGTAATGAGCACGGTCGTCGCCGATGCCGTCGAGCACCTGGTGCGCGGCATCGTCGCCAATCCGGACGACGTGCGCGTCGATCTGATCACCAGCCGCCGCGGACGCACCGTCGAGGTGCACGTTCACCCCGACGACCTGGGCAAGGTGATCGGCCGGGGCGGTCGGACCGCGACCGCGCTGCGCACCCTGGTCGCCGGTATCGGCGGCCGGGGCATCCGGGTCGACGTGGTCGATACCGATCAGTAGATGGAACTGGTAGTCGGGCGGATCGCCAAATCGCACGGTGTGCGTGGTGAGCTCGTGGTCGAGGTACGGACCGACGAGCCCGAGCTGCGGTTCGCGCCCGGATCCCGGTTGCGTGGCCGCGCGCCGAAAAGCGACGCGGTACAGGAATTCACGGTGGAGTCGGCCCGGGAGCACTCGGGCCGGCTGCTCGTGCGACTCGAGGGTGTCGACGATCGCACCGCGGCGGACGCGTTGCGCGGCACCCTTTTCCTGATCGATACCGCCGATCTGCCGCCGTCGGAGGACCCCGACGAGTTCTACGATCACGAACTCGAGGGACTCAGTGTCCGCCTCGCCGACGGCACGGAGATCGGCACGGTGAACGAGGTGCTGCACTCGGCGGCGGGCGAATTGTTGTCCGTCCGCGCGGGGGCCGGTGCCGGCGGTCGCGTCGGCCGCGAAATCCTGGTGCCGTTCGTCACCGCGATCGTGCCGACCGTGTCGGTCGCCGAGGGGCTGATCGTCATCGACCCGCCCGAAGGTTTGCTGGACGACGAGCACTGATGAGACACCCCACGACGCCTGTCCTCGGTGCGACCGGGTGTCCCGCGCAGATACAGGAGTAGCGATGGGCACCGGAGCCGACGACCCCGCGCGGCGCCCGTCGGCTCTGCGTATCGACGTCGTCACGATTTTCCCGGAATATCTCGAGCCGTTGCGAACTGCCCTGCTGGGCAAGGCGATCGAGAAGGGCATCGTCGAGCTGGGGGTGCACAACCTGCGGCGCTGGACCCACGACGTCCATCAGTCCGTGGACGACGCGCCCTACGGTGGCGGCCCCGGCATGGTGATGAAACCGACCGTCTGGGGAGATGCGCTCGATGAGGTGTGCCCGGACGAAGCGCTGCTCGTCGTCCCGACCCCGGCGGGAGTGCCGTTCACCCAGGTAACCGCCCGGCGCTGGTCCGCAGAATCCCATCTGGTCTTCGCCTGCGGCCGCTACGAGGGCATCGACCAACGGGTGTTCGACGACGCCGCCCGCCGGGTCCGGGTGGAAGAGGTCAGCATCGGTGATTACGTGCTGATCGGCGGTGAGGCCGCCGTGCTGGTGATGACCGAGGCCGTGGTCCGGCTCATACCCGGGGTGCTGGGCAATCAGCAATCGCACCAACAGGATTCGTTCTCCGACGGCCTGCTGGAGGGACCGAGTTATACCCGCCCGGTGAGCTGGCGCGGACTCGAGGTGCCGGACATTCTGCTCTCGGGCAACCACGCCCGGATCGAGGCGTGGCGCCGGGAACAATCGCTGCGGCGTACTCGGGAGCGTCGGCCGGATCTGTTGCCGCCGGAGTAGGTGGAAGTCCTTTCGGCGCCGGGCTTTCCGGCGAGACACCCGCATACGCCGCGCTGCCCGGTGCTCACGGTGACCGGAGCCCGCACCGCGGTGCCGGATGGTGCCGCGCAGTCGTCCGGCGCGCCCGGTACGGGGTGCGGCTGATTCTGTATGCGGCCTCCGGAGATCGGCGTCATTTCGTTCCCGGCAGCGCTGTGGCCAGCGACTTTTCGGTATCGACTCAAAGGTCGTAGGCGGTATCGGGTGCGGCTGCGCGGATCCGGGCCGCTCCACTTGGCCCGCTGTCGGGCGGCGACGGTAGTGTCAGCGGGCGTGACGACAGCCTCCGAACCCGTCAGCACCGAAGCACCCGACCGCCCCGCCGGCGCCGCGACGGTACGGCTAGCCAGTGTCGGTCGCCGCATCGCCGATGAGCTGGGCGTGCGCGAGGAACAGGTCCGCGCCGCCGTCGAACTTCTCGACGGCGGATCGACGGTCCCGTTCATCGCCCGCTACCGCAAGGAAGTCACCGGCGGACTCGACGACGCGCAGCTGCGGCAACTGGAGGAGCGGCTGCACTACCTGCGCGAGCTCGACGATCGCCGCACCTCGATCCTGGAATCCATTCGTGGCCAAGGCAAATTGGACGCCGCGCTCGAGCAGCAGATCATGCTGGCCGAAACCAAGGCGCGGCTGGAAGACATCTACCTGCCCTACAAGCCGAAGCGACGCACGAAGGCGCAGATCGCGCGCGAGGCCGGCCACGAGCCGGTCGCGGATGCGTTGATCGGTGATCCCACGACGGATCCGGCCGGATACACCGCCGAACAGCTCGACGGCGCCCGGGCGATTCTGGTGGAGCGGTTCGCCGAGGATGCCGATCTGGTGGGCGAACTGCGCGAACTGATGTGGGAGCGCGGACAGATCACCTCCCGCGTCCGGCCCGGCAAGGAAGAGACCGGGGCCAAATTCGCCGACTATTTCGAATTCAGCGAACCGTTCGCCAAGCTGCCGTCGCACCGGATTCTCGCGCTGCTGCGCGGGGAGAAGGAGGATGTGCTCAGCCTGTCGCTCGATCCGGACACCGAGGAGCCGCAGCCGGGCGAGCGGACGATCTACGAGGGGCGGATCGCGCACAAATTCGGCATCGCCGATCAGGGCCGGGCCGCCGACAGCTGGCTGCTGGATACGGTGCGCTGGGCCTGGCGGACCAAATTGCAGGTCAGTCTCGGCATCGATATCCGGATGCGGTTGCGGCAGTCCGCGGAGAAGGACGCCGTCGACGTGTTCGCCGCCAATCTGCGCGATCTGCTGCTCGCCGCGCCCGCCGGCACCCGCACCACGATGGGTCTGGATCCCGGGTACCGGACAGGCGTGAAGGTGGCCGTGGTCGACGGCACCGGCAAGGTGGTCGCCACCGAAACCATCTACCCGCACAAACCGCAGGGCCAGACCGAGAAATCGCTCGCCGTACTGGGCGCTCTGGTCGCCCGATTCGACGTCGAACTCATCGCGATCGGCAACGGGACCGCCTCGCGCGAGACCGATGCCCTTGCCGCCGAGCTGATCTCGCGGATCGGGGCGACGCCCGGCGCGCGGAAACCGACCAAGGTGGTGGTGTCGGAGGCCGGCGCATCGGTGTACTCCGCGTCGGCCTACGCCTCGCAGGAACTCCCCGATCTCGACGTCTCGCTGCGGGGCGCGGTCTCGATCGCCCGGCGACTGCAGGATCCGCTGGCCGAGCTGGTGAAGATCGAGCCGAAATCCATCGGCGTCGGCCAGTACCAGCACGACGTGTCCGAGACGCTGCTGGCCCGCTCCCTGGGCGCGGTGGTCGAGGATGCGGTGAACGCGGTAGGCGTGGACGTCAACACCGCGTCGGTGCCGCTGCTGTCGCGGGTGTCGGGTATCGCCTCCTCGGTCGCGGAATCGATTGTGGCGCATCGGGATCAGAACGGACCGTTCCGCAGTCGCACCGCGCTGCTGGATGTGCCGCGGCTGGGGCCCAAGGCTTTCGAGCAGTGTGCGGGCTTCCTTCGCATTCGCGGCGGCGACGACCCGCTGGACTCCTCGGCCGTCCATCCCGAGGCCTATCCCGTGGTTCGCCGAATCCTGGAGGCCACCGGTCGCGATGTCCCGGATCTGATCGGCAATACGTCGGTACTGCGGGCATTGCGGCCCAGCGAATTCACCGACGAGAAGTTCGGTGTTCCCACCGTCACCGACATCATTTCCGAACTCGAGAAGCCCGGCCGTGACCCGCGTCCGGAGTTCAAGACCGCCGAATTCGCCGCGGGTGTGGAGAAGGTCGCGGATCTGAAACCGGGCATGGTGCTCGAGGGCGTCGTCACCAATGTCGCGGCCTTCGGCGCCTTCGTCGATGTCGGTGTGCACCAGGACGGATTGGTGCATGTCTCGGCCATGTCGCACTCCTTCGTCCGGGACCCTCGTGAAATCGTGAAATCCGGGGATGTGGTGAAGGTGAAGGTGCTCGAGGTCGACGTCGCCCGTCAGCGCATCGGTTTGAGCCTGCGGCTGGACGACGAGCCGGGCGCGGGCAAACCCGACAAGGGCGGGCCCGCCCGCGGCGGCGGCCAGGGTCGCGGTGGTCAATCCCGCGGCGGTCAGGCCAAAGGCAATCAGGTCCGCGGCGGTCAGGACCGTGCTCAGGGCCGAAACCAGCAGCGCCGCAACGCGCCCGAACCCACGGGTGCGATGGCCGACGCCCTGCGTCGCGCCGGCTTCGGTCGCTGAAGAGGAGATCGCCTCCCCGGTCACCGCAATCCGGTAACGGCTCGTGCGGTGGCCACCGTGCGGAACAATGGAGTCGCGGGTCCGGTCCGGGTGATCGGGCCCGTGGGCATCATCTCGACCCCGGTTCCGAGTAGAGGGGGACGACGGCAGTGCGGCGCTGGTTCGACGACGCGATCCTGGCGGAGGGACGCCTGCCCTTGCTGTGCTTCCTGCTCGGCTTCATCGTCGGGTTCCTGCTGATCCGGCTGAGTGTCCGGATGATCCGCAAACAGGTGCGCTGGTGGCCCGGCAATCTGCGGGCCGGAAATGTGCACATCCACCACATGGTGTTCGGCGTGGTGCTGGTGTTGGCATCGGGGCTCGGTTTGGTCGCCGCCTACCACAGCGGTGTCGGGACCATCTCCGCACTCGCATCGGCCTTCGGCCTCGGCGCCGCTCTCGTCCTCGACGAGTTCGCGCTCATCTATTACCTGCGTGACGTGTACTGGGAGGAACAGGGGCGTACCTCGGTCGACGCGGTATTCGTGGCCGTGGCGGTGACCGGGTTGCTGCTGCTCGGCTTCCATCCGCTGTGGCTTCTCGACGTCAACGGCATCCGGCACGACAGCAGTCCGGCCGGCCGTAGTTTCCTCAGCGTCTTCGCGCTGGTGAATCTCGTGCTGGCCGCCGTGGTCATCGCCAAGGGCAAGATCTGGACCGGCTTGTTCGGCATGTTCTTCCTGCCGCTGCTGGTCGTGGGCGCCTTACGGTTGAGCCGGCCCGGTGCCCCGTGGGCCCGCTGGCGCTACGGTGATCGACGCCGCCTGATGTATCGGGCGATCGTTCGCGAACGCCGCTATCGCCGCCCGGTGATCCGGGCCAAGATCTTCGTGCAGGACCTGGTCGCGGGCAAACCGGATGTCGCCCATGTCCGGAGTGCGGCCGAGGCCGAACTGGCACGCACGGTGGTGCCCGCGCCACCCGCGCACCTGCGGGCCAGGGCGGTGCGCGCGTCGATGCCCGGCGGTTCCGGTACGAAGGAGGAGCCGCCCGCCGAGGCGCCGCATCCGGCGCCGACCCCGGACCTGACAGCGGTTCGCACCCGGCACAGCGGCCCGTGACGGGCGGGTGCTCGCCGCCGACCCGGGGCCGATTTTTAGAGGACCGGCCTGATCTGGCACAATGCTCAGGTTGCCCTGGGTGCATGCGACCCGGTGCACCGCCCATATCCGGAGCACGAACCGGCCGAGCTCTCGCCGCCAGGTTCCTCTGTTCACGCGAACTTCCAAAGGACGGAAATGAACACCCTCGACTTCGTCGACGAAAAGTCGCTGCGCACCGACATCCCGGAATTCCGCCCGGGTGACACGGTGAACGTGCACGTGAAGGTTATCGAAGGTAACAAGGAGCGCATCCAGGTCTTCAAGGGTGCGGTCATCCGCCGCCAGGGTGGCGGCATCCGGGAGACCTTCACCGTGCGCAAGGTGTCGTTCGGCGTGGGTGTCGAGCGCACCTTCCCGGTACACAGCCCCAACATCGACCACATCGATGTGGTGACCCGCGGTGACGTCCGCCGGGCCAAGCTGTACTACCTGCGCGATCTGCGCGGCAAGGCCGCCAAGATCAAGGAAAAGCGCTGAACATCCGGGCTCTGCCCGTTCACGCCCGACCCTCGGTCCTCGTGACCGGGGGTTTTCCTTATTTCCGGTGAAATGTGCCCGAGATGCCCGCCTTCCTCTCGCAGTGGGTGCGCCGGGGCGACGACGAACATGGCTGCGGGATAACCTGTTCGGCGTGGCAGACGAAAGCGAGTCGGTGGTGGCACCCGGATCCGACGGCGAACGCAAGGACGAGTCCGCATCGCGACGCCGGCGCCGGGGCGGCAGGAAACGTAAGCAACGCCCCTTCTGGCAGGAACTGCCGATCCTGATCGTCATCGCCGCGGTGATCGCGGCGCTGGTGGTCAACTTCATCGGCCGCCCCTACGTCATTCCGTCGCAGTCGATGGAGCCGACCCTGCACGGGTGCACCGGTTGTACGGGCGATCGCATCTACGTCGAGAAGCTGAGCTACGACTTCGGCTCTCCGAAGCCGGGCGATGTGGTGGTGTTCGTCGGCCCGAGCGGCTCGTGGAACCGCTCGTACCACTCCAACCGCTCCACCAATGTGGTCATGCGCGGCGTACAGAACTTCTTCTCGTTCTTCGGCCTCGTGCCGCCGGACGAGAACGATCTGGTCAAGCGGGTGATCGCGACCGGCGGTCAAACCGTGCAGTGCTGTGATGCCCAGGGCCGGGTGCTGGTCGACGGTAAACCACTCGACGAGCCGTATGCGCACTACATCTACCCGTATCAGCCGGGTCTGGCGTATGCCACCAAGGTGGCCGGCGGGCTGTCGATCGATCCGCGCGGCCGGGAATTCGGACCGGTGAAGGTGCCCGAGGGCAACCTGTGGGTGATGGGTGACAACCGCAACGAATCGGCGGATTCGCGCGCCCACGTCGACGACGAGTTCTCCGGCACCGTGCCGATCGACGACGTGCGCGGTAAGGCGGTGTTCAAGATCTGGCCGCCGAACCGGATCGGTCCGGTGCGGTCCCAGAATCCGCAGGCGAACTGATCCGCGCGGCGCGCGATAATCGAGGCACGGGATAGTCGAACGGTAGGTGCAGTGGCGGAGACATCGCGACGCACGAGGCGCAACGGTAAGGGCGACAAGATCATCCGGCCCATGGTTCGTACGGGGGATTGGCCGCCGCGAGTGGTGATGCGGCGAGCGGGTGGCCTGCGCACGCTGGAAGCGGCGCTGATCCGCAGCGGACTCGGGCCGGTCGCCGGGGTCGACGAGGCGGGTCGGGGCTGTTGCGCCGGGCCGCTCGTCGTCGCGGCCTGTCTGCTCGCGCCCAAGGCCTACGATTCGCTTGCGGGGCTGGATGATTCGAAGAAGCTGTCCGAAGCCGCCCGGGAACAGCTGTATCCGATCATCGTGCGCCGGGCGCTCGCATGGAAGGTCGTCGTGATCCCCGCGTGGGAAATCGATGCGATCGGCATCCACGTCGCCAATATCGAGGGGATGCGCCGGGCCGTCGCCGGCTTGGAGATCAAGCCGGGCTACGTGCTGACCGACGGCTTCCGAGTCCCCGGTATCAGCGTTCCGTCGTTGCCGGTGATCGGCGGGGACGCGGCCGCCGCCTGTATCGCCGCGGCCAGCATCCTGGCCAAGGTCACCCGCGACCGGATCATGGTCGACATGGACCGTGAGCTGCCCGGATACGGTTTCGCCGCACACAAGGGCTACAACACACCCGAACATCTGGCCGCGCTGGAACGGCTCGGGCCGAGCGATGAACATCGCCGGTCGTGGCGCAACGTGCGCGGCAGCGAGATCGCCGAGGACGGGCGGGTGGCTGCCGATCCCGCACATGCGAGATGATGGCAGCACACCCATCGTGGCGATAAGGAGGATATTCCACCCGATGAGCGAGCAGGCATGAGCGCTGAGGACCTCGAGAAGTACGAAACCGAGATGGAATTGTCGCTGTATCGCGAATACAAGGACATCGTCGGTCAGTTCTCGTACGTGGTCGAGACCGAACGACGCTTCTATCTGGCCAACTCCGTCGAGCTGCGTCCGCAGAACGCCGACGGAGAAGTGTATTTCGAGGTGCGGATGTCGGATGCGTGGGTGTGGGATATGTATCGGCCCGCCCGCTTCGTCAAACACGTCCGAGTGATCACGTTCAAGGATGTGAACATCGAGGAATTGGAGAAGCCGGACCTGCGACTGCCGGAATAGGCAGGTAGCGGGCCCGCTGCCCGGGGCACGTGACGCCGCTGCTTCCACAGTCCGGTAGTTGTCCACAGACTTTTCGTTTCCGCAGGTGAGCAGCGTTGCCGCCGAATCCGTCGGCGGCATGCTGAGCACGTGGCACACAATCTGGCGCTCGGCGCACACGGGGAAGAACTGGCCGCGCAGTTCCTGCAGGGGGCCGGGATACGGATCGTCGAACGGAATTGGCGGTGTCGCTACGGTGAGCTGGATCTCATCGTCGACGACGCCGGGACCACCGCTTTCGTCGAGGTGAAGACCCGGACGGGTCTGGGGTACGGCACCCCGGCCGAATCCGTGACCTTCACCAAACAGCAGCGGATTCGTCGGCTCGCGCTGTTGTGGTTGACCGAACAGAGCGGTCCGTGGTTGCGCATTCGGTTCGATGTGGTGTCGGTCCTGCTGCTACGGGGCCGGGAACCACGGATCGAGCATGTCCGGGCGGCGTTCTGATGGCGCTGGGACGGGCTCATTCGGTTGCGGTGACCGGGGTCGAGGGGCAATTGGTCGAGATCGAGGCCGACATCGGACAGGGGCTGCCGTCGGTACATCTGGTCGGACGGCCGGACACCACTCTGCAGGAATCGCGCGACCGAGTGCGCGCGGCGGTCGCGAATTCGGGAGAGAAATGGCCCGACGGCCGCGTGATCCTGGCCTTGTCGCCGGCGACGCTGCCGAAGGTGGGCAGTGTCTACGATCTGGCGCTGGCCGCCGCGGTCCTGCGTGCGGACGATTCGGTCCCGGGGGCGAAACTGGAGGGAACCGTCCTGCTCGGCGAATTGGCCCTCGACGGTCGGGTCCGCCGTGTTCGCGGCATCCTGCCCGCCGTGCTGGCGGCACGGAATGCGGGTCGCAGCACGGCCGTCGTGCCCGAATCGGTGCTCGGTGAGGCCGGCTTGGTCGACGGGATCACCGTGCTGGGGGTGCCGACGTTGCGGACGCTCATCGACTGGTTGCGCGGGGACGGGGGGCTCGTCGTTCCCGACGGCAGTTATCCGGCGCCGCAGCGCATCGCCGGTGATCTCAACGAAGTGGTCGGCCAGGACGAAGCCCGGTGGGCGTTGGAGGTGGCCGCGGCGGGTGGACATCATCTGCTGCTCACCGGTCCGCCGGGTACCGGCAAAACGATGCTCGCCCAACGTCTTCCGGGCTTGCTGCCGCCGCTGACCGAATCCGAGGCGCTCGAGGTCACCGCCATCCATTCGATGGCGGGAACGCTGTCGGATGATCATCCGCTCATCACCACCGCACCGTTCGTCGCACCGCACCATTCGACGTCGGTGACGGCGATGGTGGGCGGCGGGTCGGGCTCCGCGCGTCCGGGCGCCGTGAGCCGCGCGCACCGCGGGGTCCTGTTCCTCGACGAATGTGCCGAGATCGGCACCAAGGTCCTCGAAGCGTTGCGAACACCGTTGGAGGAAGGGGAAGTTCGGATCGCACGCCGCGACGGCGTGGCACGCTATCCGGCACGGTTCCAGCTCATCCTCGCCGCCAACCCCTGCCCGTGCGCTCCGGCGCGCGATGTCGACTGTATCTGCGCGCCACTCGCGCGCCGGCGCTATCTCGGGAAGTTGTCGGGCCCCCTGATGGACCGGATCGACATCTGGGTGCAGATGCACGCGCACGCCGCCGGCGCGTTCGTGCCGTCGGATGCCGAATCCAGTGTGGTCGTGCGCAATCGAGTGGAAGCGGCTCGGCAGGCGGCAGCGCGGCGGTGGTCGGAATACGGCTGGACGGTCAACGCCGAAGTGCCGGGACACGTGCTACGTCAACGGTTCCGGTTGTCCGCGGACGCGGTGGCGCCGGTCGAGACCGCCCTGCGGCAGGGCCGCATGTCCGCCCGCGGCGCCGACCGCGCGATCCGGGTGGCGTGGACGATTTGCGACTTGCGTGGGGCGGAGGTGCCCTCTGCCCAGGATGTCCTGCAGGCATTGAACTTTCGGCAGCGTGGCGTGTCCTGATCGGGCTGCCGACGACGAGGGAGGGGAGTGGACGTGTCCGATGCGGATGACCGCCGGTTGGCGTGGGCCTATTTGTCCCGGGTCGTGGAGGGGCCGTGTCCGCCATTGTCGGCGCTGATCACGCGGGTGGGGGTGGTGGAGGCTGCGCGTGCGGTACGCGAATGCGATCTTCCGGAATCGCTGCGCGGCCCGACCGAACGGCGACGCGATATCAACCGGTCCGAGCAGGATCTCGAACTGCTGGACCGGATCGGGGGCCGGTTGATCACTCCCGACGATCCGGAATGGCCGCAGTGGCGGCTGCTCGGTCTGGCCCAGCTCGACCCGGCGCGTGATGCCGATGCGGCGGTGCCGCTGGCACTGTGGGCACGTGGGCCCCTGTGCCTGCAGCAGTCCACCGAGCAGGCGCTCGCCGTCGTCGGCGCTCGGTGCAGTACCGGATACGGCGAGCAGGTCACCGCCGACCTCGTCGGGGGCTTGGTGGCGCACGGGTGGACCATCGTCTCGGGCGCGGCGTTCGGAATCGATGGAACGGCGCACCGGGCGGCGTTGGCCGCGGGCGGGGCCACCGTGGCCGTTCTCGCCTGCGGTGTCGATCGGCCCTACCCCGCACAGCACGAGCGCCTGCTCGCCGAGATCGCGGAGACGGGCCTGGTGCTGAGTGAATACCCGCCCGGCGCAGCGGCGTACAAGCATCGGTTTCTGGCGCGGAATCGGCTGATCTCGGCACTGGCGGACGGTGTGCTCGTCGTCGAGGCGGGAATGCGCAGCGGTGCCCGTAATACCGCGAAATGGGCGCGTCGCTTGGGCCGTCCCGCGCTCGCGGTGCCGGGTCCGGTCACCGCCGCGGCCTCGGTCGGCTGTCATCGGATGATCCGCGATCGGGAAGCTGTTCTGGTGACGCGCGTCGAGGAGATACACGACGAGGTGGGGCCGCTGCGGCTGTCCCTGCCGCCCGCCGGGGCCGAACCCGACGCCGGTCTCGCCGGGGACCAGGCGGTGGTGTTCACCGCCCTCCCGACCGCCGGATCCCGGCTCCCGAAACAACTCGCCGACGACACCGGCATGGCGGTTCCCGCGGTCCGGGCCGCTCTTGTCGCGTTGGAGGTGGCGGGTCTGGTCGGCGCGGACAGCTCGGGGTGGTTTCGCACTGTGCGAAAGGGGGTGCCCGTCCTCGCGGAGTGAAAGGCAGGCCCGCCCGGTGCGCCGTCGGCGCGGGGGCTTGCGCCGCTTCGTTCCGTCCATGACGGTGGAGGAATGGCGGAGCTACCGGGCGATCTGCGGGATCTGCTCGAACAGTACGAGCGGCATCTTCGGTTGGGGCGCAACAGGTCGGCGCATACGGTCCGGGCCTATCTCGGTGATGCGCGCTCGTTGCTCGAGCATCTGTGCGCGCGGTCGTCCGACGCGGCGGTGGGCGAGATCGACCTGGCATTGCTGCGGTCATGGCTGGCGGCGCAGTCGGCCGCCGGCGCCGCACGCACGACCATGGCACGGCGCGCCTCCGCCGCACGGACGTTCACGGCGTGGCTCACCCACACCGGACGTCTCGCGGTCGATCCGGGACCGCGGCTGGGGTCGGCTCGCGCGCATCGTGTGCTGCCGGCGGTACTCGCCGCGGACCAGGCGGACGTCGCCATGCGTGCGGCGGAATCCGGTGCCGCGCAGCGTGATCCGATGGCTCTGCGCGATCGCCTGATCGTGGAGCTGTTGTACGCCACCGGCATCCGGGTCAGCGAGTTGTGCGGCCTCGACATCGAGGATGTGGATCGACAGCGCCGGCTGGTGCGGGTGCTCGGTAAGGGGAACAAGGAACGGTCGGTGCCGTTCGGCCTGCCGGCCGACCGGGCACTGGAGAATTGGCTGAATTACGGGCGTCCCCATCTGGCCACCCCCGAATCCGGCCGCGCCCTGCTGCTCGGCCGCCGGGGGCGCCGTCTCGACCAGCGGCAAGCCAGAACCGTTGTGCACGATGTGGTTTCGGCAGTGCCCGGCGCACCCGACCTGGGCCCGCACGGTCTGCGCCACACCGCGGCGACACATCTACTGGAGGGCGGAGCCGACCTGCGCGTCGTCCAGGAGCTGCTCGGTCACGCCAGTATGGCCACCACCCAGCTCTACACCCACGTCTCCATCGAACGATTGAAACGAGTCCACGACCAGGCCCATCCACGCGCGTGACGAGGTCGCTCACGGTTGCCGCTCCGGCGCCGGACGGCCGGTGCTCGCGGCGTTCCATCGGCGACGGTCGAAGCGGAGGGGTCAGGGCTCGATCGCGGCGATATAGCGCCCGGCGATGAAGCGCTGCACGGCCCGCACCGCAGGACCGCCGAGCCGGGTGTACCACGCGGCGGGCCGCGAGAACGCGGCCACCACCGCGTACACGCTCCGGTCGGACGGGTCGTATTCCACGGCGAACTGTTCCTCACCGATTTCCGGGTGCCCGGGCAGGGTGCCGTAGGCGAAGCCGCGCCGGTTAGGTTCGTCGAGGACGTAGATCACCCGGCACGGTGCGGTGATCCCCAGCCCGGCGATGCCCAAGCGCACGGTCAACGCGGTGCCCGGTCGCGCGGTCGGGGTGTCGGCGTGGCGAAAGATCCCGGTGCCGCGCTGCATTCGGTAGGCGAGGATGTCGTCACCCGCCGACTCGAACAGCGCGCGGCCCGAACCGATCCGTCGGCGCAGCCGGAAATGGTGATAGCCGGGCGGGAATTCGCCGGCGGTCGCGCCGACCTCCGGATAGGTGAACGGCACGTCGTCCGTGGGATTCGCCATGTGCCCATCTTCGTCCTCGCGTGCGGGCTGTAAAGGTGCGCCGGTCATACCCAGTGCATCGGGGTGTTCCCCGATGGACCACGTCGGCGTGAGTCGCGAGGATCGAGCTGTGAGCCGGACAGGGTGTGTCGATGGTGTCGGACGCGGTGGTGGGAGATGACCGCATCCGCCGGGGCCGGTTGCCGGACGCGAAGACGAGGCCGCGCTGTCACGGGTGCTCTGCTCGTGGTGCTCGGGCCGCCGGTGGCGATCGGTGCGGGTGTCGGCGCGGCGCTCGGAGTGGCCGTTGTCGCCCCCGCGCCCGCGGTTTTTCTGATCGCAGGCCTGGCGGTCCTGACGTTCGTGATGTTCGCGGCGGCCCGGGCGGGACTTCGGCTGATGCGGGCCCACCGGCCGACTGTGATCGCCGTCGGCCTGGCGGTCACGGTGGCCGCGGTGGTGTGCACGGCCTCGGCCGTCACGATCCTGCGGCCCTTTCCCCCACGGGAAGCCACGGCGACGCCGGCGAACGTGCGATACCTGGACCTTCCGACCGGCTCGCGGCTCGCGTATGTGCATGTGCCGGCGGCGGATTCGGCGCAGCGCCGCGACACCCCGGTGGTCTTCCTGCACGGCGGCCCGGGCACCCCGGGCGAGGGGATCCCCGCCGGGGGCACGGAACTCGCGGCCCTCGGCTTCGATGTGTATGCCTACGACCAGCTCGGTGCCGGGCGCTCGTCTCGGCTCGCCGATGTCACCGGATATACGGTCGCGCGGCAGGTCGCGGATCTCGATGCCATTCGGGAGGTTCTCGGAGCCGAACGCCTCGTGCTGATCGGTCGCTCGTGGGGCGGGTCGTTGGCCGCGCAGTACCTGGCCGCTCACCCCGACCGGGTCGCCAAGGTGGTGTTCGTCGCGCCCGGGGCGCTGTGGGCCGGCGCCTATCGCGACGGCGGGGTGGGCGAGCCGTGGACCGGGATGAAACCTGAGCAGCAGGCCCGCTACGACCGATTGACGAGTTCACCGAGGGTGCTGGCACAGGCGCTGCTCATGGCGGTCGCTCCGAACGCGGCCCACGCGCTGGTGCCCGACGCGGAAGCCGATTCGTGGATGCACGAGGTTGCCTTGTCGGGCCGCGACGGCACATCGTGCTCCGGCGCCCCGAGCGCGCCACCCCACGACAACCCGCAGGGGTTCTACGTCAATCAGATGACGAACCGGGACTTTGCGCGGATGCCGGACTCGCGGCCCGCGCTCGGTCGGGTACGGGTGCCGGCCTTGGTGATGGCGGCGCAGTGCGATTTCGTCCGGTGGCCGGTCACCCGCGAATATCGCGACGTTCTGCCCAGCTCGACGCTGGTGGATATCCAGGGTGCGGGACATGCGATATCGACGGATCGGCCCGGGCTTTATGTCGAGTTGCTGCGCACATTTCTGCTCGACGAGGATCTGCCGCTGCCGGGCTACACCGCAGCCGAGCCGCCGCCGGGCAGGTGGGCGCGGTGAGGCTTTCCGTGCCAACCGGTCGACCGAGGTGATGTCGTCGATATAATTCGAGCTATCGGAGATCGGTCGTGCTACCCTCGGTTAGGTAACCCTAATATCGGAGGTGCTCCACTGTGGCTCGTACTCGTACCAGGCTGGCCTTCGAGGTCCGGCGCACCCAACGGCTGACCGACCATCTGATCCGGGTGTATCTGGGCGGTGCCGGATTCGACGGCTTCCAGCCCAACGGTTTCACCGATGCCTACGTCAAGCTGCTGTTTCCGGGCACGGATGGCGACACCATGCGGACCTATACCGTGAGCTCGATCGACCCCGAGGCGCGCGAGATCGCGATCGATTTCGTCTACCACGGTGACGAGGGCGTGGCCGGGCCGTGGGCCGCGGCGGCCCGTCCGGGCGACACCATCGAGCTCTTCGGCCCGGGTGGGGCGTATTCTCCCAAACCGGAGGCCGACTGGCATCTGCTCGCCGGCGACGAGGCCGCGCTTCCGGCCATCGCCGCGGCCTGTGCCACCCTGCCCGCCGACGCTCTGGGCCGCGTGTTCGTCGAAATTGCCGGTCCCGCCGACGAATTGGATTTCGTTCGACCCTCCGGGGTCGAACTCGACTGGGTGCACCGCGGCGATCGCGCTCCCGGTGAGGCACTGGCCGACGCGGTGCGGAGCGCGCCGTGGCCCGCCGGCCGAGTCCATGTCTTCATCCACGGCGAGGCGGACAAGGTCATGCACGATCTGCGCCGCTACATCCGCACCGAACGGGGCGTTCCCGCCGACTGGGCCTCGATCTCCGGGTATTGGCGCCGCGGGCGTACCGAGGAGGGCTTCCGGCAGTGGAAGCGGGAGCTGTCCGAACAGGAGTCCGCCGGCGCCGGGGCTTCCGCTCGGTAGCACCTCTCGGGCCTCGGCCCGTGTCGGTTTGAGCCGCACGGGCGTCTGCCGGAGCAGGCCGAGCGGGTCGAGGTACTCCCGGCCGCGACGCAGGCCCCAGTGCAGGCAGACCCCGGGGCAGCCGGGATGGCCCGGCTGCAACGTCCCCAGCGGCGTTCCGCGATCGACCCGACGGCCGACCGGCACCTGGGCGAGGACCGGTTCGTAGGTGGTGCGCAGCCCGCCCGCATGGTCCACCGAGACGACGGGTTTCCCGCCGACCTCGCCGGCGAAAACGACGATTCCCGCCCCGGCGGCAAGGATCGGCCGGCCGGCCGTGCCGGCGAGATCCACCCCGCGATGTCCCGGCAGCCAGTCGTGCGGCGGTTTGTCGAAGCGTCGCACCACGGCGGGCCGCGGTGACAGCGGCCAGCCGAATCCCGTGGTGGGCTCGGCGGCTGCCGCCGGAACCCCGCAACCCGTCATGATCGCCACTGCGAGGAGAACTGTCGGCATCCGGCGCATGCGTCCTACCATCGCCGGGCAGCCCGGACATGGGAAGATCGGCTTCGGCGTGTGTGCACAACTCGCAAGCATGTGAACAGGGCGTGTTCGGCGCTCGGGAAGCCGCGGAGTCTCGTTGCTGCTCAGCCGGATTCGCCTCGAGGAGGTCGAGTCGATGGTCGGATGTCACGATGGCGCCGAGCCGGTGACGGCCGCCCGCGGACCGGACCGCACAGTCGGAGGGGGGCCACCTCGCCCCACCGGGCGGCGGGTCCCCGCGTGACCGGGCAGCCCGCGTCGGGGCCGACACAACCGGGACCGGAGGGGAGGACCCCGGGGGCACCGAGCCGTAGATCGGACGGGCCGTCGGCGCCCGATGCTGGAACCGCTGCCGATCGGGCCGAGCGGGCGGTCGGCTCCGGCGGCGACGAGGATGCGTCCGGCGGCGGTCCCGACGGGCCGGCGCGAGCCGGCGACGACCACCCCGCACGCGACCACACCGGCACGTCGCCCGAAGGTCCCGAACTCGACTACCGATTCACCCTGGCCGGTGAGCGCACCTTTCTCGCCTGGATCCGCACCTCGCTGGGCTTGCTGGCGGGCGGTGTGGCCGTGCACGAGCTGGTGCAACCGTTCCGGCACCACGACATCCGGTCGGCACTGGCGATCAGCTGTATCGTGCTCGCCGCGGTGATCGCGCTCGGCGCTTACGGCCGGTGGCGGCACGTCGCCGCGGCGATGCGGGCCGGTCGGCCGCTACCGCACACGATCATGGTGCCGATCCTCGCGATCGGCATCGCCGTGATCGCCGTCCTGGCCGGCGTCGGATTGCTGCTGTCATGACCACGAGCCCGTCGCAGCGTCCGGAAGCCGCCGGCGCCGGTGACCGCGGACTGCAGGCCGAACGCACGGCGCTGTCGTGGTGGCGAACGTCGGTGGGCGCCATGGCGAATGCCCTGCTGTTCCTGCACGTCGCGCTGACCAGCGGCCGGGCGGCATCGGCGGTCCTCGCCCTGGTGGCCCTCGCCGCCCTGGTGGTCGTGGTCACCGTGTGTGTGCTGCGCAGCCGGATGCTGCGCGATACGACCCGGATCCGGTGGACCGGCGGCCGCCCGGCCATGGCCACCGTGAGTGCGGCCATCCTCGTGGTCGCGGTGACGGCGGCGGTGGTGGAGTTGCTGGAGCCCGGCCGCGGCGTGCACCTGTAACGTGCCCTGCGACTGCGCCGGTTGCTGGGAATCAACTCGAGTGGGCTCGGTACGCGGCCTCTGACCACCCCGTTTACGTTCCGGCCGATGCTGGTCGTAGACTGGCCACGCGGTTCGCTGTACGCGGATCGACTTCGCGCGTCCGATCACGGTGCCGTCGGCTGGTCCTCCCGAAATTTCGCGGAAGGTCCGGCGGCCGCGGACGCCAGGGCAGGGATCGACCCTCGGTCTCTGCGTCAACCGGCACAGAAAGGCGGATACGCGGCTATGGCTGTCGTAACCATGAAGCAGCTGCTCGACAGCGGCGCACACTTCGGTCACCAGACCCGGCGGTGGAACCCGAAGATGAAGCGGTTCATCTTCACCGACCGCAACGGCATCTACATCATCGACCTGCAGCAGACGCTGACCTACATCGACAAGGCTTACGAGTTCGTCAAGGAGACCGTCGCCCACGGTGGCACCGTCCTCTTCGTCGGCACCAAGAAGCAGGCCCAGGAGTCGATCGCGGCCGAGGCGACTCGCGTCGGTATGCCCTATGTCAACCAGCGCTGGCTGGGTGGCATGCTCACCAACTTCTCCACCGTGCACAAGCGGCTGCAGCGCCTCAAGGAGCTCGAGGCGATGGAGCAGACCGGCGGGTTCGAGGGTCGCACCAAGAAGGAAATCTTGATGCTGACCCGCGAGAAGAACAAGCTCGAGCGCACCCTCGGCGGTATCCGGGACATGGCCAAGGTGCCCTCGGCCATCTGGGTCGTCGACACCAACAAGGAGCACATCGCCGTCGGTGAGGCTCGCAAGCTGAACATCCCGGTCATCGCGATCCTGGACACCAACTGCGACCCCGATCTGGTCGACTACCCGATTCCGGGTAACGACGACGCGATCCGCTCGGCCGCCCTGCTCACCAAGGTTGTCGCTTCCGCGGTCGCCGAGGGCGTGCAGGCTCGGGCCGCCCGCGCCACCGGCGATGTGAAGCCGGAAGCCGGCGCCGGTGAGCCGCTCGCCGAGTGGGAGCAGGAGCTGCTCGCCCAGGCCAACCCGGCCGCCGAGGGCGGTGCCGAGGCTGCTCCGGAGACCGCCGCCGAGGCGGAGCTGAAGGAAGATCCGGCCACCAAGACCCCGGCCGACTTCTGACCCGGCGCGGTTCCCGCCGCGAATGTCTGTTCACCTTGCCGGCCCTTCCTGTTCGGAAGCGGTCGGCATGGTGGTGCTAAGAGACCTGACAACTTTCGTAAATCTTCGAGGAGGCTCGCCACGATGGCGAACTACACCGCCCAGGATGTGAAGCGGCTCCGCGAGCTCACCGGCTCCGGAATGATGGACTGCAAGAAGGCCCTGGAGGAGACCGACGGCGACTTCGACAAGGCCGTCGAGGTGCTGCGGATCAAGGGCGCCAAGGATGTCGGCAAGCGTGCCGAGCGCGCCACCGCCGAGGGCCTGGTCGCCGCCGCCAACGGCGTGATGATCGAGCTCAACTCCGAGACCGACTTCGTCGCCAAGAACGACGAGTTCCAGAACACCGCCGGTGACATCGTCGAGGCCGCCGCGAAGGCGCGCCCGGCCGACCTGGAGGCGCTGAAGGCGCTCGACGTCAACGGCAAGACCGCCGACCAGGTGGTGCAGGAGCTGGCCGCCAAGATCGGCGAGAAGCTCGAGCTGCGTCGTGTCGTGTCCTTCGACGGCCCGGTCGCGACCTACCTGCACAAGCGTTCCTCGGACCTGCCGCCGGCCGTCGGTGTGCTGGTCGAGTACCAGGGTGAGGGCGAGGCTGCCGCCGAGGTCGCCCGCGCCGCCGCGATGCAGGTCGCCGCGCTGAAGGCCAAGTACGTCACTCGCGACGAGGTTCCGGCCGATGTCGTCGAGAAGGAGCGCGCCATCGCCGAGGCCACCGCCCGCGAGGAGGGCAAGCCGGAGGCCGCCCTGCCGAAGATCGTCGAGGGCCGCGTCAACGGCTTCTACAAGGACGTCGTCCTGCTGGAGCAGCCGTCGGTCACCGACAGCAAGAAGACCGTGAAGCAGCTGCTGGACGAGGCCGGTGTGACCATCACCCGCTTCGCGCGGTTCGAGGTCGGCCAGGCCTGACCACGCCACCGAGGCCCCCGGTGCGACGAATCTCGTTGCGCCGGGGGCCTTTTGGTGTCGATCGACCGCCACAACCGCGCGCGCCGATTCGCTGCTCACGGTGATAACCAGTACGCCGTGACAAACGGACCGCCGGCAGCGGAAACGGCTGCCGTCGTGGCTGCTCGTCCCGTCGAATTGCGGCGGATTCGAGGGTCGGCTCACCAGGGTCCGCGCCGGTGGTGCAGGATAGACGAAGCGTGTTACCGTCCCGCGCGAAAATATGCGCCCCGGGATGGTGTTTTCCCGTGCGTACGCTCGCTCGACTGCCGAGGACTAGGAGACCGATGACGGACCCGGATACGGCGCCCGACCGCAAGGGCTTTCGCCGCGTACTCCTCAAGTTGGGTGGGGAGATGTTCGGCGGTGGCGAGGTCGGGCTCGACCCGGATGTGGTCCAGACCGTGGCCGAGCAGATCGCCGAGGTCGTTGCGACCGGCGTGCAGGTGGCGGTGGTCATCGGTGGCGGCAACTTCTTCCGCGGCGCCGAACTCGAGGAACGCGGTATGGAGCGGGCCCGCTCCGATTACATGGGTATGCTCGGCACCGTGATGAACAGCCTTGCGCTGCAAGACTTTCTGCAGAAGCAGGGTGTCGACACCCGCGTCCAGACCGCCATCACCATGGGGCAGGTCGCCGAGCCGTATCTGCCACTGCGCGCGAAGCGGCATCTCGAAAAGGGGCGGGTGGTGATCTTCGGCGCCGGTATGGGCATGCCGTACTTCTCCACCGATACCACCGCGGCCCAGCGTGCCCTGGAGATCGGTGCCGAGGTGGTGCTGATGGCCAAGGCTGTCGACGGTGTCTTCACCGCCGACCCGAAGGTGGACGCGGATGCGGTGATGTTCTCCGAGATCACCCACAAGGAAGTGCTCGAGCGCGGGCTGAAGGTCGCCGATGCCACCGCGTTCAGTTTGTGTATGGACAACCAGATGCCGATGCTGGTGTTCAATTTGTTGACCAAGGGCAATATCGCCCGCGCGGTGGCCGGTGAGAAGATCGGCACACTGGTTCGGTCCTGAATCCGGCGGGGGAGCGGTCCTCGCGAATTCCGGGACCCCGAAACGATGCTGTGGAGGAAACGGTCGTGATTGATGAAGCGCTCTTCGACGCCGAGGAGAAGATGGAGAAGGCTGTCTCGGTGGCGAAGGACGACCTCGGATCCATCCGGACCGGACGCGCCAACCCGGGCATGTTCAACCGGGTCGTCGTGGACTACTACGGTTCGCCGACCCCGATCACGCAGATGGCCAGCATCACCGTCCCGGAACCGCGGATGGTCGTCATCAAGCCCTACGAGCAGGGGCAGCTGCAGAACATCGAGACCGCGATCCGTAATTCGGATCTGGGCGTGAACCCGACCAACGACGGGAACATCATCCGCGTGGTGGTCCCCCAGCTCACCGAGGAGCGCCGCCGCGAGCTGGTGAAGCAGGCCAAGTCGAAGGGCGAGGATGCCAAGATCGCCATTCGGAACGTGCGGCGCAAGTCGATGGACGAGCTGAACCGGATCCAGAAGGACGGCGAGGCCGGTGAGGACGAGGTCGGCCGCGCCGAAAAGGAATTGGACAAGACCACCCAGAAATACGTGGCCCAGATCGATGAACTGGTCAAGCACAAGGAATCGGAACTGCTCGAGGTGTGATACTCGCACCCGGCGCGACGAGGCGAGCGGGTACGGGGACGGAGTGGACGAATAAGTGAGCGACGGGACAATCGTGGCGGAAGAAGCCGCAGCCGGCGAGACGATGCCGGTGAGTGACCCGGCCGGTGCAACACCGGCTCCCGAAACGCCCTCGGCGCAGCCGAGCGGTAAATCCTCCCGTGCCGGCCGCAATTTACCGGCGGCGCTGGCGGTGGGGGTCGGTCTCGGCGCGTCGCTGATCGCGATCCTGCTGTTCGTTCCCGAGGTCCTCATCGGGGTGATCGCGGTCGCCATGGCGATCGCGACCTGGGAGGTGGCCAAGCGCCTGCGCGAGGCCGACGTGCTGGTGCCGCGAATCCCGTTGCTGGTGGGCGGTCAGGCCATGATCTGGCTGGCTTGGCCGTACGGTTCCCAGGCGGTGGTGGGCGCGTTCGCGGCGACCGCGCTGGTGTGCATGGCGTGGCGGCTGTTCGATCACGGATTGTCGGCGACGCCGCGAAACTTCTTGCGTGACACCGCGATCACCGTTTTCGTGGTTTCCTGGATCCCGCTGCTGGCCTCCTTCGCGGTGCTGATGCTGCAACAGGACGACGGCAACCTGCGGGTGCTGACCTTCATGATCCTGGTGGTCTGCTCCGATGTCGGCGGCTATGTCGCCGGTGTGCTCTTCGGCCGGCATCCGATGGTGCCCGCGATCAGCCCCAAGAAATCCTGGGAGGGCTTCGGCGGCTCGCTGGTGTTCTGCATCATCGGCGGCCTGCTCACGGTGACGCTGCTGCTGCAGGCCAATTCGATGATCGGTGTGTTGCTGGGTGTCGCGATCGTGCTGGTGGCCACCGGTGGCGATCTGATCGAATCCCAGATCAAACGCGAATTGGGGATCAAGGATATGGGCACGCTGCTGCCCGGGCACGGCGGCATCATGGACCGGCTCGACTCGATGCTGCCCTCGGCCTTCGTGTCCTGGCTGGTGCTGACCGCGCTGCTGTAGGTTCGGCGCCGCTTCGCGGTAGCTTCAGCGCCGCTTCGCGACGCGGCGCAACTGCAGTATCCGCCAGCCGCCGGCCAGTGCCATCACCAGAGCCCCGGCGATCACCGACAGCAGCAGTGTGACGCCGAGCGGCAGCGAGAACTGCCAGAAGAACAGGTGGATCCGCACCTGATCGAGATTCTGCAGGATGAAGATCAGCAGCAGGATCCCGATGATCGCGGCCGCGACCAACGCCACCCATGTGTACCCGGCACGGGTCTTCAGCGCCCGATTGCGGCGGGCGGGCGCGGTCGCGGGGGGAGTGTCGACGCGCGGTGGGTCGGTGTGCGGTACCGGTTCCGGTCCGTGGCTGGGTACTGCGTCGCTGGTCATACTCCGATCATTCCCGATCGCTATGTCCGGTACACGTATCTCGCGGTCGCTGATTCGGTTGCGCCGTCGCGTGCGGTGCCGGTGTGACGGGGATATCGCGGCCCGCATGCCCGGACGCGGCCGGGCAGTGGGACACTGGAAGGGTTATGACTACCTCCCTGCCGCTCGTTTTCGATGCCCCGCGCCGTGGTATGCCACCGCGGCACCTCGCCGACCTCGATGCGGCGCAGCGGCGGGAGGTGGTGCAGGAACTGGGTTTGCCCAAGTTCCGGGCCGATCAGATCGCGCGACAGTACTACGGGCGGTTGCAGGCCGATCCGCGGCAGATGACCGATCTGCCGGAGCCGATGCGGGAGAAGATCGCCGAGGCGCTGTTCCCGCCGCTGCTCAGCGAGGTGCGGCAGGTGGTGTGTGATGAGGGCACCACCCGCAAGACGCTGTGGCGCGCCGGTGACGGCACCCTGCTGGAGAGCGTGCTGATGCGCTATCCCGACCGCAATACCCTGTGCATCTCCAGCCAGGCCGGCTGCGGGATGGCCTGCCCGTTCTGCGCGACCGGCCAGGGCGGGTTGAACCGTAACCTGTCCACCGCCGAAATCGTCGACCAGGTGCGCGCGGCCGCCGCCGCGCTGCGTGACGGCGAGGTGCCGGGCGGGCCCGGCCGGTTGTCGAACATCGTGTTCATGGGGATGGGCGAGCCGCTCGCGAACTACAAGCGGGTGGTGGCAGCGGTCCGGCGGATCACCTCACCCGCACCGGACGGCCTGGGTATTTCGCAGCGCAACGTGGTGGTGTCGACCGTCGGGCTGGCGCCCGCGATCCGCAAACTGGCCGACGAGGGCCTGTCGGTGACCCTGGCCGTCTCGCTGCACACGCCCGACGACGAACTGCGAGACACGTTGGTACCGGTCAACAATCGTTGGTCGGTCGCCGAAGTCCTCGACGCCGCACGTTATTACGCCGACCGGACCGGCCGCCGGGTCTCGGTCGAGTACGCCCTGATCCGCGATATCAACGACCAGCCGTGGCGTGCGGACATGCTCGGCCAGAAGCTGCACAAGGCTCTGGGTTCACGGGTACATGTGAATCTGATCCCGCTGAATCCGACGCCGGGCTCCAAGTGGGATGCTTCCCCCAAACCCGTTGAGCGCGAATTCGTTCGGCGGGTGGAGGCGCAAGGCGTGCCGTGCACGGTGCGCGATACCCGTGGCCAGGAGATCGCCGCGGCTTGCGGGCAGCTGGCGGCCGAGGGCTAGACCGAGCGCTGTCGTGCCGGTCCGGACCGCAAGGCGAACACGCCCAGGCCGGCCAGGACCATCGACACCCCCACCACCCACAGACCGGCCCGCTGGGTTCCGGTCAGATCCGCAAGCCACCCGGTGATGTACGGGGCGGCGAATCCGCTGATGTTGCCGAGCGAATTGATCAGTGCGATGCCGGAGGCCGCGGCCGCACCGGAGAGAAAGGTGCCGGGCAGGGCCCAGAAGGTGGGGAGGGCGGACAGGACCCCGACCGCGCACACCGTGACCGCCGTCATGGCCGCGAACGGGTTGTTCAGGTAGAGCGCGACCGGAATGGCCACGCCGCCGATCACGGCCGGAAGGGCGACATGCCACCGGCGCTCGCCGGTGCGGTCGCCGTGGCGGCCCCACCACACCATCGCCACCGCGCCGATCACATATGGAATCGCCGTGATGAGGCCACGCTGCACCACCGAATAATGCGTGCCGTACTGCTGCTGAAACCCGGCCACGATCGTCGGCAGGAAGAACCCGAGCGCGTACAGGCCGTAGACGATTCCGCCGTAGATGGCCGCGAGGCCGAGAACCCGGCGGCTGGTGAGCGATCGGCGGATCGTCCACCGCTCGGTGCGCTCGATCGACCGCCGCTCCTCGGCGAGTTCGTCTGCCAGCCAATCCCGTTCGCCCGGCGTCAGCCAGCCGGCGCGCTCCGGGCGGTCGGTCAGGTAGAACCAGGTCGCGAAGGCCAGCAGCAGGGCGGGCAGCCCCTGGACCAGGAACATGAATCGCCATCCGCTGAGCCCGACCACATCGTCGCCGTACCGGATGATCAGACTGGACAGGGTGGAACCCAGTGCGGTCGACACCGGCACCGCGACCATGAACAGCGCGACGATGCGGGCCCGATACCGTTGCGGGAACCAGTAGGTCAGATACAACAGGATGCCCGGAAAGAAGCCCGCCTCGGCCACCCCCAGCGCGAAGCGCAGCAGGATCAGCACGCTCGGGTTGGGGACGAAGGCCATCGCCGTCGCGATGACGCCCCAGGTGAGCATGATCCGTGCGATCCAGCGCCGCGCGCCGAATCGGTGCAGGGCCAGATTGCTCGGCACCTCGAGCACCAGGTAGCCGAGAAAGAAGATGCCGGACGCGAACCCGAAGACCGTCTCCGAAAGCCCCAGATCGTCCTTCATCCCGGACGGCCCGGCGAATCCGATGTTCACCCGGTCCAGATAGTTGACGAAATACAGCAGGCCGAGGAACGGAACCAGCCGAACCGTCACTTTCCGGATCGTCGTGGTGGCGATATCGGTGGTGTCGGGCACCCTGGTACTTTGCGGATCGGGTTGCGGAGCCGTCAAGTCGGGCGCGGGCCCGGCGCCGCGGTCAGCTCAGCAATGCCCGTGCGTACCAATCCTTCTCGTCGCGCACGCCCGGCAGCGCGAAGAAATACCCGCCGCCGAACGGCTGAACGTAGTCGGTGAGGGGCTCGTCGATCAATCTGGTCTGGATGGCCTCGAACTGGCGGACCACGTCCTGCTGGAAGCAGGTGAAGATGTGGCCGGAGGCCATATTGCCGTTGGGTTCGACGCCGAGGTCGTAATTGTAGGAGCGGCGAACCAGCTGCTGGCGGGCCGTTTCCGGGGTGCGGGGGTTGGCCAGGCGAATATGTGAGTCCAGCGGGATGACCGAACCTTCGGGGTCGGCCTCGTAGTTCGGGGTGTCGAATTCCTGATTGCCGTCCAGCGGTGCCCCGGAATCGCGGCGCCGGCCGAACATGTTCTCCTGCTCGTTGATCGAGACGCGGTCCCAGAATTCGACGAGCATGCGGATCAGGCGAACCACCTGATAGGTGCCGCCGCGGGTCCAATCCGGTTCGCCGTCGCCGTCGGTCCAGATCAGTGACTCGGCCTCGGCGCCGGTCGGGTTGGCGGTACCGTCCTTGAACCCCAACAGGTTCCGGCCGGTCCCCGAGGGGCGAGGCGGTGAGTTGTAGCCGTCGATCTTCCAGCGCAATTGCAGGGCGCCACGGGTCTGGCGGGTGATATCGCGCAACGCGTGGTGGACGGTGTCGGGGTGGTGAGCGCACAGCTGGATCAGCAGATCGCCGTGCATCCAGGCGGGGTCCGGGGTGTCGTTGGGGAAGATCCGCATCGGAGCGAGACGGGCCGGTTTGGCCTTGGCCAGCCCGAAGCGATCGTCGAACAGGCTCGCGCCCACGCCGGTGGTGACGGTCAGCCCGTCCGCGATCACCTCCGGGCCGAGTACCGCACTGTCCGATGGGGGTTCGCCCAGCCCCAGGTCCGGCGGGGTGCCACCGGCGGTGAGAAAGCGGGCCCGGGCGGTGAGCGTCTTCATCGCCTCGGTCAATTCCGCACGGCTGCGCGCGGTGACATCGAAGGCGGCGAAGCAGGCCGCGTTCTGCTTGGCGGCGGGGCCCGGAGTGAGGATGCCCGCCTGATGTTCGCCGTGGAAGGGGTAACTCGGTTCGGCCTTCGGTGCGCCGACGGTGGCGGCGTCGGCATCCTTGCGCGCACCCTCGGCGAGCAGGCCGGCGGTCAGCGCGGTTCCGGCGGCACCGGCGGCGGCGCCGGAAAGGAAGCGGCGGCGGCTGACATTCATCGGGGAGCCTTACTGGTCGTTCGGTGGGTCGGCATGATCAGTGCGAGATCGGTACTTCGAGCAGTCGCGGAACTTTGGCGAGTTCCTCGAGGGCGGCGCCGAGGCGGGCGTTGACGGCCTGCCGGGCGGCGGGCGGAGTCTGCGCCGGCGACCGCCAGTGGCTGTGGTCCTGGGTGGCCTGCACGGCCGCCTGCAATTCGTCGAGGCGAGTGCGCAACGTGGCGCGCAGTTGCGGCGCCCGGGGGTCGATGAGCGGCGCGAGCTGATCGAGGACGGACCGGGTGACGTCGATATCGGCGAGCGTCATCGGATACGCGGCGCCGGCGCCCTGGTCGTCGATACCCGAAATATGGTCGCGCTGGGCATCTTCGAGGATTTCGTGTGCCCGCAGCGGCAGATTCTTCGGATCCCCCGCGAGGTCGTCACTGCCCAGGTTCTGCTGGATATGTGCGATATCGCCGCGGAGCCGATCGACTACGGGCAGGAGCTGATCCGGCCGCTGCCCGTGCCACAGGCCGTACTCCAGGCGGTGCAGACCGGTGAAATCGGAGTCCTGCACACCGCCCGGCAGTCCGTCGGGCAGGCCCGAGACCGCGGTGCCGGCGGCGCCGAAGCTGTTGTAGGAGGCCCCGACCCGTTCCCATTCCTGCTGCGCGGCCAGCCAATCGGCTTGTGCAGCAGCGATATTGCCGCCTCGAAGGTCGTTGCCGATCGCGTCGACCCGGCCGGAGAGCCGGGTCAGTACGCCGGCCGCATACGCCTGGTAGGCGCTGTTCGGCGCCTTCAGATCCTCTTCGGTGACGCGCTTGACCGCCGGTGGGGCGTCGCCCGCTTCGCCGCTGACCTGCACCGCGGCCGAGGAGGTCACCGGCTTGCCGGACATCAGACACTGCATGGTGTAGGTGCCGTTGCTCAGGGTCGCGGTCAGATTGGCGGTGGTCGCGGGTCCGATCGTCTCGATTTCGCCGACGACCGCGCCACCGGAGTTCACCAGGTTGATCTCGCCGGCCTTGGACGTCTTGTTCTGCACTTCGAACGTCTGGGTGCCGGCCCGGCCGGACTTCCATTCCGCGGCGCACGAGCTGTCGGTCACCGACACCGCCTGGGCCTTGCCGGAACCGCTCGACGGCAGCATCGCGATCGCCACCCCGGCGGCGATGGCCGGAACCAGCACCAGGACCGCGCCGACGAGCACCGGTCGCGGCCCGGCGACCCGCTCCCACCAGTCCGGCGTGTGTTCGGGCTCGACGGACGGGGTCGCCGGTGCGGCCGAGCCCGGCTCGGTACCTGCCGGAGCAGGAGCCGCCGTCGAGGTAGCCGCAGCGGTCGAACCGGTCGCAGCAGCGGCTCCTGCCGGTGCGGCCGCGGCCGGCGGTGCGGCCGCGGCCGGCGCCTTCGACGCGGCCTGGCGCCCCGCCCGGACGAACAGCGGGATCACCACCGCCAAGTAGACGACCCAGCCGACGACCTGCAGCACCGTCATGCGCGGGGTGAGTTCGGTGATGCCGGTGATGATCGAGACCCACCAGGAGTTCGGGTCGAGATGTGCCGACAGGTCGAAGGCGACCCAGTGGCGCCCGGGCAGAATCCCGGCGTCCTGCAGATCACCGAGGCCGTAGGACAGCACGCCGGCCGCGATGACGATCAGCGCGAACGCGGTGCGGTTGAAGAAGACACCGAGGTTGAGTTTCACCGACTGCCGGTACAGCAACCAGCACAGCACCACCGCGGCGGCGAAACCCAGCACGGCGCCGACGAGGGGTGCGACGGTGGTGCCGGAGGCCTTGACCGCGGTCCATACGAACAGCGTCGATTCCAGACCTTCGCGCCCGACCGCCATGAACGCGGTGACGGCCAGCGCACCCGCGCCGATCGCGGTGGCCCTGGCCACCTCGCCGCGCAGATGTCCGGACAGTGAGGCCGCGGTGCGGCGCATCCAGAACACCATCGCGGTGACCAGCCCGACGGCGATGACGCTGAGCGTGCCGCCGACGATTTCCTGTCCGGAATTCGACAGCACGCTGGTGGAGTAGGTGAGCACGGCGGCGAAGCTCGCCGCGACCGACACCGCGCCGAGCAGGCCGAGCCAGACCGGAGTGGCGGAGACCGGGCGTTCGGGCGTCGACGTCTTGCGCACGGCGGCCAGCAGGATCGTCACCACGAGTCCCGCCTCGAGGCCCTCCCGCAGGCAGATCAGCAGATTCGGTACAGCCTCGGCCCAGCTCACCGTCCAAAGGTAAGGCATACCTACGCCGCAGGTCCAATCCTGCAGGTCTGTAGCGAATGTGCATCACAGCAGGTTGGGTGGTATGCGAGGTATGTCCGAGTCAGTGCTCCGGCGATTCGCCGATCAAGGTCAGCGCCTCTTCGATCAGCGCCTCGACGATCATCGACTCCGAGACCGTCCGCACCACCTCGCCCCGAACGAAGATCTGGCCCTTGTGGTTGCCCGCCGACACGCCGATATCGGCCTCCCGGGACTCGCCGGTCCGTTGACGATGCAGCCCATCACCGCGACCCGCAGCGGGGCCGGGAAGTCGCGGAAGGCCTCTTCGACCCGCTTGGTCAATGCGAAGACGTCGACCTGGCAGCGGCCGCAGGTCGGACAGGACACGATGTCGAGGGTGCGGGGCCGCAGGCCCAATCCGGCGAGGATGTGGTGGCCGACCTTCACCTCCTCCACCGGCGGCGCGGACAGGGAGACCCGGATGGTGTCGCCGATGCCCTCCGACAGCAGAATGCCGAAGGCGCTCGCCGACTTCGCGGTGCCCTGCAGCGGTGGCCCGGCCTCGGTGACGCCGAGATGCAGCGGATAGTCGCAGCGCTGCGCGAGCAGTCGATAGGCCTGGATCATCACGAGCGGATCGTTGTGCTTCACCGAGATCTTCAGATCCGTGAAGCCGTGCTCCTCGAACAGACCGGCCTCCCACAGTGCCGATTCGACCAGGGCCGGGGCGGTGGCCCGGCCGCCGTGGCGCGCCAGGACCCGCTGGTCGAGCGATCCGGCGTTCACCCCGATCCGGATCGGCACCCGTGCCGCCCCGGCGGCGGCGGCGATTTCCCGGACCTTGTCGTCGAATTTCCGGATATTGCCCGGGTTCACCCGCACGCCCGCACAGCCGGCGTCGATGGCGGCGAAAACGTAGCGCGGATTGAAATGGATATCGGCGATCACCGGAATGGCCGAGCGGCGCGCGATGATCGGCAGTGCGTCGCAGTCGTCCTGGGAGGGCACCGCGACGCGGACGATATCGCAACCGGCAGCGGTCAACTCGGCGATCTGACGCAGGGTCGCCTCGACATCGGCGGTGACGGTGGTGGTCATCGATTGGACGGATATCGGCGCTCCGCCGCCGACCGGAACCGAGCCGACCTGGATGCGCCGGCTCTGCCGCCGCGGTCGCAGGGTCGGAGTCGAGGGCTCGGACAGGAATACCGCTGTCATCGGATCCTCTCGGTTGCGGGTAACCGTTCCAGGCACGCCGCGGCGATGCCCTCGCCGGTGAGTCCGTATTCGGCCAGGATGTGGTCGCGGGAGGCGTGGGCGATGAAGTCGGTCGGCAGCCCCAGCGCGTGGGCGTGCGTCCCGCCGCCGTCGCGGGCGATCGCCTGGATCAATTGGGCGCCGACGCCGTTTCCGGCGATCCCGTCCTCGACGCAGACGGTGAGCCGATGCCGCGCGGCGATCGCGGGCAGGCCCGGATTGATCGGCCACACCCAGCGTGGGTCGACCACCGTGGCGCCCAGGCCGCTGTGGGTCAGGACCTCCGCCGCGCGGAGGCAGGCCCCCGCCATCGGGCCGACCGCGACCAGGAGCACGTCCAGCGGGCGGTGCGCGCCGCGATGCAGGATATCCATGCCGTCCATCCGGGCGATCTGCGGAATATCCGCTCCCGCAGTGGCTTTGGGATAGCGCACGGTGGTGGGCCCGGCGGCCGACACCGCCTCGCGCAGCAGATCCCGGATTCGGCTCGGATCGCGCGGACAGGCGATCCGCATACCCGGCACACAGGTCAGCAGTGCCAGATCCCATATGCCGTGATGGCTCGGGCCGTCCGGGCCGGTCACTCCGGCGCGATCCAGGGCCAGGGTCACCGGTAGGTCGTGCAGGGCGATATCCAGCAGTATCTGATCGATCGCGCGGTTGAGGAAGGTCGAGTACACCGCGACCACGGGGTGCATCCCGGCCGCGGCCAGGCCGGCGGCGGAGGCCAGCAGATGCTGTTCGGCGATGCCCGAATCGAAGACCCGCTCCGGCGCGATGCGTGACATCCGGCCGAGCCCGGTGGGCAGGCGCATGGCGGCGGTCAACGCGACCACCTCCGGCCGTTCGCCCGCGATCGCCGCCAACTCCGACTCGAAGACGTCGGTCCAGGTCGGGGCCGGCGGCTTGCGGGGCGTTCCGGTCACCGGATCGATCACCCCGCAGGCGTGCATGCGGTCGGCCTCGTCGGCCTCCGCCGGCCCGAAGCCGCGCCCCTTGACCGTGACGGCGTGCACCACAACGGGTTTGGCGTATTCGGCGGCCTTGTGCAGGGCGGCGCAGAGCGCGCTCACATCATGTCCGTCCACCGGCCCCAGATACGTGAAACCCAGGGCGTCGAACAGATTTCCGGTGACAGTGTCGCCCTCGCGCAGCGCCGTCAGATGTTCGGCGAGTGCGCCGACGGTCGGGTCGTAGGACCTTCCGTTGTCGTTGAGCACCACCACCACCGGATGACCGGAGGCGCCCAGGTTGTTCAGTCCTTCCCAGGCCACGCCGCCGGTGAGCGCGCCGTCACCGATCACCGCGACCACCCGACGGTCGTGTTCCCCGCGTAGCCGCAGCGCCTTGGCGATGCCGTCGGCCCAGGCCAGGCTCACCGAGGCGTGTGAGTTCTCCACCCAGTCGTGGGCGGATTCGGTGCGATTCGGATAACCCGCGATACCGCCGGCCTGGCGCAGCGTGTCGAAGGTGTCCGCTCGCCCGGTGAGCAGTTTGTGCGCGTAGCTCTGATGTCCGGTGTCGAAGATCAGAACGTCGGTGGGCGACCGGAAGACCCGATGCAGGGCGATGGTCAATTCCACCGTCCCCAGGCTGGCGCCGAGATGTCCGCCGGTGCCGGTCACCGTCTCGATCAGCCGGTCACGCAGCCGCTGGGCCAGCACGGGTAGTTCGTCATCGGACAGCGCGGCGAGCGCGTCGGGTCCGGTGAGGGCGGCGAGCGGGTCCGACCCGCGCGGCGAGAGTGTCATGCGTGGCTCACCTTCCGGGGGCTGTGGAACGACGGTTCGGTCAGCTGACCGCGGCGCGGATCGTCTCCTTCAACGAGCCCAGCGTCGCGACCACCGCGGTCGGCTCGTAGCCGCAGTGCGCCATGCAGTTCGAGCAGCGCGGGTCGTTACCGCGCCCGAAGGCGTTCCAATCGGTGTCGTCGATCAACTCCCGATAGGTGGCCGCGTACCCGTCGTCGAGCAGATAGCAGGGACGCTGCCAGCCCTTCAGCGAATACGAGGGGATCGCCCACGCTGTGCAGTGGAAGTCGACCTTGCCCTCGAGGAAGTCCAGATACAGCGGAGAGTGGTTGAGCCGCCACTTCTTTCGCCGGCCGTCGGCGAACGCCTTGGAGAACAACTCGTGAGTCTGCTTCACCCCGAGCCAGTGCTCCTGATCGGGCGCCTTCTCGTAGGCGTATCCGGGCGCGATCTGCATATGGTCGATCTCGAGTTCGTCGTTGAGATAGTCGAGGACGTCGATCACGTCCTGCGGCGAATCCACATCGAAGAAGGTGGTGTTGGTCATCACCCGGAAACCGGCGGCCTTGGCCTGGCGGATCGCGTCCACGGCCTGATCGAAGACGCCGTCCTTGCAGACCGAGGCGTCGTGCCGTTCCCGCAACCCGTCCAGGTGGACCATCCAGGCGAAATTGCGATGCGGGGTGAACTTGTGCAGATGTTTCGGCAGCAGGACCGCGTTCGTGCACAGGAAGACGATCTTGTTGCGATCCAGCAGTTGCCGGACGATCTCGTCGATCTGTGGATGCATGAGCGGTTCGCCACCGGCGATCGAGACCATCGGCGCACCGCACTCCTCGATGGCGCCGACCGCCTGCTCCACCGGCATGCGCTGTTTGAGCAGTGTATGCGGATGCTGGATCTTGCCGCAGCCCGCGCATTTCAGATTGCACGCGAACAGTGGCTCCAATTCCACCAGGATGGGGAACTTCTCGCGACGCAGGAGTTTCTGTTTCGCGAGATACGCTCCCAGACGCACGGATTGACGGAATGGCATGGCCATTCAGCTCACCTCCCGAGGCAGGTTGAAACGAATATTTTCTTCGGTCACGCTGATGTGCCGGACCCGCACGGCGCCGAGCCCGGACAGGGTCTCGACCAGGTCGTCCACCAGATGCGGCGGTGCCGACGCCCCGGCGGTGATGCCGATGCGGCGGGCGCCGGCCAGCCAGCTCAGCTCGACCTCGCCGGCGTCCTCCACCAGCTGGGCCGCCACTCCCTCGGCAGCGGCGACCTCCGCCAGCCGCAGCGAATTGGAGGAATTGCGCGAACCCAGCACCAGCACCAGGTCCGATTCCCGAGCCACTGCGCGCACCGCGTGCTGGCGATTGGTGGTGGCGTAGCAGATGTCGTCCTTGCGCGGCACGCTCAACGCCGGAAACCGCTGCCGCAGAACCGAGGCCGTGGCCTCGGCTTCGGCGATCGCCAGCGTGGTCTGCATGACGTAGGCGACCCGATCCGGATCCGGTGGCGTGACCCGCGCGGCGTCGTCCGGATCGGCGACGACGATCACGTTCTCCGGCGCCTCACCGCGAGTGCCGATCACCTCCTCGTGGTCGGCGTGCCCGATCAGGAAGACGGTCTTGTCCGCGGCGGCGAATTTCCGGACCTCCGCGTGCACCTTCGACACCAGCGGGCAGGTGCCGTCGACCACCCGCAGCGACCGTCGCTCGGCCTGCCGGCGCACCTCCGGGGCCACCCCGTGCGCGGCCAGCACCACCACGGACCCCTCGGGTACCTGATCGAGTTCGTCGACGAAAACCGCTCCGCGTCCGGCCAATTCAGTCACGACGTGGCTGTTGTGCACGATCTGGCGCCGCACGTACACCGGGGCGCCGAATCGGCGCAGGGCCTGCTCGACGATCTCGATCGCGCGCTCGACGCCCGCGCAGAACGACCGCGGCCCGGCGAGCAGGAGCTCGCGTTCGCCGGTCGCCGCCGACCACCGATCCAGTGCGGGTGCCGCCGCGCGCAGCGACCGCAAGGCTCGCAGCCCGCGTCCGATCGTGCCCGGGTGCAGCAGCGGCGCATCCGGGGTGTCGACGATCGCGCGGAGGGCGACCGCCTGTCCGGCGGGTGCGTCGGCGGCGAGAAAGGCCGTTTCGGTATCGACCGCCAGCGCCCCGGAACCCGCCAGCTCCGCACGGGCGCGGCCGGTGACGACGCGTTCGGCGGAGTACACCGGCCCCAGCCGGGCGGACAGCCCCAGCCGGCGCAGTTCACCGTGCAGCAGAACCGCTGCCCGGCTGGGCAGTTCGAGGCCGTCGGCGCGAATCACGCCGGCCACCACGAGATCGCCGGGGCGTAGACCGTCGGCGAGGGCACCGGCCACGCCCGCCACCGCGAGCGGGCCCGCGGCGGCGTCCGGGTAACGTCGCCGCGGCCCGCGCCCGGTGCGCACCACGGGCGCGCAGGTGGCACCCCGCAGTGCGGCCCACTCCGAACGCAGTGGGGCACAGACCGTTCCGGGTCGCGTCATCGCGTCAGCTCCCGTCCCGTTCGGCCTGGCGGCGCAGGTAGCGGCCCAGCGCCCAGACCGGGAACACCAGGCGGTACAGGTGGTAGTTGATGTAGAAGTCGCCGGGGAATCCGGTGCCGGTGAACAGGTCCTCGTCCCAGCCGCCGTCGGGGCGCTGGGTGCGCACCAGCCAGTCGATACCGCGCCGGACGGCGGGGGAGTCGTGTTCTTCGGCGGCGAGCAGCGCCAGCAGGGCCCAGGCGGTCTGCGAGGCGGTGGACGCCCCGCGGCCGATCCATTCCGGCTCCCGGTAGGAGCGCAGGTCCTCACCCCAGCCGCCGTCGGTGTTCTGATGGGCTTCCAGCCAGCGCACCGCCGCGCGGATCGCCGTCGACCGCGGGCTGATCCCCGCGGCGACCAACGCCGGGACCGCGGCGCCGGTGCCGTAGATGTGGTTGGCGCCCCAGCGGCCGAACCAGGATCCGTCGGACTCCTGGTGGTCCAGCAGCCACCGCACCCCGCGGCGGCATGCGCGTTCGTCGCCGCGGCCGAGGACCGCGAGCATTTCCACCACATGCGCGGTGACATCGGCCGATGGCGGATCGGTGACGGCGCCGAAATCGCAGAACGGCAGTTTGGTCGGCAGGATCGAGGTGTTGTCGGCGTCGAACGCGCCCCAGCCGCCGTCGGCCGACTGCATACCGGTGGTCCAGCGGACCGCGCGTTCGATCGCCGCGTCCAGGCGTGGCTGATCGGGATGCGAAACCTGGTGCAGCGCAATGACGATCTCGGCGGTGTCGTCGGTATCCGGATAGACGTCGTTGGCGAATTCGAAGGCCCAGCCGCCGGGCTCGAGCCGCGGGCGTCGCACCTGCCAGTCGCCGCCGGCGGAGATCTGCTCGCCCAACAGCCAGTCGGTGGCCCGCAGCACGGCCGGATCGTCGGGCGCCACACCCGCATCGAGCAGTGCGGCCGTGGCCAGCGCGGTATCCCAGACCGGTGACTGACAGGCCTCCAGCCGGCGCACCTCGCCGTCAGGGGTCTGTTCCCGGACCACGAAGCCGTCCAAGCCCTCGATCCCCGCGCGCATCGCCGGGTGGTCGAGCGGATAGCCCAGCAGATGCAGCGCCAGTAGCGAATACACCCACGGGGGCTGGATGCCGCCCCAGCCGCCGTCGGCCTCCTGCCGGGCCAGGATCCACTCCGCCGCCTGCCGCATCGCCAGCTGCCGCACCGGGTTCAGCGGCAGTCGCGCGTAGGTGTGCAGCACGGTGTCCAGCCGCTGGAACACTCCGGCCAGCGTGGTGATCGGCGCGCGGGGCGCGGCCGGTGCACCCGTGCGCAATTCGTCGATCCCGAACGGCAGGGGGCGGCACGGCCGCAGGGTGGCCACGACAGTCAGCGGCACCACGGTCTGGCGGGCCCAGCATCCCCAGTCGTAGATGTTGAGGGGGAACCAGGACGGGAAGAGCACCAGTTCGGGTGGCAGATTCGGCAGGTCGTCCCAGGACCACAAACCGAACAGCGCCAACCAGATCCGGGTGAACACCCGGGACGCTTCGATTCCGCCCTCGGCGCGGACGAATTCGGCCGCGGCGCGCATATGCGGCGCAGACGGATCGTCACCGGCCAGTCGCAGCGCCACCCAGGCCTCGGCGGTGGTGGACAGATCGCCGGGGCCGCCGTGGAAGGTCGCCCACGTCCCGTCGGCGCGCTGCTGGGAGCGGATCCAACGCGCGGCCGACGCGGTCACCTCCGGGTCGGAGATGCCGAGGAATTCCCGTAGCAGCAGATCCTCGGCGTCCATCGTCACATTGGTGGCCAATTCGCCCTTCCACCAGCCCTGTTCGTGCTGGGAGGCGCGCAGCAGCCGCACCGCCGCATCGGTGGCCGTCCGCACGGACGTGAGATCGTCCGCCCCGCAGGGGGATTCGACCGCGGTCCGCCGCTCGGTCGCCTTGCCGGTTTCGGTGACTGTCATTGCTATGCACTCCGTTCCACGATGAAATCCGCCAGGGCGACGAGCTCCCGGCGACAGTCGGGGGCGATCGGTACGGTGTCGAGTGCTCGCTGGGCGGCCCGCACCCGCCGTCGGGCCTCGGCTCGCGCCCAGCGCCGGCCGCCGGCGGTTTCGACCATGTCGGCCGCCGCCTTCAGGTCGTTCTCGCCGGGTTCTCCGGATTGCGCGAGCCATTGCGCCAGTGCGCGGCCCGCCGGGCGGCCGGATTCCAGGCTCCAGGTCACCGGCAGCGACTTCTTGCGCGAGCGCAGGTCGGAGAACACCGGTTTGCCGGTGACCGCGGGATCGCCCCAGATGCCGAGCAGATCGTCGACGAGCTGGAAGGCGAGGCCGATGTTGTCGCCGTAGCTCTGCAGCGCCGCGACCGTCGCCGGCGGAGCGTCGGCCAGTACGCCGCCGACCGCCGCGCTCGCCGCCAGCAGCGCCGCGGTCTTACCCATCGCCATGTGGATACATTCGGCGAGAGTCACATCGTTGCGATGCTCGAAATCGACGTCGGCCGCCTGACCGCGGATCAGATCCTGGGTGGCCTTTCCGACCAGCCGGGCGGCGGCGACGGCATGCGGAGATCCCGAATCCAGCAGCACCTCGTGTGCCAGCGCGAGCATGGCGTCACCGGCCAGCACCGCGACCGCATCGCCCCAGACGGCCCACACCGTGGGACGGTGGCGGCGGGTGGCGTCGCGGTCCATCAGATCGTCGTGTACCAGGGAGAAGTTGTGCACGAGTTCGACCGCCACCGCGCCCGGTATCGCACACAGATCGTCACCGGCGGCGGCGCGGGCGGCGAGCATGGTGAGCCGTGACCGCACCGATTTCCCGCTGGCGGCGGCCACCGGTCGGCCGTGCTCGTCGCAGAAGCCGAGGTGATAGGCGACCACCGGCCGGATCGCATCGTCGAGCCGTCCGACGGCGTCGAACAGTGCCGACCGGACGGCATGACCGTCGGCGTCGACCGTGGACAGGGTAGTTACCGTCATCTGATCACCTCCGATATCCGCGTGCGGGGTTCGGGCGTACCGGAGCCGTCGGCGCCGGCGCGGGCCGGAAGGCCCGCCAGATGCGAAATGACCTCGGCCGCAGCGGCTTCCCCGCTGCGGACGGCGCCCTCCATGGTGGCCGGCCAGCCGGTGGCGGTCCACGCCCCGGCCAGCGCCAGGCCCGGCAGCGCGGTGGCCGCGGGCGGCCGCCATCGTGCGGTGCCGGGTGCGGGGCGGAAGGTGGCGTGCCGTTCGCGCGTGACGAAGAAGTCGACCACGCCCGCGCCGCGGGCCGCGGGCAGCAACTGCTCGAGGGCCGGCAGGAACTCCCGGCGCAGGGTGGACACCGGACGATCGACGAATTCGTCCGCGGCGGAAACGGATACGGCCAGATACTGCGCCCCGGCGGGGAAGCCCCCGGAGCGGTGCAGCCCGGATGCGTCGGTCCGGTCGAACACCCACTGCACCACCGTGCCGATACCCGCGCGCAACGGTTCGCGCATGACCCGCCGGTCGTAGATCACGTGAATGTTGACGATCGGCGAACTACCCAGTGCCGCAGCCCAATCCGCGGGCGGATCGACCGCGTCCGGAGGCAGTACCGCCTGCGCGACCGCCGGTGGCACCGCCGAGACGACCGCGTCCGCGGCGGTTTCGCCGGTGGCGCCGGCCACGGTCCATCCGTGCGCTGCCCGGCGGATCGCGGTGATCTTCTCGTGCGTCGTCGTCACCCCGGCAGCGCTGAGGGCGGCCGCCGCGGCATCGCCGTGCAACTGCCGCAACGGGATCCGGGACCAGCCGATATCGGCTGCCCCGGCATCGGTGAGCAGGCCGATCTGGAAGACGGTGGCGGCCAGGCTCAGCGAGACGTCGTCGGCGCGGGCATTGAGGGTGGCGACGCCGACCAGATCCCACAGACTGTCGATGGCGTCCCGGTCCTGACCGTGCGCGCGCAGCCAGTCCCCGAAACTGGTTGCGTCCGTGCGCGGATCGGTGGGGTCGACCGCGCGCAGAGCGAGCGCGGCCCGCACGAACCGCAACCGGGCGCCCTGGGTCAGCCATGGATACCGCAGCAGGGCCCAGCTCAGATGCAGCGGGGCCGGCAGCGGCAGCCGGCGCAATCGGCCCTGGTGACCGCCCCCGGCGACGGGGATGTCCAGCCGGGACTGCAGCCGCACCGAATCCCGCACGCCGAGCCGGTCCAGCAGGGCCAGATAGCGATCACAGCAGCGCAGGAACACGTGCTGGCCGTTGTCCACCCACAGCTCGCCGCGGGCGAACGAATGGGTCAGACCACCCAGCCAGGGCCGGGCTTCGTAGAGTCGCACGGCATATCCGGCGTCCGCGCAGCGCAGGGCCGCGGTGATGCCCGCGAGCCCACCGCCCACCACGGCCACCCGCGGCGTCATCGCCCGCCCCGCCCGAAGGCGGTCATCGAATACTGCAGCAGCGCACCGGATGCCACTTTGGTCTTCTCGCGTCCGCTCAGCGACAGCCGCCGGTCGTAGACGGCCACCGGATTCGCTCGAATGCGTTCGTTGAGCCGCCGGTAGATGCCCGCCATCGCCGCACAGCAGGCGGCACTGCGTCCGTCCAGATGCGGAATCAGGCGCAGCCCCAGGCAATACCAGTTTTCGGCGCGCTCGGCCCCGGTGCGGATGAGCGCTGCCAGTCCGCCGTTGGGGTCGTTCAAGGCGCCGCCGGCGTCGAGTTCCAGCCGGACACCGAAGCGGCGCAGGTCGTCGCGGGGCAGATAGATGCGGCCGTTGATCAGGTCCTCGCGGATGTCGCGCAGAATATTGGTCTGCTGCAGGGCGATTCCGAGCTGATCGGCATACAGCGCAGCGCCCGGATCGCCACCGGATCCGAAGATCGACAAGCACAACCGGCCGACCGCCCCCGCCACACAGCGGCAATAGTGGGTGAGCTCGTCGAAGTCGGCGTAGCTGACACCGTCGACGTCGGCCTGCACACCGTCGATCAGTTCGCCGAACGCGCCCATCGGCACCGGGAACCGGCGAGCGGCGTCGGCGACCGCGAACAACACCGGATCATCGGTTCCGGCACCGCCGGTCACCTTGTCCAGTTCCTTGCGCAGCAGGGTCAGGGCCTCGGTTTTCGCGCCCGGTTCGCCCTGATCGTCGCCGATGTCGTCGATGCGGCGAGCCAGCGCGTAGAGCGCGCACAGAGCCGAACGCTTCGCCGGTGGCAGCAACCGGATCCCGTAGTAGAAATTCTTCGCCTCGGTGCGAGTGATCTGTTCACAGGCCTGATAGGCCTCGGCGGCGGTGGGGGCGACGGCGATACTCACTGCGGCACCACCGTCGCCTTGCCGAGCAACGCGACCATCGAGGCCACGGTGTCGACATGTCGCGGTCGCACCGGGGCCGTCCAGACGTCGCCCTCGGCGGCCCGCAGCGCGCGCACGGTCGCGCAACCCCCGGCGATATATCCGGCCACGGCGAGTCGCGCCCACCCGGTCAGCCGGGCGACCAGGGGTGCGCCCTCGTCGAGCATGGCTTCGCAGCGATCCACCTGGGTGAGCACCACCGCGCGGCACGCCGGATCGCCCGGGCCGCCCGTGGCCAGGCTCGATTCGGCCACCCCGGCCTCGGCGAGATCGCGCTGGGGCAGATAGATGCGGCCCGCGGCGTAGTCCTCGGCGACGTCCTGACAGTGTTCGAGGACCTGCAGCGCCGAACAGACCCGATCCGACAGGGCCACCGTCTCCGGCGTGGACTGGGCGAAGACCGCGAGCACCAGCCGGCCCACCGGATCGGCCGAGAGGCGGCAGTAGCCGAGCAGATCGTCGAAGGTGGCATACCGGTGCACCCGCTGATCGATCAGATTCGCCTCGATCAACTCCTGGAACGCGTCCTGGGGCAGGTCGCATGCCGCCACCGTGGGGGCCAGCATCTGCAGGACGGGATCGGCGGGCGGGTGGCCCTGATACAGGCCGGCGAGGTCGGCACGCAGGGCCAGCAGCTGCGACACACGATCGCCGGGCGCTTCGTCACCGATCTGGTCGATTAACCTGGTGGCTGCGTAGACCGCGTGCAGATGCCGGCGTGGTTCGCGTGGTAGCCACCGCAGCGCGACGGGAAAGTTCTCTTCCTTCTCACGAGCCCGCAGCCAGCGGGCCGGGGCTGTCGCTGCGTCCATGTTTCGATGGTGAACGCAAACCAGGGCTCAAATCTTCAACCGCCGAAGTGATTCCGGTTGGTGTTTTTTGTATCCGGACGATAATCGAGCCGGAGAGGACTCGAATGAGCGATTCCCATAATGAAATTCCGATAACACCGGACGCATTGGAGCAGCTCTCGGAGGAACTCGACGCTAGGATGCCCGATCTCCTGGACGAGGTCCGTGATCTGCTCGCCGCCGAGTGGCCCGACTACGCGCGCTATCTCGACGAACACCGGCCCGAGGTGGCCGAGGTCGGCGTGCTGTTCGTCCACCGGCTGCTGGACCTGGCCGAACACGGCCCGCGCCCAGGCGATTCCGCAGGTGAGGGCGTGCCGCCACCCACGCAGCTGGTATTCGAACAGGTGGGTCGCCAGCAGTTGCAGGACGGCGCCGACCTGTCGGATCTGCTCGGCGCGTACCAGGTCGGCGCGCGGGCAGCATGGCATCACGTGGCCGAGACGGCGCTCAAACTCGACCTCGGTCCGGAGGTGCTGGCGGTGCTGGCCGAGGCGGTATTCGCCTTCGTCGACGAATTCTCCGCGGCCTCGGCGCACGGTTATGTGCTCGAGCAATCGGCCTCCAGCGCAGCGCGGGAACGACACCGCGAGGAATTGGCGGAATTGTTGCTTTCCGGCCGGTCGGACACCATCGGAATCCGGATTGCCGCCGAGCGCGCCGGCTGGCAGTTGCCCACCGATGTGGCGGTGGTCCTGGCCGATCCCGCCGATACCCGCTCCTGCGGTGTGATCGAACATCTCGGCACGCACTGCCTGCCGATCCGGCGAGACGACGCGGTCGGCGCGATCGTGCCCAATCCGATGCTGGGCGGGCGCATCACCCGGCTGATCGGGGCGCTGCGCGGGTGCGATGTCGTGATCGGGCATCCGCTCACGCTCGACCTGCTCCCCACCGGAATGCGGATCGCCCGGACCGCGCTGCGGCTGCGCAAATCGGGCGTCCTCTCCGGGTCGCCGGTGGTGGTGGCCGACGAACTCGACACCATCATCGCCAACCGGGACGAATGGCTACTCGAGTCGTTGCGTTCGCAAGTGTTGCAACCGCTTCGGGAACTGCCCGACAACAAACGGGACCGGCTGGTCGAAACCCTGCGCAGCTGGTTGTGGAATATGGGCGATCGGCACGCGATGGCGGAGGAGCTGCACATCCATCCGCAGACCGTGCGGTACCGCATGGACCGGTTGCACGAGGTCTTCGGCGACAAACTCGATTCACCGCGGGAGCGGGCGCGGATGTATCTGGCACTGACCTGGGACCGCAGATAATCGGGCCGGTCAGGTCGGCGCGTCCGCGGCGGGCAGGGTGACGGTGAATCGCGCTCCGCCTTCGGGGCTCGTATCCACCTCGATTCGGCCGTCGTGGCCCGCGACCACGTCCGCGACGATCGCCAGGCCCAATCCGGCCCCGCCGTCGTCGCGGCTGCGGGCGTCGTCGAGGCGGACGAAACGACGGAAGATGCGTTCCCGGTCCGATTCCGGAACTCCCGCCCCATCGTCGCAGACCTCCAGCACGGCGCGATCGGCGTCTCCGGTCACGCGCACCCGGACCAGTCCGGCCGCATGACGCTGCGCGTTGTCGACCAGATTGCTCAACACCCGGCCCAGGTGGATTCGACTGCCCCGCACCATGATCGGCGGATCCGAATCGGGCTCCGGCAGCTCGAGGGTGATCGGGTGGCGATCACCGGCCCGCCGGGTGAGCTCGTCGCGCACCAGAGCCGCCACGTCGACGGTGTCACGGCGTGGTTGTTCGCCGGAGTCCAGGCGCGCGAGCAGCAGCAGATCGGCCGCGAGATGCTCCAGGCGGACCGTGTCGTCGAGTATCCCGTCCAGTTCGAGCAGCTCCGGATGGGCTCGGGCCACCTCCAATTGCGTCCGCAGGCTGGCGATCGGACTGCGCAATTCGTGTGCCGCATCGGCGATGAACCGGCGTTGCCGCTGGGCGGCGGCTTCCAGCGCCGACAAGGTGGTGTTCGTGGTGGCGGCCAGTCGCGCGATTTCGTCGCGTGCCGGGGGTTCGGGGACGCGGCGGGACAGATCGCCGTCGACGATCTCGGCGAGTTCGGCGCGAATCGCCTCGACCGGGCGCAACGCCCGCCGGGTCACCAGCCAGGTCACCGTCGCGACCAGGGCCAGCAGCGGTATCAAGCCGAGCAGCATGGCGGTGCGGACACCGGAGACGGCCCGATCGGCGGTGGCCAGCGAAACACCCGAGTAGACGGTGACCGGTTCCCCATCCGGCGGGGTGACCGACAGTGCGGCCACGCGGAATTCGTGACCGCCGGATCGGTCGGCCACGGGTAACCGCAGATCGCGGACCGCGATATCCGAGCCGACGCGGCCTGCCGCACCCGCGACTCGGCTCGGCCCGGACACCGCGAGTGATTCGTCGTCCCCGCCGGGCTCGTCCGCCTCGTCATCGTCGTCGTCCCGGTCCTCGTCATCGCCCGGCAGACCTGTGCCCGGTACCGGGAGTATCTGGCCGGCAGGGTCGTCCGGGGGCCGCCCGGTGCCCAGAACCGGGCGCCGCGGGAGGTCGTCGTCGGCGGCCAGTACCACCCCCTGCCGCGATATCACCTGTACCGGTTGGTCATCGGCATCGGGCAGATTCAGGTGCGCGTAGTCGACCCCGGCGGCGATCCGAGTGGCGATCGCGCGAGCCGTCGCCTCGGCCTGCAGGCTCGCGCTGTCGATCAGGTTGTGGCGCAACACAGTCAGGACGGCGGCACCGGCCGCGATCAGGGCCGCGGCCACCACCACCGTCGCCCCGGCCGTCGTGCGGGCCCGGACCGAACTCCACCATCGCGCCCGGCCGGTACGCGACTCAGGCACTCCTGGCCACCAGGCGATATCCGGCGCCCCGGACCGTGACGATGGTCCGGCATCCGAAGGGGGCATCGATCTTGCGGCGCAAGGCGCTGATGTACACCTCGACGATATTCGGGTCGCCCCGGTAGGCGAAATCCCAGACATGTTCGATGATTTCGGCCTTGGGAACGATCTGCTCGGCGCGTACCGCCAGATGTTCGAGCACCGCGAACTCCTTCGCCGTCAGCTGGACCGGCCGATCACCGCGCCGGCAGCTGCGCCGCGCCGGATCGACGACGAGATCCCCGACTCGCAGCAGTGGTGCGCCGCCGCGCGACCGCCGTCGCAGCAGTGCCCGAATGCGGGCCAGCAGAACCACATACGAGAACGGCTTGCACAGGTAGTCGTCCGCTCCGGTGTCGAGGCCCTCGGCCTCGTCGTATTCGCCGTCCTTGGCGGTGAGCATCAGCACCGGTGTGTCGTCCCCGTCGGCGCGCAGCGTGGAGCAGAGCCGGTACCCGTTGAGCCCCGGCAGCATGACGTCGAGGAGGATCAGGTCGTAGCTCGTCGTCCGGGCACGGTGCAGGCCGTCGATGCCGTCGTAGGCGACATCGGTCGCAAAGCCTTCTGCCGCCAGCCCTTTCGCCAGGGTGTCGGCCAGCCGCTTCTCGTCCTCCACGATGAGCAGACGCATGCGGTCAGCTTCGCAGATTCCTCCTGAAGGGAACTTCAGCCGGCTTCAGCGAGCCTTCAGGTCGCTCGTGCGACGGTGACCTCGCCATCGAAAAGCACACGTGCACAGGAGGAATCACTATGACGACACTATTGCGCCGGATCCGTGGCGGGCTGCGCTGGCTGCTGGTCGGAGTCACCGCCGTCACGATGGTCGCACTCGGTGGCCTGGCGGTCGGACTCGGCGCCGGGTGGTTCGGCGACTCCGCCGAGCGAGTGGAGTTCTCGCCGATCGGATACGCCGAGCCGGTCGCGGCACCGGAGGACCGATCCGCCGACCGAGATCGGGCCGTGGCGGCGGCGCAGCGGGCGGTGCCGGGGGCCACCGTGCAGTCCGCCGCGCCGGACGTCGAGAACGGGCGCCGAGTCTGGGAGGTCGACCTGCGCGACGGCCGGGGCGAGGTCGATGTGACCGTCGACGCCGACAGTGCGGCGGTGCTGTCGGTCGAGCGCGACGACTGAGCGTCCTGCCGCGCCGCTAACCGACCACCGCGTGCGCCACCGCATAGCCGAGCAGTGCCGCGCCGAGTCCGGCGATGACGCTGACGACGACGTTCATCGTCGCGTAGAACGTCGCGCGCTGTTCGAGCAGTCGGACGGTCTCGTAGCCGAAGGTGCTGTAGGTGGTCAGGGCGCCGCAGAAGCCGGTACCGGCAAACGTCAGCACCGGACTGCCGGCCGCGGCGCCGGTGAGCGCGCCCAGGATCAGGCACCCGACGATGTTCACGGTGAGGGTGCCCCACGGAAACAGGCTGTCGTGGCGGGCTTGGACGAAGCGATCGGTCAGATATCGCGCCGGTGCGCCGATCATCGCACCGACGAGAACCAGGACCACCGTCACCGTTCCTCCTGAATTCCGCGGGACACCCGCACCCGGTCGGCGCGGTGTGCCGCTGCGCGATTGTCGCTCACCGGGCCTCCGGTGTTCTGCGGGACACCCGCACCCGGTCGGCCCGATGACCCGCTGCGCGATTGTCGCTCACCGGGCCTCCTGGCGGATCAGCCTGCGCAGCAGCACCATTCGCGCCAGGGTGACCCCGCCCACCACTGCCGCGAGCGCGCTCACCAGGGTTGCCGCCAGATATCCGAACGCCGGCGCAGCCGCACCCTCGGCCAGCAGAGCGCGGATCTCCACGGCGTAGGTGGAGAACGTCGTGAAACCACCGAGGAACCCCACCCCGAGAAACGGCCGCACCAGCCGGTGCGCGGACCACACCTCGGTGATCAGCACCATCAGGACGCCGATGGCCAGGCAACCGAGCACGTTCTCGGCGAACGTGCCCCACGGAAACCGGCCGGGCCGCGTCGGCAGCAGGCCGGTCAAGCCGTAGCGGGCCAGCCCACCCAGGCCGCCGCCGAGGGCGATGACCGCCAGGACCGGGAGCTGTTCGCGCAGCAATTCCCGGCGCGGCGCGGGATCGCCGACCTCGGTGCCGGGACCGGCCGGGCGATCGGTGGCTGCGTCGACTCGGGACGTGAAACGACGAAACACGGTCACGGAAGGACTCCTACTCGAACGCGAACGTGACGGACCTCGAGTAGGGACTGTTGGTGATCGTCGACCACGGTTGCTCCGGCACGGTGCCGGAGTGGCGAGCCCCACCGCCACGTCGCACAGAATAGCGGGCGCGCTCGTGCGGGCGCCGCCGTGCTCGGTCTCCTCGCCCGGCCCGATTCACGGGCGCGGGACCGGGGCCTTCCCGGTATCGGCGACCAGGGGAGCGAGCGCCGATCCGCGCAGCCGTTCGACCAGCGCCGTCACGGGCCGGGCGAGCAACAGGCAGACCGCAGCGGCCACCGGAATCGCCAGAATCGCCGAGGCGACCACATCGTGCGGATAGTGACCGCCGACGTAGACCCGGCTGAAGGCGAGGACGACCGCGAAGATCGCCGTGATCCAGCCCAGGCGCCGATTCACCAGCCACAGTGCCGCGACGGTGGCGGCGGCGGTGGTGGTGTGGCCGCTGGGAAACGAGTAGTCGCTCGCCACCGGGCAACTTTCGATGATATAGGCGGTGGGCACACCCCGGCACGGCCGCGGCTCGGCCACGATCACCTTCACCACCTCGGCAACCAGGTACGCGACGACCACGCCGACCGGTGCCAGCAGCGCCAGCGCCATCGACCGGTCGTCGCGTCGGCGCGCCTGCCACCAGCCGATCAGCATCAGCACCGCGAAGATCGCCAGCCCGGCATCGGTCCACCACAGCATCGCGTCGTTGAGCCACCGGGTGTGGTCGGCGAAATCGGTGATGGTCGTGAACAGCGGCCGATCGAATCCGGGGCCACCGGAAGCCATCGGAACCGGGGAGGGGGTCGTCAACACATATCCGATCTGGTCGGCCCGGGCGTGCCCGGGGAGGGTGGCTGGAAGTGCTGGATCATTTCTACCGTGTTCGCCCGGCCGGCATCGTTTCGACCACCGGCGTCGAACTCGTGGCCACTTAGGTGCGTTACGGCCGTCCTCCGGCGGATGCCGAGCCGTCGCCGCGGTGCCATACGCTTGCCGCATGACCGACTCTGCTCCCGCGCTGCGCATCGGATACGTTCCGGGCGTCATCGTCGCCAAGTGGGCCCGGGTCTGGGCGGAACGGTTTCCCGGCACGCCGCTCGAACCGGTCGCGGTGCCGCAGGCCGAGCAGCGGGACGCCTTGACCCACGGCCGCGTCGACATGTGTTTCGTGCGCCTGCCGATCGATCGCGACGGCCTGCACGCGATTCCGCTCTACCACGAGGTCGCGGTCGCGGTGGTGCAGAAGGATCACCCGATCGCTCTGTTCGACGAGGTGAGCATGGCCGATCTGGCCGGCGAACGATTGCAGGACGCCGCGGATCCCGATGCCGTGGGCGCGACGCTGGAGCTGGTGGCGGCGGTCGGCGGTGCGGCGGTGGTGCCGCACTCGCTGGCGCGGCTGCACCACCGTCGCGATCTGATCTACCGCCCGCTCACCGACGTGGATCCCACGCAGATCGCGCTGGCCTGGCCGATCGAAGAGCCGGCCGAACTCGTCGAGGAATTCATCGGCGTGGTGCGTGGTCGCACGGCCCGCAGCTCCCGTACCGCCGAGGAACGCGATCGCCGCGGACGGTCCGCCGAAGGCGCTGCGGCGCAACGGGGCAACGGGCGATCCGGTGGTTCGCATTCGGCGCCTGCCCGGCGCGGCGGCACGGGGAAACCGGCCCGTGCCGGCAAATCCGGCGGTCCCCGGAAACGACGCGGCCGCTGAGGTCGGAGACCTCAGCGGCCGGTCGAGCGGTTTCGCGCGAGCCGAGTCAGCGCGGCTTGCGCTGCAGAATCGAGTCGCGGATCAGGATGGCGGACAACGCGATCGCGAAGCCGATCAGGAAGATGTATCCGGTCCAGCCGGTTCCGGAGGAGGCGCCCTGCTGGTTCTCGAACAGCATGGCCAGCAGCAGCAGGACGACGACCCATCCGGCGATACGGAAGGTACGCCGCGATTCACCACTCCAACCCCAGGCGGCGGAGGGAACCTCGGCGGGATCGACCTTGGTGACGACGCCGGCGCTCTTGGCGGGTTCCAGTTCCGTGGCGGCCACGTTCGCTCCCATCATTTCCGTGTTCGCTGCGTCCGCGGCGCGTCGCGCACCGTGCGTTCGCAGGTCGTGAAGGTGACTGTCGAGAATATGTTTGCATACGACCGCCCGTCGTAGCCAGCGGGGTGACGGGCGCGGCGGTTCGCCGTGGACAATGAGTGCGTGTCCGACATCGTGAAAGTTCTGCTGCTCGGCAGCACCGGCTCCATCGGCACCCAGGCATTGGAGGTCGTCGCCGCCAATCCGGACCGGTTCCAGGTGGTCGGACTGGCCGCGCGGGGCGGCAACACCGATCTGCTCGCCGAGCAGATCCGCGCCACCGGCACCGACAACGTGGCGGTGGCCGACCCGGCCGCGGCGGCGAAACTCGGTGTGTCCCTTGCCGGTCCGGACGCGGTGACCGAACTGGTGCGGCGCACCGAGGCCGATGTGGTGCTCAACGCCCTGGTCGGCGCCCTCGGTCTGCGACCCACCCTGGCGACGCTGGAGTCGGGGCGGCGGCTGGCGCTGGCGAACAAGGAGTCGCTGGTCGCCGGTGGGAGTCTGGTGACCCGGGCCGCCGCGCCCGGCCAGATCGTCCCGGTCGATTCCGAACATTCGGCGATGGCGCAATGTCTGCGCGGCGGGCGGGCCGACGAGGTCGCCCGACTGGTGCTGACCGCGTCGGGCGGACCGTTCCGGGGCTGGACCACCCAAATGCTGGAATCGGTCGGCCCGGACCAGGCAAAGGCCCACCCCACCTGGTCGATGGGGCTGATGAACACGCTGAACTCGGCCACCCTGGTGAACAAGGGCTTGGAGCTGATCGAGGCGCACATGCTGTTCGGCATCGACTACGACCGCATCGATGTGACGGTGCACCCGCAGTCGATCGTGCACTCGATGGCCACCTTCACCGACGGCTCGACGCTGGCGCAGGCCAGTCCGCCCGATATGAAACTGCCGATCGCCCTGGCCTTGGGCTGGCCCGATCGGGTACCCGGGATGCTCGCCCCGATCGACTTCGGCACCGCGTTCACCTGGGAATTCGAACCGGTCGACAACGAGGTCTTCCCGGCGGTGGAGTTGGCCCGCAGCGCCGGGAAGGCGGGTGGAAGTGTCACCGCGGTCTACAACGCTGCCAACGAAGTCGCGGTCGAGGCGTTCCTCGCCGGTGCGTTGCGATTCCCCGATATCGTGCGCACGGTCGCGCGGGTGGTCGAGTCGGCCGACCATTGGGCCGCCGAACCCAGTACCTTGGACGAGGTGCTCGCGGCGGATGCGTGGGCGCGGCAGCGTGCGCGCACGCTCGTGAGCAACTGATTCAGGAGGGTTCCACACCGCATGGGCTTCGCGATCGGATTCGTGCTGTTCGCCCTCGGCATCACGCTGTCGGTAGCGCTCCACGAATGTGGCCACATGTGGGCGGCGCAGGCCACCGGCATGCAGGTACGCCGCTACTTCATCGGCTTCGGGCCGAAGGTGTTCTCGTTCCGCCGCGGCGAGACCGAATACGGGCTCAAGGCGCTGCCGCTGGGCGGCTTCTGCGATATCGCGGGCATGACCGCGCTCGACGAGGTGCCGCCGGAGGATCTGCACCGGGCGATGTATCGGCAGGCCACCTGGAAGCGGCTGGTGGTGATGTTCGGCGGGATCGCGATGAACTTCGTCCTCGGCTTCCTGCTGATCGTGCTGCTCGCCGTCGCGTGGGGCCTGCCGCGGCTGGATTCGCCGCCGGCCACCCAGATCTATCCGGCCGGATGCGTGGCCGCGCAGAACCCAGACGGTTCGATGCAGCAGTGCAGCGGGCCCGGCCCGGCCGAGCGTGCGGGGCTGCGGCGCGGCGACCTGGTGACCGCCATCGACGGTAAACCGGTGAAGAGCTGGAACGACTTCCGTTCGATCACCGAGAAGGCCGAGGGGCCGGTCGTCTACACCGTGAAACGCGGCGACGAGACGCTGCAGATCACGGTGACGCCGGAGCGGGTGGCCACCTACCCGGTGAAATCCGGTGCCACCGACAGCTCCGAGCGCGTGAGTACGCCGGTGTACGTGAGCAAAGTCGGTGTGGCACAGGACTTCTACGGTCCGGAGAAGCACGGTCTGCTCTCCGCGATTCCGGCCTCGGTGGTCTTCACCGGCGATATGTTCGGCCGCACCTTCGCCTCGCTGGCCCAGATGCCCAGCAAGGTGGTCAGCCTGTGGCATGCCGTCACCGGCGGCGAGCGTGATGCCGATACTCCGGTCAGCGTCTACGGCGCCAGCAAGATCGGCGGCGAAACCGCAGAGCACGGGCTCTGGGGTGCGTTCGTTCTGGTGCTGGCCAGCCTGAACTTCTTCCTGGGCGCATTCAATCTGCTCCCGCTGCTGCCCCTGGACGGTGGCCATATCGCGGTGGTGATCTTCGAGAAGCTGCGCAATCTGTGGCGCAATCGCAAAGGTCTGCCCAACGGCGGCCCGGTCGACTACATGAAGCTGCTCCCGGCGACGTATGTGGTGGTGGTGATCGGCGGCGCGTACATGATTCTCACCCTGGTCGCCGACATCGTGAACCCGATCAAGCTGTTCCCCTAGCGAGTTCCGTTGTCAGCGAGCTCCGTTGTCGCGCAGCCGGTCCTGCCGGGCCGCAGCCGCTTCCGGATCGGCCGGAAGTTCGGGGGTCATCGCGAGGCGCACGTCAGTGCCGTCCGACACGTGGTCGCGGGGTGACCATTCGGTGAATCCTCCTGAACGCGGCGGTGATTCGCCACGCCGCGCATCGTCGCCCGGAGTGCGTGGTGAATCCGGGTCGTATCACGGTAACCAGCCGGCGGCGAGGCCGGAAAAGCGCCGCCGACCGGGGCACTCCGATCTGCCGTCCGCGGCCGGTGCGGTCCCGGTCACAGTCGGTTCGCGGAGCCGGTCGGACGATATGACCCGGAGCACGGGCCGCCGTGTCGGTGCTCTCACAGATCGCACTCACGGTGCCCGCACTAGACTCGGCAGCGAACGGGTGCACCCAGTACGCAGACGAAAGTAGGCAGCCGAACGTGAGCACAGCCATCACCTTGGGGATGCCGGCCGCACCGGCGGCGGTCCTCGCACCGCGGCGTAAGACCCGCCAGCTGATGGTGGGCACGGTGGGAGTGGGCAGTGATCACCCCATCTCGGTCCAGTCGATGACCACGACCAAAACCCACGATGTGAACGCGACGCTGCAGCAGATCGCCGAGCTGACCGCCGCGGGCTGCGATATCGTCCGCGTGGCCTGCCCCCGGCAGGAGGATGCCGACGCGCTGCCGATGATCGCGAAGAAGTCGCAGATCCCGGTGATCGCCGATATCCACTTCCAGCCGCGCTACATCTTCGCCGCGATCGACGCCGGCTGCGCCGCCGTACGCGTCAATCCGGGCAACATCAAGGAGTTCGACGGCCGGGTCAAGGAGGTCGCCAAGGCCGCGGGCGCGGCCGGGATCCCGATCCGGATCGGCGTGAACGCGGGCTCCCTGGACAAGCGGATGCTGGAGAAGTACGGCAAGGCCACCCCCGAGGCGCTGGTCGAGTCGGCGTTGTGGGAGGCGAGCCTGTTCGAGGAGCACGGCTTCGGCGACATCAAGATCTCGGTGAAGCACAACGACCCGGTCGTCATGGTCGAGGCCTACCGGCAGCTGGCCGCGCAGTGCGACTATCCGCTGCATCTGGGCGTGACCGAGGCCGGACCGGCGTTCCAGGGCACGATCAAATCCGCCGTCGCCTTCGGTGCGCTGCTCAGCGAGGGGATCGGGGACACCATCCGGGTCTCGCTGTCCGCGCCGCCCGCGGAGGAGGTCAAGGTCGGCGGGCAGATCCTGCAGTCGCTGAATCTGCGTCCCCGCAAACTCGAGATCGTGTCCTGTCCGTCCTGTGGCCGTGCCCAGGTCGACGTCTACACCCTCGCCAACGAGGTCACCGCCGGCCTGGAGGGGTTGTCGGTACCGCTGCGGGTGGCCGTGATGGGTTGTGTGGTCAACGGGCCGGGCGAGGCGCGCGAAGCGGATCTGGGCGTGGCGTCGGGCAACGGCAAGGGCCAGATCTTCGTCAAGGGCGAGGTGATCAAGACCGTGCCGGAACATCGGATCGTGGAGACGCTGATCGAAGAGGCCATGCGGCTCGCCGACGAAATGGGTGTCGACGCGGAAGCCGGCGAGCCGGTCGTCACGGTCGGCTGAGTACCGGACACGGACAACGGAGCCGGGCCCGGTGCGAGTCGGCCGCATTCTGCCACTGGAGCCGAGCAAAGCCCCCGCACGCAGGCGAGGTTCATGGCAGGCTGGGAGCGTGCGGAGTGTGCTGGAACCGTCGCGCCGGTCACGGATTTCCGGTGCTCGTCAGCTCGGTGAACGAGATCTGACTCGGGTGCTGCAAGTGCTGGACACCGACCCGGTGGCCGCTTGCATGGTGGCGGCACGCCTGCAGGAATCCGGGTTGGACAATCGCGGCGGCGGTGAGCTGTGGTCTCGGGGGACGCCCGAGGATTCGCTGTGCTTCTCCGGTGCGAATCTGGTGCCGCTGCGCGGGAACACCGAGGACCTGCGCGCCTTCGCCGAGCGCGCGGCCCGGTGGCCGCGGGTGTGCTCGTCGGTGGTCGGCCGCCAGGAACTGGCGCTGCCGCTGTGGGAGATGCTGGAGCAACGCTGGGGGCCGCCCCGCGAGATCCGTTCCGATCAGCCTTTGCTGGCGCTCGACGGCCGGGCACGAGTGGTGCCGGATCCGAAGGTCCGCCGAGTGCGCACCGACGAACTGGACCGCTATCTCGTCGCCGCCGTCGCGATGTTCACCGAGGAGATCGGCGTCGATCCGCGCGCGGGTGACGGCGGCCGCGGCTACCGGCGCCGCGTCGCCGGACTGATCGAATCCGGTCGCGCCTGGGCCCGGTTCGAGGACGGCGAGGTCGTCTACAAGGCCGAGGTAGGGGCGATGTCCCGGCGCACGGGCCAGATCCAGGGCGTATGGGTGCATCCGCAGTGGCGGGGACGCGGGCTGGGCACGGCCGGTACCGCGGCCGTCGCGGATGCCGTTGTCGCGGCCGGCCGGACCGCGAGCCTCTACGTGAACTCCTACAACGAAGTGGCCCGCCGCGCCTACGCCCGGGTTGGATTCCACCAGGTCGCCACCTTCGCCACCGTTCTGGTCGACTGAACCGGCAGGTTTGTTGCACGCGGTGCAAAACCAGTGTGTCGCAAGAATTACCAGCGATCGGCTGGCTACCATCGGTGGCGATGTCGAGGTCGAAATATCCGTTGCGGGCGTGGATGCCCCGGGCGCTGGCATTGAGCGCCGCCACCGCCGTGGTCGTCACGGTGGGCGCCTGTTCGTCCGCGTCGTCGGGCCCGGTGGCCGCCGCCGACGCGTTTCTGTCGGCGTTCGCCGCGCACGATGTGGCGCGGGCGGCCGATCTGACCACTCAGCCCGAGAAGGCCTCGGCGGCACTGACTTCGGCGTGGACGAACCTGCAGGCCGAGAAGTTGAGCGCACACACCGGTTCGGCCCGGGTCACCGGTGACACCGCCACGGTCGACTACACCTACGAGTGGACGCTGCCGAAGAATCGGGTCTGGACCTACACCGGGCAATTGCCGATGGGCCGCAGTGGTGGACGCTGGCAGGTGCGCTGGACGGCCGCCGACATACATCCCAAACTCGGTGACACCCAGACGCTGCATCTTCGCGCCACCCCCGCACCCCGGGCCCGGGTGAACGAGCGGTCCGGCGGCGATGTCCTCGTTCCCGGTGCGGTGCATCGGATTTCGTTCACCGTCGGCGCGGCCTCGGACCCCGGCTATGTGGCGGGCGCGTTGTCGGCGGCATTGAAGCGGTTCGACGACGCCCTCGGCGCGGACGCGATTCTCGCCGCCGCGCGCAAGGCGAACGGTCCGTATCCAGTCATCGCGCTGACCGACCGGGAATTCGACGAGGTGGGCGGCCAATTGCTCGGGCTGTCCGGTGTGACCATCGACCGGCAGTGGGATCTCGTCCCCACCGACCGGCATTTCGCCCCCGATCTGATGACGCAGATCCGCAAAACCGTGATCGACGAGGTCGACGGCAAGGCCGGCTGGAGCGTGGTGACGGTCAATGCCGACGGCGTCGACACCGACGTGTTGAAAGAGGTTGCGCCGCAGCCGGCGCCGTCGTTCTCGCTGAGCATCGACCGTCATGTGCAGAATGCCGCCCAGCGTGCCGTCGACGGCCGCCGCGAACAGACCATGATGGTGGTGGTGCAGCCGTCCACGGGCGCCCTGCTGGCGGTGGCGCAGAACGAGGCGGCCGATGCCGACGGACCCGTCGCCACCACCGGGCTCTACCCACCCGGGTCCACGTTCAAGACGGTCACCGCGGCGGCCGCGATGGCCGCGGGCATCGCCGAGCCCGACACCACGGTGCCGTGTCCGAGCCGAATCGTGGTGGGGGAGCGCACGATTCCGAACTACGATCTGTTCTCCCTCGGCGACGTGCCGATGGCGACCGCCTACGAGCGGTCCTGCAACACCGCCTTCGCGAAGCTGGCCAGCGAACTGCCGGGCGACGCGCTGACCGATGCGGCCGCCCGGTTCGGGGTCGGCCCCGACTACACGGTGGCGGGACTGCCGACCGTGTCGGGCTCGGTCCCGCGCGCCGACGACCTGGTGGTGCGCACCGAGGACGGCATCGGTCAGGGCAAGGTGGTGGTCAGCCCGTTGGGTATGGCCTTGGTGGCGGCCACCGTGGCGCACGGTTCGGCGCCGACGCCGTATCTGATCGCCGGACACGCGACCGCGGTGCACGGTGACCGGCCCGCCCTGGCGCCGCAGGTGGTGCGCGGATTGCAGGAGATGATGCGCAAGGTGGTCACCGGAGGCACCGCCGCGCGGATCGCCGACCAGGGCGAGGTGTTCGGCAAGACGGGTGAGGCCGAGGTGGACGGTGGTTCGCATTCCTGGTTCATCGGCTACCGCGGCGACCTGGCCTGGGCGACATTGCTGGTGCGGGGCGGAAGTTCCGACAACGCGGTGGCGGTGACCCGCGACATGCTGGCCGCCCTGCCGCCGGGTGAGGCGTGATCGGTCTCGCGGGCACTCGCCGAGACGAACGTGACCGGACGCCGATGCGACGTCCGGTCACGGGGATGAGAGTTGTTTAATTCGTTGGCCGACTATGGTGCCTGCACCTCCGATCCGCTCGTGGTGGCCGAGGTGGCGTGCTCGGTGGGAGGCGCGGCCCCGGCCGAACCATCTCCGAGAATCTCCACGGCACCGGTTCCGGCGAGGATCATCCCCGCGGTGATCAGCGTGAGCGTCGAACGCTTCATGGTCTTCCCCCTTGCGGGTGAGTGAGAGCCACTGGCATCGAACCATCGGTTCGCCGACTGTTAGCCGACCCGAAAAACGGTAAACCGGCGAACCGCGCGCGGACAACCCCCTGTGCCGCGCGGCACAGCGGAAACGAGGGGATAAACCCAGGTCACGCCGTTATTTTTTAGTTCTGTTCAGCTCGGCGCAAGCTGGCGGCCAGATGATGTTGGGTCGGTTGCCCGACCGCCGCCATGCGCAATGTGTAGTCGATGGTGTCGCCGGAGAGATGGATGGAACGTCCGAGCGCGGTCACCAGCTTCGCCGTACTCGACGTACCGACATGTGTCGAGTCGAGTTCCAGGCGCAGCCCGTCGTCGGCGACGGCGATCCGGCCCTCGCAGATCTCGGTGATGCCGGTCGGATGGGCCAGGATCAGCTCGACCCGATCGGCGCCCGTCGAGCGCAGATAGCCGGTTTCGGAGTGCAGCGAGCGCCCGTCCCCGGCGTGCCGGGTGCGCTGGCGGTAGGTGAGGAACGGCCGGCCGACGTGGCCGAAGTGGATCTCCTCGTGATAGTCGAACGGCTCGATGGTCGGGTACTCCCCGCGGCCGGAGCCCCGCCAGGTGCCCAGCAGCGGTGCCAGATGGGCGATATCCGGATGGGGGGCGACGGGAGATTGGGGTTCGAGCACGGCGCACAGCATAGTTGCCACGCGTGCCGAGGGTGGGAGGACCACGCGGGCGAACCGTCGCGGCGTGCGGTACCGGCCTTGACAGAGCCCGGCATTCGGCCCGGATCGGACAAGGGATGCTGCGAGTTCGCCCGCGGGCGCCCCGATATCTGATGTGATGGAGCGATGCCGATCGCCCCCGGACGCCGGACGACGGTGCGGATCGAACCGATGCCGCCACAGCGGACATCGGCGGTCCTGCGCCGCTGGTGGATTCCGTGCTGGGTGCTGACCCGCCGCCAGGTCCGGCCCTCACTGCGCAACGGTGAGGTGCTCACCGCCGTGCTCGCCCCCACGGTGTTCACCCTCGGCTTCTACGTCCCGCTGAACCGGGTGATGAGTTTCGCCGGGCACGGGGCGAGCAGCTATGCCCAGTTCCTGATGCCGATGGTGGTCATGCAGGCGGTGTCGTTCTGCGCTACCGCGGCCGCGTTCCGCGCCGCGGTCGACGCCCGCGACGGGCTGGACGCCCGGCTGGCCACCATGCCGATTCCACCGATCGCCCCGCTGGTCGCACGCACCGCCGCCACGGGTTATCGCAGCGTCGTCGCGCTGGCCGCCGCGCTGCTGGCCGCTCATGTGATCGGCTTCCGCTTCGGTGGGAGCCGCTGGGAGACAGCGGGTTTCCTCGCCTTCGCGGTGGCGCTGGGAGTCATGTTGGGATTGTTCGGGGATCTGCTGGGCACGGTCTCGAAATCGCCGGAGGCCACCACCCAGGTGCTGATGCTGCCGCAGTTGATCCTCGGGATGGTCTCCACGGGATTCGCGCCGGCGGACCAGTTTCCGCCCTGGATTCAGGGGTTCGCTCGCGATCAGCCGGTGTCACAGTTCGTCGACACCATGCGAGCGCTGGCCGGTGACCGGACCGGATTCGCGACGCCGGTCGATTGGGCCACGGTCGCGCCCGGGGTGTTGTGGACCGCCGCGGGCGTCCTCGTCTTCGGTGGTGGGTCGGTTCTGGTCGCCCTGCGGAGGCAGCGATGACGGGCACGTCGTCCGCGATGGCGGAATTCGGCCGGGCGCGTGGTGATACCGAGCGGTGGCCTCATCTGCTGCCCCAGACGTTGCTGCAGACCGGGCGCCTGCTGCGGCGGTGGCGGCGCGACCCGGTCACCACCGCGCAGACACTGGTCTTCCCGGCGCTGCTGCTGGTGATTCTGAATACCGTTCTCGGGCGGCAGATCTCGGCCTTTTCCGGGGTGAACGCGCTCTACGGCTCGGTGCCGATGGTCACCGTGGTGTCGGTGATGTCCGGATCATTGGCGGGCGCGGTGACGCTGGGCCGCGAACGCGATGCCGGGCTGCTGGGCCGGTTCTGGGCGTTGCCGGTGCACCGGGCATCCGGACTGCTGTCCCGGATTCTCGCCGAGGTGGTGCGGATCGTGGTGTGCACGGTGGTCCTGCTCGCGGTGGGGATGCTGCTCGGCTTCCGATTCCACCGGCCGATCGCGGCACCGGCCGTGCTCGCGGTGCCGATCCTGTACGGGCTCGGTTTCGCCACGATGGTGACCGCCGTGGCGGTCTACTCGGCGAAGTCCTTCGTGGTCGAGGCCATTTCGCTGGGGTCCTCGTTGCTGATGTTCTTCAGCACCGGCTTCGTACCACTCGCCGCCTATCCCGGGTGGGCGCAGCCGATCGTCGCGCATCAGCCGATGTCGACCGCCATCGACACGATGCGCGCCCTGGCCCTGGGCGAGCCCGCCGGCGGTCCGCTGTGGGCGACGGTGGCGTGGGCCGGGGGTGCCGTCGTCGTCTTCGCGGTGCCGGCGGCGGTCGGATATCGGCGGGCCAGCAGGCAGTGAGCCGGCCGCGGCGCGGGTCAGCGCAGGCTCTCGGCCACTTCGCTGATCATCTCCGCCGAGTCGCGCGGGCTCAGCGCCATCGCGCGCAACTGGTCGAACATCACGCCGAAGCGGCGAATCTCGTTGTGCCCCTCGACAATGTCGTCGCCCGCGATGCCCTCGACGTAGACCAGTTCCGGATCCGCCGGGTCGGGGAAGTCCAGCACGACGAAGGAGCCGACCATCGCCGGATGCGCTCCGGCACCGAACGGCAGCACCTGGAGGATGACATTGCGCTTGTCGGTGTCCTCGGTCAGCCGCAGCAGCTGCTCGCGCATCACCTCGGGTCCGCCCACCACCCGCCGGATCGCGGCCTCGTCGAGTACCACCCACAATTCCAGCGGGTTGCCTTCCCGGGTCAGTACTTTGGACCGTTCCACCCGGGCCCGCAGCCGCTGCTCGATCACCGACGCCTCGACCTTGGGCATCGCGGTGTCGAGGACCGCCCACGCGTACCTTTCGGTCTGCAGCAGGCCGGGGATGAACGAGGTCTGGAACAGTCGCGCCGACAGCGCCTCGGTCTCGAAGTTGATGTAGGCGGCGTAGACCTCCGAGACGGCAGCCTCGAACGGACGTGACATCCCGGGCTTCTGCGCCTCGGCGAGCAGTTGGAGCGCGTCGGAGCGCTGCGGTTCGTCGACGCCGTACAGGTCGAGCATGGCGGTGAGCGTGCGACGCTGCGGGCGGGCCTGCGCGGTTTCGATCCGGTAGAGCGTCGTCACGTTGATGCCGGTGCGGGCGCTGACCACCTCCTTGCTGATACCCGCCTGCTCCCGCATCTGGAACAGCAGCGCGGCCAGCCGCCGCAGCTGAACTGTCAGCACAGTGCGTTTACCTGCCATCGCGCGCGTTCTCCTTGCGGGATTCGGGACGCTCGAGCGCGTTCCACCTGGTGTGGGATCGGTTGGGCGAGCATACCGCCCGGCTGTGACGGCGGACGCCCTCGCCTCGAGGGTGGGAATATCGCCGTTCGCCGTGTGATTGCAGCAGTGGAACAGCGGCGCAACGGAGGTCGATCGAGATGGCACCCACGGTGTCGGAGCGGGTCCGGATCGTGCGCTCCGAGCAGCGATATCACTGGCGCAACGAGTGGCTGACCTCGCATCAGTCGTTTCCCGCGACCGGGAATTTCGACCTCGCCGCGAACGCCCACGGCCTGCTGATGGTGCACAACGAGGATGTGGTGGACGCCGGCGAGGGGTTCGACACCCATCAGCACAGGGACACCGAGATCGTGACGTGGGTGCTCGAAGGCACTGTGGTGCATCAGGATTCGGAGGGTCACTCCGGGCTCGTCCATCCCGGCCTGGCGCAGCGGATGAGCGCCGGCACCGGCATCCTGCATTCCGAGCGCAACGGCGCGCCGCGGCACGAGCGCCGCACGCTGCACGTGATTCAGATGTGGATCCCGCCCGATCGGCCCGGACGGGCGCCGAGCTATCAGGAAGCCGACATTCGCGCCGAGCTCGAGCGCAACGAACTGGTCACCGTGGCCTCCGGGATGGCGCGGTATCGCGACGAGACGGCGATCACGCTGGGCAACCGGTACGCCGCCTTCCATGTGGCGCGGCTGGACCCCGGTCGCGCGATTCGACTACCGGACGCACCGTTCGGTCATGTCTTCCTCGCGCGCGGCGCGGTGCGGGTCGAAGGCGGTGAGGCCGATGGGGATGCCGTCCTGCACGCCGGCGATGCGATCCGAACCACCGCCACCGGTGGTCAGCGCCTGACCGCGGTGCAGCCGAGTGAGGTCTTGCTCTGGGAGATGCACGCCGGCTTCGCCTGAGCGCTCAGGCGCCGGTCAGGACCGTGGCATCCGGTGCGGCGGCCAGACGCTGCGGTGCGGTGTCGTCCGGGTACAGCCCGGGGGTGCGGGCACCACTCACGAAGTCGTGCGCCCATCCCGTCGCCAGCGTCTGCAGGGTGCCGATATCGTCGGAACGCGGTGCACCGCAGAACAATTCGCCGACCACATCGCTGCTCGTGCCCTCGGCATCGGTATGCACCCCGCCCGGTAGCCGCACACCGACGTACGGGCGATGCAGCCGGGCCTGCAGCGCGGCGGTGCCGGAGCCGAAGTTGTTGCACAGACCGGCCGGACCGGAGACGGTGAGGATGGGTAGCGACGTCGTGTCCAGATCGGTGAGGGCACGGGCGGTGTTGTCGCCCACGAACGAGGCCACCGGATCGAGCAGGATCAGCCCGCGCAGCCGCGGCCAGAGCGCCGGATGGCGCAGCAGCAGTTGATCGGCGACATATTCGACGGCTTCGCCACCGGCCGAATGGCCGACGAATACCCATCGGTCCGGAATCGCCGGTACGGCCCGCCCGGCGGTGCGCGCGGCCGCGGCCAGGGCGGTCGTCAATCCGGTGGGAGCGCCGGGCTCGAACAGGTTCGCGATGCCGGCGAGGAAGGCGGTGTTGCCGGTGACGTTCTGCAGGGTGCAGTCGTCGGCATCGGCCGACGGCAGATTCGGCGCGACGACCAGATAGCCGGCATCGGCGAAACGACGGCCCAGGTCGGCCACGTTGGCCGCGCTGCGAGCGAATCCGTGTTGCAACCAGATCAAGGCGCGCGGCGTCGCGGCGGGCAGATACCAATCGGCGTGGACGCCGAGGGTACCGGCGCCGCAGGGTATCGCGATCTGCCCACCGAGGGGGTTGTCCCCGACGGGCCGGTCGGCGTGCGCCGGCCCGCCGGAGATCATGACCAGTAGTGCCCCGGCCAGCGCCACCATCGTCCGGCGCAGGCGAGCGTTGTCGAACATGTCGGCATTATCGGTCTCGCACCGTGGTCGTCGCGGCGAAATGCGCCACCGGGACGGGGGTTTCGCTCGAGTGAGCAACGATGCCGGGTGCGGTCGCGAACCGGCTCGGCACCGCGCGGGCGCGACGAAGGGCTGTCCGAGAAACGACTCGATCGTGTTCAGGACCGGTAGGTCCGTGCCAGGGTGCGGAGTTGGTCGACCGACGACTGGTCGTCGGCATGGGTTCCGTAGTGGGCGGCGAGGATGCCGCCGTCGGGGGCGCTCAGGAAATCGGCGGGCAGGCCCAGCCGACCACCGGTGGAGATCCTGTTGCGTGGGCTCGCGGGGGACTGACGGCGGCCGCGACGCGGAATCTCCGACGCGCCGAGCGGGCTCCCGAGCGGCTGGTGCGGCCCGTGAAATGATCACCTGCACAACCTTTCTCACCCGGTTTTCGCAGGTCGCTGGGATCTTCCACCGAGTCGGTGGACTGTGACCACACCGTAACCCCCGGCGTGCGGTCGCAATCTTGCGTTCTTGCATATGCAAGAGCAGAATCCCGTCTACTCTTTAGGTTCGGACGACCGATCCGATGTACGGACGAGCGAAATCCGGAGATCAACGATGTCAGTGCGATCGATACAACGATCGATGCGGGAATCGGGCGTATTCGGAGCGTGGCGATGACCACTTCGATTGCCAGTGCGTTACCGGCGGCCCCACAGTTGTTGTGCGCCTTCCAGGGACGACGTTTCCAGGACCGGGAACTGCTCCGCTCCGCCCGGGCGCTGGCCGATCTGCACACCCGCCGGGCGCAGGTCACCGATCCGATCCTGATCGCCGAAATCGACCGTCGCCGTGGCGAACTCATCGACGAGATCAACGAGTGGGTCGAACGCGAACTGCCGGGCTACCGCACCGGTGTCGCGCTGCGCACCGACGTGCTCGGCCCGATCGTCGATCGCATGGCCGGCAGTTGGGTCGCGGCCAACCGCGCCATCGACCGGGACGGCGCCCGCAGCGACACCACGCACAAGCACTGGTACCACCTCGCCGAGCTGGTGGACGGCTACACCGATCTGGTCAGCGGCGTGGGCGGCCCGGTCGGCCGGTGACCGCCCCCACCGGCGTCGCCGCAGTTCGGCCGGGGCGGATAGTCTGAATACATGTCTGTGCGCACCCGCCAACCGCTCGTCCCCGGAACGCTCTCGCCCGTCCGCGAGGTGCCGCGCTCGATCGAGCGCCCGGAGTACGCGTGGAAGAAGACGGTCAACGAGGGTCGCGAACCGTGGGTGCAGACGCCGGAGACCATCGAGAAGATGCGGATCGCGAGCAAACTGGCCGCGCAGGCGCTGCAGGAGGCCGGTAAGGCCGTCGCGCCCGGGGTCACCACCGACCATCTCGACGCGGTCGTGCACGAGTTCCTCTGCGATCACGGCGCCTATCCGTCGACCCTGGGCTACAAGGGATTCCCGAAGTCGTGCTGCACATCGCTGAACGAGGTGATCTGCCACGGCATCCCCGACTCGACGGTGATCGAGGACGGCGACATCGTCAACATCGACGTCACGGCCTACATCCACGGGGTGCACGGCGACACCAATGCCACCTTCCTCGCCGGTGACGTCGACGAGGAGGTCCGGCTGCTGGTGGAGCGGACCCACGAGGCGACCATGCGGGCGATCAAGGCGGTCCGGCCGGGGCGGGCGCTCAATGTCATCGGCCGGGTCATCGAGTCCTATGCCAACCGGTTCGGGTACGGCGTGGTCCGCGACTTCACCGGGCACGGGGTGGGCCCGACCTTCCACAGCGGGCTGGTGATCCTGCACTACGACCAGCCGGCCATCGAATCGGTGATCGAACCGGGCATGACCTTCACCATCGAGCCGATGATCAACCTCGGTGGCATCGATTACGAGATCTGGGACGACGGCTGGACCGTGGTCACCAAGGATCGCAAGTGGACCGCGCAATTCGAGCACACCCTGGTCGTGACCGAGGAGGGCGCCGAAATCCTCACGCTCCCATGAGTTCCGCGGGCGGTGGCCTGCGGGGCGCGCTGCTGATCGCGGGCACCACCTCGGACGCCGGTAAGAGTGTGGTGGTGGCCGGGATCTGCCGGATGCTGGCCCGGCGCGGAGTGCGGGTGGCGCCGTTCAAGGCGCAGAACATGTCCAACAATTCCGTCGTCACCCTCGACGGCGGGGAGATCGGCCGCGCCCAGGCGCTGCAGGCCCGCGCCTGCGGACTGGAACCCAGCGTGCGGTTCAATCCGGTGCTGCTCAAGCCCGGCAGCGACCGCCGCTCGCAGCTGGTGGTGCGGGGGCGAGCGGTCGACACCGTCGGCGCGCGGGACTACTTCCGGCACCGGCAGGCACTGCGCGACGTGGTGGCCGGCGAATTGGCCGCACTGCGCGCCGAATTCGACGTCGTCGTCTGCGAGGGCGCCGGTTCACCGGCAGAAATCAACCTCCGGGCCACCGACCTGGCGAATATGGGCTTGGCCCGCGCCGCGCGGCTGCCGGTGTTGCTGGTCGGCGATATCGACCGCGGGGGAGTGCTGGCCCATCTGTTCGGGACCGTCGCGATCCTGGAGCCCGGTGATCAAGAACTGATCGCCGGATACGTCGTCAACAAGTTCCGCGGCGACGTGGAGCTGCTGCGGCCCGGACTCGAACGGCTCACCGCGCTCACCGGCCGCCCCACGCTGGGCGTGCTGCCCTATTCCGAGGACCTGTGGCTCGACGCCGAGGATTCGCTCGGAACCGTCGCCGATGCGCCCGTCGGGCGTCCCGGCCCGCCGGTGGGATCGGAATGGCTGAGCGTTGCCGCGATCCGCTTGCCCCGGATCTCCAACTCGACCGATATCGAGGCGCTGGCCTGTGAACCCGGGGTGTCGGTGCGCTGGGTGAGCGAACCGTCGCGCCTGGCCGGGGTGGACCTCGTCGTCGTTCCCGGCAGCAAGTCCACGGTGTCGGACCTGAACTGGTTGCGCCGCACCGGAATCGCCGATGCGATCGTCGCCCACGCCGCGGCCGGCAAGCCGGTGCTCGGCATCTGCGGCGGGTATCAGATGCTCGGACGCCGCATCCACGACGAGGTGGAGTCGGCCGCGGGCGTCGTGGCGGGGCTGGGGTTGCTGGATCTCGACATCGAATTCGCCGAGCCGAAGGTGTTGCGGCGCAACAGCGGCCGCGGCGCCGACCCCGCGGTGGCGGGAATCGCGGTGTCCGGCTATGAGATTCACCACGGCCGGGTCCGCCGCACCGGCGATCGGGGATGGCTCGAGACGGCCGACGGCGACGGCACCGAGGGCAGTGTGCGCGGTTGCGTGCGGGGCACCCACCTGCACGGCCTGCTCGAATCCGACGAGTTCCGCCGCGCCTGGTTGCGCGAGGCCGCCGCGCAGGCCGGCCGCACGGGGTTCGTCGTGGCCCCCGACACGTCGGTGGCGGCCGTTCGTGCCGCCCAGCTGGACCTGCTGGCCGACCTGGTCGAGCAGCATGTGGACGTCACCGCCCTGGAACAGCTGATCAGCGCGGGTACGCCCGCGGGACTGCCCACTCTCACCGTCACGCGCTGAGCCCGCACGCGATGCGATTCCGGTCATCACCGGCGGCCGAACGTGGCCGAGGACATGTCCTGGACCGGCCGATTCGCGTGTAGCGTGGAGCGGCATGGAAACCCGGCGAATCGCGGTCGGTGACCGCGCCTGGACGGTACGAGTCGGCGGGCCGGAGTCCAGGCATTGGGTGCTGTTGCTGCCCGACACCGACGCTCCCGCCGACGTCTACGACCAGGTGTGCGAACGACTGCACAACTCCGATCTGCGCACCGTGACCGTGGAAACGATCGACGGCCTCGACCAGGCCGCGGTGTACCGAATTCTGGACGAGCTGGGCATCGCCTGGGCGAATCTCGCCGGGTACGGTGCCGGCGCCGATCTGGCCTGGCAGCTGGGCGCGCGCGGGTTCGGCCGGTTCGTCGGCCTGGTGGTCGCGGGCCGGGCGCATCCGGCGATTCCGGTGGACGGGACGGCCGCCGATGCGAGCTGCCCGGCCGTGGAACTACCCACCACCGTCATCGCGACCGACGACCTGCCCCGGTCGGTGGCCGACGCCTGCGGACGCCACGTCTACGGCGAGTTCCGCGTCACCCAGGTCGACACCTCCGAGGTGCCGGTCAAGGCCGACCACGAGTTCGCGACCGAGATCGTGCTGCGTTCCGGACTGTGGTGACCGGTCCGGCGTGACGGGCGGCCGTCGCCGGGGATCGACCTCGGCGGGGATCGGCGCCGGTCCGGTGTGAACCGAATCAGCCTCGTGCGGCGCGGAATTCGTGCAACCAGCCCAGCCACGCGTCCAGCTCGCCGAAGGCCTCGGCCCGCACCTGCGGCGAGGACAGGAAGACGTCGTGGCGGGCGCCCTCGATCGGGACGATGTTGGTGCGCCCACCCAGACAGCCGGACCAGCGCTGGATCTGCCGGACGTCGAGTACCACATCGGAGACGTCCGCGGCCGGGCCGTACTTGCGCATGAACTTGGTCACCTTCGACCGCAGGATCAACGCCGGGACGCCGATGTCCAAGCCGCGATGCAGTTCCGCGTGGCCTTTGCGGATCGCTCGCAGCCAACCCAGATGTACGGGGAAACCGCCCAGCGGCTTCCAGTCCAGGTTGTAGTCCCATTCGCCGGAGACGCTGGTGTGCAGGCTGTCGCCGTAGGTGCTCAGCTCGCCGCCGGGCAGCCGGGTCATGGCCCGGAGCCGCCCCACCCCGTGGATGACCGCCGTGCCGATGCTGCGGTAGTACGCCGGGCCCTGGAGGTCGAACCACGGGCTGTTCAGTACCAGTCCGGTGATGCCCTGGGCGGCCGGGTCGCGGCGGTTCAGCCACAGCGGCAGGACCAGGCCACCGGTGGAATGGGCCATGAGCAGGACCGGCAGGCGGGTTTCGGCGCGCACGATCGCCACCGCCCGATCCAGTTCGTCGTCGTACAGGCGCAGGTCGCTGACGTAGTGGGCGGTCTGGCCCGGCCGCCGGGAACGGCCGCATTTGCGCAGGTCCAGCGCGTAGAAGCGGTAGCCGCGGGCGCTCATGTGCTCGGCCAGGTGCTTCTGGAAGAAGTAGTCGGTGAAACCGTGCACGTAGAGGACGGCGCCGACGGTGGGGACCACCGAGTCGGATTCGTGGCGGACCAGCGTGGCCTCCACCTCACCTTCCCCGTCCGGGTCCGGCCCGAGCGGGATGGTCAACTGCCGATATCCCGCCCCCAGCACATCGGGTTGCCAGGCGTGGGTCGTCGAGGGGGCCAGGGGCGTCTCGTTCGTCACAGCTCCACGATATTCGACCCGCTCAGCGGCTTGCGCGCCGAGCCGGGCGCAGGTTCGTAGGTGTGGACGTTTCGGAAACGGGCATGGTGAGGGGCAGAATCAAGTTGAAGTGAACGGCGGGTAACCTCATTCCCGCCCACCAAGTGCCCGCGCTGGACAAGGAAGTCGATCAACCCGTGCCGAACGCTGCGATGACTGAAAAGACCGATGTAGTCCTCATCGGTGCCGGCATCATGAGTGCCACCCTCGGTGCACTGCTTCGTCAGTTGCAGCCGGAGTGGTCGATCACCATGTTCGAGCGGCTGGACGCGGCCGCCCCCGAGAGCAGCGACCCGTGGAACAACGCGGGGACGGGCCACTCGGCGCTGTGCGAGCTGAACTACACGCCCGAGACCGCCGACGGCTCGGTCGACATCACCAAGGCGATCGACATCAACGAGCGCTTCCAGGTGTCGCGGCAGTTCTGGGCCTACGGCGCGGAGAACGGCATTCTCGCCGACCCGTCCGGCTTCATCAATCCCATTCCGCACGTGAGCTTCTGCCACGGCGCCGACGGCGTCGAATACCTGCGCAAGCGCTACACCGCGCTGGCGCGGCATCCGTTGTTCGAGGGGATGGAGTTCATCGACAGCCCGGAGGAGTTCAGCCGCCGCCTGCCGCTGATGGCCAAGGGCCGCGACTTCTCCGAGCCCGTCGCGTTGAACTGGACCCAGACCGGTACCGATATCGACTTCGGCGCGCTGACCAAGCAGCTGCTGGCCTACCTGGGCTCCTCCGGTGTGGAGATCGCCTTCGGTAACGAGGTGCGCAATTTGTCCAAGCAGTCCGACGGCAGCTGGACGGTCAAGGTCCGCAACACCCGCACCCGCGAAACTCGCACGCTGAACGCGAAATTCGTCTTCGTGGGCGCGGGCGGATACGCGCTGCCGCTGCTGCAGAAGGCCGGCATCAAGGAAATCCAGGGCTTCGCCGGCTTCCCGGTCAGCGGACAATTCCTGCGCTGCACCAATCCGGAGCTCATCAACAAGCACGACGCCAAGGTCTACGGCAAGGCCGCCGTCGGTGCGCCGCCGATGTCGGTGCCGCACTTGGATACTCGCGTCATCAACGGTAAGCCCGGTCTGCTGTTCGGTCCCTACGCCGGCTGGACGCCCAAGTTCCTCAAGGACGGCAAGTTCTCCGATCTGCTCAAGTCGGTGCGGCCCGGCAATGTCACTCCCATGCTGGGTGTCGGCGTCACCGAACTGGGTCTGGTCAAGTACCTGGTCAGCGAGCTGCTCAAGTCGCAGGCGGGCAAGGTGAACACCATGGAGGAGTTCATCCCGCGCGCCGACGGTCACGACTGGGAGCTGATCACCGCCGGTCAGCGCGTGCAGATCATCCGTCGCAAGGGCGCGGGTGGCGTGCTGGAACTCGGCACCGCCGTGATCGCCGCGGGCGACGGTTCGATCGCCGGTCTGCTCGGCGCCTCGCCGGGCGCCTCGACGTGTGTCAGCGCCATGCTGGATGTGCTGCAGCGGTGCTTCCCGAGCGAATACGCCGGGTGGACACCGAAACTCAAGGAAATGGTGCCGTCGCTGGGCGTGAAACTGTCGGAGAACCAGGCCCTGTTCCACGAGGTGTGGGACTGGTCGACCAAGGCGCTGCGGCTGGACAACGGGCGCGCGGACAACACGCCGATCGCCGCAGGGGTCGCGCGCGGCTGAATCATGTGATAGCAAGACGCGATGATGTCAACGGTTGCGCTCAAACGGTCGTGGGCCGCGGATCTCGATACCGCGACGCTGTACAAGCTGTTGAAATTGCGCGTCGAAGTGTTCGTCGTGGAGCAGAAGTGCGCCTATCCGGAACTGGACGGGCTCGATCTGCTCCCCGAGACCCGGCACTTCTGGCTCGACGACGAGGGTGAGATCATCTGCACCCTGCGTCTGCTGGAGGAGCACAACAACGGGGTGAAGTCGTTCCGGATCGGCCGGCTGTGCACCGCCCCGGAGGCTCGCGGCCACGGGTACACCACCCGGCTGCTGCAGGCCGCAATCGCCGAAGCCGGTTCGGCGACAGTGCGTTTGAACGCCCAGACCTATCTGGTCGACCTCTACACCAAGCACGGGTTCAAGCCCGACGGCGAGGAGTACGAGGAGGACGGCATCGCCCACATCCCCATGCGCAGGGGGTGAGCGGCGAGTCCGCCACGGAGATCTCGGCCCCGTATCCGTTCTCGGGTGCGGGGCCCGCTCGTGCCGCCAGCGTGGCACTCTTCGCCGTCGACCTTCCGCCCAGGGCCACGCCGGTTTCGATCGCGGCGAGCAGTCAGTGCCGCAACGGATTCGGCGCCGGATCGCTGTCCGCCCCGCACAATTCGCGGGCGAGCATGGTGGCGCCGGCGACCGCGCCCGGCATCAGGACGATCGCCACGAACGGCACCAGGAACGCGGCCGCCAGTGGAATGCCGAAGCCCCACACCAGCATTCGACGCGACCGCAGCATCGTCAGCTGCTCGCGCAACTCGATACCACGGCGCAGCATGGCGACCCCGGTCAGTTCCTGGGCCAGGAAGAATCCGGCCACGCAGACCCCGAGTACCGGAATCACCGTCTGTCCGACGACCGGCAGGAATCCGGCACCGAACAGCACCACCCCCCACACCGCCGCCCGGATCAGAATGCGGACCCCGTCGCGGACCCCGATCCACACCTCCCGCCACACCGGCAGCCCCGATTCCGGCGCCCGCCCGTCCGCCGACAGCGACCGATCCACCCGCTCCGACAGGGCCTCGTAGAACGGCTGGCCGATCACCAGCGTCACCGCGGTGAACGTGATCACCGCCAGAAACAACCCGAGCAGCACCAGCAAGACCGCGAGAGCGCCCCGCAACAATCCGGGCCACGGCGACGACCAGTCCGCCGCGAACGGCGTCGCTCACGCCACCAGATCCCCCGCGAACCAGACCAGCGCCACCAGCAATCCCAGATACAGCACCATCGAGATCACTCCCGGCAGCAACCCCAGCCCCAGCTCCCGCCGATGCGCCGCGGCCCACCGCTGCCCCCGCACCAGATACCCGAAGCCCCGCACCACATCCCGCACCCGCCCAGCGTATTCGTCAGGTGAGAAGCGCGCCGACGTACCTCGTGCGGCTGTGGGAAACTGCGAGGTGTGCGCAATCTCCGAGTCGGCGTGCTCGTCTCACACCACGGCTCGAATCTCCGCGCGCTCCACCGGGCCTCCCTCGAACCGGGCGCGCGCTTCGAGATCGCGGTGGTCATCGGCAACAACAGCGACGCCGCGGGTCTGGCCTACGCCCGCGAGAATCGCATCCCGGCACGACATCTCTCCGGCGCGACACATCCCGACACGGGCGCGTTGGACGATGCGATCCGCGCGGTTCTCGTCGAGCACGCGGCCGAGTGGGTGGTGACGGCGGGGTATATGAAGAAGCTCGGACCGCGAACGCGCGGGCACTTCGATTCCCGAATTATCAACATCCACCCGGCGCCCCTTACCGCGATTCGGTGGCGCCGGCATGTTCGGGCTGCGTGTGCACGAAGCGGTGCTGGCATCCGGCGTCGCGGTCACCGGGCCCACGGTGCATCTGGTCGACGGCGGCTACGACAGCGGTCGGGTGATCGCGCATCACGAGGTTCCGGTGCTGGCGGGCGACACCGCCGAAACCTTGGCCGCTCGGGTGCTCGCGGCCGAGCATGTGGTGTTGCCCCGGGTGGTGCGCGATATTGCGGCGGGGAAGCGGTTGTAGCGCGACAGGGCAGCCCGGTGCGGGAGCGGAACGAGGCGCGCATACAGTGGGGGCGTGTCCGATTTCCGAGGTGAATCCGCATCGGCCGTGTCCGCGCATCGTGACGGTGAGGCGGGGTTTCCGTTCTCGGCGGTGGTGGGGCAGGAGCAGTTGCAGCTGGCGCTGATTCTGTGCGCGGTGCATCCGGGGATCGGCGGTGTGCTGGTGCGCGGGGAGAAGGGGACCGCGAAATCGACTGTCGTGCGGGCGCTGGCGCAGTTGTTGCCGCCGGTGGCCGATGAGGGCGGGCAGCGGCCGGCCCGGCTGGTGGAATTGCCGGTGGGCGCGACCGAGGACCGGGTCGTGGGATCGCTCGACCTCGAGCGGGTTCTGCGCGACGGGGAGCAGGCGTTCCGGCCCGGACTGCTGGCGGCGGCCCATCACGGCGTGCTGTACGTCGACGAAGTGAATCTCCTGCACGACCACCTGGTCGACGTGCTGCTCGACGCGGCGGCGATGGGACGGGTGCACATCGAACGCGATGGCGTGTCGCATTCGCATCCGGCCCGGTTCGTCCTGGTCGGCACCATGAATCCGGAGGAGGGGGAACTCCGCCCGCAGTTGCTGGACCGATTCGGCCTCACCGTCGACGTCGCGGCCTCGCGCGAGGTGGACGTGCGGATGGCGGTGGTGCGCCGCCGGCTCGACTACGAGGCCGATCCCGCGGGCTTCGCGGCCGCCTATGCCGCGGCCGATCGCGACGTCGCCGAGCGCATTCTCGCCGCGCGCGAACGTCTCGCCGAGGTGGCGCTCGACGATATCGAACTGCGCCGGATCGCCGCGCTGTGCGCATCCTTCGACGTCGACGGCATGCGCGCGGATCTGGTGGTGGCGCGCACCGCGACGGCCCACGCCGCCTGGCGCGGAAGTGACTGCGTGACAGCCGAAGACGTGCGTATCGCCGCGGAACTGGCGCTGCCGCACCGCCGTCGGCGCGATCCGTTCGACGAACCGGGCATCACCGACGAACAGCTCGACGAGGCCATGCGCGATGCCGAACAGGAGGTCGAGCGCGCCCGCTCCGAGCAGGGCCGTGCCGCGGAAGACGAAACACGAAGCGACGCAGCGGAATCGGCGGACCGGCCGGAGCGCGAGTTCGACGATGATCAGCGGCGGCCGGATGCCGGCACCGACGGTGGTTCCGGGGACGACGGTTTCGACGGCGGCCCCGAGGACAATGGCCTCGACGACGGCGGCCCCGATGACAGCGGCCCCGATGACAGCGGCCCCGATGACAACGGTCCCGGCGACGGCCCCGACTCGCCGGGTGACGGCCCGCGCGGTGGCGCCCGTACGGGCAGTGCGGGGTCTCCGGTGAAATCCGCCGCCCGCCCGCCCCACTGGGAGATACCGGGCGTCGGGGAGGGCACTCCCGGCCGCCGGTCCCGCGCCCACACCCGGCACGGCCGGGTGGTGCGATCGGTCACCGATACCTCCGCGGGCCTGCACCTGCTGGGCACGCTGTTCGCCGCCGCGCCCCATCAGCACGCCCGCGGCCGGGTCACCGGCCCGCTCGCCCTCGAGCCGGCGGACCTGCGGGGCGCGTATCGCGAAGGGCGCGAAGGCAATCTGGTGGTGTTCGTGGTCGACGCGTCCGGGTCGATGGCCGCTCGCGATCGCCTGTCCGCGGTCACCGGCGCGGTGGTGGCTCTGCTGCGCGATGCCTATCAGCGCCGGGACAAGGTCGCCGTGATCACCGTGCGCGGCAGCGAGGCGGAGCTGGTACTACCGCCGACCTCCTCGGTGGATATCGCGGTGCGCCGGCTCGCCGATCTGCGCACCGGCGGGAAAACCCCACTGGCGCAGGGACTGCTGAAGGCGCGCGAGGTCGTGGCCCGCGAACATGTCCGCGATCCGCGGCGCCGTGCGATGGTCGTGCTGCTCACCGACGGTCGCGCCACCGGCGGTGTCGACCCCGTCCCGCGGGCCCGGGCGGCCGCCCGCCTGCTCGCCCGCGACGGCGTGGCCGGTGTGGTCGTGGACTGCGAACGTGGCATGGTCCGGCTGGGGCTGGCCGCCGAATTCGCCCGGGAGCTGCGCGCCACCTACCTGCGCCTCGGTGAGCTCACCGGCGATTCGGTCGCCGCCGCGGTGAAGTCCGGACTGCCGCATCATCTGGCGGCGTGAGGCGAACCCACGCGGCCGGCCCGATGCGTCGATGTGGGAATGTGATGCGGTAGTTGGTGGACCAGGAGGATGCAGCGATGCCGAAGGGCGTGCCGGAGACGATTCCCGACGACGGGCTGACCACTCGTCAGCGGCGTAATCAACCGGTCCTCGCGGTGCACACCGGGCCCGGCAAGGGGAAGTCGACCGCGGCGTTCGGGATGGCGTTGCGAGCCTGGAATCAGGGTTTCGACATCGCGGTGTTCCAGTTCGTGAAGAGCGCGAAGTGGAAGGTCGGCGAGGAGGCCGCCTTCCGCACCCTGGGCCGGTTGCACGAGGAAACCGGCGTCGGTGGGCCGGTCGAGTGGCACAAGATGGGTGAGGGCTGGTCCTGGACCCGCAAACAGGGCACCGAGGACGACCACGCCGCCGCGGCGCTGGCCGGCTGGCAGGAGATCGCGCGCCGGCTCGCGGCCGAACAGCACCGTTTCTATGTTCTCGACGAATTCACCTATCCCTTGAAATGGGGCTGGATCGACGTCGACGAGGTGGTCCGGACGCTGCGCGAGCGACCGGGCAATCAGCACGTGGTCGTCACCGGCCGCGACGCCCCGCCGGCGCTGCTCGAGGCCGCGGACCTGGTCACCGAGATGACCAAGGTGAAGCACCCCATGGACGCCGGCCGCAAGGGCCAGCGAGGGATCGAGTGGTGATCGTGGAACATCCGGTGGCGAGTCGATGACCACCCCGGCCGTGGTGATCGCCGCGCCCGCGTCGGGCAGCGGAAAGACCACGCTGGCAACGGGTTTGATCGGGGCGCTGCGCCGGGCGGGCCATCGGGTCGCGCCGTTCAAGGTGGGGCCGGACTACATCGACCCGGGCTACCACGGGCTCGCCGCCGGGCGGCCCGGACGCAATCTGGACCCGGTCCTGGTCGGTGCCGAACGGGTGGTGCCGCTGTACCGGCACGGTAGCCGGGACTGCGATCTCGCGGTGGTCGAAGGCGTGATGGGCCTGTTCGACGGACGGATCGACGACGGCAATCCGGCTCCCGTCGCGGAAGGATCGACCGCGCAGGTCGCCGCGCTGCTCGGTGCCCCGGTGCTGCTGGTGGTCGACGCCCGGGGCCACAGCCAGAGCCTCGCCGCGCTGCTGCACGGATTCGCGACCTTCGACAGTGGCATCCGGCTCGGCGGCGTGATCCTCAACCGGGTCGGCAGTCCCCGCCACGAACAGGTGCTGCGCGTCGCCTGTGCCCGGGTCGGGCTGCCGGTGCTGGGCGCCCTACCGCGTATGGACGAACTGTCCGTTCCCGCACGGCATCTCGGTCTGGTCCCGGCGGTCGAGCACGGGGCGGCGGCGCACGCGGCGGTCGAGGCGATGACCGAACTCGTCGGCGCGCATATCGACCTGGGCGCGGTCGCGCGACTCGCGGGCGCCCGGGCGGACGCGCCGGCCTGGGACCCGATCGACGCCGTCGACGCCGAGCGAGTACCGGACCTCGACCGCGCCTCCGCACTGTCGGGGACGTCCACGTCCCCACCGCGGGGTGCGAACTCCCGGCCGGCCGCGGATGCCGCGCCGATCGTCGCGATGGCGGGCGGTCCGGCATTCACCTTCGGCTACGCCGAACATCGGGAACTGCTCGGCGCCGCCGGTGCGCAGGTGGTGGTCTTCGATCCGCTACACGAGCAGATGCCTACGGGCACAGCCGGATTGGTGCTGCCCGGTGGATTCCCGGAGGAGCATGCCGCCGACCTGGCCGCGAACGAGCCGTTGCTCACCGCCGTCGCCGCGGCCGCCGTGGACGGGATGCCGGTCCACGCCGAATGTGCGGGACTGCTGTATCTGACTCGATCCCTGGACGGTCATCGGATGGCCGGTGTGCTCGATGTCGCGGCGGAGTTCGGCCCGCGTCTCACCCTGGGGTACCGGGACGCGGTGGCCCTGGGCGATTCGGTGCTCTGGCGGGCCGGTGAACGGGTGCGTGGCCACGAATTCCACCGCACCCGGCTGACCGGCGACGGTGCGAGCGCGCCGGCTTGGGGCTGGCACGCGCCCGGCCCGACTCGCGAGGGGGCGCTGCTGCACCGGGTCCACGCGTCGTATCTGCATACCCACCCGGCCGGAAACCCCGGCGCGATCGCACGTTTCGTCGGGGCCTGCCGGGAGTTCGCCGCAGCGCGCACCGGCACACGCTGATGCCGCGCCCGCGCCCGGCAGACGGCCGGACATCGTGATCAGGCCAGAATCGACCGGGCCGGGGCGAGCGACCGGGTGGTGCGGCATGACCGGTGCCGTGGTGGTCGGAATCGGTGCGCGTCCGGAACCGGAGGCCGCCGCCATCGTGTCGGCGGTGCGAAAGGTTGTGGGAGACCGGTCGATTCGCTGCCTAGCGACCGTGGATCGGCGCGCGCACGAACCGGGACTCGTCGCGGCGGCCGCGAAGTTGGGCGTCCCCGTAGTGGTGTTCACGGCATCGGAACTCGCGCAGGTCGACGTGCCCGGCCCGGCGCATCGCACCGCCCTCGCGGTGGGCACGCCGAGCGTGGCGGAGGCCGCCGCGCTGCTCGCCTGCCGACGGGGTGGCGGTAGCGGGCGGCTGATTGTGCCGAAGACGGCGTTCGCGACCATCACCGTCGCCGTCGCGGAGCCGGACAGCACGCGGCCCGGCATCTCCGGGTGATCGGAGGCCGGGCCGACGAGTGTGGGCAAAAGTATTGCCCCGCAAGGAATTACACGCAGACGCCGCCCAAACCGGCGGCATTGACCGTGGTGTACCCGGCCGCCGGTGACAGCTCCGGCAACCCGTCGTAGTACACCGCGCTGACGACGTGCTGTCCGGCGCGGTCGGGCATCCAGCCGATGGTGGCGACACCGTTCACCACCGGTGCGGAACCCACGACATTGCCGCTGATACCGCTGAGGTTGCTGAAGAAATCAACGGTTCCGTGCGTGACCGGGCTGCCGTCGGGGTTGCGCACCGTCGCCACCGCGGTCTGGCCACACCCGACCAGGCCGCCGTTGACCGGGCTCAGCGCCGATCCGGCCATCGACACCGCGATGGTCGGCGCCACGGCGGCCGTGGCCGTGGGCGCCACCGCGACCGGTAGGGCGGCGCCGACCAGCGCCGCAGCCGCCAGTGCGTACCCTGCGAAATCACGCGAAACCCGGAATCCGCTCATCGTGCCTGCCTCTCGCTGTGCCGTCCCGGGCCCGACGGCCCGGCGTCGATCCGTCGCAGGGTACCTGAGACACAGCTCACATCGCCGACGGCACGCGGGCGGGTGCCGCGCTACGGCGCGACGGAAGTCCAATCGGCGAATCCGGTCGGGTCGTGCCGACCCAGGCTGCCGTGCTCGAACAGGCCCCAGCCCTCGGCGTCACCGCAGCGCGCCTGCCCGACGTGGTCGATCACACCCCACGGAATACGCCCGGCCACCGCCGGATCGGTCAGGTCGTACGCGGTGGTCGAGACCCAATCCCGGCCCTTCCACTGGCCGTGCAGCCAGTCCGGATCACCGCCGTATCCGCAGCCGATGTGCAGCGGGATGCAGGTGTGGGTGCGCACCTCCACCGTCAGCGGCGATCCGTCACCGGCGGTCATGTCGAGCCGGGCGGACACCGGAATCCTGGTGCCGGAGCGGTAGTCGATATGGATGCGCGGCCAGCCCAGCTGCTCGATCCGCCCGTCCGGCCAGACCCGGACCGCATCGTTGAGGGTGCGGAAACCGTCCGGATTCTCCTGCACGATGACGACGATGGCGAACTCGTCGAAGCGCAGCGGCGCGTAGAGCCACCAGAATCCGCCGGCCGGTTCACTCGCATCGCGCCCGGGTGGCTCGGCCTCACCGACCGGCCGGATACCCCACGATCGATCCCGCGTCCCCATCCACACCGCGGGGTCGACAGTGATATCGGCGCCGTCGACGGTCAGCGTGCCCGACCACGATCCGACCTGGGCGAACCGCGAGGCGTCGATGATCGGGCGACTGCCGGTGTGGATGAGATGCGGCTGTTCCTGCACGGCGGGAAACGAACCGTCCCAGGTGAGGTCGAACGACAGGTCGTCGTGTTCGCAGATCACCCGCACCCGCTGTAGTGGCTCGACCACCTCGATCCGGTACCCGCCGACGCTCATGGCGAGATCGCGCGGGCCCAGCGCGTCGGAGAACCGCACGGTGCGCTGATCGTCGCCGCGCCGCACCGCCGCATAGGCATCCACCACCCCGAGATTCGGGTAGACACCGAAGCCGGTGACCAGCATCGTCCCGCCCGCGCGGTCGTGGGCGTTGAAATAGCTGCGGTCGTAGAAATTGCGGTCGGTGGTGGCCGCGCGCGCCAGCGACAACGGCGTCTGGTGCACCGGATATTCGTCCAGCGGAACCGGTGCCTTCGCCGGATGGCCGTCGATGTCTGCCATCGATCTCCTCAATCCCACTCGTAGGTGCCGTCGAGCAGAGCCTCGAGGGCGGCTCGGTGCATGACGTAGTCGTCGCGGTCCTCGGTATCGGTGTCCTCGCCGAAATGGATCATCCGCCGCTTGATGCGGGCCATCACGATGCCGTGGCGCAGCGCGGCGTAGACCAGATACCAGTCGAGGTCGCGCAGCCGGTACCCGGTCGCCTCCTCGTACTGCGCCACCACGTCGCCGCGGCGCAGATAGTCGGGGAGACCGGGCTGATCGAACCGGGTCGCGATGTCCTGGAAGAAACGGTGGATGAAGATCAGCCACGCCACGTCGAGTTCGCGCGGTCCGAGCGTGGCCATCTCCCAGTCCAGGACGGCGGCCGGCGTGAACTCGTCGAAGATGATGTTGCCCGGCCGCGCATCGCCCCAGTTGAGGACGTCGGCGCCGGGTTCGGTGGGCCACCGCTGTTCGAGCCGATCGAAGGCGCGTTCCAGCAACGGGATTCGGTACCCGTCGTCGGCCAGCGCCCACCGGTACCAGTGCCGCTGAGCGTCGAAATGTGCGCGCAGCGACGAGGTGCCCGCCGCCGCCAGAGCCGGGAATTTCGCCGCCGGGTCCGGGATGGCATGGACCTTCGCGATCACGTCCACGGTGGCGCGGGTGATCCGCATCCGCTCCTCGGGGGTGGCGTCGAAGACCCAGCCGACGAAGACGTACGGCGGGTTGTCCTCCGGAATCCGGCCGTCGATCCGCTCCATCACGAAAAACGGTGTGCCGAGGACGGATTCGTCGGATTCGAACCAGCACAGGCGCGGCACCGGCACGTCGCTGTGTTCGGCGACGCCCGCCATCACGGCGTACTGGGTGTCGAGGTCGTAGGTTTCGAAGACGGGGAACGAGCCCGCCTCGGGGGCCATGCGCGCCACATAGGAGCCGCCCTCGGTCCGTCCGTCGCGCTCCCAGTGCGCATCGAACAGCACCGAGGAACTGGACATACCGCCGGCTTGCGGGCGGGACAGGCCGGAGACGACCGGAGTCGTGGCACCGGGGAGCCGCCCGGTCAGCCATCGGGTGAGCCGCTCGGCGAGATCGTCCAGGTCGCGAGCGCTGGTGGTCAGCTGCCGCCGTTGCCCGGGGTCGGAATCGGATTCGGCCGCCATGTCGGACCTCCTGCTGAATGAAAATATCTGTGCGCCAACCCTTTACGCGCGTCATGGCAGAGCGGGCGCGGCGCCGGAGGCGTCTGGATGAAATGTAACGCGTTCTAGTCGGCGGCGGGAAGGAATCGAGACCGAAATTTCCGCCGTACCGGTGACCGGGATCCGGTTTGCTCCCCGTGCGCCGGGAACACCCCGATCGTCGTGCTCCCACGTACGCCTCGAGGAGGACCGGCGAATCCGGGTCTCGCCCTGAGGACTTTCCTCCCGCGCCCTCGTAGCGTCGAACCGGTCCGCGCATCGCCGGCGCTCGAGTGCCGCCGCGCCGGGTGCGCCGGATCATCAGCGGAGAGGAGTGGGTGTGAGTGTGACCGTCGAACAGACCGAGTCCCCGCGGGTGGAGGACGATCCCGGCCCGGCGCCCGCAGCGGGCTGGAACCCGCTCACTCGGGTGGCCTTTCGCTTCACCTTTCTCTACTTCAGCCTGTTCTGCCTGACCTATCCGCAGATCGTGTTCGCGTTCACCGGCTGGTTCGGTGACTGGTTGGACCCCGACGCGGTGCTGTGGCAGCCGCGGTCGCTGCGCCCGGTGCTGGACCGGGTCGGGCACACGGTCTTCGGCGTCGATCCGGTCTTGCGACCCAACGGCAGCGGCGATCAGACCGTCCTGTGGGTGCTGGTGTTCTGCGTCTTCGTAGTGGCCGTGGCCGGCACGCTGCTCTGGACGGCACTGGATCGGCGGCGCACCGACTACCGGCGCCTGGCCGGTTGGTACCTGGTCTTCCTCCGGATCTGCCTCGCCGCACAGATGCTCAACTATGGTTTCGCGAAGCTGATCCCCAACCAGATGCCGGAACCGGCGCTGTCGACTCTGCTGGAGCCGTTCGGCAACCTGACGCCGATGGCGGTGCTGTGGAGCCAGGTCGGGATGAGCCCGCCCTACGAGATGCTGCTCGGCGCCGCCGAAGTCATGGCGGGCGTCCTGCTGTTCGTCCCGCGCACCGCGACCCTCGGCGCGATGCTGAGCCTGATCTCGATGGCACAGGTCTTCGTGTTGAACATGACCTTCGACGTGCCGGTCAAGATTCTGTCCGGCCATCTGATGCTGATCTCGATGGTGCTGCTGGCGCCGCACGCACGCCGATTGATCGATGTGCTGCTCCTGGATCGTGCGGTCGGCGCCGCCACCGCGCCCTATCCGTTCCGCACTCGCCGGTCCCGCCGGTCGGCCGCGCTGGTGCAGGTCGGTATCGGGGTGTGGGTGGCGGTCGCCCTGGTCCACGCCGGCATGCGGATGTGGGACGAGGGGCCGGGGCGCGCGGATCCGCCGCTCTACGGCATCTGGCAGGTCGAGGAGTTCAGCCGCGATGGGCAACCGGTGCCGCCGCTGCTGACCGACACCGGTCGGTGGCAGCGCGTGGTGTTCGACCTCCCGGGTGTCATGCATTACCAGCGGATGGACGGCACCCTGGTGGCTGTGCCGGCCCGGGTCGACACCCAGGCGCGTCGAGTCGAGCTGCCGGCGGCGGAAGGGCCCGGCGGGCATTCCGCGACCGCGGGGAGCCTCGGCTACGAGCAGCAGGGACCTGACCGGTTGCGGTTCACCGGAGACCTGGACGGCCACCCGGTGACGGTGACCTTCCGGCGCCAGGATCCCGAGGCCTTCCCGCAGCGCAGTCGCGGCTTCCACTGGGTCCAGGATCAGCCCGCGTTCTGATCGGACGCCGGTGTGCTCAGGCCGCGTTCGCGCCGATCTGGTTGCCCCAGTGCGGGTTCGGAGCGTAGAACTCACCGGTCCCCGGTTCGAACGCGGCCGCCGCGCCGGGGCACCCCCACAGGCGGGCGGCCAGCCAGGCCGTCGGATAGCCGAGGTAGCCGTACACGCCGTCGGTGCACGGCGTCGATGCCCGGTCGCAATCCGGCTGCCCCTGGACGTCGTTGTGATTGGGTCCCACCAGGGTGCCCCACGCCTTCGTGACCGAGGGCGGAGTCGCGGCGTAGTAGTCCTGGTTGGACTGCAATCCGGGCAAGGACCACCGCGCCTGCGAGGGGGAGATCAGCGCATCGTCGGAACCGTTGACGAACAACACCGATCCGGAGCTCAAACGGCGAGTATCCGTGCAGCTCAACGCCGTTGAGCAGAAGGACTGGGTGGGCAGTTCGATCGGCACCGCGGTGCGGATCAACCCGCCCGAATCGATCATCGCGTTGAGCGCACCGATGGCGCCCTGCGAATGCCCCATCGCTCCGATCGCCGAGGTGTCGAGCCGATCGTGGAAGATGCTGCCGGGATCGGCGGCCCGGTCGACGAGATACCGTGCGGCACCGGCGATATCGATGCCCGAGCCGGTTCTGCGATTCTCCGTCGCGATCACCACGAATCCCCAGGACGCCAGATGGCGCAGCAGATACGCGTACTGGCGGGGCTCGGCGGCGGTCCCGTTGCCCCAGGTGACGATCGGATGCCGCGGGCCGTGCTCACCCAGATCGGTCGGGTACCAGATGTCGTAGGCGGCGCCGGTGCTGTCGCAGCAGCCGAATCGGTGCCGCTCGGTGACCTGCCAGGGACCGGTCTCCAGATACCGGGCCTCGACCGGGCCGGCGGCGTGATACGGATCGGCTGCATACGAGGTCGCGGCTACCGCGGCGGCCACCGCGACCGCCACCACCACGGTCAGGATCTGCAGCGCGCGTCGCATGGTCGCAGAATAGGACCGCGCACGGCGCCCCGAATCGGGAATGCCGCCGGCTGCCGATGGGTTGGGTCGTGAGGTGAGCGCAGAACTCTCCGAAGACCTGAAGAAGATTCTCGACGACACAAACGTTTTCGCGACGCTGGCGACGATCGGTCGCGACGGGCAGCCGCATCTGACCGTCATCTGGCTCGTGCGGGAGGGCAACGACCTGTTGTACTCCACGACCGTCTCGCGGCAGCAGTACAAGAATGTCGTGCGCGATCCGCGGGTGACGATCATGATCAATCCGCCGGACACCCCGTACGTGTACGCGGAAATCCGCGGCACCGCCACCGTCACGCCCGACCCCGACCGGGCCCTGCCCGATCGGCTGTCGGCCAAATACACCGGCCTCCCGTATGCCGAATTCAATCCGGCCTCGGTGCACGACGCCGACCGGGTGATCGTGCGGGTGACCCCGGAGCGGATCAACGGCCGTCTCTGAAATACCCGAATCGCGCTGGTCGGCCGGGTGTGAGATGAGTCTCGACTGTGATACGGCCGGCGTTGCCGGGCCGGTGTACTCCCTGCAGGATGAGTGAGCGGCGGCACCCGCCGCCGCCCCGACTTCGCAGGTAGAGGGAGTTCTCTTGGCTTCGTCAGGTGGCAGACAGGGTAGAAGCGAACAATCCGGGCGAGTGCGCCGAGGCCTGCGCACCGCCGCCGTCGCCGCGACGCTGGCGGTGCTCGCCGGCACCGGCGCCGGAGTCGCGGCGGCCCGCCCGATCGGCGCCTTCGATGTCGGTGGGGCGATCGAGCAGGAATACGACCGTGCCGGTGGCGCCGCCACCTTCGGCAATCCCATCGGACCGGAATCCGACGCCCACGGCGGCAAATTCCAGGTCTTCGAGCGCGGCTGCTCGATCTACTGGTCGCTCGGCACCGACGCGCACGCCATCTGCGGTCTGATTCGCGACAAGTGGGGATCGCTGGGCTGGGAGAACAGTCCGCTCGGGTTTCCGCTGACCGACGAGGCCCCGGCCGGTAGGGACGGCACCGCCCGCTACAACCTGTTCCCCGGCGGCACCGTCTACTGGTCCGCGAGCACGGGCGCACATCCGGTCTGGGGCTCGATCCTCGGAATCTGGAAGGGCAACAACGCCGACCGCGGCCGCTACGGCCTGCCGACCAGCGACGAATACGACTACAACGGCGGCAAGGCACAGGATTTCCAGGGCGGCCGCATCACCTGGCAGCCCTGATCCGGCTCGACGGCGCAGCCGAGGCGGGTGATTGCGACGTGCGCCCCGCCACGCCGTAGGCTGAAACCTTGTGCCGAATACGACAGACGACCAGCAATCCGGTGACCCGAACTACGTGGTCGGGCTCGATCTGGCCGGCCGCCGGGTCGTGGTCGTCGGCGGTGGCTCGGTGGCCCAGCGGCGGCTCGGACTGCTCATCTCCGCCGGCGCCGACATCGAGGTGATCAGCCGCACCGTCACACCCGCCGTCGAGGCGATGGCGACCTCCGGGCAACTGCGCATCACGCTGCGCGCCTATGCCGACGGCGATCTGGACGGCGCCTGGTACGCGATCGCCTGCACCGATGAACCGGAGACCAACGCGGCGGTGGTCGAGGAGGCGACTCGGCGGCGGATCTTCTGCGTACGTGCCGACAACGCCCGGCTCGGTACCGCCGTCACCCCGGCCAGCGCCCGCTACGACGGGCTCACGCTCGCCGTCCTGGCCGGCGGCCGGCATCGTCGCTCGGCGGCCGTGCGCACGGCGTTGCTCGAGGCTCTGCAATCGGGTGTGGTCACCGACGATTCCGAACCGGTGGCGCCCGGCGTGGCGCTGGTCGGCGGCGGACCGGGGGATCCGGATCTGATCACCGTGCGCGGTCGCCGGCTGCTGGCCCGCGCCGATCTGGTCGTGGCCGATCGGCTGGCGCCGCCGGAACTGCTCGCCGAACTCGGACCCCATGTGGAAGTGGTCGACGCGGCGAAGATCCCGTACGGCCGCGCGATGGCGCAGGAGGCGATCAACAGCGCGCTGATCGAGGGCGCGAAGGCCGGGAAGTTCGTGGTGCGGCTCAAGGGCGGCGATCCCTACGTTTTCGGCCGCGGTTACGAGGAACTCGAGGCCTGCGTGGATGCCGGGGTGCCGGTGACGGTGGTACCCGGCGTCACCTCGGCCATCTCGGTGCCCGCCCTGGCGGGTATTCCGGTGACCCATCGCGGGGTCACCCACGAATTCGTCGTGGTGAGCGGCCATATTCCGCCCGATCACCCGGACTCGCTGGTCGACTGGCCGGCCCTGGCCCGGCTGCGCGGCACGCTGGTGCTGTTGATGGGTGTGGAACGCATCGAGAAGTTCGCCTCCGCCCTCGTCGAGGGTGGCCGGGCGCCCGATACGCCGGTCACCGTGGTCCAGGAGGGCAGCCTGCGGACACAGCGAATCCTGCGCGCCGATCTGGCGAGCGTCGCCGAACGCGTCCGCGCCGAAGGGATCCGGCCACCGGCCATCATCGTCATCGGGCCGACCGCCGGGTTCACCACGGGCGCGCCGGATTCCGGCGAGCCGGCCGAATAGGGCCGCGGATGCGTGCCCGGACCGGCCGGGGTACCCGGTGCGAGCGCGTGGGGTGGGCCGGTTCCGATATCCGTTACAGTGAGTCACTGTGCTCGATAACCCCGCTGCGACGATGCAATATCCGGTGACGAAGCGGGCCTTCGGGCTGCCGATCCTGGTCCTGTCCGGCCTGCAATTGATGGTCGTGCTCGACGGCACGGTCGTCATCCTCGCGCTGCCGGCGTTGCAGCGGCATCTGGGCCTGACCAGTTCCGGAAGTGCGTGGACCGTCACCGCCTACGGCCTCACCTACGGCGGCCTGATGCTGCTCGGTGGCCGCCTCGGTGACTCGTTCGGTCGCAAAAAGATGCTGCTGCTCGGGGTTTCGTTCTTCACGCTGGCCTCCCTGCTGTGCGGGCTCGCCCAGAACGAGGCCATGCTGATCTCCGCGCGGGCGCTGCAGGGAACCGGTGCCGCGATCGCCGCACCCGTGGCGATGGCGCTGGTGGTCAGCACCTTCGCGCCCGGCCCGGCCCGTAACCAGGCCATTGCCATCTTCGGCTCCATGATGGGGGTGGGTTCGGTCGGCGGCCTGGTGGTCGGCGGCGCCCTGGCCGAATGGAACTGGCGGTTGATCTTCCTGATCAACGTGCCGATCGGCCTGCTCATCATCGCGGGGGCGATCTTCCAGCTGCGCGATTCGACCCACCACCGGCTGCCGCTCGACGTCCGCGGCGCGATCCTCGGCACGCTGGGCTGCGTCGGCGTGGTGTTCGGCGCCACCGAGGGGCCGGACCTCGGCTGGACCAGTCCCTACGTCATCGGCGCGTTGATCGCCGGGTTGCTGCTGCTGGTGGCGTTCGTCGTCGCCGAGCGCACCGCCGTCAATCCGCTGCTGCCCCTGACGCTGTTCCGGGATCGGGACCGCTCGACCACCTTCGTCGCGCTGCTGCTCGGATCCGGTGTGCTGGGGGCCATGACCTATTTCGTGGCCCAGTTCCTGCAGAACGTGGTCGGCTATTCGCCGCTGGTCGCCGGTCTGGCCTCGATTCCGTTCACGATCGGTGCGGGAATCGGCACCGGCGTCGCGTCCAAGGCGGCGTTGCTGGTCCGGCCGCGCTGGCTGCTCGCCGGCGCGGCGACGGTGCTGGCCGGCGCCTTGTTCTTCGGTTCGACCCTCGATCGCACGGTGGAATACCTGCCGACACTGCTGATTCTGCTCACGGTGGTCGGCATGGCCATCGGTTTCGTGATCGTCGTCGGCCCGCTGTGCCTGCTGGTGGGCGTGCCGGTGAACGAAGTCGGTCCGCTGTCGGCGATCGGGCAGATGATCCTCACCCTCGGCACCCCGTTCGCCGTCGGCCTGCTGACCCCGTTGGCCGCCTCGCGCACCCTCTCACTGGGCGGTCGCACCGACCGCACCTCGAATCTGACGCCGAACGAAGTCGCCGCCCTCTCCAGCGGCTATACCTTCGTGCTGTTGATCTGCGCGATCGGCGCGGTGGTCATCGGCCTGCTCGTGCTCACCCTGCGCTACACCCCGCAGCAACTCGCCCAGGCGCAGCACGCCCAGGAAGAGGCACAGCAGGCGTAGGAGGGTTCACCGTGCCGAGGGGCGCGCCGGCTCAGCCGCGGTCGAACAGTTCGAGCAGTTCCGCCTTGCCGAACATGCTCGCCGCGTCGCGGGCCGACGGTGTGCCGGCGTCCGGGTCGGCACCCGCCGCCAGCAACGACTTCAGAATGTCGTTCTCCCCTTTGAATACCGCACCGGCGGCCGGTGTCTGGCCGCGATCGTTGGCGCGGTTCGGGTCCGCTCCGCGTTCGAGCAGCGCATCCACCGCCCCCTGATGGCCGTGATAGGCGGCCAACATCAGAAGGGTGTCACCGTTGTCGTTGCTCAGATTCACCGGCACACCGGCGTCGATATACGCCGCCAGGGTCGCGGCCTCGCCCGTGCGCGCCAGTTCGAAGATCTTCGTCGCCAGTTCGACCAGGTCCGGGTCCACGCCGTCGGTATCCACGCCGCCATTACTACCACGGCCTGCCCTCGGCGCCGGCAATCCGAAACGCGCCGCCCGGGGCTCGGTGGATGCGCCCGGGCTCGGTTGGATGCGCCCGGCGCGTACTCAGTTGTAGGAGCGCGCGACCCCGTCCAGCAGATGTTCGAGGGTGTCGTAGGTCGGAGTGTCGACGACGTCGAACACCTCCTTGGCGACCGGGATGTGATGTTCGGCGGTCACGGCCGCGAACTGCGCCGGATCGGCGGTGCGGAAGCCGTGTTCGGCGGCCAGCCGCTGCAGTTCCGGATCGGTGCTCAACAGCCGGCCGATGCGATCGCCGGTCGGGGTCAGCGGTACCAGGGTGTGCCGGGACAGCACGGTCGGCGACGGATACAGCAGTTCGGCGTCGGCGGGCAACCGCCCCGCCACCGCGGCCTCGACGTACTGTGATTCGTAACCCCACACCATCGGTGTGGGACCCATTCCGGCGCTGAGGTATTCGGCGAACGGGCCCGCACTGGAATTCTCGGTGTACCCCTGCCTGGTGAACAGGCGCGACACCTTCGACAGCACGAAATTCTCCGCGGTGGGCCCCTGCACGACGGCGTCGTCGTTGGCGACATACGCGGCGACCGCCAGATACATCGCCGCGGAATTCGAGGTGCGTGGATCGGTGGTCGAGATCAGGACGTTCTTGCGCACCGGATACGACGTATTGCCCGGCAGCTGGTCCCACTGCGTGCCCTGCTGGGTGAGGTCGAGATAGCGGTGCATATCGAAGGTCGGCACCGGGCCGGGCCGTACGATTCCCGACCGGGTCAGCAGCTCGGTGACGGGGCGGAAACTGGCGACCACCATCGGGGAGGAGAACGGGGTGTATTTCGCGGTGATTCCACGCTCGCGCTGAACGCGTTCGGCGGCGAGACTGCTCGACGGGAAGGCGAAATCGTCGCGGCTCAGATCGACCGAGGTCGCGATCTGGCGCGATCCGGCCGGTTCCACCTCGAGGCGGAATCCCTTGCGGGCCAGTACATCCGCGACGCGCGGGTCGGTGAAGAACTCCATCTTCTCCGAGCCCACCACACCGTGGACGGTGAGCAGGGCCGGTGCGGGACCGGCCGCGGGGGCGTCGCCGTCGTCACGGAAAGCGAAGGCCACGGCGAGCGCCACGACGACGACCACGGCCGCCGCCAACCCGGCTGCCACCCGTGGCCGCCGCAGCGTGGCGACGAAACCGGCGGGCGCCGGGGTGGCGGGTTCCGGCCCGGTGCCGACCGGCGAAACCTGCTGTGCGCCTACGGGTTCGGCAGTGGCGGCGGGCCGGGGCGGCGCGCCGGACGGTGGCTCGGTGCGGGTCCGTTCGTCGCCGGAGCGGTTCTCGGTCGAGTCCCCCGAATCGTGGTCGGTCTCCACCACGTTCGGCGTGGTGGCCTCGGCGTCGGCCGATGTCGTGGTGGCCGCAACCACCACCGGCCTCGTAGCCTCGGTGTCGGCTGCGCCGGAAGCGGCGAGGACGGCACCCGCTGCCGAATCCACCGGCGCGGACTCGGCGGTTTCCGGCAGTGGGGCAGTGGCCGCCTCGGCCTCGCCGTTCGTGCCGTCCGGACCATCGGGGCCGGACACGTCGGTCGCCGGCACGGACGGTGTGTCGTCGGGACCGCTGTCGGCGGCCGGATCGGTGGAGTGGATGGTAACGGCCTGTGCGGCAGCGAATTCCGAAAATTCCGGATAATCGTCGCGGCTCGGCTGCGGCGGTAGGTGCTGCAATTCCCGGCGCACGATGCGCTCCACCAGAATCGGCACGAAATCCCGCACGGCATGGCCGTCGAACCGCTGCCGCACCTGACCGACCAATTCCTGCACCAATTCCGGTGAATGGCTGTGGCCGAAATGGTCGACCAGCCGATCCGTCAACTGGCTCAGCGCTTTTTCTTCACGGTCGGTGGCGTCACCCACACCGAACTCCTCGCCCATCGCATCCAACGGCAGCGGTCGGCCCGCCGCGCCGAAGCTACGATAGCGAGGCCGGGGCCGGTTCGGAGGCATCGCGATTCGTCGCCGCGTCGACCGAAAGCACTGGTAGCGGCCGGTTTTCGAAGCCGGATTCCCGCCCGTGGGTGGTCGCTATTCGGTTCGAATTACGTCGGCGGTCACCGAGAATTCACTCAGGTGAGGACCAGCAGCTCGGTGGACGACGCGATTTCCACTCGCAGCCCGGCCTTTTCGGCGATCCGCGCCAGCGCCCGGATGTCACCGGGCTCGGCCCGGGTGGACACCAACGCGCGGGCCAGCAGTCCCTTGTGGTGTTTGTTGAAATGACTCACCACGGTGCGGCTGCCGTCCGGGCGCTCGGTCAGCACGGTCGCGGTCACCGCACCGGGTAGCCGTCCCAGCTGCTGGTAGGTGCCCGAACGCAGGTCCACCACGAGCTGCCCGGCGGTCGCCTCGCGCAGGGCCGGTGCGAGCACGGGTTTCCACAGCGAGGCCAGCGTCGGCATCCCCGGCAGTTTGGATCCACCCGAGAGGCGGTAGCCGGGGATCGCATCGCCCGCACGAACCACACCGAACAGCGCCGAACCGACCGCCAGGCGCTCGACCGCGCGAGCGCGTTGGATCTTGGTCAGCGACGCGATGTCGAGTGCGTCGTAGAGCACACCGGTGTAGCGCTCCAGTGCCGGTCTGGTCGGCGCGGTGCGCAGGGCCGCATTGCGTCGCAGCGCGGTCTGCAAACCCTCCGCGCCCGCACCGCCGGCCTTGCCCAGGCCCAGCGCCACCCGCGCCGCTTCCGGGTCGGCGCTCAATTCGATCAACTCGGTGATCAGCTTGTCCCGTACCGCGGTGAGCTGCGGCAACCACAGCGAATCCAACTCGAGCGGACCGAGAGTTCCGCCGTCGGACTTGGTTTCGGAAGGAGGCAGGATCACCAGCACGAGCGGATACGGTAACGCCCTGTAAGCATCCGCGCAGCAGCGGCTAGTCTGTGCATCCGTGATCACCCGTCTCTCGCACCTGTTCCTGCGCACCCTGCGCGACGATCCCGCCGACGCCGAGGTGCCCAGCCACAAGCTTCTCGTCCGGGCCGGATATGTGCGCCGGATCGCGCCGGGCGTGTACTCCTGGCTGCCGCTGGGTTTGAAGGTGTTGCGCCGGATCGAGAACGTGGTGCGCGAGGAGATGAACGCGATCGGCGCGCAGGAGATCTCGCTGCCCGCCCTGCTGCCGCGCGACCCCTACGAGACCACCAACCGCTGGACCGAATACGGCGACAGCCTGTTCCGGCTGCGGGATCGCAAGGGCGCCGATATGCTGCTCGGCCCCACCCACGAGGAACTGTTCGCGCTGACGGTCAAGGGTGAATACAACTCGTACAAGGATCTGCCGGTCACGCTGTACCAGATCCAGACGAAGTACCGCGACGAGGAACGGCCGCGGGCCGGCATCCTGCGTGGGCGCGAGTTCATCATGAAGGACTCCTACTCCTTCGATCTCGACGAGGACGGGCTGAAGGCCAGCTACGCCGCGCACCGCCAGGCCTATCAGCGCATCTTCGCCCGGCTGGGCGTCGAATATGTGATCGTGGCCGCGACCTCGGGCGCGATGGGCGGCAGCGCGTCGGAGGAATTCCTCGCCAGCAGTCCCATCGGCGAGGACACCTACGTCACCTGCCTGGAATCCGGCTACGCCGCCAATGTCGAGGCGGTCGTGACGCCCGCGCCGCCGGAGCTGCCGATCGACGGCCGGCCCGCCGCCGTCGTGCACGACACTCCCGGGACCCCGACCATCGCCTCGCTGGTCGACTGGGCCAACAGCGCCGGCATCGCCGAACAGTACGGCCGCCCGATCACCGCCGCGGACACGCTGAAGAACGTCATGGTGAAACTGCGGCATCCCGACGGGAAGACCGAAATCGTCGGCATCGGCATCCCCGGCGATCGCGAGGTCGACGACAAGCGGCTCGGCGCGAGTCTCGAACCCGCCGAGGTGGAACTGCTGACCGATGCCGACTTCGCCGCCAACCCGTTCCTGGTGAAGGGGTACATCGGACCGAAAGCGCTGCTGGCGAACGGAGTTCGCTACCTGGTCGATCCGCGCGTGGTCAAGGGCAGCTCCTGGATCACCGGTGCGGACGAATCCGGTAAGCACGTCGTCGGGCTGGTCGTGGGTCGTGACTTCACCCCCGACGGCACGATCGAGGCCGCCGAGGTTCGCGAAGGTGACCCGTCACCGGACGGCCGCGGTGTGCTGCACGCCGCGCGCGGTATCGAGATCGCGCACATCTTCCAGCTCGGCTACAAATACACCGACGCGTTCGAGGTCGACGTGCTCGGCGAGAACGGCAAGCCGGTCCGGCTGATCCAGGGCTCCTACGGTGTCGGCATCTCCCGCATGGTCGCCGTGATCGCCGAACAGATGCACGACGAGAAGGGGTTGCGCTGGCCGAGTGCCGCCGCACCCTTCGATGTGCACGTCGTCGTCGCCAACAAGGACGAGGCCGCGCGTGCCGGCGCCGAGGAGGTCGTCGCCGGCCTGGACGCCCGCGGCGTCGACGTGCTGTTCGACGATCGCACCGCCTCGCCCGGCGTGAAATTCAAGGACGCCGAGTTGCTCGGGATGCCGTGGATTCTGGTGATCGGACGCGGCTGGGCCGACGGCAAGGTGGAACTACGCAACCGGTTCACCGGCGAATCCGAGGATGTGCCTGCCGATTCGGCGGTCGAGGCGGTGCTGGCCAAGCTCCACGGCTGACGGCCGAACGCCGACGCCGAGCGGTCGTGCCTCGCCGCAGGACGGTCCGGCGCCGGATTCGGGGGCTGGGTCAGGACTCGCCGAGCCACCGGTGTCGGTCGAGGCGCGGCAGCCCCCCACTCACGGTTGTCCGGGGAAGGGGACGGTCGCGGGGCTCACCCCCAGAATCGACTGCCAGGCGGCCAGGCGCCCAGCACATTCGGTGAGGGCGTCGATTCCGGTGCGGCGCAGGTCCGCGGTGGTGGCCCGCTCCACCACCGAACGCCACGCCACGGCCGTATCGGATTCGACCGTGACCGCCAGCTTCGCGGCGGGAATCGGGTCGTCGACCGGGAAGGGGGGCGTGTAGGCGGCCGCCGGAGCGGGCACGCTCGCCCCCGCCGCTTTCAGGGCGTCGATGGTGGCGTCCCGGCGCGCGCGGTGGGCGGCGGTGTATTCGGCGACGATCTTCGCGCGCTCGGGCGAGGCGTAGGCCGCGATCACGCCGTAGGCGTAGACGGCGGAATATTCGGCGTTGAGCGCATCGAGGAGCGCCTGCTGATCGGTACTCATGCGAGGTCCTTTCCGGGTCGGCGTCGGGGCCCGCTCGCGCGGTGTTCGTCGATGGGGTGTGCCGGCTGCGGGGTGCTGCGCCGCCTTCGCGCCGGTCTGCGCACGCCTGCCGGGCCGGCGGGGCGGCGGGGCTGTGATTGCCGTGCGGATCTGCTCGTGCCGTGCGCAGGGTCGGTCTGCCCGCAGTGCCGCTCGATGGTGCCCTGCCGGCGTCGACGCGCCCGTTCGCTCACGCCAGGACGACGGCCGCGTGCGTGGCACAGCACGCGCTGATCGAGGCCAGAAGTCCGGCGCGGTAACCGGTTTGGGCCGTGGCCAGCTGCGCGGCCGCCCGCTGGGCGTCGGCCAGCCGTGCGCGCACGGCCGCGACCGTCGGCGGCGGGGTCGGTGCGGTGGGTTCGGCCACCGGCGGGGTGGCCGACTTCGGTTTCGTGCCGTCGCCGTAAACGCCGACGGCCCGGTCGATTTCGGCGCGCAGCGCGTCGGCGTGCTGAAGCCGCTGTGCCGCAACCAGATTCAGCGCGACGGTATGTTCCGGCGCCGCCGCGATCGCGGCCTTCGCCCAGGCCGCGTCGGTGCGGGCCGACACTTCCTGTGTCACAAGGACATCCGGTGCGGCGGGCGTCTTGTCCGCACAGGCGGCGAGCGCGCTCACCGCTACCACGGCGGCCGCTCCGCCGCCGGCGGAGCGCAACAGCGCGCGACGGTCGAGCACGCGCGACGGCGAACGTTGCGGGGATACCGGATTCGGATCGAGACGGCTGGGCACGCCTACATCGTGCCAGTGTTCACCGACCACCCCCGCGCCCAGCCCGGCCGAGCCCACCGCCCGCCACCGCTCCCACGCCCGTCGCAACGCTGTTCGTCCTGTTCGGGCCCGGCGCTCGAGGTTGTCGCGCCACCCGGGAATGCGCGGGCCGTGATACCGCGACCCGATGGGTGGCGGCCGGCCGGCATCCGGCGCAGGGCGGTCCGGGGCGTCGGGATGCGGTGCGGTTCTCGTTCCACTGCCCGGTGGCGGCGGGGAGCGCCGGCCCGGCGGAAGCGGATCGTCGCTCGACGATCGGTCGGGCGCGGCACCTTCGCGCCGGACCCCATCGAGGCGCGGCAACGGCTGATCCCGGCCGGATTCCGAGGGTTCGCCCGCACCGCGCGCAGCACGGACCGCACCCGGGCCGACTCGACCGGATTGGCTGGTCCTTTACACTCTTGCAGCGCGTTACGCTAGACCTCCGGCGGAACATTCCCCGGGATATGCGCGCCGACCATGCCGGACCAGGACCAATACCGCGTCACAACTGAACCAGGAGCCGCCCCACATGCCGATGCCGACCGAGGAAAGGGTGAGCCAGCTCGTTGCTGGGCTCGTCGAACGCCGAGGGCTCGACCTCGAGGGCGTGCACATCACGGCCGCGGGCGGGCCGCAGACCCGGGTGACGGTGACCGTCGACGGCGACGAGACCGTCGACCTGGACATGATCGCGGAATTGAGTTCGCAGATCTCGGAGGCTCTGGACGCCGCCGGCGATTTCGGTGAAAAACCCTATCTGCTGGAAGTCACCACGCCGGGTGTGGATCGCCCGCTCACCGAACTGCGGCACTGGCGCCGGGCGCGCGGACGCAAGGTCCGGGTGCGGATGCGCGCGGGTGCGCAGACTCCGGAGGGCAAGGCGGTCTTCGAGGCGCGCGTCGGTGCGGCCACGGAGACCGAGGTGGCGCTGGTGGTCGGCGGCAAGCGGGCCCCGCACCGGATCAGCGTGCCGCTCGCCGATATCGACTCCGCGGTTGTCCAGGTGGAATTCTCCCCACCGGGGGCGGCGGAAATGGAACTCGCCGGCGGCGTGGCCACGGGCCGACCGGAGCCGGGCGCCGCGGACGAGGCCGTGGACGCGGCCGGATCCGGCGAAGCCGTCCAGCGAGAACACCGTCCAGTAGTTGCGCCGACCGAAGGGATCGTGGAATGAACATCGAAATCGAAGCCCTGCGCGCGATCGTCGCCGATAAGGGAATCTCGATGGAGACAGTGCTCTCCGCGATCGAGTCGGCTCTGCTGACCGCCTATCGGCATACCGAGGGCCACGAGCCCAACGCGCGCATCGACATCAATCAGAAGACCGGCGTGGTGCGGGTGATGGCCTGCGAAACCGATGCCGACGGCAACATCATCTCCGAATGGGACGACACGCCCGAAGGCTTCGGCCGGATCGCCGCGACCACCGCGCGCCAGGTCGTGTTGCAGCGGCTGCGCGACGCCGAGAACGAGAAGTCCTTCGGCGAGTTCTCCACCCACGAGGGCGATATCGTCGGCGGCGTCGTGCAGCGCGACGCCCGGATGAACGCCCGCGGCACCGTGGTGGTGCGCATCGGCAGTGAGGCCAACGGCGCCGAGGGCCTGATTCCGCCGGCCGAACAGGTGCCCGGGGAGAGCTACGAGCACGGCGATCGGATCAAGTGCTACGTCTACGGTGTCTCCCGCGGCGCCCGCGGTCCGCAGATCACCCTCTCGCGCACCCATCCGAATCTGGTTCGGCGGCTGTTCGCCCTCGAGGTGCCCGAGATCGCCGACGGATCGGTGGAGATCGTGGCCGTGGCCCGCGAGGCCGGGCACCGCTCGAAGATCGCGGTGCGCTCCACGGTGCCCGGCGTGAACGCCAAGGGCGCGTGCATCGGCCCGATGGGCCAGCGGGTGCGCAACGTGATGAGCGAGCTGGCGGGGGAGAAGATCGACATCATCGACTGGGCCGAGGATCCGGCCACCTTCGTCGGGAATGCGCTGAGCCCGTCGAAGGTTGTCTCGGTGACGATCGTCGATCCGGAGGCGCGTGCCGCCCGGGTCGTGGTCCCCGATTTCCAGCTCTCGCTGGCGATCGGGAAGGAAGGTCAGAACGCCCGCTTGGCCGCGCGATTGACCGGTTGGCGCATCGATATTCGCTCCGATGCGGCCCCCGACGTGGCCGGATCGCCGCGCCCGCACGCCCAGCACGGGTAGGGCACGGCGATCCGGGAGACGGAGGTCGGGGGCGGAACAGGGGCTGGATGCGGAGATCGGGACATGGCAGCGGTACAGTGGACACAGGCTCAGCGCGAGTCTTCGGTATCCGCACTTTCCGCTCAGGTCGGAACTCGGGGCACTCCCCGAACCCCCGGCCCGGTCCGGACCTGTGTCGGATGCCGGAAACGCGAGCTGGCCGCCGATCTGTTGCGGGTCGTGGCGCAATCGCCCGGCAGCGGTCCCGAAGGGGACGCCGTCGTCGCGATCGTTCCCGATCCGCGGCGCAGACTTCCCGGGAGGGGTGCCTGGCTGCACCCCGTTTCGGCCTGTCTGAGCATGGCAGAGCGGCGCCGAGCGTTCGGCAGAGCGCTACGAGTGTCCGGAAAACTGGATATCTCAGCCCTGGAGCACTACGTCGAGAACAGGCACGAGCACTCATGAGCACACCGTGAAGTACCAACGATGAACGGCCATCGAAGATAACCGGAGGTCGTGCGGGCGTCCTGCCCCCTGAAAACGGGGAGCCGGGACTGTCACGCTCGACCTCTCAGTGAGGAGAGCAGTGGCAGGCAAGGCCCGCGTGCACGAGTTGGCAAAAGAACTCGGTGTCACGAGCAAAGAACTACTCGCAACGCTCAAGGAGCAGGGCGAGTTCGTGAAGTCGGCGTCGTCGACGGTGGAGGCACCCGTCGCCCGTCGGCTCCGGGAGTCGTTCGCGGCGAAGTCCGCCCCGGCCAACGGCTCCGCGAAGTCATCCGCGAAACCCGGTCCCGCACAGGCACGTCCGGCCGCCAAGCCGGCCGCCGGCGCCACCCCGGGCCCGCGTCCCGGCCCGCGTCCGGCTCCG
>NZ_BAGM01000094.1 GCF_000308855.1 Nocardia veterana NBRC 100344 | reverse complement strand
TGTCCCGCAGATTACCGGGCACGATGAGCTCACGGCCAGCCAGGAATCTTCGTTCCGGGTCGTCGCCGACCTCGCGCGGGCGTACGGCGCGATCGCTGCCGGAGGCGCGCACGACGACCACCGCTGCCGCGCGCGTCTTCGCCGCTCGTATCGCACCGTGGTTCGTCCTGGCGGTGATCCTGGCGGCATGTAGCGGTCCGGGAGCCGACACGACCCCGATGCCGGCTACCGCAACGGCGACCGCCGCGCCACTGCGTTCCGTCGCCGTCGTCACCCACGGCAGTCCGGGCGACGCGTTCTGGAATGTGGTGAAGAACGGCGCCGAGGCAGCCGGCCGTGACCTCGATGTCCAGGTCGATTACAACTCCTCGGGCGATCCCGGTGAGCAGTCGCATCTCGTGGACAATGCGGTGGCCCGGCATGTCGACGGACTGGTGGTGTCGATGGCGAACCCGCAGGCGCTGCGGCCCGCGGTCGCACGCGCGGTGGCGGCGGGCATTCCGGTGGTCACGATCAATTCCGGCGCGGCCGACAGCGCGGCTGTCGGTGCGATCGGGCACGTCGGCCAGAGCGAGCGACAGGCCGGGACGGCCGCCGGAAAGCGCCTGCGCGAGGCGGGAAAGGCGAAGATGCTCTGCGTGATTCACGAAGCCGGCAATATCGGTGCCAACGAACGCTGCGCCGGGGCGATCGACGGGTTCGGTGGCAATGCCACCACGCTACAGGTGGATATCAACAATCCGACCGATGCGCAGTCGCGGATCAAGGGCGCACTCGAGGCCGACCGCTCGATCGACGCCGTGCTCACGCTGAATTCGCAGATCGCCGCGCGCGCGGTGGACGGAGCTCGGGAAGCGCACGCCCGCGCCGCCGTCGCCACCTTCGATCTCAATTCCGATGTGGTGGAGGCGATCCGGTCCGGCGCGCTGCTGTTCGCCGTCGACCAACAACAGTACGAACAGGGCTATCTACCGGTGGTGATGCTGCAGTTGTACCGGCGCAACCTCGACACCGTCGGCGGTGGGATGCCGGTGCAGACCGGGCCGGCGTTCGTGGACGCATCCGACGTCGACGCCATCGCCCCCCTCGTGGCCCAGGGCACGCGGTGAGCGGGGATCTGAAATGAGCGATCCCGCAACGGTTTCCGAACCCTCGCATCCCGTCGAACCCGCACCTGCGGGCGCGAACCGGCCCGCCCTGGTCGATCGGCTGATCGTGCGGCCCGAGCTCGGGGCCGGGCTCGGTGCGCTGGTGGTCTTTATCTTTTTCGCCGTCGTCACCGACCGCTTTCTCAGCCCGCTCGGGGTGTCCACCTGGCTCGACGACGCCTCCACGCTCGGCATCATGGCGGTCGCGGTGGCACTGTTGATGATCGGTGGCGAATTCGATCTCTCCGCCGGCGTGATGACCGCCTCCACCGCGATCGTGACGGCCTTGCTCGCCGTGCACGCCGGCTGGAACGTCTGGTTCGCCCTCGGGGCGTCGCTGCTCTTCGCGCTCACGGTCGGGGCGCTGAACGGCTGGGTGGTCGTGCGCACCGGGCTGCCCAGTTTCATCGTCACGCTCGGCACATTCCTGGCCCTGCAGGGTCTCAACCTCGGGGTCACCCGGCTGGTGACGGGGACCGTGCAGGTCTCGGGCATCCGTTCCGCGCCCGGATACTCCTCGGCCGGCTGGGTGTTCGCGGCCACCACGCGGGTGGGCGACGCTCGCATCCAGGCGTCGGTGCTGTGGTGGATCGCGGCCACCGCGGTGGCGCTGCTGCTGTTGGTCCGCACCCGGTTCGGGAATTGGATCTACGCCGTCGGCGGCTCGCTGCCCAGTGCCAGGGCCGTCGGTGTTCCGGCGGCGCGGACCAAGATCCTGCTGTTCATGGGTACCGCTTTCGCCGGCTGGATCGTCGGAGCGTGCAATCTGCTGCGCTTCGCGAGTGTGCAGGCCAATCAGGGTGTGGGACTGGAGTTTCAGTACATCATCGCCGCGGTGGTCGGCGGCTGCCTGCTGACCGGCGGCTTCGGCTCGGTGCTGGGTGCGGCGATCGGCGCGTTGATCTTCGGGATGGCCCGACAGGGAATCGTGTTCGCCCGCTGGGACAGTGACTGGTTCATGCTGTTTCTCGGCGTGCTGCTGCTGGCGGCGGTCTCGGTCAACGACGCCTTCGCCAAACATGCGGAAAGGTTGCGCCGATGATCGCGCCCGTGGACCCACCGCTGCTCGAACCGCCGCTCATCGAAACCGTCGGCATCGGAAAGAGTTACGGCCGTGTCGTGGCACTGCAGGGCATCAACCTGCGAGTCGAGGCCGGACGGGTCACCTGCGTCCTGGGTGACAACGGCGCCGGAAAATCGACGCTGATCAAGATCCTCGCCGGAGTCCACCAGCACGACGCCGGCGAATTGCGCGTCGACGGGGAGCCCACGCGGTTCGCCTCGCCCCGTGCGGCTCTGGATCGAGGGATCGCCACCGTGTATCAGGATCTGGCGGTCGTGCCGCTGATGAGCGTGTGGCGCAATTTCGTGCTCGGGTCCGAACCGACCGTCGGTGTCGGGCCGTTCCGCCTGCTGGATCGCGGAACCGCCCGCGAGATCACCCGAAAGGCACTGTCCGACATGGGTATCGAGATCCAGGATCTGGAACGACCCGTGGGCACCCTGTCCGGCGGCCAGCGCCAATGTGTGGCGATCGCCCGCGCGGTGCATTACGGCGCCAGGGTCTTGATCCTCGACGAACCCACCGCCGCGCTCGGGGTCAAACAGTCCGGGGTGGTGCTGCGATACGTCGCGCAGGCGCGCGATCGCGGGCTGGGGGTGGTGCTGATCACCCACAATCCGCACCATGCCTACCCGGTCGGGGATCGCTTCCTGCTGTTGCGGCGAGGCCGGGAGCTCGGAAGTTACGACAAGTCCGAGATCGACGTCGCGGAGTTGACACGGCAGATGGCGGGCGGCGCGGAACTGGAAGCGCTGCAACACGAATTGCGGCGTCCGGAGCGGTAGGAAGGGGCCGAGCGCCGGCGGCGCTGGACTGTCGGTGAGGGGCCGGTTACCCTCTGGCTGGCCCGATATCGAGAAGAAGTGAGAAGCATAGTTGCACGGCACCGTGAAGTGGTTCGACAGTGAGAAAGGCTTCGGTTTCATAATCCCGGACGGCGGGGGACCGGAGGTTTTCGTCGAATACACCGAGGTCTTCGGCGATGGTTTCCGTCGATTGGTCCAGGGCCAGCGCGTGGAGTTCGATGTCCGCCACACCAAGGCCGGCCCGGAGGCCAAGAGCGTGCGAATCCGCCCCGTCGGATAGTTGTGGCGTTACCCACACATCGCTCGATGTGTCAGCGGGATCACTTTTCCCGAAATCGGGTTAACGCGCCCTGTGGGGACCTCGATATGTTGATCGTCAGTTTGTACGACCGAATTGAAACAACGAAGAGGTATTTATGATCCCCGTTATCATCGACACCGGTAGCGCTGCTGTGAACGGCCTGTTCGACACCCTGGGTGCGGCCTTCCACGGCCTGGTCAACACCCTGTGGACCGGCTCGTTCGGTGGCTGATCGCTGATTTCGGTCGCACGACGCGATCTCGGGTCGACCCCGGGCCATGGTGCCCGGGGTCGACCCGTTTCATCGGGGAAAGGGCGCTCCCGCGCCATTTCGATATATCGTCCGGGCGCTACTCGGCCCTCGGGTCCGCGCTATCACGGGACAATCACGGCCGAACATTGTGAAATGTTACCACTTCGGAAATGTTGCCGGGGCGGCGTGGTTTTCCGTCCACCATGGTGGCGCGCGGTCACGGTCCGTGGCAGGCTGGATGATCGAGACCGGCCCGATCGTGACGTTGATCGGCTCGGCTCGTCTACAGAAGGTATGAAATGGCGCAAGGCGTAGTGAAGTGGTTCAACAGCGAGAAGGGCTTCGGGTTCATCGCTCAGGACGACGGTGGTCCCGATGTGTTCGTGCACTACTCGGCTGTGAGCGGTAGCGGATTCCGGTCCCTCGACGAGGGGCAGCGCGTGCAGTTCGAGATCGGGCAGGGCCAGAAGGGCCCGCAGGCTCAGAACGTGAGCGTTATCTGATCGAGTCCGCCGACCGCACGCCACTCCACGTAGCGTGAGAAGGTCCGCGACTTAACTTGGGGCCCCGCACCTTTCGAGGTGCGGGGCCCCTTCGCATCTCCTGAACCGGCGCCTGTTCGCCCGCCGCGTCGCGCGGGCCGCGCCGGACCGGGTGCCGGTGCGGGCGCGCTCCGGACGCGGTGTGAGGGCGCCTGCCTACCGGGCGGTACATCGGCGCCGGAGCGCGCCCATTAAGCTGGGCCGCGGTAAATGCCGACCTCTTTCCCCAGGAGTGCCCCACAGTGAGCCAAAATGGCCGTCCTGTTGTTCTGATCGCCGACAAGCTCGCCCAGTCGACCGTCGATGCGCTCGGTGACGGTGTCGAGGTTCGCTGGGTCGACGGCCCCAATCGACCCGAGCTGCTGGCCGCCGTGCCCGAGGCCGACGCGCTGCTGGTCCGCTCGGCCACCACCGTCGACGCCGAGGTGCTCGAGGCCGGTAAGAACCTGAAGATCGTCGCCCGCGCGGGCGTCGGCCTCGACAACGTCGACGTCCCGGCCGCCACCGAGCGCGGTGTCATGGTCGTCAACGCACCGACCTCCAACATCCACACCGCCGCCGAGCACGCGGTGACCCTGCTGCTGGCCGCGGCTCGCCAGATTCCGGCCGCCGATGCCACCCTGCGTGAGCACACCTGGCAGCGCAGCAAGTTCAACGGTGTCGAGATCTTCGGCAAGACCGTGGGCGTCATCGGCCTGGGCCGCATCGGCCAGTTGTTCGCGCAGCGTCTGGCCGCGTTCGAGACCAAGGTCATCGCGTACGACCCCTACACCTCCCCGGCACGCGCCGCCCAGCTGGGCATCGAGCTGCTGAGCCTGGACGAGGTGCTCGAGCGCGCCGACTTCATCTCCATTCACCTGCCCAAGACTCCCGAGACCAAGGGCATGCTGAATCGGGAGACCCTGGCCAAGACCAAGAAGGGCGTGATCATCGTCAACGCCGCCCGTGGCGGTCTGATCGACGAGCAGGCGCTGGCCGACGCCATCACCTCCGGCCACGTGCGCGCCGCCGGCATCGACGTGTTCGAGACCGAGCCGTGCACCGACAGCCCGTTGTTCGAGCTGCCGCAGGTCGTCGTGACCCCGCACCTGGGCGCCTCCACCGCCGAGGCCCAGGACCGCGCCGGCACCGATGTCGCCAAGTCGGTCCAGCTCGCCCTCGCCGGCGAGTTCGTGCCGGGCGCGGTGAACGTCGCCGGCGGGGCGGTCAACGAGATCGTCGCCCCCTGGCTGGACATCGTCCGCAAGCAGGGTGTGCTGCTGGGCGCCCTCGCCGACGAGCTGCCCGTCTCGCTGGAGATTCAGGTCCGTGGCGAGCTGTCCTCGGAAGATGTTGCGGTGCTGGAGCTCTCGGCGCTGCGGGGTGTGTTCTCCGCACTCGTCGAGGACGCCGTGACCTTCGTCAACGCCCCGTCGCTTGCCAAGGAGCGGGGCCTGGAAGCCACCGTCAGCACGCACAGCGAAAGCCCGACGCACCGCAGCCTGGTCGACCTGCGTGCGGTTTTCGGCGACGGCCGCACCCTGAACGTCGCCGGCACCCTGACCGAGCCCGCTCAGGTCGAGAAGATCGTCAACATCAACGGCCGCAACTACGACATGCGGGCCGAGGGCCTGAACCTGGCCGTCCTCAACTACGACGATCGCCCCGGCGCGCTGGGCAAGATCGGCACCAAGCTGGGCGAGGCCGCGATCGATATCCAGGCCGCGCAGCTGAGCCAGGACATCGACAAGGAAGGCGCGACCGTCATCCTGCGTGTCAACGAATCCGTCCCGGCCGATGTGCAGTCCGCGATCGCCGAAGCGGTCGGCGCCGCGAAGGTGACGCAGGTCGACCTGAGCTGAGTGATCCGAGCCGGAATCGGCTCGGTCACAGCGCTTTCCGGTGCGCGCGAATCCCACCGCGGTGACGCGGAACGGGATTCGCGCGCACTGCGCTTTTCGGTCGGTGCGAATCGTGGTTCCGGGGGAGATCTCCGCGCCGACATCGGGCGTCTCGCGGATCGGCACTGTGCGGGAGCGCGTGGATCTCACTCATTGGGAGCGGCTTGCCCTGGTTAGCGGGGTGATCCGCCCGACCGATAGTGTGGCGGGGTCGGCGATTCGGCCGGGCGTTGCGCCGCCGATCGACCGCCCTTTGGCTGATTCGGCCGCATAGGCGTTGTGCGGGCCGCGAGCAGGAACGAACGGAGCGTTGTCATATGAAGCTGGCTGTCATCGCCGGTGACGGTATCGGGCCCGAGGTCATCGCCGAGGCGCTCAAGGTGCTCGATGTGGTCGTGCCGGGGGTCGAGAAGACCCACTACGACCTGGGCGCCAAGCGGTATCACGCGACCGGTGAGGTGCTGCCGGAATCGGTGCTGCCGGAGCTCAAGCAGCACGACGCCATCCTGCTCGGCGCGATCGGCGACCCGTCGGTGCCCAGCGGCCTGCTCGAGCGTGGTCTGCTGCTGCACACCCGGTTCGCCCTCGACCACCACGTGAACCTGCGCCCGTCGAAGCTGTTCCCGGGAGTGACCAGCCCGCTGACCGGCGAGCCGGAGATCGATTTCGTCGTCGTGCGCGAGGGCACCGAGGGCCCGTACACCGGCACCGGCGGGGCGATCCGCGTGAACACCCCGCACGAGGTGGCCACCGAGGTCTCCACCAACACCCGCTTCGGCATCGAGCGCGTCGTGCGCTACGCCTTCGACAAGGCCCAGCAACGTCGCAAGCACCTCACGCTGGTGCACAAGACCAACGTGCTGAGCTTCGCCGGGTCGCTGTGGCAGCGCACCGTCACCGAGGTGGGTGCGGAGTACCCCGACGTCGAGATCGCCTATCAGCACATCGACGCCGCGACCATCCACATGGTCAACGATCCGGGTCGCTTCGACGTGATCGTCACCGACAACCTTTTCGGAGACATAATCACCGACCTGGCCGCGGCGGTGTCCGGTGGCATCGGCCTGGCCGCGTCGGGCAATATCGACGCCTCCGGCACCAACCCGAGCATGTTCGAACCGGTGCACGGTAGCGCTCCCGATATCGCCGGGCAGTCCAAGGCGGATCCGACCGCCGCCATCCTCTCGGTCTCGCTGCTGCTGAACCACCTCGGCCGGTCGGAGGAAGCCGCCCGCATCGAGGCCGCGGTGGCCAAGGACCTCGCCGCCCGGTCGGGCGCGGCCTCCACGGTCGAGATCGGCGACCGCATCGCCGCCTCGCTCTGAGCCGGGAACGAACGATCCCCCTGCCGCGAATTGCTTTGCGCGACAGGGGGATCGGTCGTATCCGGGGACGCCGGTGATCAGTTCCCGGTGAGCAGCCGGTTGAAGGTGGCGTTGATCTCGCCGCTGTTGGGGCTGGTGAGCGCACCGCCGATTGCCGCGCCGATGGCGCAACCGGGGATGACGAACAGCCAGAAGCCGAGCAGGCAGCCGACGATGGCGCCGACCGCGCCGCCGTTCTGCACACCCCAGACCCACTGGTTGATGAGCTGGTTGGCGGTGTCGGTGAAGGCGATCTGCTTCAGCGTCAGCGTCTGCCCGTCGTTGCTCACGACGGCGGAGACCGGAACCGCGGTGTCGTGCACGGCGAGCGGGATGCTCTCCACGACGGCGCCGGCGGCGTCGGTGATGTCGATCGCGCGAGCGGCGTCATTGGCGACGAAGCGGCCGGAGGCGAGGGTCGCGGACACCGTGTGGGCGGCCGTGTCGGTCGAGGTGGTCAGCTGCTGGGTGGCCGCCGGCTGAGGCTGCTGCGGAGCGGCGGGTTCGGCGCTCGCCGTGCCGGCTCCGATTGCCAGGGCACCAGCGGTGATCGCGGCGATGGCCATGGTGCGGCCGAAGGTGAGTTGAAAAAGTGACACAGTCTGTCCTTCATCAGGTGAATGGAGCTAAGTCATAGTACGCATCGCGCACCGGAAGGGAATGCTGCTCGGCACAACATCTATCGATCGGATTACGGTCCGACATGCCGGATCACCCCCCTTCGGACGACGATCCGCGAATCTCGCCGGCCGTCGTCGATAGGCACCGTACCGCCGAAATACCCGTCCCGCGTGTGAGTTTCACGACAGCCGGGCTCGCGGTCAGCCGTCACGGTCGGGTCGAAACGCGAACGCCCGCAATCCTTCCCGGAAGGATTGCGGGCGTTCGGCGGGGACGTTATCGGCCGCGTCCGATCGGCACCAGTGGCACCGCGATCGCCGCGATCACGGCTGCGACGAGATAGGTCGCCGGGAAACCGGCGGCGGTGATCAACGCGCCGAAAATCGGTGCGACAGCGGCGGATGCCAGATTCTGACCCGTGTTCTGAATACCCAGGCCGCGGCCGCTCCAGTAGGGGCCCGCGATCTCGGCGACCGCGGTGAAGGCGAGGCCGTTGTCGGCCACGGTGATCACCGAGGCCGCGAACAGGATCGGAATCGCCGCCCACCACCAGTGCAACCACGCGGCGCCGGCCAGTGCCGCCATCGAGATCAACGCCGCGATCGCAACGGTGTGCAGCGGCCGCAGCCGGCTACCGACCCGATCCGACCAGACCCCGGCGCCGATCCGCCCGGCCGCGCCCAGAATCTGGGTCGCCGTGACGATGGCACCCGCGGTCGGCAGTGACAGCCCCGCATCGCGATGCAGCCACAGCAGCGCGAAGGTCCACAGCGTGGCCTGTGGAATCACCAGCAGCACCGACACGGCGTGAATGCGCCACAGGGTGGAATCGCCGCGATAAGGATTGTCCGGATGCTCGCCGTTGCTCGCCGGCCGGGGCGGATCGACGATGCCCACCAGGCAGCCGATCGCGGCCACTCCCGCCATCGCGGCCGGCACCAGGATGGCGGTGGAAAATCCGTGTGCCGCAGCGACGGCCGGAATCGACAGCGCGGCGATCGCCACCCCCAGTGGTTGCGCGGTCTGGCGGATACCCATCGCCAGTCCGCGCTGGTCGACGGGGAACCAGCCCACGATCACCCGACCACTGGCGCCGTTGGTGCTGGCCGCGCCCATTCCGGCCAGAAACAGCAACACCCCGAGCAGGCCGTAGTGGGTGACGGTCGCAGCCGCCACACCGGCCACACACATCACAACCGGACCGGCGACCAGGACTGTGCGTTCGCCCACCCGGTCGACGACATAGCCCCACGCGATCAAGGTGCATACCAGGCCGACGGTGGGCATCGCGACCAGCAGTCCCGCTGTGGCCAAGGGCATTCCGCGATCGGTCAACGCGGGCAGCAGGAACGGAGTGCCGTGCACGATGACCGCGCTCGAGCTCTGGGCGAAGACTCCGAGGGCGAGCATGGTCCACCGCCGGGTCGCGCGCACTTGTGTCACGGTGGTCATCACCCTCACCTCGAATCTCATATTTTGGGATCAGAGTCTTACTCTGTGAACTCGCTCCTACCGTACACCCAGGATGTGCCCGGTGGGCAACTCGAAATTCGTCACAGCGTCGGGTCGCAGACCGGGTGGTCGGCAGCATTCGGGCAGGTGGATAGACTCTTCGCCATGCGTCTAGGTCGTGTTGCCAGCCCCGACGGGGTCGCGTTCGTGAGTATCGAAACCGACGGTTCCGGCGAGATCGCTCGGGAGATCGCCGAGCATCCGTTCGGTACCCCGACCTTCACCGGCCGCACCTGGCCGCTGGCCGATGTCCGCCTACTGGCTCCGATCCTGGCCAGCAAGGTGGTGTGTGTCGGTAAGAACTACGCCGCGCACGCCGCCGAGATGGGCGGGCCGGCGCCGGAGGATCCGGTGATCTTCCTCAAGCCGAACACCTCGATCGTGGGCCCGAATCTGCCGATCCTCTTGCCGCCCAGTTCCTCTCAGGTCGAATACGAGGGCGAACTCGCCGTCGTGATCGGCCGGCCGTGTAAGGACGTACCGGCCGCCCGGGCCGCCGATGTTGTCCTCGGCTACACCGTCGCCAACGATGTGACCGCGCGTGACCAGCAGCGTCACGACGGTCAATGGACGCGGGCCAAGGGGTACGACACCTTCTGCCCGCTCGGGCCGTGGATCGAAACGGAGCTGGATCCGAGCGATCTGGAGATCACCACCGAGCTCGACGGTGAGGTGCGCCAGCGCAGTCGGACTTCGCTTCTGCTGCACGATATTCCGAAGGTGATCGAATGGGTCAGCCGGGTGATGACACTGCTGCCCGGCGATGTCATCCTCACCGGAACTCCGGAAGGTGTAGGACCGATGACGGATGGGCAAACCGTATCCGTGACGGTTCAGGGCATCGGCACCCTCACCAATCCTGTTGCCGCCAAACGCTGATCGAGAGAAGGACTATGACTGACGTACGGGTCCGCTTCTGCCCGTCACCCACCGGCACACCGCATGTCGGCTTGATCCGCACCGCGTTGTTCAACTGGGCGTTCGCTCGGCACCACGGCGGCACCTTCGTCTTCCGCATCGAAGACACCGATGCCGCACGCGATTCCGAGGAGTCGTATCACGCGATCCTGGACGCATTGCGGTGGCTGGGGCTCACCTGGGACGAGGGGCCGGAGGTCGGCGGGCCCTACGGACCGTACCGTCAATCGCAGCGGCGCGAACTCCATCTCGATGTCGTCCAGCGGTTGCTGGCGGCCGGTGAGGCCTACGAATCCTTCTCCACCCCAGATGAAGTCGAGGCCCGTCATCGCGCCGCCGGCCGCGATCCCAAGCTCGGTTACGACAATTTCGATCGCGATCTGACTCCCGAACAGATCGCCGCCTACCGGGCCGAGGGCCGGCCGGCCGTGGTGCGGTTGCGGATGCCCGACGAGGATCTGGTGTGGCACGATCTGGTCCGCGGCGAAATCGTCGCCAAAGCGGGGACGGTGCCCGATTTCGCCCTCACCCGGGGTACCGGCGATCCGCTCTATACGCTGGTGAATCCCGTCGACGACGCGATGATGAAAATCACTCATGTGTTGCGCGGGGAAGACCTGCTTTCCTCCACGCCGCGACAGCTGGCGTTGTATGCGGCATTGCAGCGGATCGGGGTCGCCGAGTTCACGCCCGAGTTCGGGCATCTGCCCTTCGTGATGGGCCAGGGCAACAAGAAGTTGTCGAAACGTGATCCGGAGTCGAATCTGTTCGTTCACCGCGATCGCGGATTCATTCCTGAAGGTTTGCTGAATTACCTGGCTTTGCTCGGATGGAGCCTCACCGACGACCGTGATGTCTTCTCGATGACGGAGATGGTCGAGGCCTTCGACATATCGAAAGTAAATTCGAATCCGGCCCGCTTCGACCAGAAGAAGGCCGATGCGATCAACGCCGAACACATTCGTTTGCTGGAGGCGGGAGATTTCGCCCGTCGGTTGCGGGAGTTCCTCACCGCGCAGGGCCACATCGGTGCGGAAGTGGATGAGCGAGTTTTCGCTTCGGCAGCGGAGTTGGTGCAGACCCGGATCGTCGTCCTCGGCGATGCCTGGGACCTATTGAAGTTTCTGTTCGTCCCGGCCGCGGACTTCCGGGTCGACGAGGCGGCGGCGCAAAAGAATCTCGGCCCCGACGCGGTGCCCGTGTTGCAGGCCGCGATCACTGCTCTGGACGGTGTTTCGGAATGGACACCGCCCGCGCTCGAGGAGGCGCTGAAAAAGGCCCTGGTGGACGATCTGGGCCTCAAACCGCGGAAGGCGTTCGGTCCGGTGCGGGTCGCGGTGACCGGTTCACACATCAGCCCGCCACTGTACGAATCGCTGGAGTTGCTCGGCCGCGAGGTGACCATGCAGCGGTTGCACGCGGCGCTGGCCTGAGTCCGGTCCGGCCCGGTGCGCGCCCGCGCCGGGCCCGGCGGGCGGGCCGGATCGCCCAGTAAGCGAAAAATATGGCTCTGACCAGCCGATTTGTATAAGTCGGGGAGGGGTTTGGTACTCTTCTTCTCGGCCCGGAACGAGGCCTCGAACCGCCAGGGGAGAGACCGAAAGCCCAGGTCATTGGGGTATGGTGTAATTGGCAACACAGCTGATTCTGGTTCAGCCATTCTAGGTTCGAGTCCTGGTACCCCAGCGGAGAATGTTGATTCGCTTCGTTCGGTCGAGACGGAACAGCATCCCCGGCGATTTGGTCGCCGGGTCTCGGCCGGTTAAGCTTGCCGAGCCTCCTCGATCGAAAGATCACGGAGTTCTCCCCTCGGGGAAGTCCTCTGGCCCCGTCGTCTAGCGGCCTAGGACGCCGCCCTCTCAAGGCGGTAGCGCGGGTTCAAATCCCGTCGGGGCTACAGTCGAAAGCCCTCCAGCTCCAGCTGGAGGGCTTTTTCGTGCCACACTCAGTTCTCGACCGGCCAGGTCGATCCGCCCGGGGGCATGGCCGGCATGCCGAGCTTGCGATGATCCCAGCTGCGGATCCGCTCCGCCACGACGCGGATCGCGACGCGCTTGTTCAGCATCGCCTCCACCATCGGGCGCACGTCCTCGGTGTAAGGGCCCGTGTAGCGCTCCCAGACACTGACACCGACCTTGAACAGCGCCTCCGGATCGTCGACGATTTCCGCCCGGCCTTCGATCGACACGCCTCGCAACTGGTCGTAGGTGTCGCCGGCCTCGACGAGAACGCTCACGCGCGGATCGCGGCGCAGATTCACCGCCTTCTGCGATTTCGCCTTGGTCTCGAACCAGATCTCGCCGTCGACCAGGCCGTACCACATCGCGGTCAGGTGCGGCATGCCGTTCTTGCCCAGCGTGGCCAATGTGATGATCCGGTTGCGTTCGAGAAATTCGGTGATCTCCGTCTCGGACATCACGATCTGTGCGCGTTGGTTCACTCCCATGCGGTCACCATACTTTACGGCGTATGGCCAACGTCACAGCTCGGGAATCCGGTGCTCAGAGCCGCTTGTGCAGAGCCTCGGCGGCAGCGACGAGATCGGCTGCCCAGCGCGCCCCCGGCCTGCGGCCCATCCGATCGATCGGCCCGGAAACCGAAACCGCCGCGATCACCTGCGCGTTGCCGTCGCGGACCGGCGCCGAGACGCTCGCCACCCCGGCCGATCGTTCGGCGGCGCTCTGCGCCCAGCCGCGGCGGCGGACCTCGGTGAGCGCGCGTTCGCCGAAGACCGCATCGGCCAGTACGCTGCGCTGCAATTCCGGATCGGCCCAGGCCAGCAGCACTTTCGCGGCCGAACCGGCGGTCAGTGGCAGACGCGCGCCGACCGGAACGGTGTCGCGTAGCCCGGCCGCCGGCTCCAGCGCGGCCACGCAGATGCGGGAATGGCCGTCGAGCCGGTAGAGCTGCACGCTCTCCCCGGTGATCTCGCGCAGTCGCGGCAGGATCACGGCGGCGGCATCGAGCAGGGGATCCTCGGCGGTCGTGGCCAGTTCCGACAGCGCCGGTCCGGGCCGCCAGGAGCCGGCGGTGTCGCGCGCGAGCATGCGATGGGTCTCCAGGCCCACGGCCAGGCGATGCGCGGTGGCCCGGGGCAGTCCGGTGCGGGCGCACAGCTCGTTGAGGCCGCAGGGTTGTTCGGCGACCGCGTGCAGGACCGCCATGGCTTTGTCGAGCACCCCGATACCGCTATGCTGTCTCATAGAACGATATTAGCGTCTCGCATAGTGAGATGCGCAAGTTCGACCCGAACCGAGGATCGACAACTGAATCGCAGCCCGCGGCGGGCGAGCGGGCCGCCGCCGGTGCCCATCGGGCGGCGCGGGCGGCGAATGTCCGCTCACCGCTCGCCTCCGCTCCGCACAGCCCGCGGAGCGGGGTCGGGTGTCGCGACCGCCCACGCGCGGCGCCACGGGCCGGGAACGGGCTCCGGCCGGTATCGCGAACCGGGGGCCGTGCCGGGCGACATTGTCGCAATCGAACAGAGAAAGGTGAATGACATGGCCGAGCGGCCACGCACGCTGGCGGAGAAGGTCTGGGATCAACATGTCGTCGTACGGGGTGCGGGTGACGGGGATCAGCGGGAGCCGGACCTCATCTACATCGATCTGCATCTGGTGCACGAGGTGACGAGCCCGCAGGCCTTCGACGGGCTGCGGGCGGCCGGCCGGCCGGTGCGGCGACCCGATCTGACGATCGCGACCGAGGATCACAATGTCCCGACGGTCGATATCGATAAACCGATCGCCGATCCGATCTCGCGCACCCAGGTGGAAACCCTGCGGCGCAATTGCGAGGAATTCGGCGTTCGCCTGTATCCGATGGGCGATATCGAACAGGGCATCGTGCACGTGGTGGGCCCGCAGCTGGGTTTGACCCAGCCGGGGATGACCGTGGTGTGCGGTGATTCGCACACCTCGACCCACGGTGCTTTCGGTGCGCTGGCAATGGGTATCGGCACCAGCGAGGTCGAACACGTGATGGCGACCCAGACGCTGTCGCTGCGGCCGTTCAAGACCATGGCCGTCAATATCGACGGTCAGCTGCCGCCCGGGGTCACCAGCAAGGACGTGATTCTGGCGGTCATCGCCCGGATCGGGACCGGTGGCGGCCAGGGGTATGTGCTCGAATACCGCGGTGAGGCCGTGCGCGCCATGTCGATGGAGGCGCGGATGACGATGTGCAACATGTCGATCGAGGCCGGTGCCCGGGCGGGCATGGTGGCCCCCGACGAGACCACCTACGAGTTCCTGAAGGGCCGCGAGCACGCCCCCAAGGGCGCGGACTGGGACGCCGCGGTGGCGGCCTGGGAGGCGCTGAAGACCGATCCGGACGCGGAATTCGACGCCGAGGTTCACATCGACGCGAGCACGCTGACCCCGTTCGTCACCTGGGGAACCAATCCCGGCCAGGGCGCCCCGCTGGGGTCCGTGGTGCCGAATCCGGACGATTTCACCGACGAAAACGAGCGCGCGGCTGCCGAGAAGGCATTGAGTTACATGGACTTGGAGCCGGGTACTCCGCTTCGCGATGTCGCCGTCGACACCGTTTTCGTCGGTTCGTGCACCAACGGCCGGATCGAGGATTTGCGCGCGGTCGCCGACGTTTTGAAGGGTCGCAAGGTCGCCGACGGCGTTCGGATGTTGATCGTGCCCGGTTCGATGCGGGTACGGGCGCAGGCCGAATCCGAGGGGTTGGGCGAGATTTTCACCGCGGCGGGCGCGGAATGGCGGCAGGCGGGCTGTTCGATGTGCCTGGGAATGAACCCGGATCAGCTTTCCCCCGGTCAGCGCTGTGCGTCGACCTCCAACCGCAACTTCGAGGGCCGGCAGGGTAAAGGCGGGCGTACACATCTGGTTTCGCCGCAGGTCGCGGCCGCTACGGCGGTCCGGGGCCGGTTGTCGGCGCCCGCGGATCTGAACTGACCGGCCGGAATTCACTCGAGGACTACAGGAGCAGCCATGGAAGCCTTCAAGGTGCACAAGGGGATCGGCGTGCCGCTGCGCCGGTCGAATGTCGATACCGACCAGATCATCCCGGCGGTCTATCTGAAACGGGTGACTCGAACGGGATTCGAGGACGGTCTGTTCGCCGCCTGGCGCAACGATCCGTCGTTCATTCTCAACACCAGCCCGTTCGACCGGGGAACAGTGTTGGTCGCCGGTCCGGATTTCGGTACGGGATCATCGCGAGAGCATGCGGTTTGGGCGTTGATGGACTACGGCTTCCGGGTGGTGATCTCTTCCCGCTTCGCCGACATCTTCCGGGGCAACGCCGGTAAGGGCGGCTTGTTGGCCGCGCAGATGTCACAACATGATGTCGAATTGCTCTGGAAGTTGATCGAAGAACACCCGGGCCTGGAATTGATCGTCGATCTGGAGGCCCGCACGGTGACCGCTGGAACCACCGTGTTGCGCTTCGATATTGATGACTACACCAGGTGGCGTCTGCTGGAAGGTCTGGACGACATCGGACTGACGCTTCGGCAGGAAGACGCGATCGAGCAGTTCGAAAAGGCAAGGCCAACTTGGAAACCGACCACCATTCCGCAGGCTATTTCTCGGGACTGAACGGTCTCGAGCGTTAGCTGAGAGCAACCAATCGAGGTTGCTGCGCGTGTGCCACGCCACATGAAATTTGGCGTGGCACATAGACTCTTGCCCATTCAGGGTTTACCGTGGTACCTAGTCGGTCCGACGACGGGCCATTAGTCTGCGGAGGATTCAATGAACAAGGCGGAACTGATCGATGTTCTGACCGAGAAGTTGGGTACTGACAGGCGCACGGCCACTGCGGCAGTCGAGCACATTGTCGACACGATCGTGCGTGCGGTGAACAAGGGTCAGAGCGTCACAATCACCGGATTCGGTGTATTCGAACAGCGCAAGCGGGCGGCACGGGTAGCGCGTAATCCCCGTACCGGCGAGACGGTGAAGGTGAAGCCCACTTCGGTGCCCGCGTTCCGCCCGGGTGCGCAGTTCAAGGCGATCATCTCGGGCAAGCAGAAGATCGCGGCCGCCGGTCCGGCCGTGAAACGCGGTGTGGCAGCGCCGGTGTCGGGTGCGGCGAAGAAGGCCGCCGCCAAGAAGACCACGGCCAAGAAGACTGCCGCCAAGAAGACGACGGCGAAGAAGGCAGCCCCGGCCAAGAAGGCGACCGCGGCGAAGAAGGCCCCGGCCAAGAAGACGACCGCCACGAAGGCCACCGCCAAGAAGACGACGGCCGCGAAGAAGGCCCCGGCCAAGAAGACCACGGCCACCAAGGCGACCGCCAAGAAGACCACGGCGAAGAAGACGACCGCGGCCAAGAAGGCGCCCGCCAAGAAGACCGCTGCCAAGCGCACGGCGACCAAACGCACCACGCGGCGATAGCGAGTGATGCGACGCCGATGACCCCGGCCGTTTCCGGACCGGGGTCATCGCGTTTTCGAGCGGGATGTGGCCATGGTCGCCGGCCGGCGTCGGTGGCCGGCGTGCTCAGTGGGTGCGTAGCGATCGATCGAGATGGTCGGCGGCCACGAGCCGCCCGTCGGCGACCGACAGCACCCATACGCTGCCCTTGCGATTTCGCGCGGGCGGCAGCGTGAGCCCGTCGGCCTCGGCCCACCGGCCCAGCAGATCCGGAATGACCTTGCCCTGACTACACACCACGGGCACGGAACGGGGGACGACGAGTTCCCGCAACCGATCCAGACCGGCCTGCGGAGCTGCGGCGTAACCGGTTTCCGACAGCAGCGGCTCGCCGGCGATCTCCAGGTCGAGGGCCTGCGCCACCGGTTCCACGGTTTGTACGCAGCGCAGCGGCGGAGCGGAATACACGGCGGTGGGGCCGAATGCGAGCAGATTCGGCGTCAACGCCCGAACCTGTTCGCGACCGGCCTTTTCCAACGGCCGTTCGTCGTCGGGCCCGCTGAACCGCTCGCGGCGGCCCGCTTTGGCATGCCGCACCAGCAACAACGTGGCGGTATCCGGCGGCAGACGCAGGAAATTACGGATGATTCGGCGATCCATGGGGTAGGACAGCTGATCCATCACCCGATCCACGCGATGCCACCGCAGTTGGTCGACTTCGGAATTGGTCACGAATTCACCGCTGGTGGCGGTGGCGGTCCAGTAGTCGACACGTTTGAGTTTGCGGTGCCCGGGTACGGGATATGTGACCCGACCGAGATAGCGACCCAGACGGCAGTTCAGGCCGGTTTCTTCGGCCACCTCGCGGACCGCGGCCACCATCGCGGTTTCGCCCGGATCGAGTTTTCCTTTCGGCAGCGACCAATCGTCGTATTTGGGTCGATGCACGAGGGCGACCTCGATCGGGCCGCCGTCGCGCGGCCGCCGCCACACCACCGCGCCGGCGGCGATGATGTTGGCGGTGACGCGGGGATCGGAGATGCTGCCCTCGACGGCCAGGGCGTCGTCCGCCGCGTCGGTGGCGCCGCCCCGGCCGTCGAAGGCGGCATCGCCCTGGTCGGAGTAACGGTCGAAATCCCGTGTCGCCGAGGATGTCACTGCTGTTCCGGTCGACGCAGTCGCATGAGGAACTCCTGATGGTCGCGTACTTCGACCCCGCGGCGTTCGGCGTCGGGGCTCGGTTGCGCCGCCCAACTGCCATCGGGCTGCAGTACCCAGCAGCGAGTGGCCGGATCGAGGGCGGAATCGAAGACCACGGCCAGACGCTCGCGCAGTTTCGGATCCTTGACCTGTGCCATGACCTCCACCCGGCGATCGAGATTGCGGTGCATCATGTCGGCGCTGCCGATCCAGTATTCGTCCTGCGCCTGGAGGTGCATGATGCGCGAATGTTCGAGGAAGCGCCCGAGAATCGAGCGCACCTCGATGTTGTCGCTCATCCCCGGCACGCCGGGCCGCAAACCACAGATACCCCGGACCACGATCTGCACCGGCACGCCGGCCTGCGATGCCCGGTAGAGCGCGTCGATGATCTGCTCGTCGACGATCGCATTGGCCTTGAGACGAATTCGCGCGGGGACGCCCTGGTGGGCCAGTTCGGTTTCGCGCTGGATTCGCGCCACGATGCCCGAGCGCACACTGCTCGGCGCGACCAGCAGATTGCGGTAATTGGCCTTGCGTGAATAACCGGTCAGCGAATTGAACAGGTCGGTGAGATCGGCGCCGATTTCCGGTGCGGCGGTGAGGAGTCCGACATCCTCGTACAGCCGCGCGGTCTTCGGGTTGTAGTTCCCGGTGCCGATATGGCAGTAGCGGCGGATGGTGGCGCCCTCACGGCGAACCACCAGACAGGTCTTGCAGTGGGTCTTCAGCCCGATCAGGCCGTAGACCACGTGCACGCCCGCCTGCTCCAGGGCGCGGGCCCATTTGATGTTGGCCTGCTCGTCGAAGCGGGCCTTGATCTCCACCAGCGCGACCACCTGCTTACCCGCCTCGGCCGCGTCGATCAGCGCGTTCACGATGGGCGAGTCGCCGGAGGTGCGGTACAGCGTCTGCTTGATCGCGAGGACCTGCGGATCCGCCGCCGCCTGCTCGATGAAACGCTGCACGCTGGTGGAGAACGAGTCGTAGGGGTGGTGCACCAGCACATCGCCCTCGCGCAGCGCGGCGAAAACGTTTCGCGGCGTTTCCCTTTCGCCGAACGCGGGCGGCGTGGCCGGCACATAGGGCGCGTTCTTGAGACCGGGCCGGTCGACGCCGTAGACCTGCCACAGACTGGACAGATCGAGCAGCCCGGGCACCTGGATGACATCGCCGGGATCGACGTCCAGCTCGCGCAGCAGCAGCTCGAGCATGTGCTCGGTCATATCGTCGGAGACTTCCAGACGGACCGGCGATCCGAATCGGCGACGCGCCAGTTCCCGCTCGAGCGCCTGCAGCAGATCCTCGTCGCGATCCTCGTCGACCTCGAAGTCGGCGTTGCGGGTGATCCGGAACGAATGGTGTTCCACCACTTCCATTCCCGGGAACAGCTGATCCAGATGGGCGGCGATCAGATCTTCCATCGGCAGGAAGGCGGCCAGCGGGGGGAGCGCGGCGGATTCGGAATCGCGCCGGGCACCGGCGTTTTCGGCCTGCGTGCGCCGGACGCGGACGAAGCGGTCGACATTGTCGGGCACCTTCACGCGGGCGAAATGCTCGCCGCCGGTCTCGGAATCCTTCACTGTGACAGCCAGATTCAGGCTCAGGCCGCTGATGTAGGGGAAGGGGTGGGCGGGATCGACGGCGAGTGGGGTCAGCACCGGGAAGACCTGGTCCAGGAAGTAGCCCGACAACCGGCGGCGCTCGTCGTCGTCGAGATCGGACCAGCCGATGATCGCGATGCCCTCGGCCGCCAGCGCCGGCCGCACCTGGTCGAGAAACACCCGGGCGTGCCGGCCGGCCAGTTCCTGGGTGCGCTCGGCGATCAGGGTGAGTTGTTCGGTGGGCGACAGGCCGTCGGCGGAGCGGACCGAGAGTCCGGCCTCGGCGCGGCGCTTCAGCCCGGCCACCCGGACCATGTAGAACTCGTCGAGATTCGAGGAGAAGATGGCGAGGAATTTCGCCCGTTCCAGCAGCGGCTCCGAGGGGTCCTCGGCGAGCGCGAGAACGCGGGCGTTGAAATCGAGCCAGCTGAGTTCGCGGTTGAGGTAGCGATCGGCGGGCAACTGTGCCGCGGCGGCCGTGGTGGGCGGTGGGGTGGCCGCCGGCGGGGCCGCCGGTAGCCGGGGCTGTTGCGGGACGGTCTCCGTTTCGCTCACGCTCACGATCTTTCCTTACGGCTGGGGTGGTGTCGCGCCCGACACCACCGTTGTGCGGCCCGTCATACCGGCCTGGCGATCATCTAGCACACGTGTGTCGCGGTGGCACACCTCCGGATGAGCTTCTCGTGAACAGCTACCGGCCAGCCGATGTCGGCCAGCAGAGCGGCCGTCGCCGCCCCGACCTCGAGCGCCAGTGCGCACTCGAGATCGGCGGCGGTGTCGACGTCCAGGCGCAGACCCGGCCAGTCCCCGCTCAACTCGACCGCACCGGACTCCCGGTGGCGGCGGGCCGAATCCGGTCCGAAGCGGGGGCGGAGGGCGGAGTCGTCGGCCGTCGCGCTGGTCGGCGAATCGGTGCCGGCACTTTCCGGCGCGCGGGCCAGCAGGGCCGCGGTTCCGTGACCGGTGTGGTCGACGACCACCGATCGGCCGGTGCGCGGAGCGGCGGCGAGCATCGCGCGCAGCTCCGCCGCGCGCAGGGCGGGCAGATCGGCCTGCAGCGCAAGCACGTCGGCCGCGTCGTGGCGCCGGCGCACAGCGGCTGCCGCCGAGGCGAGTGCGGTGTTGAGGCCGTCGCTGTCGCCGTGCGACGGGGCGGCCGCCGACGGGTCCGGATGGACGTCGGCGCCGAGTGCGCGCACGGTGTCGGCGACGCGTTCGTCGGGGGTCACGACGGTGACCGAGCCCAGTCCCGCCGCCAGCGCCGCGGTGACCGTATCCGACAGCATGGCGAGTACCAGCCGCGACCGTTCGGGCGCCGGCAATCGGTCGGCGAGTCGGCTCTTGGCTCGGTCGAGGTTCTTGACCGCGATCACGGCGTGGACGGCATCCGGACGCATGCGCCCATGGTCGCACGTTCCCGGCCCCGACAACCTGTGAGCAGTATCGGATCGAACACGCGACCGCCGAGTACGCGGCGGACGCCCCGCGCCGAGTGGCATATTGGAACGATGACGAGGGCGGCAGTGATGGGTGCGGGTTCGTGGGGTACCGCATTCGCGAAAGTGCTCAACGACGCGGGCACCGAGGTGACGATGTGGGCGCGGCGCCCGGAGATCGCGAAGGCGCTGGCCACCGAACACCGCAACCCCGGTTATCTGCCCGACGTGCGCCTCGACGGCATTTCCGCGACCGACGACCACCGGGTGGCATTGGCCGACGCCGATATCGTGGTGCTGGCGGTGCCCTCGCAGTCGCTGCGCGCCAACCTCGACACCTGGCGCGAGTCCATTCCCGCCGATGCCACCCTGCTCAGCCTGGCCAAGGGCATCGAGACCGGCACGCTGTTGCGGATGAGCCAGGTGATCGCCGAGGTCACCGGCGCCGACACCGGCCGGATCGCGGTGTTGTCCGGCCCGAATCTCGCCCGCGAGATCGCCGCCGAACAACCCGCGGCATCCGTGGTGGCCTGTTCCGACGCCGCCCGTGCCGAGGCCGTCCAGCATTCCTGCGCGACCGGCTACTTCCGGCCGTACACCAATACCGATGTGGTCGGCTGCGAGATCGGCGGTGCCTGCAAGAACGTGATCGCGTTGGCCTGCGGTATCGCCGCGGGGATGGGATTGGGCGACAACTCGGTGGCGAGCCTGATCACGCGCGGGCTGGCCGAGATCATCCGGTTGGGGGTGGCCCTGGGTGCGAATCCGGTCACGTTGGCCGGCCTGGCCGGAGTGGGCGATCTGGTGGCGACGTGCACCTCGCCGCTGTCGCGGAATCGCTCGTTCGGCCACGTGCTCGGCGCCGGCGGCTCCATGCAGGCCGCGCAGGACGCGACGAACGGGCAGGTCGCCGAGGGTGTGAAGTCGTGCACCTCGATCCGGGCGCTCGCCGAGGCACACGATGTCGAGATGCCGCTGACGACGGCGGTGCATCGGGTCTGCCACGAAGGTCTCGCGGTCTCGGATGCGGTCGGGCAATTGCTCGGCCGGCGGATCAAACCGGAATGAATGATTTCCGCCCGCCCGGGGTACGGTTCGGACTATGACAAACCGGATCAGGGTGGCGGTGGTGTTCGGCGGACGCAGCAACGAACACGCGGTGTCGTGCGTCTCGGCCGGCATGGTGCTGACCAACCTGGATCCCGAACGCTACGAGGCCGTGCCGATCGGCATCACCCGCGAGGGCGCCTGGATGCTGAGCGGGGCCGACGCGCGCGCCCTCGCCATTCAGGAGCGCGAGCTGCCGGCGGTGGATTCGACCGGGACGGCGCTGACGCTCGCCGCCGACCCGAGCCGCTCGGGGAGCCTGGTCGCCCTCGACGGCGCCGAGGCGGTGCTCGGCGTGGTCGATGTCGTCTTTCCGGTCCTGCACGGGCCGTGGGGCGAGGACGGCACCCTGCAGGGGCTGCTGGAACTGGCGGGCGTGCCGTACGTGGGTCCCGGCGTCCTGGCCAGCGCCACCGCGATGGACAAGGAGTTCACCAAGAAACTGCTTGCCGCGGAGGGACTTCCGGTCGGAACCCAGGTGGTGCTGCGACCCGGCACCGATACCGTGAGCGAGGCCGACCGCGATCGGCTCGGCCTGCCGGTGTTCGTCAAACCCGCGCGCGGCGGATCCTCGATCGGCATCACCAAGGTCGACGACTGGATCGACCTCGACACCGCGATCGCCGCCGCCCGCCGGCACGACCCGAAGGTGATCGTGGAGGCCGCCATCGTCGGCCGCGAAGTCGAATGCGGTGTCCTGGAATTCCCGGACGGACGGGTCCAGGCGAGTGCGATCGCCGAGATCCGGATGCCCGAGAACGAGGCCGCCGGTGGTGAAACCGGTTCCGCCGCACCGCAGTTCTACGACTTCGATACCAAGTACCTCGACGACGTCTGTGAGTTCGACATCCCCGCGAAGTTGAACGACGATGTCGCCCAGCAGATTCGGGAACTTTCGGTGCGCGCGTTCCGGGCCCTGGATTGTCAGGGCCTGGCCCGGGTGGACTTCTTCGTCACCGAGTCCGGCCCGGTGATCAACGAGATCAACACGCTGCCCGGATTCACCTCCATCTCGATGTATCCGCGCATGTGGGACGCCACCGGGATCGACAACCGCACCCTGATCACCACCCTGATCGAAACCGCGCTGGCCCGGGGCACCGGATTGCGGTGAAGCCGCCCGGCTCGCGCGTAATCTGGGCGGGGTGATACTCGCGATGACCCTGCCCGGGTTGGCGCTGCTGATCATTGCGGTCGCCTTCGCCGAGGTCGGTTACCGGAAACTGACCGGCCGCACCGCCCTGCCGTGGATGCGGGAGTCGACCGGATCGGGCGTTGCCGCCATCGGTTTCGAACAGTTCGACGCACTGTTCGGTAGTGGCAAACGGCACGAGTTCGAGGAACGGCAAACCGTCCTCATGCACCGCGAGAATCCGGGCGACGGTGCGCCCGGCGGCGCCGAGATCGATCTGAGCACCGGACGGGTCCGGTTGCCGAAGAGCGACTAGTTCGGCAGGGGCGCGGGGTCGATCGGCTTCGCGGGCAGGTTCCGGGCGATGGCGTTCGAAATCTCTTGCAGCGGAGACGGTCCGGCCTTGTTCGGCATGGTGACCGCGATGTAGGTGCCGCGGTCGACCGCGTACCACGTGCCCGAGGTGACGCCGCTGGTCTGGTCCCGCACCTCGAACCAGTTGACGCCGTTGACGACCTGAAGGGTGGCGGCCTTGGTGAACTCCAGCGGACGGTCCAATCCGCAGCGCAGCACGATCGGATCGCCCCCGTCGGGCAGCTGCCAGGCGGCCGTCGCCGGGGGCGCGGGCTGGGCGAGTTCGGAACGTGTGTAATCGTCGCCGAGCGAGGCCGGCAGCGCTGCCAGCAGCGTGGTGCAGTCCTGGCTACCCGCGGCGGGCGCCGGGACCGACCCCAGGGCCAGCGGCTCGCGGCTGGTGGACTGGCGCGACATCGCCGCGATCACCAGGATGGCGACGATCAGCGCGACCGGTAGGGCGACGGCGGTGGCGATCAGCGCCGGATGCAGCTGGTGACCGGTATCGCCCTCGGATTCCCCTGGGGACGCGGCCGACGAGTCGACGGCGTCCTCCGACGACGCGGCGGACCCGTCCGGCGTTCCGGTGTCGGCCGGGGTCGTCGATTCGGCCGGGGCGTCCGGGTCCGGCCGGTCCGTCTCGCTGCTCATCCGGGATTCGTCTCCAGTCGTGCCGTCGGCGTCCGCCGGACCGGCTGATCGTCGGTGAAAGGCGATTTCGAGGGTATCGAATGCCGGTGCCGGCACCGGCGGGCGGCCGGGCTCCCGTCGCGAATACCGCAGGTGGGGCAGGTAGCGTCGGATCGTGAGGTGTCCGGCGCGTGCCGCCGGGAGTGCAGAAGGAGTTCGACATCACCGACAACAGCCCGCGCACCGTGCGCGAACTGGGCGAATTCGCATTGATCGCCCGGATGAACGCCGGGCGATCGTTCGGCCGCGACGTCCTGGTGGGCCCGGGCGACGACGCGGCCGTCGTGGCGGCGCCGACCGGCCGCTACGTCGTCAGCACCGACATGCTCGTGCAGGATCGGCACTTCCGGCTGGACTGGTCGTCGCCGGCGGATATCGGCGCCAAGGCCATCGCGCAGAACGCCGCGGACGTGGTGGCGATGAACGCGGCGCCGAGCGGATTCGTGGTGGCGCTGGGGTGTCCGGCCGAGACCCCGGTCGCGTTCGTCGACGGGTTGGTCGACGGCATGTGGGCGGAGGCGACGCGGGCCGGGGCGGCGATCGCGGGCGGTGATGTGGTGCGCAGCCCGCAGCTGGTGATCTCGGTGACCGCGTTCGGAGATCCGCGCGATCGCCCGGTACTGCGCTCGGGGGCACGCGCCGGCGACACCGTCGCGGTCGCGGGCGGACTGGGCTGGTCGGCGGCCGGGCTGGCAGTGCTGGCCGCCGGCGCCGACACCGAGCGGTTCGCCGATGTGGTTGCCGCACATCGGGTTCCGCGGCCACCCTATGCGGCGGTGCTGGAGCTGGCGCCCGCCGTCACGATCACGGCGATGACCGACGTGTCCGACGGACTACTCGCCGATCTGTCGCATATCGCCGAATCCTCGGGTGTCGCGGTCGATATCGACTCGGCCGCGGTCGCCGATCCCGCCCTGGACCCGGTCGCGACGGCCCTGGACGCCGACGCCTCGCGGTGGGTCCTCACCGGCGGCGAGGATCACGCATTCGCCGCCACCTTTCCCGCCGATATCCCGGTACCGCCGGGATGGCGTGCGATCGGGCGGGTGCGCACGGGCGCCGGGGTTTTCGTCGACGGTGCGGCATGGTCGGGGCCGCTGGGCTGGGAGTCGTTCGACGGGGGTGAGCGGCGTGTGGCCGGTGAGTGAAACAGCGGGTGGTCGGCGTGACGCGGCGGATCCGTGCCGACTATCTTGTCCCGACATGGGTGTGAAACCGCTGTCGGAGATCATCGATACCGGCTGGGCCGAGGCGTTGGCGCCGGTGGCCGACCGGATCACCGAGATGGGGGAGTTCCTGCGCGCGGAGAACGCCGCCGGACGCGGATACTTTCCCAAGGGGGAGAACGTGTTACGCGCCTTCACCCGGCCCTTCGACAAGGTGCGCGTGCTGATCGTCGGCCAGGATCCCTATCCGACACCCGGTCATGCGATGGGCCTGAGTTTCTCGGTGGCGCCGGATGTTTCACCGGTGCCGCGCAGCCTGGCGAACATCTTCTCCGAATATTCGCGCGACCTCGGTCATCCGACGCCCTCGTGCGGGGATCTGTCGCCGTGGTCGGATCAGGGTGTGCTGCTGCTGAACCGAGTGCTGACCGTCTCGCCGGGCCAGCCCGCCTCACATCGGGGCAAGGGCTGGGAAGCGGTCACCGAGCAGGCGATTCGCGCCCTGGTGGCTCGGGAGCAGCCGCTGGTGGCGATCCTGTGGGGTCGCGACGCGGCGACGCTGAAGCCGATGCTCGGCGACGTCCCGACCATCGAATCCGCCCATCCCTCACCGTTGTCCGCCTCGCGCGGTTTCTTCGGATCCAGGCCTTTCTCCCGAACCAACGAATTGCTCGGTACATTGGGGGCCGCCCCGGTCGATTGGCGCTTGCCCTGACCGGGGCGCAACAGTTCGAGCGAAACAGGAGCAGAGGTATGCAGATCACATCCGTGCGCGGCGCGGTCGTCGCCGTTGCCGCGGGCGCGGCCGTGCTGGGCGCCCCGGCGGTGGCTCAGGCCGCCGGCCTGCCGTTGGAGCCGGCTTCCCCGCAGGAGCAGGTTGCCACCGCACAGGCGGGACCGGTGCTGGCACTGTGGGATCCGCAGACGGGTTCGTCGTCGCTGTCGTCCAACGTGAACGCCCGCGGCCTGTGCATTTTCCAGAGCCTCAGTGCGCAGGGCGGGCTGGACTGCTTCAACGGCGCCCAGTGATCCCGCGGCGGGCGATCATCCGGATTTCGCTCGCCGCCGAGAACGGTTCGATTCGGCGGGCCTCGTCGGCGACGAATCCGAACTTTCGATAGAAATTCCGGGCGCGCCGATTCTCCTCGAACACCCATAACACGGTGTCGGTGTCGGGGAGGAGAATCGCGCGCAGCAATTCCGATGCGAGACCGGTGCCGTAGCTGTCGGCCCGGACGTAGAGCGCATACAGTTCCCGGTCGGCCACGCGCGGAACATCGCGCGGCGGTCCCGCATGGGCGAACCCGACGACTCGATCGCCGGGGGCACGGGTGTCGTCGACGGCCAGCACGACGGTGTGGGCCGTCGGCTCGGTCGGCGCGCGGTCGGCCGATTCGATGTGCGCGGCCCACCGGGCGGCCCGTCGGTCCACGTCGAATGCGGCGAGCAGGTGGTCGGGCACCAGCCCTCGATGGGACTCGCGCCAGGATTCGATATGACAGACCGCCACATCCCGGGCGTAGCCGGCGGAGGCCGGCACGATCCGCCAGGGCGATCCGGTCATCGGGACGTCCGGGGAGACGACGACGCCCCGGCCACCCTGTCGGGTGCCGGGGCGTCGGAGATGTCTACGCAGCTCAGCCGCGAACGACCTTCCCGGCCTTCAGGCAGGAGGTGCAGACGTTCATCCGGCGGGTGTTGCCCGGGGCAACCTGCGCACGAACGGTCTGGATGTTCGGGTTCCAGCGACGGTTGGTGCGCCGGTGCGAGTGCGAAACCGACTTACCGAAGCCGGGGCCCTTGGCGCAGACGTCGCAGACGGCAGCCATAGTCGCGAGCTCCTTCATGTCATGTGGGGACCGCTGTCGGCTAGGACAGCCTGTCCGGAAACTTTATCCTCAATGCCTACCGGCGAAACCGCCGGTGAACGCAACCGAGCAGCGGCCGCGTGAGGCAACCCTGCAAGAGTAGCGGGCGGCGATATTCGATGTCCAATCGCCTCCCCCGTCCCCGCCGCCGCGCCGCGTTCGCGAGCGGGATTCGGCTGCCGGAGGTGTCGGTGCGGGCGACTACCCTGGCTGGCGGGTTGGACGGTGCGATCACGTGGCGGCGGAAGGATGGTGACGGTGCTCGAGGTCCGGGAGACGCTCGATGCGGCCGCGCTGCGGCAATGGGGGTGGCTGTGTGTCGACCGGCTGTCGGCACACCGGGACGAGATCAATTCCCTGAACGTCTTTCCGGTCGCCGACTCCGATACCGGGACCAATCTGTTGATCACGATGCGTGCCGCGATGAAGGCGGTGGCGCACGAGCCGTCGACCGCGGCACCCACCGGCGGGGTCGCGACACTGCTCACGGCGATGGCACGGGCGGCGACGGTCGGCGCGTGCGGGAATTCCGGCATCATCCTTTCGCAGGTCCTGCGCGGGCTGGCCGAAGTGGCCGGCGAGCCGTTCGACGCGGCGGCGCTGCGCGGCGGACTGCGCCGTGCCGCCGCGCTGGTACGGGCCTCGCTGAGCGATCCGGTGGACGGCACCATGCTCACCGTGCTGGAGGCCGCCGCGGACCGGGCCGCGGATTCACCGGAACCGACCGTGGCCGCGATCGCCGCCGCCGCCGCGGAGGGTGCGGCGAAGGCGCTGGGAGAAACCCCGTCGCAACTGGGCGTACTGCGCGCGGCCGGGGTGGTCGACGCGGGTGCGCGCGGACTGGTTGTGCTGCTCGATGCGCTGGTGCAGGTGTGCACCGGTATCGCACCGAACCGCCCCACGTACGGCCGGGCCGGAGCCGAGGATGCGGGTCGCGGCCGCACCCGTCTGGTCGCCGCGCCGGATACCGGGACGCCGCTCGCGGACCACGACCGGCTCGCCTCCTGTGGCGAGACCGAGGCGAGCGGTGCGGACCGGGCGGCGCGGGCGGGGCGTTCGGCCTGGTCGCAGTACGAGGTGATGTACCTCGTCGCGGACACCGACACCGCGCGGATCGACGCCTTGCGCAATGCGCTTGCGGCGCTGGGGGATTCGGTGGTGGTGGTCGGCGACGGCGCCGATCTGTGGTCGGTGCACGTGCACTGCGCCGACGCCGGCGCGGCGGTCGAGGCCGGGCTGGCCGCCGGTGCCGTGCGCAAGATCCGGATCGAGGGGCTGGTAGTCGAGTCGCCGGCCGCGGCCGGGCCGGCCGACCGGGGCATCCTCGCGATCGCCAGCGGCGCCGGGGCGGTGCGGTTGTTCGAGGATTCGGGTGCGGTGGTGCTGACCGGTGAGGTCACCGCCGATCGGTTGCTGGACGCGATCCGGGCGATGCCGCAGCGTGAGGTGCTGGTGCTGCCCAACGGCGCCCTGCCCGCTCCCGATCTGGTCGCGATCGGCGTCGCCGCGCGCGACGGCCGGCGCGAGGTGCTCATGCTGCCCAGCCTGTCGATGGTGCAGGGGCTGGCCGCCCTGGCCCTGCACGACAGCGGCAGCCTGGCCGTCGACGATGCGCTGACCATGTCACAGTCGGCCGCGAGCACCCGCTGGGGTGCGGTGCGGATCGCCGCCGAACGCGCGCTGACCATCGTCGGCACCTGCGAACAGGGCGATGGACTCGGTCTGGTGGGGCACGACGTCGTCGTGATCGATCCGGATCTGCGCCGGGCGGCCCGTACGCTGCTCGATCGCATGCTCGGGCTGGGCGGGGAACTGGTGACCCTGCTGCTGGGCGCGCAGGCGCCGGACGGGCTGGCCGACGAACTCACCGAACACATCACCACGGAATTTCCCGGCGTCGAAGTCGTCACCTACGACGGCGGGCAGGCCGTGGACCTGGTCCAGATCGGGGTGGAATAGATGGCGACGTTGAGCGATCGGCTCGACCACGTATTGGGTGTGAAGGCGGCCGAACCGCTGGCCGACGCCTTCGATATGCATATCGTCGAGGATCTGCTGCGCCATTACCCGCTGCGCTATGCCACCCAGGGGCAGCCGCTCACCGAGGAGGCCCCGGAGGAGGGCGCCCACATCACGGTCGTCGGCCGGGTGAGCCGAACCGAGTTGCGGCCGATGCGGCAGCGGCGCGGCAAACTGTTGAAGGTCGATCTCGATACCGGCTCCGCGAAACCTGTGGAGATCACCTTCTTCAACGGTGACAAGGTGAATTACCTGGTGAAGCAAGGGGTTCGAGCGATGATGTCGGGCACCGTGCACTGGTGGCGGCCGGATCGCTGGAATCTGTCCCACCCCTCCTACCTGATCCTGCCCGAGAGTGCCGAATCGGTGGACAGCCTCACCTCGGTGCGCGGCGGCGGTGCCCTGCGCGGTCTCGCGGAGAGCGCGAAAGGCGCGGGCGGCGTGGACATTTCGTTCTTCGAGCGGGAGTACATCCCGGTCTACCCGGCCACCGCGAAGGTGCAGAGCTGGGACATCCTGGCCTGTGTGCGGCAGGTCCTCGATCAGCTCGATCCGATCGACGATCCGCTGCCCGCGCCGCTGCGCGAGGAACACGAACTGCTGGCGGTCTCCGATGCCCTGCGGCTGATCCACCTGCCCGAGCGGAAGTCCGATATCGACCAGGCTCGGCAGCGGCTGCGGTTCGACGAGGCGTTGGCGCTGCAACTGGTTCTGGCTCAACGCCGCCACGACGCGGCCGGCCGCACCGCCCGGCCCTGCCCGCCGCGCGCCGACGGGATCGCGGCCGCTTTCGAACAGCGACTGCCGTTCGAACTGACCGCAGGGCAGAACAAGGTGATCGCCGAGATCTCCGGTGACCTGTCGCGGACACATCCGATGCACCGGCTGCTGCAGGGCGAGGTCGGCTCCGGTAAGACGATCGTGGCATTGCACGCGATGTTGCAGGTGGTCGATTCCGGGTTGCAGTGTGCGTTGCTCGCGCCCACGGAAGTCCTTGCCGCCCAACATTATCGATCGCTGCGCACCATGCTCGGCGATCTGGGTGCGGCGGGTGAGCTGGGTGCCGCCGAGCCGGCCACCAAGGTGGTTCTGCTCACCGGCTCGATGTCGGCGAGTGCCCGGAAGGCGGCACTGCTGGATGTGGTCACCGGCACCGCGGGAATCGTCATCGGCACCCACGCGCTGATCCAGGACGCGGTGGAATTCTTCGATCTGGGCATGGTGATCGTCGACGAACAGCACCGCTTCGGGGTCGAACAGCGAGATGCGCTGCGCGCCAAGGCGAAAGATGGCATCACCCCGCATCTGCTGGTGATGACCGCGACCCCGATTCCGCGCACCATCGCGATGACGACACTCGGCGATCTGGAGACCTCCACCCTTACCGAACTGCCGCGTGGCCGCTCACCGATCACCACCCGGGTGGTGCCGGCCCGGATGAAGCCGGCCTGGGTGGAGCGCGCATGGGAGCGGATCCGCGAGGAGGTGGCGGCGGGCCGGCAGGCGTACGTGGTGTGCTCGCGCATCGGCGACGAGGAGGACGACGGCGCCGGTAAGTCGAAAGCCAAGGGCCGCAAGCGAACCGCCGACGACGATGCGGGTGAGGCGCCGACCACCCACGCCGCGGTCGACGTGTACGAGACGTTGCGCACCGGTGCGCTGTCGGATCTGCGACTCGGTCTGTTGCACGGCCGGTTGCCGACCGAGGACAAGGACCGGGTGATGCGCTCGTTCAACGACGGCGAACTCGACGTCCTGGTCTGCACCACGGTGGTCGAGGTCGGTGTCGACGTGCCCAACGCGACGGTGATGGTCATCGTGGACGCCGACCGCTTCGGCGTCAGTCAGCTGCATCAGCTGCGGGGCCGCGTGGGCCGTGGTAAGCACCCGGGGCTGTGCCTGCTGATCACCGAGACCTCGCCGATGGGTACCGCGATGGCGCGTCTGGAGGCGGTGGCCGCCACCTTGGACGGCTTCGAACTGTCGGTGCTGGATCTGCGCCAGCGCAGGGAGGGCGATGTGCTCGGCTCGGCACAGTCGGGTACCGCGCGCAGTCTGAAGCTGCTGTCCCTGCTGGACGACCTCGATGTCATCACCGCCGCACAGCAATTGGCGCGCGAGGTGGTCGACGCCGATCCCGGTCTGACCCGCCATCCGGGCCTGGCGACGATGATGCACGCCGCCGTCGACTCCGAACGACTGGAGTATCTGGCGAAGTCCTGACCGGCTACCGGGTCGAGGGCGGATACGGCAGGTCGACGCTGGTGTTCTCGGTCACCGCCAGCGGCCGGCCGATCTGCGGGAACGCGCGCTGTGGGCAGGCCGGTCGTTCGCATACCTTGCATCCGGCGCCGATCGGCACCGCCGCATCCGGGTCGTCGAGCTGCAGTCCCTTGGAGTAGACCAGCCGGTCGGCGTATTCGATATCGCAGCCGAGGCCCACCGCGAATTCCTTGGTGGCCGTGCCGAACCCCTGCGGACTCTGATGCGTGGTCCGGGCGATCCACAGATAGCGTCGTCCGTCGGGCATCGCGGCGACCTGGGTGAGGATGCGGCCGGGGTGGGAGAAGGCCTCGTGCACCACCCACAGTGGGCAGCTGCCACCGACCCGGGAGAAGTGGAAAGCCGTGGCGGACTGGCGTTTGGAGATGTTGCCCGCTCGATCGGTGCGCACGAAGAAGAACGGCACCCCGCGCTGCCCCTGCCGTTGCAGCGTGCTCAGCCGATGACACGCCGTCTCGAAACTCACCTCGAACCGCAGCGCGAGCAGATCGATGTCGTAGGACAGTTCCTCGGCCGAACGCAGGAACTTTCCGTAGGGCAGGACCAGCGCCCCGGCGAAATAGTTGGCCAGCCCGACCCGGGCCAGCGCCCGCGATTCCCCGACCAGTGCCGGAGTGGCATCGAGGACCTCGTCGAGCAGGTCTCCGTGCAGGAGAAAGGCGAGGGTGGTGGCGATCTGGAAGGCCCGCTGCCCGGGGCGCAGCCGGCGGGCGAGGATGAGGGTGCGGGATTCGGGATCGTAGCGGCGTTTCGGAATCGTGGGATCGGCCCCGTCTCCGCGTACCAGCACGGTGACCCCGGCCCGTTCCTCCGCCACTCGGGCCAGCTGGCGATCGATCGAGCCGATGGTCAGCCCGCATTCGTCGAACAGCCGTTCGGCGGCCAGGTCCAGCTGCGGGATGTGATTGTGATGGTCGTAGAAGAAGTCGCGCACGTCCTCGTAGGGCATGGGGACACCGGGTGCGCCGGTCGGGGTGGACACCTTGGACGACAGCAGATCGAGCTGGTCGGTGGTGGCTCGCAGCCGCCGATGCATGGCGACGATGGTCTTCGCGACCTCGGGTAGGCGGGTGGCGAGATCTTCGACCTCCGCGGCCGGTGGCGCGGTACCGCCGGCGGCTTCGACCAGCACCTCGTGCAGGTCCGACACCAGGCGAGCATCGGAATCGGCGGCGAAGAACTGGACATCGAGATCGAAGGTCGAATTCAGTTTCAGCAGAACGGGAATCGTCAACGGTCGCTGGTCGCGTTCGAGCTGATTGAGATAGCTGGGCGAAAGCTCCAAGGACTTGGCCAGGGCGGCCTGGGTCATCCGTCGTTCTTCGCGCAACCGCCGTAACCGGGCACCCGCATACATCTTGCGCACCCGCAGATGGTACCCACAAGCCTTCGCAATCATTGCAATTTCGCTCGTTGTCGCGAACTCGGGGCGGGCGTTTCAAGGACTTTTGATCTTTCCGGCAGATGCGTAGCGTGCGAAGGATGTCGCGTCAAGTAGCTCGGGATCGGACGGTGCGAACGGCGGGGGCGCCGGGCACCGGCGTCTGCGGCATCGGCCGGCGCGGATGGTGCTGGACAGATGCCCGGCAACCAGTGCCACGGCACCCGCCGGGATTGCCGGCGACCCGGACCGGCCGGGCCGCCGGCTGCGATCAGCGCACCGACCGCGCCGCGGTCACCATATTCCGCAGCGCCGCCGTCACCTCGGCGCGGTCGCGGGTCTTGAGTCCGCAATCCGGATTGACCCACAACCGTTCGGCGGGAACCGCTTTCATCGCCTCCCGCAGCGCGTTCTCGATCTCCGAGACGCTCGGCACCCGCGGGGAGTGGATGTCGTAGACACCCGGTCCGATACCCAGCGCGTACCCGGCCGCGGTGAGGTCGTCGAGGATCTCCATATGCGAGCGGGCCGCCTCCACCGAGGTGACGTCCGCATCGAGTGCGGCGATGGCGCCGATGATGTCGCCGAACTCCGAGTAGCACAGATGGGTATGGATCTGAGTGTCGTCCCGGACGCCGCTCGTGGCCAATCGGAATGCGGCCACCGCCCATTCCAGGTAGCCCTGCTGATCGGCCCGACGCAGCGGCAGCAGTTCCCGCAGTGCCGGCTCGTCGACCTGCACGATGCGGATCCCGGCGGCCTCGAGATCGACGGTCTCGTCGCGAATGGCGAGCGCCACCTGGCGCGCGGTGTCGGCGAGCGGCTGATCATCACGCACGAATGACCAGGCCAGAATCGTGACCGGGCCGGTCAGCATGCCCTTGACCGGTTTGTCGGTCAGTGATTGGGCGTAGGTGATCCACTCGACGGTCATCGGCGCGGTGCGGACGACGTCGCCGTAGAGGATCGGTGGTCGCACGCAGCGCGTCCCGTAGGACTGCACCCAGCCGTTGCGGGTGGCGGCGAAACCGTCCAGCTGTTCGGCGAAGTACTGCACCATGTCGTTGCGTTCCGGTTCGCCGTGCACGAGCACGTCGAGGCCCAGTTCCTCTTGCAGGGCAACGACATCGGCGATCTCCGCGCGCATCCGCTCGCGGTACTGCGTCGGCGTGATCGACCCGGCGCGCAGCGCGGCGCGGGCGGCGCGGATATCGGAGGTCTGCGGATAGGAGCCGATGGTGGTGGTCGGCAGCAACGGCAGGCGCAGATGTTCGCGCTGCAGTTCCCGGCGTCGCTGTGCCGGTGCGCGATGCCCGCCGTCGACTTCGGCCAGACGGGCCCGCACGGATCGGTTGTGCAAGCGTGGGTCGCGGCGACGGCTCTCGATGGCGGAGCGCGCCTGCGCGAGTTCCGCGGCGACGGCCTCGGCGCCGGACTCGACCGCCCGAGCCAAGATCCGCACCTCGGCGATCTTTTCGGCTCCGAACGCCAGCCAGGATCGCAACACCGGGTCCAGGTCCGGTTCGGCCGCCAGCGAGTACGGCACATGCAGCAGCGAACACGAGGTCGACACCGCCGGACGGCCGACCGTCTTACGCAGCGCGTCCAGCTCGGGCACCGCCGCGGCCAGATCCGTGCGCCAGATGTTGCGGCCGTCGACCACACCGGCCACCACCAGCTTGTCCGCCAGCGCGGGAAGCTCCGCGATCTCGGATACCGTCGTCCCGGAACACAGGTCGAGGGCAATGCCGTCGACCGCCGTGGCCGCGAGGGCGCCCAACGCCGGCCCGGGTGTTCCGAAGTAGGTGGCCACCAGCAGGTTCGGCCGCCGGTAGGCGGCGCTCAGCTCGGTGTAGGTGGTCCGGGCGGCGGCCAGTTCGGTGGCATCGAGATCCCGCACCAGGGCGGGCTCGTCGAACTGCACCCAGGTCGCGCCCGCCTCGGCGAATCGGGTCAGCAGCTCACGGTAGAGCGGAATCAGCTCGGGCAGACGGTCGGCCGGATTCACGCCGTCGACGCCCTTGGCGAGGGCGAGGAAGGTCAGCGGCCCGATCACCACGGGCCGCGCGGCAATGCCGAGGTCGAGTGCCTCCCGCAGTTGTCGCAGCGGTCCGGCCGGGTCGAGGGCGAACCGGGTGTCGGGGCCGATCTCCGGCACCAGATAGTGGTAGTTCGTGTCGAACCATTTGGTCATCTCCAGCGGTTCGATGCCTTCGGCGCCGCGGGCGGCCGCGAAATAGCGGTCCAGCGGGTCGGCGATATCGGCGACCCGAGGCGGCAGCGCACCCAACAGCACGGCCGTATCGAGCATCTGGTCGTAGAGCGAGAAGGTGCCCACCGGCACCGAATCGAGTCCGGCGGACTGGGCCGCGGTGAGGCTCTCGACCCGCAGCCGCCGACCCACCCGGTCGAGCTCTGCGGCGTCGATCCTTCCGGCCCAATAACTTTCGACGGCGCGTTTGAGCTCGCGGCGCGGCCCGATTCGCGGGAGGCCCAGAACCGTTGCGGTGAAACGATCGGTCGATGTGACAGTCACGGTGTTCTCCAGTACTGGAAGCCACTGGTCACCGCCCTACGACGGACGAAGCCCCGAAAAACCGTGTCGCACCGGATGATCCGGTGGGCACCGGGCCCGACCGCCCGATCCACGAGGCGGTGGCCGCCGAATACGGCGTATCCGGCACAACCGGCAGGTCTTCGGACTCACAGGCATCGTCTGCGGGGATATGCCCCGGATCGGCCTACTGGCCGTCGCTTCCCGGAAGTTCCAGTGCTCATGACGGCGGTCGTTCCTGTTCACCGCTGCGGGACAGTCCCGGATTCCCACCGGGTTCCCTCTCGCCGGCCCGTGGTGGGCCGGTTTCGACACTGCGCGCGACGCTCGGGGCTCCAACTCGTCGTTCGCAGCGAACCAGCTGCGTCACCGACAATAATCGACACCGCCCGCGGTGTGAAACGGCCCCGGCCGTGGTGTGCGGAAATGTTTCGGCGAGGACAACACAACTTCGCAGATCCCGGAGTGCGGTTTGTGAGGATCGCTGCGAAGCCGCATTCACGTTTCGCCCCAGCTCACCGGCCAGGTACCTTGGTCGAATGTTCTCCAAAGTGCTGGTCGCCAACCGGGGGGAAATCGCCATTCGCGCTTTCCGCGCCGCCTACGAACTCGGCATCGGAACGGTGGCGGTGTTCCCGTACGAGGACCGCAACTCGGTGCACCGGCTCAAGGCCGACGAGTCGTACCAGATCGGCGTCCCCGGTCATCCGGTGCGGGCGTATCTGTCGATCTCGGAAATCGTGAACGCGGCGAAGTCGGCCGGCGCCGACGCCGTCTACCCCGGTTACGGGTTCCTGTCGGAGAATCCGGATCTGGCCGCGGCGTGCGCGGCCGAGGGCATCACCTTCATCGGCCCCTCGGCCGAGGTGCTCGAACTCACCGGTAACAAGGCGCGGGCGATCGCCGCGGCCAAGGCCGCCGGGCTGCCGGTGCTGACCTCCAGCGCGCCGTCGGCCGATGTGGACGAATTGCTCGCCGCGGCGGAGTCGATGCAGTTCCCGGTCTTCGTCAAAGCGGTTGCCGGCGGTGGCGGCCGCGGTATGCGTCGCGTCGGCGACCGGGTCCAGCTGCGGGAGGCGATCGAGGCGGCGATGCGGGAGGCCGAGTCCGCCTTCGGCGACCCGACCGTCTTCCTCGAGCAAGCGGTGATCAATCCGCGCCATATCGAGGTGCAGATCCTCGCCGACCAGCACGGCAATGTGATGCATCTGTTCGAGCGCGACTGCTCGCTGCAGCGGCGGCATCAGAAGGTGATCGAGCTCGCGCCCGCGCCGAACCTGGATCCCGCACTGCGCGAACGGATTTGCGCGGACGCGGTGGCCTTCGCGCGACAGATCGGCTACTCGTGCGCCGGGACCGTGGAATTCCTGCTCGACGAGCGCGGACAGCACGTGTTCATCGAGATGAATCCGCGGATCCAGGTCGAGCACACCGTCACCGAGGAGATCACCGACGTCGACCTGGTGCAGGCGCAGCTGCGGATCGCGGCGGGGGAGACGCTGACCGATCTGGGACTGAGCCAGGAGACGGTATCCATCCACGGCGCCGCACTGCAGTGCCGGATCACGACCGAGGATCCGGCCAACGGATTCCGTCCCGACACCGGTCGCATCACCGCTTATCGGTCGCCGGGCGGCGGCGGTATCCGGCTCGACGGCGGCGCGAACCTCGGCGCCGAGGTCGGCGCGCACTTCGACTCCATGCTGGTGAAGCTGACCTGCCGCGGGCGGGACTTCGGCGCGGCGGTGGCCCGGGCCCGGCGCGCGGTCGCGGAATTCCGGATTCGCGGTGTGGCCACCAACATTCCGTTCCTGCAGGCGGTGCTCGACGATCCGGATTTCCGGGCCGGACGGATCACCACCTCGTTCATCGACGAACGGCCCGAACTGCTGACCCAGCGCGGTTCCGCCGACCGCGGCACCCGCATCCTGCGCTACCTCGCGGACGTGACCGTGAACAAGCCGCACGGCGAACGCCCGACCGCGGTCTATCCGCACGACAAACTGCCGGCCATCGACCTGAGCGCGCCGCCGCCGGACGGGACGCGGCAGCGGTTGCTCGAACTGGGTCCGGAGGGTTTCGCGCGGTGGCTGCGCGAACGGGACGCGGTCGGGGTGACGGATACGACCTTCCGCGACGCCCATCAATCCCTGCTGGCCACCCGGGTACGCACGCGCGGCCTGCTGACGGTCGCGGGCCACGTCGCTCGGATGACCCCGGAGCTGCTCTCGGTCGAATGCTGGGGCGGCGCGACCTACGATGTGGCGCTGCGGTTCCTGTACGAGGATCCGTGGGAGCGCCTGGCCGCCCTGCGCGAGGCGATTCCGAACATCTGCCTGCAGATGCTGCTGCGCGGCCGCAACACGGTGGGCTACACCCCGTACCCGGAGGAGGTGACCCGGGCCTTCGTGCGCGAGGCCACCGATACCGGGATCGATATCTTCCGTATCTTCGACGCGCTCAACAACGTGGACCAGATGCGGCCGGCGATCGACGCGGTCCGCGAAACCGGTACGGCGATCGCCGAAGTCGCCCTCTCCTACACCGGCGACCTGTCGGATCCGAACGAGAACCTCTACACCCTCGACTACTACCTGAAACTGGCCGAGCAGATCGTCGAGGCCGGTGCGCATGTCATCGGCATCAAGGACATGGCCGGGCTGCTGCGGGCGCCGGCCGCGCACACCCTGGTGACGGCGCTGCGGAGCAACTTCGATCTGCCGGTGCACGTCCACACGCACGACACCCCGGGCGGTCAGCTCGCGACCTATCTCGCGGCGTGGCAGGCCGGTGCGGACGCCGTGGACGGGGCGAGTGCGCCGATGGCCGGCACCACCAGCCAGCCCGCGCTGTCGGCGATCGTCGCCGCGGCCGCGCATTCGCCGTACGACACCGGGTTGAGTCTCGACGCGGTCTGCGATCTGGAGCCGTACTGGGAGGCGCTGCGAAAGGTGTACGCGCCGTTCGAGTCCGGCTTGCCGGGGCCGACCGGCCGCGTCTACCACCACGAGATTCCCGGTGGGCAGTTGTCGAATCTGCGGCAGCAGGCGATCGCGCTCGGGCTGGGTGACCGGTTCGAAGAGGTGGAGGCGAAATACGCGGCCGCGGACCGTCTGCTGGGCCGGCTGGTGAAGGTGACACCGTCGTCGAAGGTGGTCGGTGATCTGGCGCTGTCGCTGGTGGGATCGGGTGTCGACGTCGACGACTTCGCCGCCGACCCGGCCCGCTACGACATCCCCGATTCCGTGATCGGCTTCCTGCGTGGCGAACTCGGCACCCCCGCCGGTGGCTGGCCCGAACCGTTCCGCAGCCGCGCCCTCGAGGGCCGGGGCCCGGCGAAGCCGGAAGTGCCGCTCACCGCCGAGGATTCGGCCGCCCTGGCCGGCACCTCGCAGCAGCGACGAGAAACGTTGAACCGCTTGCTGTTTCCCGGACCGACCGCCGAATTCCTGGCGCACCGGGAGAAGTACGGCGACACCACCGGACTGTCGGCGAACCAGTTCTTCTACGGTCTGCGCCACGGTGAGGAGCATCGGGTCGAGCTGGAGAAGGGCGTCACGCTGCTCATCGGCCTGGAGGCGATCTCCGAGCCGGACGAGCGGGGTATGCGCACGGTCATGTGCATCCTCAACGGTCAGCTGCGGCCGGTGCAGGTGCGTGACCGGTCGATCGCCAGCGAGATCCCGGCGGCGGAGAAGGCCGACAAGAACAACGCCGGTCATATCGCGGCGCCGTTCGCCGGTGTGGTCACTCTGACCGTCGGCGAAGGCGATACGGTCTCCGCCGGTGAGACGGTGGGCACCATCGAGGCGATGAAGATGGAGGCCGCGATCACCGCACCTCGTGCCGGTGTCGTCGCCCGCGTGGCGATCGGACCGGTGCAGCAGGTCGAGGGCGGTGACTTGCTCGTGGAACTGCGCACGAACGAGACCGCGGCCGAATGACGGTGCGGATCGGCCACAATCGGGCGCGGGACGAGGGCGGTCGGTGATCGGTCACGCGCTCGCTTGCGCCCACCAGCTGCCGGCGGGCCGGTCGCTGTCGTCGCGCGGTCGGAGCCGACCGCGCCGCGCGGCTCGGCGTGCGGTGGCGGAGGAACCGCGGTGACTCGGATCGTCGCGGGCACGGCCGGCGGCCGGCGGTTGCGGGTCCCGCCCGCGGGCACCAGGCCCACCTCGGACCGGGTGCGCGAAGCGCTGTTCAACGCGCTCGCCGCGCGCATGGATTTCGACGGCATCCGGGTGCTCGACCTCTACGCCGGTTCCGGTGCTCTGGGGCTGGAGGCGCTGTCGCGCGGTGCGTCCCATGCGCTGCTGGTCGAATCCGATCGCAAGGCGACCGCGGTGATTCGCGGAAATATCGCGGATCTGGATGTACCGGGCGCCGAATTACGCTCGGGCGCAGTCGCTTCCGTGCTGGCGACAACACCAGCCGAACCGTACGACTTGGTGCTGTCCGACCCGCCGTACGCGGTTGCCGACGCAGCCGTCGAGGCCGACCTGCGGGCGTTGTCGACCAACGGCTGGCTGTACGAGGACGCGCTGATCGTCGTCGAACGGTCGGCTCGATCACCGGAAACTACCTGGCCGACAGGGTATTCGCCGCTGAAACCGCGGCGATACGGCGAAACCCGGATCGATCTCGCGGAATACCGCGGTTGACGCCGGACCTGGGACCGGCTCGGGCAGCGTCGCCCGTGGCGGGCGGGTCACCGCGGCGGTCGCTCCCGCCGCGGCGGTGACGACTCAGCCGCGGCGCTCGGCGATACGGGCCAGCAGGCGCTTGTGCACGGCCGGCGGCAGCATGTCGGTGACATCGCCGCCGAAGGTCGCGACCTCCTTGACCAGCGAGCTGGACAGGAAGCTGTAGGCCGGGTTGGTCGCCAAGAAGTAGGTGTCGACACCCGACAGCTTCTTGTTCATCTGCGCCATCTGCAGTTCGTAACCGAAATCGGTGGCATCGCGCAGCCCCTTCACGATGGCGGTGATGCCCTGCTCCCGCGCGAAATCGACCAGCAGTCCGTACCAGGATTCGATCCGCACGTTGGGCAGGTCCGAGGTCGCCTCGCGCAACATCTCGATCCGCTCGTCGACGCTGAACATGCCCTGTTTGCTCTTGTTGATCATCACGGTCACGACCACCTCGTCGAATTGCGCGGCCGCGCGCGAGATGACATCGAGATGCCCGTTGGTCACCGGATCGAAGGACCCGGGGCACAGTGCTCCAGCCATGGTGCGACGCTAACAGGTCCGCACCCGGCGCAGCGGACGGGAGTGGCCGCTTCCACACCCGCAATTCGGCCCGGAAGCCTGGATCCGCCCGGCCCGCGCAACGGCGCCCAGCGGGCCGGTGGTTCCGCTCGGCGGTGGCCCGGTCGCCGACCTTCACAGCGGGCGCAGCGGTAGCGGCGTCGCCGGCGGCAGCGGCGCGGGCCGGATGTCACCGTGCGGGGGCGCCTGCCTGCTCTCGGCGAGTGCGGCACGGATTCGGCTCGCCGCCGCTCCATTTCGCAACTCGCGCCCTGTGGTGCGGATGTGGTGAAAGCCGTAGCGCCGCAACAGCGTAGCGTCGGGTGGCGGTGCGGGCCGACTCGCACCGGCGACCGGGTGGGGTGGCCCGGTGGGGTCGGCGAGGGTGATCACCACACCGGTGCCACGCAGATACAGGTCCACCCAGCCCAGTACCGATCCGTCGCCGCAGACCAGCCCGCCCGCGGCCGCCGGCGGGAGCCCGAGGTGATGCAGCAGTACCCGGGCCCGGGAGTGGGCGACGCCGCCGCTGCGCGGATCGAGGAAGGCCACCACTCGCCGGCCCACCTCGGCTCCGCGCCGTCGCCGAGCGAACTCGAGCTCTCGCCCGAGACCGTCTGCGGTGAGACCGAATTCGCGGACGAGCGCGTCACCGACGACGACGGCGGCGGCGAACGGAATGGTGCGGGCCAGGTCTACCACCGTTCGCGCCGGCGACGTGATCAGCCGGCCGCCCAGTTCGGCCACCCGGTCGACCGGCGCGCAGTGGACTTTGAGCCCGGCCTTGATCCGGCCACCGTAGCGGCGGTTTCGGGTGACGTGGACGCGGTCGAGCAGGCCGGGCGGGATTGGCGCGCCCAGCAGCACCGCCGCGGACTGATGGCTCACCACGGCGCCCGCCGCCATCTCCGGCAGCAGTGCCGCGACCTGCAGCCGGTGGCGGGCGACCGCATCCAGTCCGGTGAGCATCGCCGATTCCGCGTACGCGCCGCGCCGCAGGCGTCGCCAACTGCCCCCGGCGCACCGGCGCCGAATCTCGTGGTCGCTACCTCCGACCGAGACGACGTCCCGGCGCCGATGCACTCCGTCCTGGAGCCATCGACCCGGCGCGTGATCCGAGACCGCCCCGCCCCCAGCCCGATTCCGCCCGGCAGCGGATCCGTTTCCGCTGTTCATCGCGGACCGGGATCGGTGTGCGGGCGCCGGTGCGGATGCGCCGGCAATGCCCGGCACGGCTCGGCCCGGCGAAATCCCGCCCGGGGCAACGACGAAACCGTGCGCAGACCGGTGCGCCAATCCGTCCGGCATCCCGAATTGTGGTGCATAGGGCGAACCTCCCACGATGAGAACCCGCAACGACGTTTGCTGAGTTAGGACGTGGGGTAACCCGCCTCGGTTCCTTGCACAAATGACCAGGTTGCAGCCGCACCCCGTACATAACTGTCGAGGTCGCGGTGCGCGCGGTCAGAACACCCAGAGGCGCAGGGTGAGAAAGCGCAACGTGCCGACCGCCGCGGTGATCCCGATGACCGCCATCGCCTCGGTGACATCGCCCAATCCGGGCGCGACGATATCCAGAATCGCCAACGCTCCGGAGGTGATGGCCAGGCCCGCCAGTGCCAGTCCGCCGCCCTCGAGCTGTGCGGCCAGCCAGCCGACCCGATCGGCGGCATGGAAGGTGAGGCGGCGATGCAGTTCGTTGGCCAGGGCGGTGCTGATGATGGAACCGACGAGGTTGGCGAGCTGCGGACCGCCGCCGTAGCAGGCCAGGAACAGCAGGAAATAGCCGATATTGCTGAAGCCGCCGACCAGGGCGAACCGAATCAGTTGCGGAAGCCAGTGATCCCCGCGCAGATAGTCGGCGAATCGGGCGGCCGAGGCGCGAACGCCGAGGGTGCGGCCGCGGGGCGGGGAGTGCTGCGGTTCCGGGGTCTCGGCCGACAGTTCGCTGTGTAGGCGGGATACGCCCGGGCCGGGTTGTGGGTCCACCCACAGCCCCGGAGGTGCCGGATAAAGGACAACCATTGTCGTTCCGATCGCACAGTGCCGGGCGTCGAGCGTCGACGGTCCGGCTGGTCTACCGCTCGGTAGAAAGATAGCACCAAGCGGAGAGATTCCCTCCACTTGATTCCTGTGGGATAGGAAACACCATCCGACACACCGATGGTGATCTGGGCAGACACGCGGCAGACGGGCAGACTGGGCCAAGGCAGTAAAAGGCCGTCGTGGCACGTATTCGCCGCGAAAGTTCGGCAGGAGAGTGGGGTCAGCAGGATGTACCGCGTATTCGAGGCACTCGACGAACTGGTCGCGATCGTCGAAGAGGCACGGGGTATCCCGCCGACCCGCAATTGCATCGTGCCGCGCGGCGACGTGCTCGAGCTCCTCGACGATGTGCGGGAAGCCCTGCCCGGTGAGCTCGACGACGCCCAGGACGTCCTCGATCATCGCGACAAGATCGTCTCCGACGCCCGCAATTCGGCCGAGGCGACCGTCACCGGCGCCAACGAGCAGGCCGAGCAGACCGTCGGCAGCGCGCGGGAAGAGGCCGATCGGCTGCTCGCCGATGCCAAGGCGCACGCCGACCGCATGGTCGCCGAGGCGCGGGCGCACGCCGACCATCTGGTCGCCACCGCGCAGGCCGAGGCCGAGCGGATCGTGGCCGACGGCAAGGCCGAGTACGAGGCGGTGACCGGTCGCGCCCGCACCGAATCGGAGCGGATGATCGCCGCCGGTCAGGCCTCCTACGAGCGCTCGGTGGCCGAGGGGCAGGCCGAGCAGGAACGCCTGGTTTCGCAGACCGAGGTGGTCCGGGCCGCGCACGCCGAATCCGCGCGCCTGATCGATGCCGCGCAGACCGAGGCGGACCGGCTGCGAGAAGAGTGCGATCAGTACGTCGACTCCCAGCTGGCCGATTTCGAGGAGACGCTGCATTCCACCCTGCGCACGGTGGGTCGTGGCCGCCAGCAGTTGCGTTCGGGCACCGGCATTCCGGACTACGCCGCCGACTTCCGGCGCTGAGCCGGCCGGCGATCCGGGATTTGGGGGGATCGGCGCAGTTCGCGTACTGTGGAGTGGTTGCCCAAACCCCCTCGAAACGTGGAGTGAGTGTCCGATGTCCGCCCAGTCCGGTTCCGGTTCGCGTCGTCGTCAGACGGACGCGGATTTCGTGCTGGACACCCGCAGTCTGGGGCGTGCCCCGGGCTCGATCCGGCAGGTGCATCGCGTCGTCACCGCCCCCGAGAAGATCGGCCTGGATCTGATCGCGATTCCGGCCGGTGCCGAGATCGACCTCGATCTGACCCTGCAGGCGGTCTCGGAGGGAGTGCTGGTCACCGGTTCGGTGTCGGCACCGATCGAGGGGGAGTGCTCGCGCTGTCTGGAGTCGTTCGCTGATGATCTGGAACTCGAGATCACCGAGCTGTTCGCCTACCCGGACAGCGCGACCGAGCAGACCACCGAGGAAGACGAGATCTACCGGATCGTCGACGACATGATCGACATCGAGCCGGTGCTCACCGACGCCGTCGGCCTCGAACTGCCGTTGCAACCGCTGTGCGAACCCGACTGTGCCGGGCTGTGCCCGCAGTGTGGGGTGCGGATGGCGATTGCGGGTCCGGATCACACGCATGAGATACTGGACCCTCGCTGGGCGGGACTTGCGAAATTCGCGAGCGAAACCCCCGGCATCGGCGTCTCCGACGCCCCATCAGACGTAGACCGATCTCTTGCCGACCGCAATGGTGCGGCAAGTTCGACGACAGAGGAGAAGTAGTCGTGGCCGTTCCGAAGCGCCGGATGTCTCGTGCCAACACCCACTCGCGGCGCAGCCAGTGGAAGGCCACCGCGCCGACCCTGATCACCTGCCCGAACCGGGCGTGCGGTCAGAAGACCCTCCCGCACATCGCGTGCCCGAACTGCGGTACCTACAAGGGCCGTCAGGTCACCTCGGCCATCTGATCCGTCGATCGGGTAGCCACGAAGTGACCGCCGGTAAGGACGAAGCGGAGGCGCCCGCCGCCGGTGATGCCGCCGACCACACCAGCCTGCTCGAAGCGCTGGGTGTGGAGGTGCGTCCGGACCTGCTCCGGCTGGCGCTCACCCACCGTTCCTATGCCTATGAGAACGGTGGTCTGCCGACCAACGAACGTCTGGAATTCCTGGGCGATTCGGTGCTCGGCCTGAGCATCACCGAGCGCCTGTACCTCGAGCATCCGGACAAATCCGAGGGCGAGCTCGCCAAGCTGCGGGCCAGCGTGGTGAATATGCACGCCCTGGCCGAGGTCGCTCGCGGCCTGGGTGAGGGCGGCCTCGGCCGCCATCTCCTGCTCGGAAAGGGCGAGGAGCTCACCGGCGGTCGCGACAAGGCCAGCATCCTGGCCGACGGCATGGAATCGTTGCTGGGTGCGGTCCACCTGCAGCACGGGATCGAGGTCGCGCGCGGGGTGGTGCTGCGTCTGTTCGCCGAACTGCTCGAGCGCGGTCCGCGGATGGGCGCCGGACTGGACTGGAAGACCAGCCTGCAGGAGCTCACCGCCGAACGCGGCATCGGCGTGCCCAGTTACGAGATCACCTCGACCGGACCCGACCACGACAAGGAATTCACCGCGACCGCCGTGATCGGCGGCCAGGCCTACGGTCAGGGTGTCGGCCGGTCGAAGAAGGAAGCCGAACAGAAGGCTGCCGGCGCCGCCTGGCAGGCGCTCACCGCCGACAGTCCCGCCAAAGCTGGGGATTGATGCCCGAACTACCCGAAGTCGAGGTGGTGCGGCGCGGACTCGCCGAACACGTCGTCGGCCACACCATCGAATCGGTGTTGGTCAAACATCCACGGTCGGTGCGTCGGCACGAACTCGGTGGCGATGATCTCGCCGCCCGGATGACCGGGTTGCGCATCGAATCGGCCTGCCGCCGCGGCAAATTCCTCTGGCTGACCTTCGACGACCCCGATGCCGCCCTGGTCGTCCATCTCGGGATGAGTGGGCAGATGCTGGTCCAGCCCGCACAGGCGCCGCTGGAGAAGCACGCCCATATCGTCGCCGCGCTCGACAACGGGACCCAGCTGCGGTTCGTCGATCAGCGCACCTTCGGCGGCTGGGCGCTCAACCGCCTGATCACCCTCGACGGCACGGACGTGCCCGAATCGGTTGCCCACATAGCGCGCGATCCGCTGGATCCGCAGTTCGACACCGAGGCCGTGGTCGCCCGCATCCGAGGGAAGTCCTCGGAGATCAAGCGGGTGCTGCTGGACCAGACGGTGGTCTCGGGGATCGGCAACATCTACGCCGACGAGGCGCTGTGGCGCGCCCGGATCCATGGCGAACGCAGTGCCGCGGCGCTCACCCGCCCGGCCGTGCGGCGGCTGCTGGGCGATGTGCAGGCCGTGATGGCCGAGGCGCTCGACGCCGGCGGCACCTCGTTCGACGCCCTGTATGTCAACGTCAACGGCAGTTCCGGCTACTTCGAGCGGTCGTTGGCCGCCTACGGTCGTGCGGACCGGCCGTGCCGGCGTTGCGGGGCCCCGATTCGCCGCGAGAAGTTCATGAACCGCTCCTCGTTCTCCTGTCCCCGGTGCCAGCCGAAGCCTCGCCGCTAGCCGCGACCACGCGCTACCGTTTCAGTGTGTCCGACGACGCCACTTCGCTGGAAGGGAGAACGGATGCGCAAGCTCACCTACTACGTCGCCTCGACCATCGACGGCTATATCGCCACCCCGGACGGCTCGGTGGACTTCTTCCCGGTCGGTGGTGACCACGGCCCCGCCATCACCGCGCAATATCCGGAAACTCTGCCGACGAAGGTGCGCGAATCACTGGGCATCGACAGCCCTGGCGAAAGTTTCGACACCGTGATCATGGGCCGCAAAACCCACGATTTCGGCGTGCGTACCGGCACCTCGAGCCCCTACTCGCATCTGCGTCAGTTCGTCGTCTCGACCACACTGCCCGACGATCCCGACCCCGATGTCACGCTGATCTCCGCCGACCCGCTGGGGCGGGTGCGCGGGCTGAAACAGGAGAAGGGCTCCGGCATCTGGTTGTGTGGCGGCGGTGAATTGGCGCAGGCGCTCCTGCCGGAGATCGATCAGATTTTCCTGAAGATGTATCCGATCGTGCTGGGCCACGGCCGGCCCCTGTTCGGCGCCGGGCCTCGACTGCCGGAACCGGCGCTGTTCCGGGTGCTCACCAGCCGCGTATTCGAGGACGGAGTCGCGTTCATCAAATACAGCCGGATGCGGTAGTGGCGGTGGGCAATCCGGATCCGGTGGCGGCGCTGCGCGAGATCGCGTTCTGGATGGAACGTGATCGCGCGCAGACGCATCGGGTCAAGGCGTACCGGCGGGCCGCCGACACGGTGGCGGAGCTGTCCGATGCCGACTTCGCGAGGTATCGGAATTCCGGTTCCTGGCAAGAGCTTTCGGGTATCGGGCCGAAAACCGCGGCGGTGATCGAACAGGCATGTGCCGGCGCGGTGCCGAAGCGGTTGGCCGAATTGCGTTCCGCGGCACAGCCGATCGCCCCGGCTGGCGCCGCCATCCGCACGCTGCTGCGCGGTGATCTGCATACGCACTCCGACTGGTCCGACGGTGGCAGCCCGATCGAGGAGATGATGCGGACCGCACAGGCCCTCGGCCACGAATACTGCGCGCTGACCGATCATTCCCCGCGGCTGACCGTCGCGAACGGGCTGTCGGCGGATCGGCTACGCCGCCAGCTCGACGTGGTCGCCGAACTCAACGAGAAATTGACGCCGTTTCGCATCCTGACCGGGATCGAGGTCGACATCCTCGACGACGGCACCCTCGACCAGCAGGCCGATCTGCTGGCCCGGCTGGATGTCGTCGTGGCGAGCGTGCATTCGAATCTGCGCGCCGATTCCGACACCATGACCAAGCGCATGGTGTACGCGGTGGCGAATCCGAATGTCGATGTGCTCGGGCACTGCACCGGGCGTTTGGTCGCCGGCAATCGCGGGATCAGACCGGAGTCGTCCTTCGACGCCGAACTGGTCTTCGAGGCCTGCCGGCGGTACGGGACGGCGGTCGAAATAAACAGCCGCCCGGAACGTCTCGATCCGCCGCGTCGCCTGCTGCGGCTGGCCGTCGAGATGGGCTGCTGGTTCAGTATCGATACCGATGCCCATGCCCCCGGCCAGCTGGACTGGCAGGGCTACGGCTGCGAGCGTGCAGTCGAATGCGAGGTCCCGCCCGAGCGGATCATCAATACCCGGCCGCTGTCCGAACTGCTGGAATTCACCGCCCGAAGTCCGCAACCGCACTGACGGCGCGGCCGGTGACTTCAGAGAATCGCGAACGCGACGACCATACCGATGGCCAGATGCGCGGCGGCCACCAGCAGCGACTGAATCTGGTAGGTGGGCGATTTCAGCAGATCGCCGATGTGCAGGCCGACCAGCCATTCCAGCAACCGGATCGACGCTATCTGCGCGATGATGCCTACCAATCCGTAAATCGCGGTGGCGATCAGGCCCTCGGCGAGCCGGCCGCCGGAGGAGTAGATGGCCAGCACCACGATCAGCGCCATACTGACCATGCCGGCGGAAGCGATGACGACTGCATTCGGATTACCCGCGGCGACCATCTTGCGCAGCGGTCCCGGCGTGGAGCTGTCGATCGCCTGGAATCCGATCAGCATCAGGACCAGACCCAGTACCGCATACGACGCGATCGCGCCGACGCCGTGACCGACGGAGCTCCAATACCCTGATTCGAGCGCGAGGGTGGACGTCACAGATTCCTCCGGTGATGTTGATCGGGTCGCTGAATGCTACTTGGTGGGGATGCGGTGCGGGACGAAGGTCGATCCGTCGTCGGTGATCAGTCCGGGGGATTCCCGGATGCCCAGGCCCGCCGATGTGTCGCCGACGATCCAGGCGCCCAGCACGGGACGCAGACCGTCGAAATCCGGTAGCGGGTCGAGCAGTTGGTAGACGAAGCCCTCTTCGCCGTACACCCCACCGGTCGAGGTTTCCATTCCGGCGCCGACGATCGTCATGTTCGCGCCCTCGCGACCCAGCTTGGGTTTGCGGATGTACTCGGTGAGTTCGTGCGGATCGTCGAGGTAGGCCGGCAGCAGATTCGGATGCCCCGGATACATCTCCCACAGCACCGCCAGCAGCGCCTTGTTGGAAAGCAGTGTCTTCCACAGCGGTTCGACCCACGCGGTAGCCGGGATGGATTCGACCACCCGCTTGCCGAAATCGTCGTCGAGCGCCCACTCCCACGGGTACAACTTGAAGATCGAATCGATCGGGGCCTCCGCCAGATCGACGAAACGCTCCAGCTCGGTGTCGAATCCGATCTCCTCGATCGGCAGCGCGACGGTGTCGAAACCCGCTTCGGCGGCGGTCTCCTGCATATAGGCGGTGGTGACGTTGTCCTCGCCGGAGGCGTCGGCCGCGGACCAGGTGAAGTGCAGCTGATTGGTCGGCAGCTGATTCAGCAGTTCACCCCAACGCTCGACCAGCTTCTCGTGCAACGAATTCCACTGATCGTCGTCCGGATAGACGTCGGTCAGCCAATGCCACTGCACGATCGCCGCCTCGAGCAGGGAGGTCGGGGTATCGGCGTTGTACTCCAGCAGTTTCGCCGGGCCCCGGCCGTCGTAGCGCAGATCGAAACGTCCGTAGACGTAGGGGTCGCTACGCTGCCACGACTTCTTGATCGGCTCCCAACTCCATTCCGGCAGACCGAAATCGGCGAACCGTTCGGTGAGCACGATCTGCTCGACGGCGTGCAGGCACATCGAATGCAGGACCTCGACCTGGGCTTCCAGCGCCAGGATCTCGTCGAGATCGAATTCGTAGTGCACCGACTCGTCCCAGTACGGCCGCGCGGCGCCGTTGGCGTCGCGGCCGGGGGAGCCGAATACCAGGCCCTGATCGGCGACGATCTGCTGCCAGCCGGGACGTTGCGGGTTGCGCATCCGGCGCATCTACGAGCCTCCACTGGTGGAACCGGATTTACTGCCGAGACCGCCGCGCACGATGGTCCCGCTCTTGGTGCTGACCGACGCCTTCTTCGGCGCGACGGTGCTGCCGCCGCTCGGCGGGCGGCCCACGGAGTTGTTGCCCCCGTAGTAGTAGCGGTACTGGTGGCCGTTGTAGAAGAAGATGCCCGGCGAGTGGTATCCGCCGTAGTAGCCGCTGGTGGTGGCGTAGGACTGGGCGCGGACACAGTCGTCGTCGGGTACGACCTGCTGCTGACCGTTGTCGTCGGTGATGCAGTAGGCGGTGACGTCGGGCTTGTGCACCGCCTGGTACGCCAGATAGCCCGCGCCCACGACCGCCGCAATTCCGGCGACCGCGACGCCGCCGATCAACAACCGGCGACGGGTGCGTTTCTTGGCTTCCAGCGCTTCGGCCGCGGCCCGCTCGGCCTCCTCGGCCCGCTTGCGTGCCTTGTCCCGGGCTCGGGCCTCGGCCACGGTCGGCGGTCGCGGCTGGGTGACGCCGGCCTCCTGGCGCTGCATGCTGCCGCGCATCCGCCGCGGCGATTCGGAATCGCCCGCGCCGCCGGGGGTTTCGCTCGGAGCCGCAGCCGCGGGCGTACCGGCGGCCTCCGTCGCACCGACGGGCTGGTCCGGCAGTGGATTCGGCATACCGGGGATCTCCGGCAGACCGGGAAGCGTCGGGGCCGGTGCCGGATTCGGCGGTTCGGCCGCCGCCGGAAATCGCACGGTGGGCTCGGCTCCGCCGACATCCGCTGTGCCACTGGCCGATTCCGGACCGTGTGCGCTGTCGTCCCCCGCGGGCGGTTCGGCACCGGGATCGTGCGAATCGCGATCCCCGGGCCCGCCGCCCGGCTCATTTTTTGCCAACGATCGACTCCTGTTTCCCCGCCGCTACCGTTCCTCGAAGCCTGTGAACTCACCGAGGGCGGCGCCCCAGTTTTCCACAACCAGATCGACGCGACCAGGCGTGTCACCCGACCGCAACAATGCCAGCAAACGTTCACCCGCGGGCCGCGGGCCCTCGGCCACCACATGCACCCGGCCGTCCCTGGTGTTGCGGGCATATCCGACGAGTCCGAGTTCCAGGGCCCGCGATCGGGTCCACCAGCGGAATCCGACGCCCTGGACGTAGCCGTGCACCCAGGCGCTGAGCCGGACGGGTTCGGCGGTCACGAGTCGATCTGGAAGGTCAGGTTCACGGTGGAGCCGGCCTTCAGCGTGCGACCCACGGTGCACACCTTGTCGATGGCACGCTGCACGGTGACCAGCAGTCGCTGCCGACCGGCCTCGTCCAGCTCGGACAGATCCAGTTCGACGACCTCGTTCAGCTGGGGGTAGACCTCGTTCTCGCGGTCGGCGTCCCCGGAGACGCGGATCGTGACGTCGTAGTTCTCGCCCAGCCGGTTGGACAGCGGGAAGTCCGAACTCATGCCGGTGCACGCCGCCAGCGCGATCTTCAGCAACTCACCGGGGGTGAAAACACCCTCGACACCATCGGATCCGATGAGGACCTCGGCGCCGCGGGAACTGCGGCCGGTATAGCGGCGGGTGCCGGTGCGCTCGACCCACAGGCTGGTCGCCGGCTTGGTGGCGGCGGACGCCTTCGCGGCCGACGCGGTCGCCGCGGGAGCCGTCGAGGTGGGAGCGTTGGCAGCGGTCTGTTCGGACATACCGTCGATCCTGCCATCGCGATTGCCGAACGCGCAGCGGGCATCCGATCACGGCGTGGTGGACCCGACGCGTTGTGGCAGATCTCACGACCGAATCAGGCCTGGAAGCGATAACCCATACCCGCCTCGGTGAGCAGATGTTTCGGCTGCGACGGATCGTCCTCGAGCTTGCGGCGCAGCTGGGCCAGATAAACACGCAGGTAATGCGTTTCGGTGGCATACGACGGGCCCCACACCTCGCGCAGCAGCTCCCGGCGGCCGACGAGTTTGCCCTGGTTTCGCACCAGCATTTCCAGCACCCCCCATTCGGTCGGGGTGAGGTGGACGTCGTGACCGCGGCGGGTGACCTTCTTGGCTGCCAGATCGACGGTGAAGGAGGAGGTCTCCACCACCGGTGCGATGTCTTCCACCGCCGAGGTGGACCGGCGCACGGCGGCACGCAATCGCGCCAGCAGTTCGTCCATCCCGAACGGTTTGGTCACGTAGTCGTCGGCGCCCGTGTCGAGCGCCTCCACCTTGTCCGCGGAATCGGTACGCGCCGACAGCACGATCACCGGCATCGAACTCCAGCCGCGCAACCCGGCCAGTACCTCGATGCCGTCGATATCGGGCAGTCCGAGATCCAGCACCACCACGTCCGGATGCTTCTCCGCCGCGGCACGCAGCGCCGCGGCCCCGGTGGCGGCGGTGATCACGTCGTATCCGCGCACCGACAGATTGATCCGCAGCGCGCGCAGGATCTGCGGTTCGTCGTCGACCACCAGCACCCGGACCGCGGGCGCGCCGCGTTCGGCCGATGTCGTCACCGCACCTCCTGGATTCCGCGCGGCAGCCGCGCTCGGCTGCTGTGCCACCTCACTCACGGGTCTGCTCCGCGGGTAGTTCGACGACCATGGTGAGACCACCTCCCGGGGTCGGTTCGGCATGGACCGTCCCGCCCATCGCATCGACGAAACCGCGTACCACCGACAGGCCGAGGCCGACACCGGTGGAGTTGTCTCGATCGCCCAGCCGTTGGAACGGTTCGAACATCTGGTCCTCCAGCCCGGTGGGCACGCCGGGACCGTAGTCGACCACAGTGATGGATACCCGGTCGCCGTCGCGTTCGGCGCCAACCCGCACCGGTGTGTCGGGCACTGCGGCATCCGAGGAGGCGACCGGTCCGGAATAGCGCAGCGCGTTGTCGATCAGATTGGCCAGCACCCGCTCCAGCAACCCGCTGTCGGCGTACACCGAAATATCGCCGACCTCGACCTTGACCCGGTCCATCGCCGCCTGGCGGACGCCACGGGTGCCCATCCCGACCCCGACCACCGCGCGATTGACGACCTCTTCCAGGTAAACCTGTTTCAGCGTCGGTTCGACGGCGCCCGCCGCCAGCCGGGACGAGTCGAGCAGATTGCCGACCAGCGCGGTCAGCTGATCGGTGGATTCCTCGATCGTCTCCAGCAGTTCGGCGGTATCGGCGGGGGAGAACTGCACGTCCTCGCTGCGCAGACTCGACACCGCGGCCTTCGCGGCGGCCAGCGGGGTGCGCAGATCGTGGCTGACGGCCGACAACAGCGCACGGCGCAGTCGGTCGGCCGCCATCACCCCGGCGGCGGCCTGCGCCTGCTCGGCGAGTTCGCGCTGGCGCACCAGCCCGGCGGCCTGCC